>PLRV01000051.1 GCA_003164925.1 Caulobacteraceae bacterium
GGTCGTCTGCCGTCGCGAACATCCTGCCCCGAAGCTGCCGTTGATTTTGGCGGCGTTACCTTATGCCGCCAACTCCGGAGACGGCTCCCGTACATTTGTTGATATCTAGTCCAAATCCCCCGCCCTGGAGTGGGACCTCACCCCCTTGCTTGTCCCTCTCATGCAAGACGGAGCTGACCTCCCAGTGGTCGCTCTTGTCCTCGACAACCAACCGCTCCCTTTTCGTGAAACGAAAGTCAGGCGCGACAGCTTCTCGGATTGCAAAATAGGCCCTGCGCGCGGTTGCCGCAGTGGGCACGAACGGACCTTGGATGTAACCGCCAGAAGGGGGGCAAGTCAGGCCTATCGCAGAACTCACTGCCGGCTCGGCTGCCGCACCAAGCGGCCCGGTGTTTGCCAGCGCGGCAAACGCGACGATGATCGAGAGAGTCTTCATGCGTTCTGACTATAGAGTGCTTGGGTCCGCGATCCTACCAGCGGAGGCCTGAGCGACCTCGCGTTTCACGCCTTTGTCCCAGAAAGCAGACTCTCAGAGGGACCGCTTTGGGGGCGTTAGCCGTCATCAGCTCTCCGCCAGCAAACGGATGTTGGCGGGCGCAACCAACTGACCCGGCCTCACCCCCAGCAAGCGAGACAGGTCGCTGTGCCTCAATCTGCCCGCAGCACCGGCGCCGGGTGCTTGGCCAGGGCTTGGGCGGCGGCGGCGAGGCCTCCCGCGCCGGCCAACAGCATGGCTCCGAGCACCAAGGCGAACACGCCTCCCCAGTCCACGCTCCAACGCGCCTGGAACACTCCGACAACCACCGGCCAGGCTGCCGTGGCGCCGAGAAGGACCCCAGCGCCCCCCGCGATCAAACCCACGGCGCCGTATTCGATGGCGTAGGCGCCCAGCACCTGACCGTGCGACGCACCCAACACCTTGAGCAAGGCCGCCTCCCGCGCCCGGCTGCGCGCGCCCGCTGCAATGGCGCCTGCCAGCACCAGCACCCCGGCCAGAGCGGCCACCCCCGCCGCGGCCCGTACCGCCAAGGCCAGTTTATCGAACAGGGCGGCGGCTTCCTGAAGTTGCTCGCGAACGCTGATCACGTTCACCTCGGGGAAGTCGCGAGCCAGCGAGGCGGTCAGCCGCGTTTCGCCCATCTGGTCGGTCTTGGCTATGGCCACCTGTCGCAGGGCCGCCCCGTCCAGCGCCTGCTGGTCCAGGATCACCTGGAAGCCGGGTCCAAAGCCGCCGATGTCCACTGGCCGCTCCACAGCGATGCGCGCCTCGATCTGGCGGCCGAGCATGAGCAAGGTCATGTGGTCGCCCAGCTTCAGATGACCCGCCTTGGCCATGTCCTCGCCGATGGCGACCAGGGGCGGGCCGGCGTAGGCTCCGTTCCACCAGCGGCCCTGGGCCTTGCCGGCGTTGGCCGGCTCGGCGGTCGCGGCGCTCATGGTGATGTCGTTATCGAAAGCCCAGCGCTGGGACGGATCGATGCGGTCGCGGTCCAACGGCCGCCCGTTCAGGGCGGTGATGCGGCCGGTGAACATGGGCATGCGCAGATAGACCTTGGGACTCAGCGGTCCGATTGCCTGGGCGACGATGGCGTCGAAGGCGGCGGTGCGGTCGGCCGGAATCTCTGTGAACACCACGGCCGGGGCAGTCTTGGGCGCCACGTCGCGCACCTGGGCGAGCAGGGCCGACTGGATCAGCACCACCGCGGCCAGCAGGGCGACGCCCAGGCCGACCGAGGGGGCGGCGGTTCTGGCGGCGGAATGGGGTCCGGCCAGGTTGGCCAGGCCGAGCCGCGCCGAGCCTCGCGTCAGGCGTCGGACGCGGCCCGCGGCCCAGACCCCAGCCCTGCCGAGCAGCCAGAGGAGGCCGAAGGCGACCGCCACGCCGAGGATCATGATCGCCGCCATGGGGACCGAGGGCGCCGTGGCTATGGCTACGCTCGCCAGGCCCGCGGCGCACAGCAAGGCGCCGATCAATTCGGGGCCGAGGCCGAGGCGGCCGGTCAGGTCCTGGCGAAACAGGGCAGCGGGCGGGGTGGCGCGGGCCTTGGCCAGGGGAATCAGGCTGAAGGCGCCGGCCGACAGAGCGCCGAAGGCGGCCGCGCGCAGCAGAGGCGCGGGATAGACGGCGAACAGGGCCGGAATCGGCAGCTGATTTCCCGCTATGGCCGCCAAGAGGAATGGCGCGGCCGCGCCAATCGCCAGACCGATGGCGATGCCCAGTCCCGCCAGGAAGGCGATCTGGATCAGGTAGACGTTGCGGATCAGGGCGCCGTCCGCGCCCAGCGCCTTCAAGGCGGCGATGGCGGGCTTCTTGGCCTCCAGATAGGCCCCCACCGCGCCCGAGACGCCGAGGCCCCCGGCCAGCAGGGAGGACAGGCCTATGAAACTCAAGAAATACTCCAGCCGGTCGATCAGCACACGCACGCCAGGAGAGGCGTCATAGCGGTCGCGCACCCGCAGGCCATCACGACCGAAACGCCGACGCAAAGCCTCCCGCACTGGCCGAGGATCCTGGCCAGGCGGCAGGGCGATGCGCGCCGTGGTTCCAATGCGGAGGCCCGAGGCGAGCAGGCCGGAGTCGTCCATGGCCTTCAGACTGGTCAGGACGCGCAGGCCGAGCTGAAAGCCTCGGCTCAAGCGATCAGGCTCGGAGCCAAGCACAGCGGTGGCCACCAGACGCTGATCGCCGGCCAGGAAGCTATCGCCGAGCCTCATATGCAGCCGGTCCAGCATGGCCTGCTCCACCGCGGCGCCGGGCAGACCGCCTTGGGGCGCGACGACCTTGGCCAAGGTCATGGGCTTGCCGTCCGGCCCGGTGAGCTCCAGCGTCCCGGCCAGGGGATAGAGCCCGTCCACCCCGCGCAGCTCGGCCAGACGGCGCAGGCCCGACGGCGCCTGGGCCATCACATTTGCGCCGGCCGCGTAGCTGACCTTGCCCAAGGCCTCGAAGGCCCGGCGCTCCTGCGGGGTGAAGGTCCGATCGGCGTTGACCGCCAGATCCCCGCCCAGGATGTCGCGCGCCTCGCTGGACAGGCCCCGGCGGAAGGCTTCCCCGGTGGACCCGGCCGCGGCGATGGCCGCCACGCCGATGGCAAGGCAGGCCAGGAAGATGCGGAAGCCCTTGACCCCCGACCTGAGTTCGCGCGCGGCGAAGCGGAGCGAAAGGGGCGCCTTCACGCGGAAAGCCGTCCGCCGTCCATCCGCGCCTGGCGTCCAGCGCGAGCGGCCAGCGACGCATCATGGGTCACCAGCACCAGGGCCGCGCCGGTCTCGGCGATCAGGTCGAACATCAGGTCGGCCACGGCGGCGGCGTTGGCGGCGTCGAGATTGCCGGTCGGCTCGTCGGCGAACAGCAAGGCCGGGCGAGCGGCCAGGGCGCGGGCAAGGGCCACGCGCTGCTGCTCGCCGCCCGAAAGCTGATGTGGATAGTGATGACCGCGAGCGGACAGGCCCACCCGCTCCAGCCACAGACGCGCGATATCCATCGCCTCGGCGTGACCGGCGATCTCAAGCGGCGCGGCCACGTTCTCCTCGGCGGTCATATTGGGCAGGAGGTGGAAGGACTGAAAGACCAGCGAGGCGCGCCCGCGCCGCAGGCGCGCGCGTCCATCCTCGTTTAAGGCGCCCACATCTCGTCCGAACAGACGCACGGAGCCTCGCGTCGGCTGCTCCAGCCCGGCCGCCACTGCGATCAACGAGGACTTGCCCGAGCCGGAGGGACCGGTCACCGCCACGATCTCCCCAAGCTGGACCGTCAGGTCCACGCTCCGCAGAATTTCCACCGGACCGGCCGTCGAAGGTAGCGTCAGGCCCACGCCCTCAAGCACCAGGAGCGGTTCAGGCGTCATGAGCGATTCCCGACAAGGTGTTGAGCCCAAGAAAGCATTGAGGCTGGGCCAAGGCGGCTTACATAGGGTCCGCCCATGGCCAATACATCGCAAATCGGACACGCTGAGAAGATCGTCGGGCTATTGCTCGCCGTGGCGGCGATTCTGAGCGCCGGGCCAGCGGCGGCCAGGACGCCAACGGTGGTGATGCTGGGCGACTCGGTGACCGCCGGCTACGGCCTGGCCGCCGCGGACGCCCTGCCCATTCAGCTGCAGGTCGCGCTGGCAAGGCTCGGCCATCCCGCCGTGGTGGTCAGCGCCGGGGTTTCCGGCGATACCACGGCCGACGCCTTGGCCCGGGCGGACTTCAGCGTGCCGGCCGCGACCGACCTGTGCGTGGTGGAGTTGGGCGGCAACGACCTTCTGCAAGGGGTCGATCCATCCCTGATCCGCCGCAACCTCGAAGCCATCGTCCGCCGACTGAAAGTGCACGGCGTGCGCGCGGTTATCGTGGGCGTCAGCGCGCCGCCCCAGGTGGGCGCGGACTATGCCCGCGACTTCGACGCCGCCTTCACCGCCGCCGCCAAGGACACTCAAACGCCGCTGTTTGCCGACTGGCTGGCGGTGGTCCCGCGCGCCCTGCGCCAGGCCGACGGACTACACCCCAACCCCAAGGGCGTTCAGGCGCTCGCCGCGGCGCTCGCGCCCTTCGTGATAAAGTCGCTGAAGTCGGCCACGGTCGGGCATAGACAGGGCCTCGCAGCCCCCGTTCGGGGAAACGGGGCGTCGGTTTGATTCTGCTACGATTGAACGTCGCGTTCGATTTCCGCGCCAATTTTTGAAAACGGCCCCAACAGCTCCGCCTTGGTGGTAGCCGCAACCAATGACGCCGGTCAGCAAAGGCGAACTCCCGATGCCCCTAGCCGACCATCACCGACACAGCCACGGCCCACAGGGCGCTGAGGTGCGCGGCTCGTAAGCGGACGGGGTGGATGGCTCCCGCTCCCGGCGTTGAAGCGCCAAGGTGGTTGGTGTCACGCAAACCACGAGCATTGGGAGCCACCCACCCCATCTGCTTTCGGGAATGGAAGCGGCGTTTTAGATCCGTGGCCGCCGAACCGGACTTGGAATGGACCATGTTGGACGCCGCCGTCATCCGAGCTCATGCCCAAGCCGCCGGCGCGCGGCGAAAAAAGGGGGGACCGCACGCCCGGCGCTTGGCCGCTCGCGCGGCGGCGGATTACCTCGGAAGAGAGGCAATGGGCGCCCTGTTCCCGGATTCACGGATTCAGGACGCCCAAGAAGATCGATACCGAATCAACACATTGTTTTATTGTGGCTTTTGGAACTTTAACATGAATTGATCCGTGTGGCCACGCTCGACCTTCATCATGGGCAGGCTATGGTCGTCAGCTGGATTTCTCAGGGCGTCGCTCTGGGCCACGAGCTTGAAACCCGCCGCCTCGACCTCCTTGCGCACGATGGCCGGATCTATCCGGTGCATGGTGTCGATGGTCGAAAGGGGCGATCCGGCCGCCGCAGCGTGGTCGACGACCACATAGTAGCCGCCGGGCTTCAGCGAGTCATAGATCGCCTTGTTCAGAGCGGCAGTGTCCACGTTGAACATGCTCGTGTGCAGGTCGTGATAATTCAGAGCCGTCCAGATCAGGTCGGCCTTCTGCGGGACCGCAAAGGCGGCAAAGGCGGCGTGGATCGGCCGAACATTGCCGTAGGCCGGGTCGGCGGCAATAGCGTCCACGCCGGGCGGGGGGGGCGGCAGGGTGACACCCTTGGGTGGTGGCGGCAGCGGCGGCGATATGGCGTAGACCACCCCCGTGGGCCCCACGGCCTTAGAGAAGATTCGGGTGAAATAACCGCCGCCCGGCATGAAATCGACCACTACCTGGCCGGGCTCAACGCCGGCGAACTCCATCATCTCTGCGGGCTTACGATCGGCGTCACGCCTGGTGTCGGCCTCGGGGCGGCCCTTGTCGGCCACGGCGGCCAAGGCGTTGGCGTCGGGTTTGGCGACGGCTGCAGCGGTCAACGAGAGCGCAGCGATAGCCACCGCCAACATAAGTTTGGGTTTCATGGACGTTCCTCCGACGGCCACGTTAGGCCTGTTCAAACCTAGACTAGGGCCGTCCATTCCTCAGCGGAAGGCAGCGGCGCGAAAATCTCGTCGCGGGAGAACCGGTGTCGGCTATATTTATCTGGCCTTATCCAACGGTTGCGTGTCACTCACGCGCTGGGGCCACCTGGCAAATGCCGATAGAGGGTCGAGGGCGCCACCTTCAGCCGACTGGCCACTTGGTTTATCGGGATCGGTCAGCATCGCCTTCGCCTCGGCGACGCCCTTGGCCGACAGGGTGATCCTCCCTTGATTTGGTAGGTAGACACCTTTCCGTGGGGCGCTAAGCGTCAGGTGCCGGGGGCCAGACCAATGACCGTTCCTGGCGCATCCCGCCCGTTCCGCCTCACCCCTGGGCCTGGGCCTCCTCCAGCCCCTTGTTCGCCAGCCGGTCCGCCCGTTCGTTGAGTTCGTGCCCCGAGTGACCCTTGACCCAGCGCCAGTCCACGTGGTGGCGCTGGCGGGCGGCGTCCAGGCGTTTCCACAGGTCCTCGTTCTTGACCGGCTTCTTGTCGGCGGTCTTCCAGCCGCGCGCCTTCCAGCTGGTGATCCAATCCTGGATGCCGGTCTGCACGTATTTGCTGTCGGTGTGCAGCTCCACCCTGCAGGACTTGTTGAGGGCCTCCAGCGCCATGATGGCGGCCATCAGCTCCATGCGGTTGTTGGTGGTGTCCGGCTCGCCGCCGCAAAGTTCCTTCTCATGCGGCCCGAACATGAGGATCGCGCCCCAGCCGCCCGGTCCCGGATTGCCGCGGCAGGCGCCGTCGGTGAACACCGTGACCTTTGGGCTCAAGACCAGTCCTCGAACGGCGCCAGCCCTTGGCCCGAGGCGAAGGCCGCCCGGTGCACCGCCAGCTTGCGCTCATATTCCAAGGGGTCGTGCGGCTTGACCAGCGCGCCGGTCCCGCCCAGGCCGAAATCGTGCAGGCGCGTGAGGAAGAAGCGCAGCGCGGCGCCCCAGGCCAGCACGGGAATCGCCGCCCTCTCCGGCGCAGTCAGCGGCCGCACGCTCTCGTAACCGGCCACCAGGGCCCGGGCGGCGGTGACGTTGAGGCTGCCGTCCGGCTCGAAGCACCAGGCGTTCAGGCACACGCCCACATCGTAGGCGTAAAGGTCGGTGCAGGCGAAATAGAAGTCGATGGCCGCGGCGAACTTCCCGTTCTGGAAGAACACATTGTCGGGAAAAAAATCGGCGTGGATCACCCCTCGCGGCAGGTCCTTGGGCCACAGGCGCTCAAAAGTCGCGATGTCGGCGCAGATCACCGCGGCAAGGCCAGGTTTGAGCGCCTCGGCCTGGGCCTCATAGCCTTTGAACATGCCCGCCCAGAACGGCTGACCCAAGGTATTGGTCCGGCTCATGGCGAAGTCCCGGGCGGCCAGATGCAGGCGCGCCAGGCCGACGCCGGCCTCGCGGCAGTGCCCCGTGCCGGGCCTGCGCACGGACATGCCGTTCAGGAAGGTCACGATAGCCGCCGGCTTGCCGCGCACGCGCTTATACAAGGCGCCGTCCTTGGCCGGCATGGGCGTCGCGCTGGGGTAACCATAGTCGTGCAGCCAGCGCATCAAGGACAGGAAGAACGGCAGATCCGCCTCGTCGGTGCGCTGCTCATAGACCGTCAGGATGAAGCGGCCGCTCTCGGTCTCCAGCAGGAAATTGGAGTTGGACACGCCTTCGGCGATGCCCTTGAACGCCAGGGGCGCGCCCAGGTCGAACTGCGCCATAAAGGCATCCAGCTCGGCGTCGGAGATGTCGGTGTAAACGGCCATGCCGTCTGTTGGGCGAGCCAGCCGCCCCGGTCAAGACGGATGACTCCGCCGCCAGCCTACTCCGCCAACACGCGAGGCAACTTGAAGGTCAGGGTCTCGCGCACATGCGCCACTTCGCGCACGAGCAGGTCGTAGCGGGCGCCCAGGGCCTCAAGAACCTTCTCGACCAGGGATTCGGGCGACGAGGCGCCGGACGTCAGCCCGACCACCGCCTTGTCCTTGAACCAGGCCCAGTCGATGTCGTCCGCTCCATCGATAAGGCGCGCGTCCTTGGCGCCCCAGCGCGCCGCCACCTCCACCAGACGCAGGGAGTTGGACGAGGTCTTGGAGCCGACCACCAGCACCAGGTCGCACCCTTGCGCCATCTGCTTGACCGCCTGCTGGCGGTTGGTTGTGGCGTAGCAGATGTCTTCCTTGGCCGGCGCGGCGATGTCCGGGAAGCGGGCCTTGAGCACCCCCATGATTTCGGCGGCCTCGTCCACCGATAGGGTCGTCTGAGTGACAAAGGCCAGGGGCTTGGACGGATCCCACATGAAGCCACACGCGTCTTGCACGGTCTGAATCAGGCTCATGGCCCCAGGCGGCAGACGACCGAGCAAGCCGATGACCTCCGGGTGTCCCGCGTGACCGATCACGATGACGTGGCGGCCGGCGACCTGATGCTGCTCGGCCTCGTTGTGCACCTTGCTCACCAGGGGACAGGTCGCATCGAGGGTGAAGATGCCCCGCGCCGCCGCTTCGCCAAACGCCGCCTTGGGGGCGCCATGCGCGGAAAAGACCAGGGGACGGTCCGAAGGGCAGTCGGCGACGTCCTCGATGAACACAGCCCCCAGGGCCGCCAATCGTTCGACGACGGTGCGGTTGTGCACGATTTCGTGACGGACGTAGATCGGCGCGCCATATTTGGCGATCGCGCGTTCGACCATCTGGATAGCGCGATCCACGCCGGCGCAGAACCCGCGCGGACTGGCCAGTCGAACCTCAACACTCGGGCGCGCACCAGCCTCCATCACAACGTCCTACTCCAAAACCAAAAACGCGCCGCGCGAACCGCCCATGAAGTGTCCGGCCCGTGCGGCCAAGATGGCGCCGTGTAGGTCTTGTTCCAAGATGGAGTCTGCGATCAAGCATCCTTTTGCGCCCGCGTTGCGGCAGGACGGAGAAGCCGGTATCACACAGCCCTCAGCGGACTTGGTCCGCGCCCTTATCTCGTCGGACCGCACATGCGCCGCCCTCTTACCGTTCTTACCGTTCTGTTCCTGGCCGCCTGTTTCGCTGTCAGCCCCCTGCATCACGCCCTGGCCCAGGATCAAGATCCCAACGCCGACGACGCCAAGAAGAAAGAAGATTGGGGCGATAAGCAGCTGGACCTGCCCCAGGTGCGGAACATGGGACCGTGTCCCTACGTCAAGGTGCTGTACGACGCGGCGCGCTACGTGGAGCTTAAGGACAACCTCGAGCAGACCTCGATGGTCGGATATACCGGCGAAATCCAGAACCTGAGCTCGACCTGCCAATACACGGGCTCCGAGCCGATCCGCGTGCAGGTGCAGGTGCTGTTCGCCCTGGGGCGAGGGCCGCAGGCTCAGGGCTCGTCCAAAACCTATCGCTATTGGGTGGCGGTGACCGATCGAAATCGGGACGTCATCGACAAGGTCTTCTTCAACCTTCCGGTCAACTTTCCCGTGGGAAAAGATCGGGTGATGTACACGGACACCCTAAAGGGCATCACCATTCCGCGCAGCAACACCAAGGTGAGCGGCGGCAATTTCGAGGTGTTGGTCGGCTTTGACGTCACCCCGCAGATGGTCGCCTTCAATCGCGACGGCAAGCGCTTCAAGCCCAGCGCGGTGATCGCCGACCAGGCCCAGAGCAGCGCCACGGCCAAATGACCGATCTTAGAAGGGCTTTGAGCGAGGCGGTGGGGGCCGCCTTCGCCTCAGCCGATCTGCCGGCGGAGCTCGGGCGCGTAACCGCCAGCGACCGCCCGGACTTGGCTGATTTTCAATGCAACGGCGCCTTAGCGGCCGCCAAGAGCGCCCGCCGCGATCCGCGTGAAATCGGCGCGCAGGTGGTCGCCCAATTGCGCGAGAACCCCGTGTTCAAATCCGTCGAACTGGCGGGACTGGGCTTCATCAATCTTCGCGTAGCCAACGGCGTCCTATCCGAGCGCGTGCGGGAGATCAGCGCCGACGAGCGCGCCGGCGGACAGCCGGCGGAAACTGCGCGCCGGGTGATGATCGATTACGGCGGCCCGAACGTGGCCAAACCCATGCATGTGGGCCATCTGCGTTCTTCCATCATCGGCGAATCGCTCAAGCGGATCTTCCGCTTCCGCGGCGATAACGTGCTGGGCGACGCCCACTTCGGCGACTGGGGCTTCCAGATGGGGCTGCTGATCATCGCCGCCAGCGATGAGAACCCCCACTGGCGAGCGGTGGCCGAGGAGCTGTGGCGCACGCCTGACGGACCCAAGCCACAGGAGGAGGACCGCTTCATCGCTCTGCTGTTGGAAGGGCTGGATCTGGACACTCTGGACCGCCTCTATCCCTCGGCCGCAGCCAAGGCAAAGCAGGATGAGGAATTCCGCGACCGAGCCCGCAAGGCCACGGCCGAACTGCAGGCTGGCAAGCCGGGCTATCTGCGCCTGTGGCGCCACTTCGTCGCCGTCAGTCGCAAGGCCCTGCAGCGGGAATTCGAGGCGCTAGGCATCGAATTCGACCTGTGGAAAGGCGAAAGCGACGCCGATCCGCTGATTCCCGAGATGATCGAGACGCTGAAGGCCAAGGCCCTTCTTGTGCAGGATCAGGGCGCTCAGATCGTCCGGGTAGCGCGCGAGGACGATAAGCGCGAGCTGCCGCCGCTGCTGGTGGTCTCGTCCGAAGGCTCGGCCATGTACGGCACCACCGACCTGGCCACGATCCTCGACCGGCGGCGCACCTTCGATCCCCAGCTGTGCCTGTACGTCGTAGACCAGCGCCAGGGCGACCATTTCGAGCAGGTGTTCCGCGCCGCCTATCTGGCGGGCTATGCCACCGATGGCTCATTGGAGCATCTGGGCTTCGGCACCATGAACGGGCCTGACGGCAAACCCTTCAAGACCCGCGAAGGCGGCGTCCTCAAGCTGCACGACCTCATCGAATCCGCCCGGGAGAAAGCCCGCCAGCGGCTGCATGAAGCGGGACTAGGGGTGGAGCTGTCGGAGGTGGCCTTCGAGGATACGGCGCACAAGGTGGCGATGGCCGCCATCAAGTTCGCCGACCTGCAGAACTTCCGCGGCGCCAGCTACATCTTCGATCTGGACCGTTTCACCAGCTTCGAGGGCAAGACTGGGCCCTATCTTCTGTACCAGGCCGTCCGCATCAAATCCTTGCTGCGTAAGGCGGCGTCGGAAGGCGCACAGCCGGGCTTGGCGGTCGTGGAGGAGCCAGCCGAGCGTGAACTGGCGCTGGTGCTGGACGGTTTCGATCAGGCCGTATCCGACGCCTACGCCAAGCGCGCGCCCAACTTCATCGCCGAGCATGCCTATCGGCTGGCGCAAACCTTCTCCAAGTTCTACGCCGCCTGCCCGGTGATGGGCGCCGACACCCCGGCCCAGCGCGCCTCGCGCCTGGCCATGGCGCAGACGGCCCTGCGGCAGTTGGAGCTCTCGTTGGGGCTGCTCGGCCTGGAAGCGCCGGAGCGCATGTAGGCGTCCGCGTCTACGGCTGCGCCGTCTCGGTCTGTTTCAGGCCCCCGGCCGCCTTGTCGAAGGCCGCACGATCGGAGGGCGTCAGGTCGGCGGCCCCGATCACCACGCCCTTGGTCAGGATGCCTTCCACGAAATAGGTGTGGTCCGGATCGATCTGGAGCTTGAGGCTGTCCTTGAACTCCGGCTCCTCGGTGGCGGTGTAGGTGTGCAGCCCCGGCTCGACGGTCTCGACGAAATAGGCGCCGTTGGTCAACTTGCCCAGCGCCTTGCCGTTCTCGCGGACATTGAACCACTGGCCCGTGCCCAGCAGGGAGTGGGCGCGGAAAAACACCACCTGGCCCATCCCTTTGGGCGGCGGGGCGATGACTAACCCGCCGTCGCTGACCGGGGCCGGACGGGCCATGACGCCGGCCAGCGCGCGCTCGTCCGACGTCGCCCGGCCAAGCGAGGGCAGAACGACGCTTGCGGCCAGCTCAGCCGTGGCCTTGGTTCCGGCGGGGAATTCGACGTTGTCGCCCTGCACAGCCATGCCCACGAAGCCAATGGGTCCCAACACGATGCCTGAAAGGCCTATCACCTCGGCCGGCATCACATTGCCCTTTCCCGCAGCCGCCAGCTGCAGACCGCGCAAAGGAATTCGCCGATCGCCCAGCCGCAGAAAGTCGGCCGCCAGCACCAGCTTGGCCGCCTTCCCGCCAAACCCTGGCCTAGACGACTCGATCACTTCGCCTTCTCCGGGGGTCCCCGCGTGCAGCAGGACCCGGCCGTCCACAATCAGCGGCGCGGCCAGGCGCAGCAGGACACGGTCTCCGGTCCTGTAGAGGCGAGTGCTGACCGGGTCGATCAGTTCGACCTCCACCGCGGCGCCAGCGGGCGCCAGGCAACAGTGCGCCGCACGGGCCGCGCCGGGCCGAGTCAGCGCCTGGGCCGGGTCAAAGCTCGCCAGAGCCGCAATCAGAGCCAAAGCCAACCAAGGTCTCATCGCCGTCTCCCTCGCCCTTGCAAGCGCTGCTGTCGCCAGAATTAGCGCGCCAAAGCCAAGCTGGTTCCGACATGATCGGCCTGTGGCGACGGCGCCAGGTCGGCGAGAGCCGCAGCAGTTAGCCGGTTCGAATTTGCGCTCGCTACGCATGCGTTTACAGCAGATTTGCGCGCCACGCTCATTCGTCAACGTCCGCGTTGACTCCCTCCGCCGCCTCACCTACGCAAGGGTTGCTCTCGCGGGAGAGGCCGGATTCGATGTCCGGCGCCGAAGGCGCAACCACCCCGGAAACGCTCAGGCAAAAGGACCGCGCGAGCTGTCGAACGCTGGAAAGTAGCGGCCCATGCCTGACAAGCAGGGCGCCGCTCGCCGACGGAGCAAGGGGCCCGGCCCCGAAATCTCTCAGGCGCAAGGACAGCGGGGGTGCGCATCAGGCCACAAGGCCCGAGTGCGTCTTTCCCGTTAATGCCTGGAGCGTCGATGCAACCCGAGCAAGCTCTTCTCAAAACCCCGCTGCACTCGGCCCACGCCGAAGCCAAGGCCCGCTTTACGCCCTTCGCCGGCTACGACATGCCGGTGCAGTACGCCGACGGCGTCCTGACCGAGCACCGCTGGGCCCGCGAACACGCCGGCCTGTTCGACGTGTCGCACATGGGGCCAGCGGTGTTGCACCTGAACAGCCCGAGCGGCGACCCCGAGCGCGACCACGCCGCCATCGCCGCCGCGCTGGAACAGCTCGTTCCGGCGGACCTGCAGCGCCTGAAGCGCGGGCGCCAACGCTACACCTTCCTGCTCAACGCCAACGGCGGGATCATTGACGACCTGATGGTGCTTCGGCCCGAACGGGACGACCGGCAGGACCGCCTGTTCCTGGTGGTCAACGCCGGAACCAAGCCGGCCGACTTCGCCCTGATCGGCCAGGCCCTGGCCGGGACCGCCACGCTGACCCCGCTGGCAGACCACGCCTTGATCGCCCTGCAAGGGCCCGAGGCCGCCGCCGTGTTCGCCGCCCTGGTCCCCCAAGCGCTGGACCTCAGCTTCATGCAGGGCCGCTGGTTCGGCTGGGAAAGTCATTTCCTGTCAGTCACGCGCTCGGGCTACACCGGCGAGGACGGCTTCGAGATCATGATCGACAACGAGGCGGCCCCTGCGCTGTGGACGCGGCTGCTCGAGGACGGGCGGGTGCGCCCCATCGGCCTAGGCGCGCGCGATTCCCTGCGGCTGGAGGCCGGTCTTCCGCTGTACGGCCACGACCTGGACGAAAGCATCT
The DNA here is from genome assembly GCA_003164925.1 of Caulobacteraceae bacterium. Lineage (GTDB taxonomy): Bacteria > Pseudomonadota > Alphaproteobacteria > Caulobacterales > Caulobacteraceae > BOG-938. Next base: position 13,669 of record PLRV01000051.1, read on the forward strand.
CGCCGGTGGAGGCGGGCCTGACCTTCGCCTTGTCCAAGCGACGCCTGGCCGCCGCCGATTTTCCCGGCGCGGCGCGCATTCTTGGCGAACTGGCCGACGGCCCCGAGCGGGTGCGCGTGGGCTTGAAGGTGCAAGGCGCCCCGGCGCGCGAGGGGGCCGATATCGCAACGCCGGACGGCGCCGTGGTCGGGCGTGTCACCAGCGGCGGCTTCTCTCCCACCCTGTCCCAGCCCATCGCCCTGGCCTTCGTTCCTCCCGCCCTGGCGGCGCCCGGAACCCGACTGAACGCCATCGTCCGCGGCAAGCCCCAGCCGGCCGAGGTGGTCGCCCTGCCCTTCGTTCCCCACCGCTACGCCCGCCAACCCTGACAAGAGACCGCCATGCGCTTCACCAAAGACCATGAATGGATCGAGCTTAACGGCGACATCGCCACCGTCGGCATCACCGCCTACGCCGCCGAGCAGCTCGGTGATGTGGTGTTCGTCGAGACCCCCGAGGTCGGCAAGGTGGTCAAGGCGGGCCAGTCCTTGGCGGTGGTGGAAAGCGTCAAGGCCGCCTCGGACATCTACGCCCCCATCGACGGCGAGGTGGTGGAGACCCAGGCGGCTCTATCGGACCATCCCGAAACGGTGAACGAAGACCCCGAAAGCGCCGCCTGGTTCGCCAAGCTCAGAATCGCCGACCCGGCCCAAATCGACTCCCTGATGGATCGCGACGCTTACGAAGCCTTCCTGGACACGCTCTGACCATGCGCTACCTACCCCTGACCCCCGAAGATCGGGCGCAGATGCTCGCGGCCATCGGCGCCGTCGACATAGATGATCTGTTCACGGACGTTCCTCAATCCGTGCGCCTGAACGCGCCAGTGGACCTGCCCGCTCATCTGGGCGAACTGGAGGTCGAGCGCCAACTCTCAGCCCTTGCCGGCAAGAACCGCCCGGCCGGCGCCGGCCCGTTCTTCTGCGGCGCCGGCGCCTATCGCCACCATGTGCCGGCCAGCGTGGACCACATCATCCAACGCTCGGAATTCCTCACCAGCTATACGCCCTATCAGCCGGAGATCGCCCAGGGCACCTTGCAGGCCCTGTTCGAGTTCCAGACCCAGGTGGCGGCCCTCACCGGCATGGAGACGGCCAACGCCTCCCTCTACGACGGCTCGACGGCCTGCGGCGAGGCGGTGTTGATGGCCGCGCGCATCACCCGGCGCAGCCAGGCAGTGCTGTCCGGCGGGCTGCATCCCCACTATGCGGCGGCCATCCAGACCCTGGCGCGGGGACCGGGCATAGCGGTGCAACGCCTGGCCCCGGCGGTGGACGCCGAAGCGGCGGTGATCGGCGCCATAGGCGCGGACACCGCCTGCGTGGTGGTGCAGACGCCCAATGTTTTCGGCCAGGCCACCGACGTGAGCGCCATCGCCGAGGCTTGCCGGGCCAATGGCGCCCTGCTGATCGTGGCGGTGACCGAAGTCGTCTCCCTCGGTCTGCTGAAATCGCCTGGCGAGATGGGGGCGGACATCGTGGCGGCGGAGGGCCAGTCCCTCGGTAACGGCCTGAACTTCGGCGGTCCCTACGTCGGCCTGTTCGCGGCGCGCGAGAAGCACCTGCGCCAGATGCCTGGCCGCCTGTGCGGGGAGACGGTGGACGCCGAGGGCCGGCGCGGGTTCGTGCTGACCCTGTCCACCCGCGAGCAGCACATCCGGCGCGAGAAGGCGACCTCCAACATCTGCACCAATTCCGGACTGTGCGCCCTGGCCTTCACCGTCCACATGAGCCTGCTGGGCGAAGCGGGCCTGCGGCGCCTGGCGCTGCTCAACCACCAGGTCGCCCGCAAGCTGAAGGCGGCCCTGGCCTCCGTGCCGGGCGTCCAGATTCCAACCACGCGCTTCTTCAACGAGTTCGCCGTGCGTCTGCCCACGCCAGCCGCCGCCGTGGTGGAAACCCTGGCGCGGCGGGGCATTTTGGCGGGCGTGCCCTATAGCCGGCTGGAGCCGGACGCGGGCCTGGACGACCTGCTGCTGGTCGCCGCCACCGAAACCACCTGCGACTCCGACATCGATGCCTTCGCCAAAGCGCTCAAGGAAGTCCTGGCATGAACATGCAAAGCATCGGCCGCCCCACCCGCCCACAGACCGCGTCCACGGACGTGTCCGCCGAACACGCCCAGGGCCTGCTGCAGACCGAGCCCCTGATCTTCGAGCTGGGCGGCTGGGACAAGACCGGCGTGGACCTGCCCGAACCGGAGCGCGGCGCCGCGGACGATCTGGGCGACCTGATCCGCGCCGCGCCCATCGCCCTGCCGGGACTGTCCGAGCCCGAGACCCTGCGCCACTATGTGCGTCTGTCGCAGAAGAACCACGCCATCGACCTGGCGCTTTATCCGCTGGGCTCGTGCACCATGAAGCACAACCCGCGCCTGAACGAGAAAATGGCGCGCCTGCCGGGCTTTGGCGACATTCACCCGCTGCAGCCGCAGTCCACCGTGCAGGGCGCGCTGGAGCTGATGGACGGCGTGGCCCACTGGCTGAAGACGCTCACCGGCATGCCCGCCGTGGCCCTGCCGCCCAAGGCCGGCGCACACGGCGAACTGTGCGGCCTTCTGGCCATCCGCGCCGCCCACGAGGCGCGCGGCGACGCCCGCAAGCGGGTGCTGACGCCCACCTCCGCTCACGGGACCAACCCCGCCACCGCCGCCTTCGTCGGCTATGAGGTGACCGAGATCGCGCAGGGGCCTGACGGACGGGTGGACCTTGAGGACCTGGCCGCCAAGCTTGGCCCCGACGTGGCGGCTCTGATGCTGACCAATCCCAACACCTGCGGGCTTTTTGAAAGAGACGTGCTGGAGATCGCCCGCCTCACGCACCAGGCCGGCGCCTACTTCTACTGCGACGGGGCCAACTTCAACGCCATCGTGGGCAAGGTCCGGCCGGGCGACCTGGGCGTGGACGCCATGCACATCAATCTGCACAAGACCTTCTCCACCCCGCACGGCGGCGGCGGTCCCGGCGCGGGACCGGTGGTTCTATCGGAGGCCCTGGCCCCCTTCGCGCCGCAGCCCTGGGTGGTCAAGGACGAGGACGGCTGGCGGCTGGAGGAGCATGCCCGCGGCGAGGCCGAGCGCGGCTTTGGCCGACTGAGCGCCTTCCACGGCCAGATGGGCATGTTCGTGCGGGCCTACGCCTACATGCTCAGCCACGGCTCGGACGGCCTGCGCCAGGTGGCCGAGGACGCCGTGCTCAACGCCAACTACATCAAGGCCCGGCTCGGCGACCTGATGAGCCCGGCCTTCCCAGACGGCCCCTGCATGCATGAGGCCCTGTTCAGCGACGCCTGGCTGGAGGGCACGGGGGTGACCACCCTGGACTTCGCCAAGTCCATGATCGACGAGGGCTTCCACCCCATGACCATGTACTTCCCCCTGGTGGTGCACGGAGCCATGCTGATCGAGCCCACCGAGACGGAGTCCAAGGCCGAGCTGGACCGGTTCTGCGACGCGGTGCGCGGCCTGGCCGAGGCGGCGCTTGGCGCGGGGAGCGACGTGGCCGCGCTGGAGCGGTTCAAGGTCGCGCCGATCAAGGCGCCCCTGCGCCGGCTGGACGAGACCCTGGCGGCGCGCAAGCCCCGGCTGAAATGGAGCGCGCCGTCCTGACCGCCGGCCCAACGCCTGCACCGGCTCTTAACGCGTGGCCGCTAGGATGGCGTCCATGCTGACCGGAGCCCTCCCGATGACGTCCGCGCGCGCTTTTCTCCTGATCGCCGCCGTGCTGGCCGCGACGCCCGCCCGGGCGCAGAACGCCGGCCAGATCGCCCGCGCCAAGGCCGGGGCCTCCTGCCCCGGCTGCAACCTGTTCCAGGCGGATTTTCAGAACGGCGAGCTGAAGAACAAGAACTTCGCCCGCGCGCGCCTGCGTCAGGCCGACATGTCCGCCGCGATCATGAACCGCACCAGCTTCGCCGGCGGCGACCTGCGCGACGTCAACGCCTATGGCGCGGTGTTCACCGGGGCCAATTTCTCAGGCGCCGACCTGACCAACGCCACCTTCGTGGGAACCTACCTGGAGGGGGCGAACCTGCGCGGGGCCAAGCTGGCCGGCGTCAACTTCTCCGGGGCCGAGATGGACCGCGCGCTGGGCCTCACCCAAGGCCAGCTCAGCCAGGCCTGCGGCGATGACTCCACCAAGCTGCCCCACGGCCTGCGCGTGAAGTCCTGCTGATCCAAAAGCAGATTTAACCCCCAAGCCTCAGCGTCAAATCCCTCAGCGCCACCATCAGTTTGGCCACGAATTCGCGCGTGGGCGCGTCGGTCAGACGGCCCTCGGCGTCGAACTTGCCCGCCGCTTGGGTGATGGCCACCTCGGGCTTGTTGACGAAGTGCAGGTCCAGGAACACCCCCATCTGGCGCAGGTGGTATTGGCCGCGCACGGCACCGAACAGGCCTGGCGAAGCGCCCATCACCGCCGCCGTCTTGCCCGCGAAGGGCTGGTCGGGCGCGCGCGAGCCCCAGTCGATGGCGTTCTTCAGCACGCCTGGAACCGAGTAGTTGTACTCCGGACTGACGAACAGGAAGGCCTGGGCCCAACGCAAGCGGGCACGGAAATCCTCGACCACGGGCGGATAGCCCTGGGCGTGCAGGTCCTCGTTGTACAGCGGCAGGGCGCCGACCTCGGCGGTGCGCATCTCCACGCCCTCCGGCGCCAGCTCCAGCGCCGCCCTCAGGGCCGCGGTGTTGTACGAGCCGGCGCGCAGACTGCCCGACAGGCCTAGAATTCTCACCGGTTCGCCCATCTGGTCCCCCTTCACCGCCCCCTCGCGCCACAGGCTTGGCGCCTGCCGCCCAGGGTTAGCCCGCCTTTAACCAGGATCGCGTAGGATTTGCGACAATCACATAACGGACAGTCCGCCATGCACCGACTGATCTACACCAGCCGCTTCAGCGCCCGTTTCCCGCGAGAGCGCGAAGAACAGAACTATCAGATCAACGCCATCGTCCGCGCTTCAATCCGCAACAACCGCGCCGTCGGGATCACGGGCCTGCTGCTGGTGCACCGCCGCCAGGCGCTGCAGGTGCTGGAAGGCCCGCCCGAAGCCATCGGCGCCCTCTATGAGCGGATCATGCTGGACCGCCGCCATGAGGCGGCGCAGGTCATCGCGCTTCAGGACGCGCCGCAGCGCGAATTCAGCGACTGGAGCATGTGCGCCTTGCGCGTGAACGAGGGCGACGACGCCATCATCGACCGCCTGGACGCCGAGGGCGCGGCCCTGTCGGAACTGAACGGCGAGCAAGCCCTGGCCCTGCTCAAGGGCGTGCGCGACGCCCAGCTGCGCACTGTTTTGGCGGCGATGGCGTAAAACACCTCGTCATCGCCCGGCTTGACCGGGCGACCCAAGCCCACGCAGCGAAGCGGAACGCTCGCTTGATGGGGTGGACGGCCCCCGA
>PLRV01000098.1 GCA_003164925.1 Caulobacteraceae bacterium
AATCGAACAGCGCTGGCAGCCAGTGTGGCGAGCGGACGGCGTTATGGCCTGGCCACGTCCGAAGTCTGTCCTGCGCCCAAGTCGTCATCGTCATGACGGACGACGGCTATACGCTCGCCGAGATGCTGGTGGCGCTGGTGATCATCGGCTTGACGATCGGGGGCATGACCCAGGGCGTGCACGCCATCGGCCGGTTGCAAGGCATGACCGGCCGTGTCCTGGCCGATGGCCGCAACTTCAACAGGGTCGGTGTGGGTTTGGACCAGCTGGTGGAAGACCGAGGTCCGTATTCCTCCACACCGTCGAGCCTGTTCTATGGCGTGGCGTCCGGTTTCAGTTTCGCTTGCGACAATCCAGCGCCGTGCGGCGCCGTGCTGACGCCCGCGAAGGGCGGCGTGGACCTGCGTGTCGTCGAGCCGGACGGATCGAGCCGCGTGTTCGCCTTGCCCGGCGTGCAGTCCGCGCACTTCACCTATGCCGGCACGCGCACCTACGGTCCGGTTTGGCCGGCTGCCTCGCCCGAGCCGCAGACACTGCGCACTATCGGCCTTGTCGCGACCACCGCCGATGGCGGCGATGCGCCCATCGCCAGCGTGCGCCTGTGGCCGGAGCAGGGGCTCGATTGTGAGTTCGACGCCATTACGCGCGTATGCAGGGGTCAGACAGGATGAGCGCCGCGCCCGATCTTTTTCTGGCCGAAGCGGCCCCGCCGCAGTCGTCGCCTCAGTCGCCGACCGTGTTCGTGCGCACTTTGTCGGCCCCGCCGGGCGCTCCTTGGGATCAGGCGCGGGTGGCGGCCCTGGAGGCGCGTGTCGGAGCGCCTTTGCCACTGGACGAAGTGATCTATCAACTGCACCGGCTGGAGTCATGGCGGCCGGGCCAGCCGGGCCGTTACGCCGCTTGTTACGTGCGCACCGAGGAAGCGGGCGGGGCGTTCCAGTCCAAGGTCGAGGTCGCCGGCCGGTCGATCACGGTGCGGTTCCTGTCGGCGGAAGAGCGCAACCGCCGCGCCCTGCGATTGGGCGCCGCCGCCTTGGCTGTGGCCGCCGTGGCGTTTCTGGTCGGCGGCGCCTTCACCTCCGCGTTGAGCCTTCGCTCGCAAATCGCCGACCGCCTGACGGTGGTGGAACAGACGGCCACGGTGAAGGCCAGGGGCGCCCAGGCCGAAGAGCGGATGCATCAGGACGCCAAGTTTCTGGATTCCGAGGGCGTGCGCCAGCTCACCCTCGCCGCAGCGCTTTCCGATCTAGCCTGGGCCGCCTCGGCTAAGGCCGCGGACGCTCATGTCGACGCCTACCACTGGGACCACGGCCGCATCGCGGTGGAGGTTCGCGGAGAGACGGCGCCCTTCGCCCAGATCGACAGGGTTGCGGTGAAAGATGACAAGCCTCTGAGGCCCGGCGTATGGCTGTGGGGCATTGAGCCGGCGAAAGCCCTCAATCACGCGGGCCCGCCATGATGCGCAAGCGCCGCGCCCAAACCGACGTTGTCGTACCGGCTCTGACGGTCGCAGGATTGTCCGCCGCGGTGCTTTATCTGCTGTTATCGCTCATATCCCGGCCGCCGGACCTTTCGGGGAGACTGGCGCAGGTGGAGCGGAATACAGGCGAGGCGGAGCAGGTTCTGGCGCGCTCGTCGACAGACAGCCCCTATCTGGCCCACGCCATCTGCGAAGACCCGTCCGCCGCGCCCATCGCGTTGCGGCAAAGGCTGCAGTCCGCCGCCGCTTCGACCGGCCTGACGTTCAGCAATTTCTCCACCACGCCCGGCGCGCCCGACGAAGCGATCGGCGGCCTTGAGCCTCTATCCCTGTCCTTCGAGGCCAGCGGGCGCTACGACGCCGTGGTGAGCCTGCTTGGCGCGCTCGCCAAGGCCGAGCCGCAAATCTTCGCCGACAAGATCGATCTCAAATCCCAGACCTCCACGGTCGCCCTCACGTTTTCAGGACGGATCTTTTGTTCGACCACCGCTCGCCTCTAACCCTGGCCGCCGCGCCCGCCGGGCTGGCCCTCGCGGGGGCCCTGTGGCTTGTGGTCGGCGTGCATGCGCCGGCCCTCACGCGCCTTGATCGGTTTCAAACCCGTCTTGGCGCCCTCAAACCCGCCCAAGCCGGCATAGACATGACCGCCGACCTTGTCCGCGCCGCTTCGGTTCCCCTGTTCGGGCTGACCACCGGGCCTGGCGCCGTGGCGGAGGCGCAGGTGCGTCTGGAGGGCTTGGCCATCACGCCCAGCCTTAGGGCGGCGCTCATCTCCATCAACGGCAAGCCGTCCGACTGGCTTGATCAGGGCGAGACCCGAGACGGCGTCACCTTGCTTGAGGTCCATCCTGACAAGATCACATTGGACACCGCGACGGGGTTCAAGGAGGTGGCGATCGAGCAGGGCGGCCCCGAGCCCCAGTCGGCTAGCGCGCCATCGCCGGCGTCGGCGCATGCCCCCCAGCCGCCTCCCGCGGCGCCGGGGATGACGGCGCCGGCGCCGCCCGCCGGCTACGCGCCATTTCGTCCCCCGTCGTCCGAGGCAGGCGCCGCAGGGGCGCCGCAGGGGCGCCGTTTTGGTCCTCTGAGCTTGATGCCGCCGGGACAGGGCCAAGCCGAATCGAACGTGACGCCGGCAGCCGGTTCGCCGCGTCCCTGATCGGCGAAAGTCCAATGGACGTAAGCTTCGGCGTTCTTTACAGCTAAGGTTGAGTAGGGGGCGGCGTGCGGGTTCGATCACAGGGCCAAGAATCGCGGGTGAAGAACCTCTGCGGCGCCATTTTCGCAATGGTCGTACTGTGGCTCGCGCCATGCGCAATGGCGGCTGCGCCGGCGCCCGCACCGCAGGAGCAGAGCTACACCTTCAATTTCCACAACGCCGATATTCCTCAGGTTTCCACCGAAATTCTCGGCAAAGCCTTGGGGCTCAGCTACACCATCGATCCGGATGTGACCGGCAAGATGTCCTTCCAGATCGAAAAGCGCTTGACCGGGGCGCAGCTTCTCGAAGCGTTCGAAGCCGCGTTGGAAAGCAACGATGTGACGCTTGTTCGCGAAGGCGATGGGCTGGCGGTCAAGCCGCGCGCCAAAGCCAAGGGAACGGGCTCCGTTCGGCTGCTGAGCGAGGCGGGTCACGGGGCGGGATACACCACATTGGCGGTGCCGCTGACCTACGCCAAAGCCAGCGAGGTGGCCAAGGCCATGCAGGCGGTGGGACCGATGGATATCGTCGTCTATGTGGACGACAAGCTTGGCCTGCTGGTCCTGGGCGGGACCGGAAACGAACTGGACACGGCTGTCGAGGCAGTGCGGATATTCGACCGCAGCGCCTTCGAAGACGCCCGGATCCGCTTCTTCAATCTACAGGAAGCGACCGCCGAGACTGTGGCCTCGGATCTGACGAAGATTTTGGAAGCGGCGAAGATCACGGAGGTCGCCGTGGTTCCCCTGAAGCGCCTGAATGGCCTGTTCGCGTTCGCCCAGTCGACCGCGGAATTGGACGACGTCAGCAAATGGGTGGCCAGACTCGATGTGCCTTCGCGGGAGAAGACCTTGTCTTTGTGGGTCTACCACCCGCGCAATCTGTCGGCCGACGAGCTCAGCACCGAACTCAACGGCGTGATGGGTAGCGGCGGCGCTTCCGGCCAATCGCAACTGCCCGGCGCCAACGGTTCAGGCCCGGTGATGGGATTGCCCGGCGCAACCCCGTCCTCCGGCGCGCCCGTATTCGCTGGCCAGTCTTCAGGGGCTGCTTCGACCAATCTGTCCAGCCAAGATGATCCGGTTCACATCGGCGTGGATAAGCAATCCAACACCCTGCTGTTCTCCGCGTCGCCGGCTCATTGGGTGCAGATCCAAAAAGCCCTGGACGAGCTGGACCAGACGCCGAACCAGGTGCTCATCGAAGCGTCGATCTTGGAGGTCACCCTCAACAATCAGTTCAACTATGGCGTGGACTGGTCCGTGTTGAGCGACGCCGGCCAGCTAACGGTCAGTTCGATCAATGGGGCGGCCGGCAAGGTGGCCCAGGGTATACCCGGCATGTCGGTGACCTTCCTGGGCAAGGACGTGCAGGCGGCGATCAATGCGCTGAGCGAAAGAACGGCGGTAGAGGTGGTGTCGTCGCCCAAGATCGTCGCCCTGGATAATCACGTCGCTAAACTGGAAGTTGGCGATCAAGTGCCGGTCACCACCCAGGCAGAGCAAAGCACCGTGGCCGGCAGCGCGCCGATCCTCAATAACGTCGAGTACCGCAGCACCGGCGTCATTCTCAACGTCACGCCTCGGATCGGCGGCGACGGGCGCGTAATGCTCGATATCTCTCAGGAAGTCAGCGCCGTCGCTCAGACAACCTCATCGAGCATCGACTCGCCGACGATCCAGGAACGCAAGATGGCGACCACCCTGATCCTGGACGACGGAGGGGTAGTCGCGCTGGGCGGTCTGATCAGCAGCAATCACACCATTACGGATACCGGCGTTCCTTATCTTGAGAACGTTCCGTGGGCCGGCGGCCTGTTCAAAACCCATTCGAAAAGTGTGGCCCGGACCGAATTGATCGTCCTGATCACGGCGAAGATCATCAAAGACAAGGGGTCTTCGCAGAGGATCTTGGGCGATCTGTTGGCTGACATGAGCGAGATCAGAGGCCGTGGCCTTGTCAAACACTAGCGATCAGGAGAGCGGGTTCGCCACGCCGGCGGCGACAATGGTCTGCCTTGCGCTTGCGCTCACAACCAGCGCGGTGATGGCGGCGAGTTTGTCCGAGTTGAAGTTGTCGCGCGCCGAGTTCGAGCATGCCCGTATTGAAAACCTGCTGGCGGGCGCCCAACAAAAAGCATGGCTTTCCACTCTGGGCGCCGGGAACGCCCCACGTCTCGCGTGGGTGCTGTCGACCACGGCCGAGCCTGTCCGAGCGTTGGTGGAATCCGAACGGGCCAAGATCAGCTTGGCGGCCGCGTCCGAGCTTGAGGACTCCGCTTACGCCCCCTTGGCGATACAGGATCTTCCGGCGCTCAAGGCCGGGCTGAAAAAACTTTCGCCGGCCCAGGCGCTCGGGCCGGCCCTTGAGCGCCTGGACGCCTCGCCGGTGTGGCAAGCTTGCGCTCGATCGCTGGTGTCTCCGTTTGGGGCCGCGAAGGCTTTGCAGCTTGAGCCGGCTCAGTCTCCGACGGGCGACGCCGTCAATCTGCACACGGGGGAGGTATGGCGTGTGCGCGTGGCGACCGAGAACGGGTGGGCCGACGACCGGATTGTTCGCTTTACCGGCGACGCCTTGCATCCGGCAGCGATCTTGAAGCGACTGTTTGTCAAACAAAACGGGGAGGGGAACCGGTGCGAGGCGATATTCAACGCAAGCTAACGCCCGAGGCCAGGGAAGCCGGCTACACCCTCACGGAAATGCTCGTGGTGATCGGCATCATCTGTCTGATCGCCGCCGTGCTCACGCCCAATCTACTGGGCCAGCTTGGCCGTTCGCGGGCCAAGGCGGCGCAACTGCAGCTAGATACGCTGGCGTCCTCCGTCGAGTTATTCAAATCGGACGTCGGCCGCTACCCCACGCAGGCCGAAGGGCTGAAGGCTCTGGTGCAAGACCCTGGCTCGCCGACCGGCTGGGAGGGGCCTTATGTGAAGAGCGTACAGTCGCTGAACGATCCCTGGAGCGATCCGATCGCCTATAATTTGGCCGCGGATGGGCGCAGCTTTTATGTCGAGAGCCTAGGCGCCGATGGCAAGGCGGGGGGGACCGCGCTCAACGCAGATCTTCGCTCGCCGGCTGGACCGTGATGCTGTCGGTTCCGCTTTGGATCGCCGCCGGTTTGATTGGCCCGTGCCTTGGCAGCTTCGTGGCCACTGCCGCGCTTCGTAGAACCACTTCTGAGCAAGTCGCCTTCGGGCGTTCGCATTGCGATCACTGCGGCGTGGCCCTCAGCTACGTAAGCACCGTTCCAGTCTTGTCCTATATCCGCTTGCGCGGCGCTTGCCAGGCGTGCGGCGCCAGGATCGACGCCAGTCATCTGATAGGTGAAATCGTCGGCGGCGTCATTTTGCTGTCCGCCCTTGCCGCCGCTTCGCCGCCTAGGGCAGGCCTGCTGGCGGCTCTGGGCCTCACACTGCTGGCCAGCTCCGTTCATGATCTGAAAACCCAAAGGCTCCCCGACAGCTTCACGGCGGTGGTTGCTGGCTGCGCGGCGGCGCTCGCGTGGCTGCAGTCGGAGCAAACCTTCTGGTTGGGGCTTGTCTGCGCCTGCACCGCGTTTGTCGCCCTGGAGGCTATGCGGCGAAGCTTCATCTGGCTTCGGCGAAAGCCGGGGCTAGGCTTTGGCGATGTGAAGCTGGTGACCGCACTGGCGCTCTGGCTGGGTTTGGCGACGCCTTGGGCCGTCGCTTTGGCGTCGCTCATGGGGTTGGCGGCAGCCCTGCGACAGCCAGCCGAGCGGCGCCTGGCTTTTGGTCCCTGGATCGCCGTAGCGGCTTGGTGCGTCGGTTTGGCGGGAGAAGCGAGATTATGGCCAAGCCTGACTTGAAACTGGCGACCAATTCGCCGGCCAGAGATGGCCGATCCGCGGTTCTGGAGCGGCTGAAGGCCGCCAAACGGGTGGATCCTTCGGCCATCGCCCGGGCCGAGGTGATTTCTGGCCGGACCGGGCAGCCTGTCGAGCAGGTCCTCAATCAGCTTGGCAGCCTTTCTGACAACGACCTTGCGGCCTGCTACGCCGATACACTTGGCTGCAGCGTCTGGGATCCGCTCCAAGACCCAGTGGAGCTCCAGCCGCAGGATTTGGGCGTAACGGTAGAGTTCCTGCGTCGGGCACGGCTTGCGCTCATCAGGGAGAGCGAAGGAACGCTCATTTGCGCCGCCTGCGATCCCCTCGACAACGAAGCCCTGTCAGGCCTGGTCTTCGCCACGGGCCGCAAAATCACCCTGCTGGCGGCCAGGCCGGCTGACTGGATGCGGGTGTTCGACCAAGCCTTCGCCGAACCGGTGAATCCAACCGTCGCTACCGACGAGCGGCGGCTGGAGCGGGAAATCGACCAGGTTGCCGACAGCTCGATGCTTGGCGCGGGCGCACGTCTGGTGACCGCGGCGTTTGAAGCCGCCATTTCGCTCGGTGCATCCGACATCCATTTTCGCCCACGACGCAACGACTTCAGCATTCATCTGCGCATCGACGGGCGGCTGGTCGATTTTCAGACCGTGTCGGCGGACCTCGCGGCGCCGGCCGTGTCCAGGGTGAAGGTTATCGCCAATCTGGATCTGGGTGAACGGCGTCTGCCCCAGGACGGCCGCACCACATTCGTGATTGCCGGGCGCCAGGTCGATGTGCGCGTGGCGACCTCGCCTACGGTTTTTGGAGAGTCCGCAGTGCTGCGGATTTTGGACCGGGCCAGCGTTCCGCTTGATCTCGACACGCTGGGGCTAAGCGCTTCCGTGTCCTCGGTCCTGCGCACGGCGGCCAAAACCTCCCATGGCATTTTCCTGGTCACCGGTCCCACCGGCAGCGGAAAGACCACCACCCTCTATGCGCTTCTCCAGATGTTTCGCGGATCGGCCAAGAACGTCCTGAGCGTGGAAGATCCTGTTGAGTTTCACTTCGATCACGTCTCCCAGACCCAGGTCGCGCCCCAGCTCGGACTAAGTTTCGCGCGGGTTCTGAGGTCGTTTCTGCGGCAGGATCCTGATGTCATCCTGGTGGGTGAAATCCGCGACCCTGAGACAGCCGCCGTGGCCGTCCAGGCGGCCATGACCGGTCACCTGGTCTTGGCGTCGGTTCACGCTAACGACGCCCTGGCTGTGTTGCCGCGTCTGCAGGACATGGGCGTTGAGCCCTACCAACTGGCCGCCGGCTTCAGGGGCGCGGCAGCTCAGAGATTGGTTCGGCGGCTTTGTACCGATTGCCGAAAGCGGCGCGATCTGCGCGAGGGAGAAATCCGGTTCGCCTCGGCAGGCGGACTTGAGCCGCCATCGCATACCTATGACGCGGACGGGTGCAGGGCCTGTAATCAATCCGGCTTCAGAGGCCGGATCGCCATTGGTGAAGCCTTCCTCGCCGATGACCAACTATTGCGAGCGGTGGCCGATTGCCGTCCGCCGTCGCAGATCGCCGAGCTCGCGCAGCAAGGCGGACTTAGGAGCATGGCGGCCGACGGTTTGGACAAGATCAACGAGGGTTTGACCACCTTCGAAGAGGTCATGGCGGCGATCAATGGCTGAGGACGAGCGGCTCTTTCACTATGTGGCGGTCGAGCCGTCCGGGCGCAGAGTGCGCGGTTCGATTACGGCGCGCACCGACGGTGGGGCATTCGAGCGTCTCAAGCGGGACGGGCTGTCGCCTGTCCGCATTCGTTTGGCCGGCTCTGGGCCGGCGAAAGCGCGTCCGGTTCGCGGCCTGTCCGATCGCGAGGCTGCGGAATTCCTGGCGGACCTGGCTGCGCTCCTGGGCGCCGGAACTGACATGAGGGCGGCGCTGGATGTGCTGGGCGCCCGAACCGATCGTCCCTCGGTTCGGGCCCTCGCGCGGACCCTGACAAACCAGATCGGCGGAGGCCAAGCGCTTGATGATGCTTTTGGCGGGCAGCTTGGCAAGAACGGCGCCTTGGTCGCGGCCTTGATATCTTCGGGCGACATGGTCGCGGGCATGCAGCGGGCGGCGGACATGCTTCAATCGCGCATCCGGCTGAGAGACCAACTGATTACGGTGTTGAGCTATCCTGCCTTTGTGTTCGCCAGCACCCTTCTGGCGGTCGCTGTCATCTTGCTGTTTGTGGTGCCGTCTCTCGCACCTCTTGTGGCGGAGGGCGGTCACGCGCCCGCAACGCTCGGGTTCTTGATCGGGGCCAGCAATCTGCTGCGGGCCAATCTTCTATCGCTGGGCCTTCTGGCCATGGCTTTGGGCGCTATTCTCTTGTCCGCGGATAAGCTGGATTTCCTGAGCCGGCCCCTTGAGCGATTGCTGCTGGATGGTCCCGCTCACCGGACTGTCGGAGGACTGGTGTTCGGCGCCTTCGCCATTGCGTTGGGCAATATGCTGTCGGCCGGCGCGCCGATGAGCGAAGCCTTGCGGCTGGCCATAAGATCGGTTCAGTCGAGGACCGCTCGCGAGCGTCTCGAAGCCGTCGCCCAAGCCGTGCGCCAGGGCCAGACCCTCTCTTCGGCTCTGCATGGCGTAAAACCCTTTCCAGACACCATCGTGCGCCTGGCCGCCGTTGGCGAGATCAGCGGAGCGCTGGGGCCCATGGTGGCGAGGGCCGGTAAGATCGAGGAAGATGCGGCGATCCGGCGGATCGAGGCGGCGGGACGGGTGCTGGGCCCTGCCTTGATCGTGGGCCTGGGCGGCCTAATCGGCCTGATGATGGCAGGCCTGCTCTCCGGCGTCTCTCAGCTCGGCCAATCGGCGCTTCAATAGGCAGGAGCCACGATGATCACGGTCGGAGAAAAGGTTCTGCTCGGCGCCATGGCTTTGATTGGCGCGCTGGTGGGCGGGGCGAGCCTCGGCGCCGCTCATAAAACCGCGAGCTTGCCACCCCCCACCGCTCGCTCGGTTGCGGGGGGGCAATTAGCAGTCCCGGGTGCGCCCTTCGGCTCGGCGCCTGGGTCGGCGGATCCGACTAGGGAAGCTGTCGTAGAAACAGCCTCTCAGACTTATGTGGTCGGCGGCGAAAGTTCAGCCGTGGCTCAAGCTTCCCCGCCCAATCCGCCAGCGGCGACCAATACGCGGGAGCCTGTAAAATCCAGACTCACGCCTCAGGCGGTTCGGCAAATAGCGGAGCGCTGCGCCCCTGGAGCGCCGGCGTCGGTATTGGCGTCCATCGCGAAGGTGGAGAGCGGCGATGACGTCCTGACCGTCGGCGAGAATGGGCAAAAGCACCTGGTCTTCAGACCCCTGTCCCGGCAGGCCGCCGAGGCCCTTGCGGCGCGCTTGATCGCATCGGGGGCAAACGTTGATCTGGGCCTGACCCAGATCAACAGCCGTAATCTGGGCTGGCTGCGCCTTTCGGTGGGAGAAGCCTTCGACCCCTGCGCGAATTTGGCCGCGGCGGCCAAGATCATCGATCGCGGCTACAATGCCGCGTTGAGGGCGGGGCCGCAGAACAGGCCCCTGCTTCAGACTGCTTTCTCCCTTTACAACACTGGCGACGCGGAACGCGGACTGGAAAACGGTTACGTGGACAAGGTTGAAGCCGCGAGGCGTGAGTAGATGTAATGCGGAGTTCGGCGTGTTTCCAAGCCGGGATTTTTCGAAGTGTCAGTGCGACGACGACCTTGGCCACGGCGCGGCCGGTCCAGTGGGTGACCTCGCCGGGCGGTTGACCCCAAGGTTTGGGTCACCTCCAAGACTCTGAGGCGCTCGGCCGATTGCAGGACGATTCTGGCCGAGCCGATTTAACGTGCCCGTACCCGCGCTAATGAGTCGATGGCCCTAGGACAGTTGAACGAGGCGCGTCAGGGCTTAGCTGTCCCTTGTAAGGCCGCGACTTGGGCTTGCAGCGTGGCGATTTCTTTCTGCTGCTCCGCGATTTCTTGCTGCTGTTGCTTGATAGCTTCGATGAGTGGCCCGATCAAAGCTGAATAGTTCACGGCCTTGAACCCGTCTGGACCATCGGTGACGGCTTGAGGGAACACTTTCTCGACATCCTGCGCGATGACGCCAATCTGTTCGCTTTGGTCTCTGGACGGATCTTTCCAGTGGTAAGTCACGCCGGTGATTTGAGTGATTTTCTGGAGTGGAGCTGATATTGGGACAATGGCAGTTTTAAGTCTAGAATCAGAAGATTGACTTAATCCGCCGGCAATCCACATGCTGCCGTTCGCGTATATACTCATGAGAGTAGTTGCGTAAGCAAAATTATTTGCTTTTGAGAAGTAAAAATTTCCATTCCACTCATTAAAATAAGCTTGCTGAAGGGCTGGATTATATGCGTCATCAAGGTAAAGAAACGTTCTAACGAGTGCGCTTCCGTTTACGTCTAGCGTCGCGCCAGGCGATGCCGTTCCGATGCCGACATTTCCTCCCCATTGTTGGAACACTATTGGGGTTTTAACTGTATTTCCAACATTATACGATTCCATACCGATATATGAACTTGTGCCATTGTAAGAGTGGTAAAGATCACCAATCAATCCATCATGAGCATGAATACCAATAAGACTTTCAAATCCGGCGGAAATATTGTTCGATCCTCCAATATCGAATATTGCACTTGGCGTCGCATTTCCGATCGCGACCGGTCCTGCGAAATTTGGACTGCCGAGCACGCAACTAAAGTTTGCCATTACCTGCATAGCATCGGCGGTGGACCCATCGGCGAGGGGGTAGGGGTAGCTGCTACAAGCAGCGTGTGCTGCCGTTGTCGATATGGCTGCGACGGCGAGCGCGGCGGCGATTGATCGTTTGATCATGGTCGTTTTCCCGTAGGAGGTTGATTGGTTAGGTGGGGCGGTTCGGGAAGGCGTTGGCCAGGAGGGTTTCTGCTCGGCGGTTCTTAGGCGGATGGGGATTGTACGCGGCGGAGCAAAAGTAGGC
>PLRV01000050.1 GCA_003164925.1 Caulobacteraceae bacterium
CGCCGTCGACGGCGGCCTAGCGCAGCTCTGACCCCGGCGCGGTCCCGCGTCCGGGCGACGCAACGAAGGATAGAAGATCATGAAAAAGCTAGAAGGCAAGATCGCCGTCATCACCGGCGGAAGCAGCGGGATCGGGTTGGCCACGGCCAAGCGCTTCGTGGAAGAAGGCGCGCACGTCGTGATCACCGGACGACGAGAGAAGGAGCTGAAAGAGGCCGCAGCCTCCATTGCGGGAAACGTTACGACGGTCGTGGGCGACGTGTCGCGCTTGGAGGATCTGGACCGGCTCTATGCCGTCGTGAAGGAGAAACATGGTCATATCGACATTCTCTTCGCGAACGCAGGCGCGGGGACGATCGCACCCCTCGCGGCGGCGACTGAGGCCCATTTCGACCAGACCTTCGATGTGAACGTGAAGGGGCTGTTCTTTACGGTCCAGAAGGCGCTTCCGCTCTTCAAAGACGGCGGTTCGATCATCTTGACCTCTTCGGTCTCCAACGTGTTGGGGCTGCCAGGATTCAGCGTCTACGCCGCGAGTAAGGCGGCGGTGCGCAACTTCGCGCGCGCTTGGACACTGGAACTCAAAGACCGAAAAATCCGCGTTAATTGCATGAGCCCTGGAGCAATCGATACCCCGGCCCTGGCGACGACGACGGGTCTTACGGCTGAACAGGCCGAGCAAGCGGTCGCACAGTTCACCACACAGATTCCGATGGGTCGCAGGGGCGAGCCGGAGGAGATCGCGGCTGCCGTCACGTTCCTCGCCTGCGATGAAAGTTCTTACATCACCGGCGTGGATCTCGCCGTCGATGGCGGCATGGCCCAGGTCTGACCCCGGCATCACAAGAGATCGGATAACCATTATGAGCTACGCAATTATCGGCTTCGGCAAGATCGGCCAGGCCCTGGCCAAGGCCTTCGCCCGCAACGGCATCGAAGTATCCGTTGCAACTACGCGCGCCCCGCAAAGCTTTGCACCTGATGCGGCCGCGATCGGACCCACGATCATCCCCAAGACGCTGGCGGACGCCGTCAAGGCGGACATCGTCTTTCTGGCGGTCCATTTCCAGTCGCACCGAGATGTAGCGAAGGCTCTGCCCACCTGGCAGGGGAAGACCATCGTCGATGTGACCAATGCCTACGGCGTTCCCCCGGAGGAACTGGGAGGACAACCGTCTTCCAGAGCCGTCGCGCAGGCCTTTACTGGCGCCAAACTGGTCAAAGGCTTCAACCATTTGGTTGCTGCCGTCCTTGACCAAAATCCGGCCGTACATGGGGGCCGGAGAGTCGTGTTCCTGGCGAGTGACGATGACGGCGCTGCAGACGACATTGATGCGCTTGCGGAAAAACTCGGTTTCGCGCCGATCAAACTTGGGGAGCTTTCTGAAGGTGGACTGCTTGTACAGGCGCGCGGAAATAGTTGGGGTCGGCTGATCTTTAAAGATCTAGTCAAATTCGACGGATGAACACGACCTCCCTACCGGCAGGTACACGACGCAAGGATCGGATCGAGCGCGATCCGATCCAAGCGAAATGGAGAAATTCCCATGAGTATTGAGAAGAACATCCAGACCGTGAAGGACTTCTTCGCCGCGATCGGCCTCGGCGACAGGGAGGCTCTGCTGGCGCTGGTCGCCGAAGATATCGAGTGGATCATTCCGGGCGAGGACTGGCCGCTGGCCGGAACGCGCCACGGACACGCCGGGCTGGCGGATTTGCTCGAGACGGCATCCAAATCGATAGAAACGTCCACGGAACCCCGGGAGTTCGTAGCGCAAGGAGACCGGGTCCTCGTCGTCGGCTTCGCGAGGGGAAAGATCAAAGCTACGAACAAGACGTTCGAGGACGACTGGATCTTCGCCATCACGGTCCGGGACGGAAAGCTGACCAGCATCCGGGAGTATGTCGACACGCAGGCATTGGCGCGGGCCTCCAAGCCGGACGCGAACCCGACGCCCTCGCCCATCGACGCCGGAGCCGCACAACGAGCCTCGTAAGGCCTACGCGTGCGGTGAAAAGCGCCGTGGATCGCCGTCTCGCACGCCGCGCGCTCGTCGAATGCCCAACCGCAACGGAGATCCCGATGTACGACCAATCCAAGCAGTCCGAGTTGATCCGGTTCGCCCGCGTCGTTGCGGGCTCCACCGTGATCGACGTGTATCCAGGCGACGGCGACTGGACCCGTCTCTTCTCCGACATCGTGGGACCCGAAGGACGGGTCTACAGCTTCGTGCCGGCTGAAGTCGCCCACTTCAAGAACGATCCGGTCGGCCTCATGCGGACGCTCGCGAAGGAGCCGGGCCGAGAGAACGTCGAAGCCGTCTCGGCGGACCTCGTCGCGATGCCGGAGGTCACGCAGCCTGCGGATGTCCTGTGGCTGCATCTGTTCTATCACGATCTCCACACCGCGCTGATCCAGGACAAGGGCGCGACGGCGGCCGACTTCAATCGAGCCGTCTACGAGCGGCTGAAGCCCGGTGGGTTCTACGTCATCGTCGACCACGCCGCGGCTGCTGAGTCGGGGACGAGCGATACCCAGGCGCTGCATCGGATCGACCCTGCGTCCGTCCGTGAGGAGGTCGAGGCGGCCGGCTTCGTGCTGGACGCGGAAAGCACCCTGCTCGCGAAGAAGGATGATCCGCATTCGATCAAGGTGTTCGATCCGTCGATCAAGGGCGAGACCGATCGCTTCGCCTATCGGTTCGTGAAGCCCTGACAGGTCCCGGCGCCCACCCGAGCGATTTTCGGGAGGCCGGCTTACCAGGCAGCAGCCGTGGTGGCGCCATCTCCTGATCAGGTTTTTGCACAGTCTGTCCCGCAACGCCCCGCCCATAGCCTGGGCGCGAGATATTCCTGCCGGCGGCTCCAAGAAAGGAGGCGTCCGCCGCCGCCCTGGGCACGCACAAACCCCAAAAACGGGAATCTTGGCGCCGGTTTTGCGCGAAGGGCTCCATGCCGTCCCGGGCTGGGACAGCTCTTTTAGGGCGTTGGTATGGTGCACCGGTTCGACATCTTGCATCCTTCGGAGTTGGATGAGGCCGATGCGCGCGCCTGGCGGGCGTTCCAGACAGCCACCCCGGTATTTTCCAATCCATTGCTCAGTCCGCAATTCGCCCAGGCCGTCGGCCTTGTACGTGAAGACGCCCGCATCGCGATCTGCCGTTCAGGCGCCGGTTCGGCCCAGGGGTTCCTGGCGTACCACAAGCGGCCGAGCGCCTTCGCCAGGCCCATTGGCGCGCCGCTTTCCGATTTGCAGGCCCTGGTCAGCGCGCCGCAGGCCGCTGTAGATGCCAGCGCCCTGTTCGGCGCGGCGGGCGTGCGCGCCTTCAAGATCAACGGCTTGATCGATCCCTATGGCTTGCTGACCCGCGGATATGAGACCCAAGGGGCCAGCCGCCGCATCGTCTTGAACGATCAGGCCAGCGATTTCCTGGATCAGATGCGCGCTAGAACCCCAAACGGCGCCAAGAATTTTAAGCGCTACTCTCGGCGCCTCGCCCACGATGTGGGTGAATTGCGCCTCGTGGCGCCGGATCGTCGCAGCGCATCGCTGGCGCAGTTGTTGGCCTGGAAATCGGCACAGCTACGCCAGACCGGATTGCATGACTTTCTGGCCGTCCAATGGATTCAAAACCTGTTGCAACGCCTGTTCGCCACCAGCCAGGACGGGTTTGGGGGGTTGTTCATGGCCCTTTACGCCGGTGAACGCCTGGTGGCCGGGCAATTCGGCGTGCGGCTCGGCGCCCATTTCCACCCCTGGATCGCCGCCATGGACCCGGACCTGAAGGCCTACAGCCCTGGCAGCCTGTTCCAATGGATGGCGATCGAGGCCATGCCCCGACTTGGCCTGAATATCTACGAGTTGGGTGCGCAAGGCGATCACTGGAAGAACATGTTCGCCCTGGACGCCCTGCCCATTCGCGCAGGAACGATCACCGGGGCCGCTGGCCGTCTAACCACCGCCGGCGAGCGAATGTACGAACAGCCCGCTCAGAAGATGGAATCCTTGGCCCGCCTGCGTCGGCGCCTGGACCATATCGCCGCGTCTGAACTCACCCTCACCGGCCGCACGCGCGGGGTGATCGACGCGCTGATCGGCCTTGAGCGGCGCAATGCCGCACGAAACCCTGGTTAAGCCGGAGCATCAACGATGACCGCCCATTCCATCGCCCGCGACACGGTGATCACCGACTGGAGCGAAGACAAGGCCGCACGGTTCGGGCGCGACACCGTTCGTTTCCGGCACGGGCTGCACCAACGGCCGCTATTCTCCGACGAGGCCCTGGCGGCCATCCTCGATCGCTACCCGCGCGAACGTTTGGGTGTGTACACCATGGGCCACGACCTGGTGGACTGGACGTCCTGGCGCCGGGGCGACGCGGGCGCGATGACCGGCGATCAATTGCTGCGGGCGGTGCAGACAGGCCGTATCTGGCTGAACCTGCGAGAGACCAATCGCTATCTGCCGGAATTTTCCGCCCTTAGCGACGAGATCGCCCGGGAAAAGGAACGGCACATCGGAACCAGCCTGTTCAAGCGCGACCTTGGCCTGCTCATCTCCTCGCCCGGCGCGATGGTGTTCTATCATCTGGACGTGCCCCTCTCCTCCCTGTGGCACATCCGCGGCGACAAGAAGGCCTGGTTCTATCCGCGCGCCGAACCCTTCGTCAGCGATGAGATCATCGAGAAGTGCGTCACCAAGGAAGCCGAAGGCCAGTTCGCCTATCGGCCGGAATGGGATGCTGCGGCCGAGGTGATCGATATGTTGCCGGGGGACATGGTGACCTGGGCGCAGAACAGACCGCACAGGGTGCAAAACGGTCCGACGCTGAACGTCTCGCTGTCCATGGAGTTCATGACCAACAGGGCCGTGGCCCGCGCCAATGTGCTGTACGCCAACGCCCAACTTCGCAAACACCTCGGCCTGCGGCCGCGGGTGCAGGAGCAGATCGGGCCGCGCATGATCGCCAAGCTTGCTCTGGCGCGAACCGTAAAAGCACTTCGAGCCCGACATAAGACCTATCGGCCGATCATGCCCGCGACCTTCGCCCTCGATCCGGGCCGCCCGGGCGCACTGACAGCGGCGCCATCGCCGCTCGCATAGGCGGGATCCAAAACTCGACAGTCCGTTCGCTAGGGTTTGAGCCGCGCAGGCCGCAGGTCTAGGGTTGCTGCATGCGTCAGGACTCGTTCGCAAAACTGGCTTCGTGGCTTCCGTTTCAGGCGGTCGGGCTGCCCACATCCGCCAGCCTCAAAGGCGATCTGGCGGCCGGCCTGACCTTGGCCGCCATCGCGGTTCCAGAACAGATGGCCACGGCGCGCCTTGGCGGGTTTTCGCCCATGACCGGGCTTTACGCCTTTGTCGCCGCCGGCCTGGCGTTCGCCGCCTTCGGTTCGAGCCGTCGGCTATCGGCCGGCGCGGACTCCACCATCACGCCGATATTCGTAGGCGGGCTCACAGGCTTGGCCTTGGCCGGCGCCGGCGGGTTCGGCGGGGCGGCGTCCCTTTTGGCGCTGATGGTCGGGGTGCTGGTCGCGTTGGCGGGCCTGTTGCGCCTGGGCTGGATGGCGGATCTCCTATCCAAACCCGTGCTCACCGGCTTCTTGGCCGGGATAGCCGTGCACATCGTGCTGTCTCAGGCGCCGACCTTGTTGGGCCTGCCGGAGGAGAGCGGCGATGTCTACCACCGGCTCACGCTGCTGACACAAGCCATGGGCGCGACCCAGCCCGCGGCGCTGGCTATCGGCATCGGCGTGTTTGGTCTGATCGTCGGTCTGGAAAAGTTGAGCCCTCGCCTTCCTGGGGCCCTGATCGCCCTGCTGTTGTCGATCTGGCTGACTTGGCTTCTCAAGCTGCAGAGTCACGGCGTGGCGGTGATCGGTTCGCTAGGGTCAGGCGTCCCGACCTTCGGGGCGCCCGCCTTCACCCTGCGCGCGGCGGCGTCCCTGGTCAGCCTGGCGGTGGTCACGGCCCTGGTGGTCATGGTGCAAACCGCGGCCACGACCCGCGCCTTCCCCGACGCCAACGACGATCCCGACGTCAATCGTGATTACATCGGCATAGGCGCGGCGAGCATCTTCGCAGGTCTCGTCGGCGCGTTTCCGGTCAACGCCAGCCCTCCGCGCACCTCGGCCGTTGTCGAGGCGGGCGGGAGAACTCAGCTCGGCGGCCTGGCGGCGGCCGCTCTGGTGGCCGCTCTGGCCTTATGGGGCGGCGGACTGCTGGCCGCCGTGCCCAAGGCGGCTTTGGGCGGCGTGTTGCTGTTCGTGGCCCAGCGAATCTTCCGCGTGCAGGTGTTCGCCGCCCTGGCCAGGCGCACCCGAGGCGAATTCGCCCTGGCGGCCCTGACCACAGCGCTGATCGTCGTCCTGCCGATACAGGCCGGTGTGACCATCGGGATCTTTCTATCCCTTGCGCACGGGATGTTCACCACGACCCGCACCCATCTGATCCTCTTCGAACACCAGCCAGGCGGCACGGTCTGGTGGCCGGTCACCCCCGATAGGCCGGGCGAAACCCTGCCTGGGGTCGTGGTGGTGGGTTTCCAGGCGCCGCTTTCCTTCCTCAACGCCTACGAATTCCGACGCAACCTACTGATGGCCCTGGACCGCGCCTCGCCGCCCGCGCGCTTGTGCGTTCTGGAGGCCGGCAGCATCGTGGAGATCGATTTCACCGCCTCGGAGGTCTTGCTGCAGGTGATCGACGCCGCCCGCCGCCGCGGTGTGAACATGGCCGTGGCCCGACTGGAATCGGTGCGGGCCCAGGCGGCGTTCGACCGATTCGGCATCACCGACCGCCTAGGGCGCGATCACATATTCCGCAGCGTGGACGAAGCCATCCGTGTCTTGGCCTCCTCGGAGGCAACCTTGCCGCAAAGGCGGCCATAGCAGCGGACAACATGACCGGGCAGCCGTTCGGCTGGCTAGGCCTGCCGCGACCATGTGGCGCAGACTTGGCGTTTCGAATCCCGACTTCATCGGGATCGTTATGCTTCACGAGACTTTCAACATTGACCTTAAGTCGGAAGCAATTAAATTAAAAGTCTACAAACAAAGTCAAAGTATACAAATAGATCGTTTTAATATTCGGAACAATCAAGTCCGAACGATCATGCGGTCGCGCGCACTAGTGGAAATCTTGGAGATATTGGGCGCCGATTCTCGGCTATTTCTTTCCGAGTCCCTGACCAATGGCGAGGATCACAACGCAAACTATCGTGGCCAACGATTGCGAGCGCTGCGGGGGGCGACTTGTGCAACCTTTCGTCCGATTGTTTTCTATTATTAAGGGGTGTAAGCGCCCCTTATCGGAAGGAAACACGGTCGAATGGTTGCCATCGAACAAAGCGGGCCCAACCCCATCGATCTGCACGTCGGGAGCCGCATCCGGCTGAGGCGGAAGGTGCTGGGCGTGAGCCAGGAAAGCTTGGCCGCCGACCTGGGTCTTACATTCCAGCAGGTTCAGAAATACGAGCGCGGCACCAATCGCGTGAGCGCCTCGAAACTCTACGAAATCGCTCGGAGCCTTCAGACCACCACGTCTTATTTCTTCGAGGGTTTCGCCGACCCCAGCGGCGGTCATGCCAACGCGGGAGAACACGCCGAGGAGAAAGCCGCCGTGGACTTCCTCATGACCCCCGAGGGTCTGGAGATGGCGGCGCTGTTCCCCAAGATCGCCAAAGGAAAGGTGCGCCGTCGGATTCTGGATCTGGTGCGCTCGTTGAGCGAGGACTCCGAATAGGTCGTCGCTATCCGTCTCGTGGCGGCTATTTTTGATCTGAAATGATTTTTCGTGCGTTCAGGTATCCTAAGTTTCGGCGTCCCGTGGGCCAAATTTTAGCTCAAATTGGACGCTAAGCTTCAAGGATCAGGAGGCGTACATGACTCGCTCGACATCATCCCTATCCCGCGCCAGCGTCAGCCTGCTCGCCTCTATGGCGTTGCTCGCCGTCTCAACGGGCGCCTCGGCCCAGGACTACGGTCCTCCGGCCAACTACGACGGCCCTCCGCCCGGCTACGGTCCGCCGCCGGGTTACGATCCCAACGCAGCGGCTGGACCGCCCGCGCCTCCGCCGCCGGAAGGCTACACCGACCAGGATCGCCAGCGGGACATGAACGCCCAGGCGCAAGCGCAGGCCCAAGCCTACGCCAACGCTCAGGAACAATGGGCGGCCGCCAACTGCTTCCGCCAGGCTCAGGATCGCGCAGTGGCGGGCACCATCATCGGCGGCGTCCTGGGCGCCGTGATCGGCTCCAATCTGGCTCGCGGCGGCGGACGCACCGGCGGCGCCATCATCGGCGGCACACTGGGCGCGGTGGCCGGCAACGCCTTGGCGCGCGATTCCGGCGGCGGCGTTTGCCCTCAAGGCTACATTGTTCGCGCCGGCGCGCCGGTGTTCGCGCCCCCGCCCTACGTCGTCTACGCAGCCCCGGTGGGGTACAACCCCTGGATCTGGTACGGCGGCCGCTGGGTTTATCGGCCCTATCCCTATGCGCATTATTGGCACGATCACTACCGGTGATCGACCGTCGCTTGCTCCATGGGAGGCCGATATAAATCAAATACTTAGAGGTTAACGGGCGGCGGCTGAGTTATCAGCGCCTGGCGGGAGCTTGCGCGGCCCAGGCGGTATTGACCGCCGCCTGGGGACCGGCCGCCAGGCCCCGCCGGCTTAAGGCGACGCCCTCCATACGCACCTCTGCGCTCTGAAGCAGACGCAGGTGGATGGTGAAGCCAATCTGATAGAGCGCCTGGTCCGTGCGGACTTCCCCGTCCTCCAGGAAGTTGGTCAGCGCCACCACCGGCATTTCGTGTTCGGCGCCGTTGTCGTAGGCGCCGTGCAATGCCCGTTTGAGCCCTGCGGCGAACCAGTCCGCATCGAGATGGCCACTGCCGGTAATGCGCACCGCATCGCCTCGGATGGCTGAAGGAAAATAGAAGGTCTGATTTTGAATGATCTGATCGGGGTTGGCGGGCGCCAGTCGGATGCGGCTCCCCTCGCCCTCCCCCCGCAAAACCAGCACTGATTGCACCTGGGCCCGCAAGCGTTCCGCCTGATCGGCGGCTTGCCGATCCCTTTCATGGCTCACGTAGCTGAAGAAAAGCCCGAGACCCGCGATAACGACACCGGTGAGGCCGATCACCTCGCCAAGGTTGAACGGGGCGCGCGAACGTTTGTTCGCTCCCGCGTCCCCATCTCCCGCATTCATCGCCATGCGCCCAAAGCTCCGTTGCGCCGCGATAGCTCGCGGAGCGGTCCTGCGCAAGGGTCTGAACCGAAAGGACTACTGCGGGTTTGCGGATGCGCTGGAGTCGGTCGTGCTGGGCGTTGAGCCCGAGGCCGGCGATGCCGCCGTCGGAGCGTCGCTTGAGGGTGAAGGCGCGATCGGCTGGCTGGGCGCAGGCGCCGTATTGGCCGGCGCAACCGTTTGGTCGGGTGCGGGGACCTGAGCCGCCGGCGGGTTTACCGGACTAGCCGTGTGCGACGTCGGCGGCGCCGTCTGGGTTGCTTCGGATGCTCGCGTCGTCCGGTGGGTCGGCGTTCTTGTCGCCGGAGGAGCCTCTTGCACGGGCGCCGGTTGGCTGGCGGGCGGCGCTACGGCGGTCATGGCCGCCCGAGCAGGGGCGATGCTGGGCGCGGGTGGCGGAGCGCTTGGCGTCGTCTGGCTCTGGCCCTGAGTATGGCTGGTGGCGTAAATCGTCCCGATCAGCGCCACAACGCCGATGGGCAAGGCCAGCCAAGCCAGACGCGAGACGCCGCTGTCGCTATGCTGGAGCCGCTCGAAGGCAGGGCTGGGGGCGAACATGGGCGAGTTGTTGGCCACAGTGGACTGGGGTGCGACAACAGCTGCAGCAGCCGCGGCGCGGCGCGAGGACGCACGCCGGGGCGTGTCGGAAGCGATGTGGGAGGTGGTCACCGTTTTTCTCCTCAAACTAAAAGCATGACTTTAAAACGCTGTTCATCCTATAGGGTTCCGAAAATGGAGCTTATTTTTTAGCTACCCATTATATGGTTGGTTATATTTCATATTTATCATTAGTATATAAAAGGATATATTCGTATTATATTATTATAATGAACAACACACCTCTCTGTTTGTGGCGAAAAGTGGGCGCTGAATGAATTTAAAGGAGCCTGTTCTAGTTGATGCGCGCGGCCATCGCTGTCCCGTGCCAACCCTCAGGCTCCGCCGCACCCTCGCGAGCGTCGCGCCCGGGCAAACCATTCGCCTGCTGGCCGACGACCCCCTGGCTCGGATCGATGTCCCTCATTTCGCGGCCCAGAACGGATGCCGCATCCTGTACGCCTCGTTTCAGGGGGACTGGATGACCTTCGAGGTGGTCAAGGACGAAGCTTAGCCAACTGTCGCTCTGGAGCGCGGCGCGGCGTCTGATATGGTTGTCCGAATCCTTCCGCATGGCGCGGGGGTTAGCCCCAAGGGAACTGAGTGACTATCAACGCCCGGGTCCTAATCCTTGCTCGCGACGATCGGCTGGCCGGTCCCTTAGCGGAGGGGCTGGACAGGCTGGGGTGGCGCACCATCACGGCGCGCGGGCCCTATGCAGCCATAGCGGCCTTGGGCGATCTGCAGATCGAAGCGGCTATCGTCGACGTGGAAAGCTATGGGGCGGAAGCCTTGGGCTTGGCCAAACGCCTCAAGGCGGCCTGCGGATCGCGCCGCCTGCCGGTGATCGCCATTGGCGATCCAAATCCGGACCTGGAAACCTGGTCATTCGACCTGACCCTTGCGCCGCCCCTGCATCCGGCCCAGGCGGCTTTGCGGCTGGAATCCCTGGTGCGCGGCGCCGTCGCTGAAGAAGAATTCGAGCTGAGGCTGGAAACTTTCGCCGACCGTGGCCGCAGGCTGGATTTGCCGGACGAGCCCTTCTCGCCCTATCGCATCCTCGCGGTAGGCGAGCCGGCCCCGCAGTTCCTGGCCCTTTCCAACGCTCTGACGCGTGGCGGGGCCGAGACTGTGGGCGCCTTCACCGCCTACACCGCCTTCGACTATCTGCACGAGCGCCCTTTCGATGCGGTCGTGCTGTGGGCTGGCGACAATGACTCCGAGGCCCTGTCCATCGCCGCGGGCATGCGGCGCAACACCCGCCTCTACCATATCCCCACCCTGCTCTATCTGAAGGCCGAGGCTCTGGTGACGCTGGCCGAGGTGTTTCACCGCGGGATCTCGGACGTGGCCTCTCCTGACACGCCGGAAGTGGAAACGGCCAAGCGGGTGATCGAGCTGGCGCGCGCCCACCGTCGGCAGAACGCCATCCGCACCGCTCTGGAGAAGGCCCGCAGTTCCGGCTTGATGGATGCGGCCACGGGTCTGTTCACCCGCGATCTGTTCGCGGCGCATCTGGTTCGCCTGTCTCAGGCCTCGCGCATACGCAATCGGCCGCTTTCGGTATGCGTGCTCAAACTCACCGAGCGCATCGACCTGAAACCCCTGCGCGACGGGGGCTGGATCGATCGCGCCGTGCCGCAGATCGGCTCCATGATTGGCCGGCTAGTGCGGGCCGAGGATACCGCCGCGCGCCTGGGGCCCGAACTGTTCGCCCTGGCCCTGCCATCGACCGCCCAACATGCCGCGCGGGCGGCCGCCGAACGCATCTCCGCCGTGATCGCCTGCACCGCCTTCGACGCCGGCGCCCACCGTCCGCCTTTCGTCGTCGAATTCGACATCGGCGTGGCCGAACTGCAGCCCGGCGAGAGCGCCGCCAAGGCCCTTGAGCGGGCAGCCAACAAGGCCCTGCACGCCAAGGCCAGCTAACACCTATGAGGCGGCGATGCGCGGCGGCGCTGCGTCCACCGACAGTTTGGCCAGTTGCGCCAGGATCCGTTCAGCGGCGGCCAGGCGCTGATCGGGCGTATCCCACTCGCCCTTGACCACCACCTTGGCGTCGGGCCGCAGGCGCCAGAAGGCCTGGTTCTTCTGCACCAGGGCCACAAGCCCGGCCGGGTTGGTGAACCGGTCCTCGCGGAAGGCCACGACCGCGCCCTTGGGTCCAACGTCGATCTTGGCCACATTGGCCTGCCGGCAAAGCCCCTTGATCGCCACCACTTTCAGCAACTGGCCGGCCTCGTCCGGCAAGGGGCCGAAGCGATCGATCAGCTCTGCGGCCAGGGCCTCGCGATCCTCGGCGCGTTCAGCGTCGGACAGGCGCCGATACAGCGCCAGGCGCACATTAAGGTCGGGCACATACGCCTCGGGAATCAGCACGGCTGCGCCGGTGTTGATCTGGGGCGACCAACCGCGCGCAGCGACCGCGTCCTGTTCGCCGGTCTCACGCAGTTCGGCCACGGCGTCTTCCAGCATCTGCTGATAGAGCTCCACGCCGATTTCGCGGATGTGGCCGGACTGTTCGTCGCCCAGAAGGTTGCCGCCGCCGCGGATGTCCAGATCGTGCGACGCCAGTTGAAAGCCCGCGCCCAGGCTGTCGAGCGACTGCAGCACCTTCAGCCGTTTCTCGGCCGACAGCGTCAGGCTCTTTTCCGTGGGCGTGGTCAGATAGGCATAGGCGCGGGCCTTGGCTCGGCCAACCCGGCCGCGCAACTGATACAGCTGGGCCAGGCCGAACATGTCCGCCCGGTGGATGATCAAGGTGTTGGCCGTGGGAATATCCAGACCCGATTCCACGATGGTGGTCGATAAAAGCACATCGTATTGGCCGTCGTAGAAGGCGGTCATCACGTCTTCCAACTGGCTGGGCGCCATCTGGCCATGGCCGACCACGAACCTGATCTCCGGAACCTGTTCTCGCAGGAACGTCTCGATTTCCGTCAGATCGGATATGCGCGGCACGACATAATAGGCTTGGCCGCCGCGATATTTCTCGCGCAGCAGGGCCTCGCGCACCACCACTGGATCATAGGGCGTAATGTAGGTGCGCACGGCCAGCCGGTCGATCGGCGGGGTGGCGATGATCGACATCTCGCGGATGCCCGACAGCGCCATCTGAAGGGTGCGCGGAATCGGCGTAGCGGTCAGGGTCAGCATGTGCACGTCGGCGCGCAGGGCCTTGAGCTTCTCCTTGTGCTTGACGCCGAAGTGCTGCTCCTCGTCCACGATCACCAGGCCCAGGTCCTTGAACCCGACCTGCTCGGACAGCACCGCGTGGGTGCCCACCACGATCTCGATCTCGCCGCTCTTGAGGCCGGCGCGCGCTTCGGCGGCTTCCTTGGCCGGGACGAGGCGGGACAGTTGCCGCAGCTTGATCGGCCAGCCCTGGAAGCGCTGGCTGAAGGTCTTGTAGTGCTGGCGCGCCAACAGCGTGGTCGGGCACACCACCGCCACCTGCTTGCCGCTCATGGCCATGACGAAGGCTGCGCGCAGGGCCACTTCGGTCTTGCCAAAGCCCACGTCGCCGCAGATCAGGCGGTCCATCGGCCGGCCGGCGGCCAGATCGGTCAGCACATCGCCGATGGCGTTGAGCTGGTCGTCGGTTTCATCGTAGGGGAAGCGCGCGCAGAATTCGTCGAACAGGCCGTGCGGCGGGTCGATCCCTTCGGTGGTCTTCATCTGCCGAGCGGCGGCGATCTTGATCAGCCCTTCGGCCATTTCGCGCAGGCGCTCCTTGGCCCGCGCCTTGCGCGCCTGCCAGGCCGCGCCGCCCAGCCGGTCGAGCTGCACGTTCTCGCCGTCCGCGCCGTAGCGCGTCAGAAGGTCGATATTCTCCACCGGCAGATAAAGCTTGGCGTCGCCGCCGTACCTGATTTCCAGGCAGTCATGCGGCGCGTCCTGCACCTGCAGGGTCTTGAGCCCCTCGTAGCGGCCAATGCCGTGATCGACGTGGACCACCAGGTCGCCGACGGTCAGCGAACTGGCCTCGGCCAGGAAGTTGTTGGCCCGCCGTCGCCGGCGCGGCCGGGCCAACCGGTCGCCCAGCAGATCGGTTTCGGAGATGACCGCCAGGGAGTCGGTCTCAAATCCGTTGTCGAGGGGCAGCACTACCCGTTGCGGCAGCTTGGGATCGTTGGCCTTGGCCGCTTGCCAGTAGGGCGCGAAAGGCACGCGGGTCAGCCCGTGATCCGCCAGCATGGCGCCCAGACGCTCGGACGAGCCGTCGGTCCATGAGGCGAACAGAACGCGTTTTCCCGCCGCCGCCAGGGCCTTGGCGTGGCCTGCGGCCGCCTCGAACAGGTTGACGCTATCCTGGGCGCGCTCGGCCGCGAAGTTGCGGCCCGCCTTGGCGCCCATGTCGATGACCGCGTCGGTCTCCTCGCGCTGGAACGGGCTGAAGCGCCGGTTCGGCCGCGCGCGCAAACGCTCGTCCCATTCGTCAGCCGTCAGGTAGAGCGCCGATGGCTCCAGCGCGTGATAGGCGGAAGACTTGACGGACTTGGCCGTTTCCAGGCGCGCCCCGTAGGCGTCCTGGATCATGTCCAGCCGTTCGTCGCGGGATTCTTCGGCCAGGTGATCCAGGGCCACAAGAGCGCCCTCGTCCAGATAGTCGAACAGGGTGTCCAGGCGCGGGTAAAACAGCGGCAGCCAATGCTCCAGTCCCGACCGCCGCGCGCTTTCGCTGACCGCGGCGTAGAGGGCGTCCTCGCCCGGCGCGCCGAAACGGGAGACATAGCCTTGGCGGAAACGGGCCACGGCCTGAGCATCGAGCAGAACCTCGGACACGGGCAACAGGTCGACGGACTTCAGTTGCCGGGTCGAGCGCTGGGTCTCCGGATCAAAGGCGCGGATCGATTCCAGGCTGTCGCCGAACAGATCCAGCCGCACCGGCTCCTCGGCCCCGGGCGCCCATACGTCGATCACGCCGCCGCGAATGGCGAATTCGCCGCGCTCGGCCACGGTGGACGCCCGGGCGTAGCCATTGACCGCGAAATAGCGCTCCAGGTCCGCGACCTTCACGTCCTGACCGGCGCGAGCTCGGTAGCTGGCGACGCTGACCGCCTCGCGGGGCGCGAGACGCTGAAGCAGGGCATGAGATGTGGTGATCAGCAGGGTCGGCGTCTTGGCGTCCAGTCCCTGCGCCAGGCGGCTGAGGGTGGCCATGCGCTCAGCGGCGATGACCGGCGAAGGCCCGACCCGGTCGTAGGGCAGGCAGTCCCACGAGGGAAAGCGCAGGATCGGCATGTCCGGGGCGAAGAACTTCAAGGCCCCGCCGAAGGCTGAGGCGCGAGCCGTGTCGCGCGCCACGAAAGCGTTCAATCCGCCCCGCGTGCGCGCTATGTCGGCCATCACCAGGGCGTCGAAGCCTTCTGGGACGCTGATCAGGTCCAGGCGGCCGGGCGCCTGGGCGATGCGCTTGAGATCGAACGCTTTGGACACGGATATTCCCGGTTAGGCGCCGTAATCGGCGCCGATCGTTGTATGGGCGAAAAAGCGGAAGCTGCGGATCAGGTCCATCACTTCGCCGGCGAAGGGCTCGGGCGTCGGCTCGCGGCCGATGATCCAGGCGTAGAGATCCTGATCGGGCTGGTCGATCAGCCGCTCGAATTCGTCGAGCTGCGTCGGTGTAAGCTCGGCCAGGTGTTTGCGAGCAAACCCGCCGATGATGATGTCGGCTTCGCGAAAGCCGCGATGCTCGGCGCGATAGGTCAACTTCTTGAGGCGCGGATCGTCCATGGGAGGGTCGATATAGAGCCCCGCGCGGGCCCGCGCCAGCCGCGCTATGCTTGACCTTATGCGTCCGCAGATTCTCTTTCCGCTGTTTGCGCCTATCGCCAGCCTCAAGGGCGTGGGCCCCAAGATCGCGCCCCTGGTGGAAAAGGCCGCGGGACCGCTCGTGCGCGATCTGATTTTCACCCTGCCGCAAGCGGTAATCCGGCGCCCCTGGGCCAAGGCCGTCTCGGCGATCGAGGGCCAGACCCAGACGCTCGCCGTGCGCATCGAGTCCCACCAGCCGCCTCCGCGGGCGGGGTTGCCCTACCGAATCCGCGCTTTCGACGACACGGGATTCGTCAGTTTGGTGTTCTTCAAGGGCGCCGGACCGCATCTGCTGCGTCAGCACCCGCCGGGCTCCGATCGCGTGGTCTCCGGCAAGGTGGAGCGGTTCGGAGTCGAAACCCAGCTGGTGCACCCCGACTATATCCTGCCGGTCGACCGGGCCGAGGAGATCCCCCAGATCGAACCGGTTTATCCGACGACAGCGGGCTTATCGTCCCGCACCCTGCGCAAACTTGTGCTGGAGGCCCTGGAGCGAGCGCCCGATCCACCCGAATGGCAGGACGCCGCTTGGCTGGCGCGCGAGGGCTTCGTCTCCTGGCGCCAGGCGCTGGAGCGGGTCCATCACCCCACGAGCGAAGCCGATGTTCTGCCTGAGGCGCCCGCTCGGCGTAGATTGGCCTATGACGAACTGTTCGCCCACCAACTGGCCATGGCCGAACGCAAGGCTGATCGGCGGCGGCTGGCCGCCACGGTCATACCCCAAAGCCTCGCGGCGCAGGCGCTGCAGGACGCCCTGCCCTTCGCTCTGACCGGCGCCCAGGCGCGGACCTTGGCGGAAATCCGCGGCGATCTGGCGTCAGGCGAGCGCATGTCCCGTCTGCTGCAAGGCGATGTGGGCGCCGGCAAGACGGTGGTGGCCATGCTCGCCATGGCCGACGCGGCGGCGGCAGGCCTGCAGTCGGCCCTGATGGCGCCGACCGAGATTCTGGCGCGTCAGCATTACGAAACCCTGTCGGGACCGCTCGCGGCCCAGGGCGTGAGCGCCCTTCTGCTGACCGGCCGCGACAAGGGCGCCGCGCGGGCTCAGAAGCTGCACGCCCTGGCCAGCGGGGCGGCGACCGTAGCCGTGGGCACCCACGCCCTGTTCCAGGACGATGTCGTCTATCGCAAACTCGGCCTGACGGTGATCGATGAACAACACCGCTTCGGCGTCAATGATCGGCGACGGCTGTCGGACAAGGCCGCGGCGGCCCATCTGCTGGCCATGTCGGCCACGCCCATTCCGCGCACACTGGAGCTGACCCTCTACGGCGACCTCGACGTCAGCCGCCTGGACGAGAAACCAGCCGGCCGCAAGCCCGTGGCCACGCGCGCCGTGCCCATGGCGCGCCTGCCTGAAATCGTCGAGCGTCTGCGCGGCGCCATATCCTCCGGCGCCCAGGCGTTCTGGATCTGCCCCCTGGTCGCTGAATCGGAGGACAGCGACCTGGCGGCCGCCGAAGCGCGGGCCGCAGCGCTGGCGCAGGCTCTGGGGCCGGACAAGGTGGGCTTGATCCACGGGCGTCTGCCAAGCGCCGCCAAGGATGATGTGATGGCGGCGTTCGTGGAAGGCCGGCTCGCAGTTCTGGCCGCCACCACGGTGGTCGAGGTTGGCGTCAACGCGCCCAACGCCACCATCATGGTGATCGAGCAGGCTGAACGGTTCGGTCTGGCCCAACTGCATCAACTGCGCGGGCGCGTGGGCCGCGGCGAGCGGGAAAGCGCCTGCGTGTTGCTCTACGATGCGCCGCTCGGAAAGATCGCCCAGGCGCGGATCGACGTGCTCAGGCGCACCGACGACGGCTTTCTCATCGCCGAGAGGGACTTGGAATTGCGCGGCGGCGGCGATCCTCTGGGGCTGCGTCAGAGCGGGTTCCCCGCCTATCGCTTGGCCGATCCAGCGGCTGATCGCGACATGATCGCCGTCGCGGCCGATGACGCTCGCCTGGTGCTGATCCGCGACCCCGGTTTGGAAAGCCCCCGCGGACAAGCTGTGCTGATCCTGAAGGCCTTGTTTGACTGGAAGCCTCAGACGGCCGACCTGGGATAGACGGCGCGGCGCCAGACCCTGGTTTAGCGTCAATCGATCCGATGGATCGGCGAGGCGCGCACGACAATATTCTTCTCGATGGGGGCCACCATTTGCGGGAATGCGCTGCGTCCCATGGAGACCGTCACCCGCTCCATGGCGTCGGCTTCCAGATTGGCGAAGAACAGGTTGTTGGCGCGCACCTTGTATTTGTCCGGCCAATTGCCCGCGGGCTTCAAGGAGGTCGAAGGCGGATGGCTGAAGCGAAGGATGCCGTCCACGCATTGGGCGGAGACCTGCCGCGGCAGGAACGGCGGCCGCACCCCCCACTCCAATTCAGTGGCGTTGGCGGCGCCGAGGTTTAGGCGCGCGGGCGCCGGCTCAGTGGTCTGCGCGCCCAGCAGAGGGTTCACGCACAGGGCCGATTGCCCGTCCGGGAGCGTTTCGAGCTGGTCGTCGTCGCCCCAGACCAGCGCACGGCTGAGCAACTCCTTGGCCTTGTTGGGGTCTGATTCCTCCACGCCCATCCAAGCCACGACGCAATGCGCTTGAGTTCGCCTGGCGCAAGCCGGCGTCGGCGCGCCGCTCCGATAGGGGGCGCTGGGGACGATGGTGTCGATCAAATAGGCGGCGGCCAAGCGGTTGGCGAGGTCGGGCTCGCGGTCGATCTCCTCGCGCAATAGCCGATCGCCCAGAAGCCCGCCCTGTTCGACGCCCACCAGGACGATCGGCCGCCCCTGATTATAGTGGGCCAGATAGTAGCGGAACGCCGTCAGAACATCGCCATAGGCGAACGCCCGGGCGGACCGGGCGTCCTCACGCAGGGTCAAATGAGCGTAGAGGCTGGCTTGGCGATAATGCGGCGCAAAGATGCGCCCTACCCTGGCGAATGGCCCGGCGTAGTTGGGCAGCATAACCCGCTCCAGCAGGCGTTGGCCGCCCGCGTCATCGATGGGCCCGTTCCAATTGTGCCCGCCGTCGAACGTGGTCGGATGAATGAAGAAGACGTCGGTCGGAGGGTCGCCGGCAACGATCCTGTCGGGCGTTGTCGGAATGAGCGCCCAGGCGGCAGCCTTGGCGTAATCGGGCGCCGGCGGCGGCGTATAGGTCTGGAATGGCTCTTTGGGATCCAGGCCTGTCCGCATGATGTCGTCCCAGTCGGCCGCCACCGCGATCATCATGACCAGTCCGAACGTGATGGCGCAGAAGAAGACCCAGCGCCCGCGCCGCGACAATCGGTCAAGCCCCAGCCTGCGCCATAAGCGCCGCGTGTATCGCGCCCACACGTCCAGCGGATCGTTCATCTGTAAGGGTCGGGCCTGGACAGAAAGTTCCGCACATAGTCGCCCACGCCATCCTCCAGCGATGTGAATGGCTGACCGTATCCGGCCGCGCCCAGGCGTCCCATCTGCGCCTCGGTGAAATACTGGTACTTGTCGCGGATGGACTGGGGCATGTCGAAGTAGGCGATGCTCGGCTGTTGGCCCGCGGCGCGGAAGGTGGCCGCGGCGAGGTCGGCGAAGGATCTGGCTTTACCCGAGCCCAGATTGAACACGCCGCTCACCTGCGGCGAGGCCAGCAGCCACTTCACCACCTCGACCACGTCGCGGACATAGATGAAGTCGCGCAATTGGCCGCCGTCGGCGTAGCCTTCGCGGTGAGACTTGAACAGACGCACGGTCTGACCCTGGCTGGCCTGTGGCCAGATCTGGGCCACGACCGATTTCATCGCGCCCTTGTGGCCTTCGTTGGGCCCGTACACGTTGAAGAACTTGAGCCCCACGATCTGAGGCGGCCCCGAGCCGGCCGCCCTTTGGCGCATGGCGTGCAGATCGAACAGCCACTTGGACCAGCCGTAGGCGTTCAGCGGCCGCAGCTTGGCCAGGGCCTCCGGCTGATCGTCGTCCGCAAAGCCTTCCTCCCCTTCGCCGTAGGTGGCGGCGGACGAGGCGTAAATCAGCCGCTTGCCGTGCTCGGCGCACCAAAGCCACAGGTCTCTGGACAGGACGAAGTTGGACTGGACGATCAGGTCCGCGTCCGGTTCGGTGGTCGAAGACACCGCGCCCATATGCACCACCGCCGCCAGCGCATCGCCGTAAAGGCGCAACCAGTCGAACATCTGTTCGGGGGCCACAAAATCCACGATGGGGTGCTTGGCGAGGTTGCGCCATTTGCCTGCGCTCGCCTGGCGCAGACGGTCGCAAATGACCACGTCATAGCGGCCGTCTTCGATCAGACCCGCGGCGATATTGGACCCTATGAACCCGGCGCCGCCGGTAACCAGAACGATTGGCCGAGTCACGAAGCCCCCGAGGCGGGTCTGCCGGAGGACATGCGCGCTATGGCCGCCGTTGTCGAAAAGCCGTCGACCAGGTCGGCTAGGCGCACCTGTCCGCCATACGACTGCACAAAATCTGCTCCGACCACGGTGGAAACCGAATAATCGGCGCCTTTGATCAGGACGTCAGGCCGCACGGCCTTGATCAGGTCGATCGGCGTCTCATCATCGAACACGGTCAGAAGATCGACCGAGGCCAATCCCGCCAGCACCAGCGCGCGCGAATCCTGATCGTTCACCGGACGCTCCGGGCCTTTCAGCACGCGAACGGATCGGTCGCTGTTGAGCGCTACGATCAGCCGGTCGCACCAGGCGCGCGCTTGGGTCAGATAGGCCACATGGCCGCGATGCAGGATATCGAAGCAGCCGTTAGTGAAGCCCACCCTCAGGCCGTCGGCCTGCCAGCGCGCCGCCTGGCTGGCGATTCGCTGATGGGTGGCGATCTTGCTCTCGGCCCGCGGCAGGCCCGCAGTCTGTTCGGCCTCGATCAGCTCCGCGGGCGTCACCATGGCCGTGCCGATCTTGGTCACCGCCACGCCTGAGGCGAGCACCGCGAATTCCACCGCCTCGACGATATCGGCGCGCGCGGCGAGCGCCAGACCCAGGGCCGCCAGTCCGGTATCCCCGGCGCCGGACACGTCGAATACACGCCGTGGCACGCCGCGCACATGGACCACGGGCCGTCCCCGCTGCGCCAGCGACATGCCCTGGGCTCCGCGGGTAACGAGGATGGCCTTGGCGGCGCAATCGCTGAGCACCTGGGTCAATGCGGCCTCGACCTGTTCGTCCGTGTCCGTCGGCATGCCCGTGAGGACGTGCAGTTCCAAGGCGTTGGGCTTGATCAGGTCCGCGGCGCCGTACTTGACGAGGCTGCGCGCCTTG
Source organism: Caulobacteraceae bacterium (assembly GCA_003164925.1). Lineage (GTDB taxonomy): Bacteria > Pseudomonadota > Alphaproteobacteria > Caulobacterales > Caulobacteraceae > BOG-938. The sequence goes on from PLRV01000050.1 coordinate 20,913, forward strand.
GCGTCGACAATCAGCTTCGCCCCGGCGGCCTTGGCCGCCCGCAAACAGGCTTCGATCACCGCCGGGCTTACGGCGCCCTTGGCGTAGTCGGACAGAAGGATGGCCCCCGCCCCATGGGCCGCATGCTCCACCGCACGCACCATGCGCGTCTCGGTTTCTGCATCCATCGCGCCGGATTGTTCCGCGTCCAGCCGCATGAGCTGCTGGCCTGCGGCGATGAACCGGGTCTTGACCGTGGTGGGCCGCGAACCGTCGACGACCAGATGCCCTTCCAGCCCGGGATCCTGTCCGACCAGGCCGGTCGCCTCGTGGCCCGCCGCGTCGTTGCCGATCATACCGACCAGGGCCGCGCGGCCGCCAAGGCCCGCGACATTGCGCGCCACATTGCCTACGCCGCCCAGCATGACCTGTTCGGAGCCGCTCAGCAGAACGGGAATAGGCGCTTCGGGGGAGATGCGTCCCACGCTGCCGTAGACGTAGCGGTCAATCATCAGATCGCCCACACAGGCCACGGGCGCGCCATGAATGCTGGACAGGAGCGGCTGCAGAGCTGAAACTTCCATACTGGGCTTCTAACCGATTTTCGAAGGTTTGTGAGGCGCCAGCGGCGGAACGGACAGCCAAGCTAAAGGTTTTGATGATTATGAACACACTCAAGCATCAGCCGGCGACCGCCCTCGCCTCCATTCTGGCCTCTCTGGCCCTGGTCGCCTGCGATCAGAGCTCGAACCAGACTGCGGCGTCTACAGCGCCTGCGGCCCTGCCCCTGACCACGGCTGCGCCTGCGCCCGCCGATCCTGCCCCGCCGGTAACGGCCCTGCCGCCGGCATCGGCGCCCAACTTCGCCTATGTAGAAGACCGGGACCAGCAATACGCCTATGCCGACCAGGCCGCGAACCTGTCGGACGCTCTGAGCGATGCGCCGCCCGATTACACGTTCGACTACGACGGAACCTCGCCCTGGGTCTGGCGCGGTGCGGGCTTCATTCGCCTGGCCGAGGCCACGCCGGATGGCGAGCGCTACTACTATTACAACGACGGCTCTTCCTATCCGTATCTCGTCCAGGATGGGTCCTACAGTTACGCCTACGCCAACGGCGCCTTAGCCGTGATCTATGGTCCTGGCGGGCGGGTTCTGCCGGCGCAGCAGGCGCGGGACCGGCAGGACTTGGCCGGCCGTTACCTGGCGCGGGCGCTGGGCTTGTATCAAGCCGCGGGATCTAGCCCGCGCCAGGCCGTGGCGGTCCAGTCCTGGCAGGATAGGCGCCCTCAAATCGCGGCTCAGCAGAATCGATGGACCGAGCAACAGGCCAGCATCGGCGCCTGGCAAGCCTATCACCAAACCCATCAGGCCCAGGCTGATCCCGCTTTGAGCGCCGAGCGAAGCCGACGGGCGGCGCAGGTTCAGCAGTATAGCCAGGGGCCGGCCGCCGCGCCGCAAGGCGCGCCGCAGCAGCCCCCTCGGCCGCAGGAACAGAACGCGCCGCCGGCGACGCCAACGACCCAGCTCCCGCCGGAGCCGCGCCCAGGACCGGGCGGCGCCCACCCGCCGGAGGCCCAACATCAGGCCGCAACTCCAGCGGGGCACGCCCCGCCGCCCGCCGCCGCCCGCCCGCCGGCGCCAGCGCCGGCGACGATCCACGCGCCGCCTCCGGCGCAAACAACACAGCACCCATCGGCGCCACGCGCCGTACCGGCCGAGGCGCGCGCGCCTGCCATCCAACCTCAGGCCCCAGCGGCGCACGCTCCGCCGCCGCCGGCCCAGCACGCCCCCGCCCCAGCACCTCGCCCGTCAGCGCCGGGGGCGGCGCTGGCGCGTGCGCTCCAACCTCAGGCCCCAGCGGCGCAAGCCCCGCCGACCCCGCACGTCCCCGCCCCTGCCCCTCGGCCGTCAGCGCCGGGGGCGGCGCTGGCGCGTGCGCTGACTCCAGCCCCGCCCCCGGCGTCAAAGCCGGCGCCCAAGCCCGCTCAAGCGGGTGGAAAAAAGCTAGACGATAAGCACAATCCCCTTTGAGGCTGGGGCCCCTTTGAGGCTGGGGCCCCTTTGAGGCTGAGGCCAAGGCGCCTCAGCGTCGGCGTTTGGCCAGATCGTCGAAGGCCAGGAGTTCGGCCATCAAGGGCTCGAAGTCGCGCAGGGCCACCATGTTGGGGCCGTCGGACGGGGCGTGGTCTGGATCGGCGTGGGTCTCGATGAACACGGCCGCCACGCCCACCGCCACGGCGGCGCGGGCCAGCACGGGCACATATTCCCTTTGTCCGCCCGAGGACGTCCCCTGCCCGCCCGGCTGCTGGGCCGAGTGTGTGGCGTCGAACACCACCGGGCAACCGATCTGGGCCAGCACCGGCAGGGCGCGCATATCGGAGACCAGGGTGTTGTAGCCGAAGGAGACGCCGCGTTCGCAGGCCAGCACATTGGGATTGCCCGCCCCGGTCACCTTGGCGATGACGTTTTTCATGTCCCAGGGCGCGAGGAACTGGCCCTTCTTGACGTTCACCGCCCGCCCGGTCTTGGCCGCAGCGATCAAGAGGTCCGTTTGACGACAGAGGAATGCGGGGATTTGCAACATGTCCACCGACTGCGCGGCCAAGGCGCACTGCTCGATCTCGTGAACGTCGGTGATCACCGGCAGGCCCACGCTCTCGCGGATCTCGTCAAAGATAGGCAGGGCCTGCTCCAGGCCCACGCCGCGCTGAGCGTTGACCGAGGTGCGGTTGGCCTTGTCGAAGGAGGTCTTGTAGATCAGGCCGATGTCCAGGCGCTCGGCGATCTCGCGCAGCGCATGAGCCGTCTCCAGCGCATGATGGCGGCTTTCCAACTGGCAGGGGCCGGCGATCACCGACAGGCGCTCGTGGTTGCCGATACGCACCGCCTTGCCCGAGGCGGTCTTGACGGTGACGACGGCGTTGGGGCGAACCGCGGCGGGCTGAGACAAGGCGGGTAATTCCCTTTGTTGATCGGCCGCCAGAAGTGGCGCGCCGGAGCGATTGACACAAGCCTCCAAAATCAACACTTCCTGCCCATCTTGCCCGCCATGCCAACGCGGGTCCGTTTTCGTGAGCATACCGGATGAACCTCGGCCGCAACGTCGTCGAACTGATTGGCGACACCCCGCTGATCCGCCTGAACCGCGCCAGTGCGGCCACCAACTGCGAAATCTGGGCCAAGGCCGAATTCCTCAATCCCGGCCAGTCCGTGAAGGACCGCGCGGCGCTGTACATCGTTCGCGACGCGGAACGGCGCGGCCTTCTGCAGCCGGGCGGGCTGATCGTGGAGGGCACGGCCGGCAATACCGGCATCGGCCTGGCCATGGTGGCGTCCTGCCTGGGCTACCGATGCGAGATCGTGATCCCGCGCACCCAGAGCCAGGAAAAGAAAGACGCCATCCGCATGTTGGGCGCCAAGCTCATCGAAGTGGATGCGGTTCCCTACGCCAATCCCGGCAATTACGTGCGCTACTCCGGGACCCTGGCCGCCGAACGGGCCAAAACCGAGCCCAAGGGCGCCGTCTGGGCCAATCAGTTCGACAATGTCGCCAATCGTCAGGCGCATTTTGAAACCACCGGACCGGAAATCTGGGCCCAAACGGGGGGCCAGATCGACGGCTTCATCTGCTCGGTCGGCTCGGGCGGGACTTTGGCGGGCATAGCCATGGCCCTGCGTGAGAAAAAGCCGGATATCGCCATCGGCCTGGCCGATCCGTTCGGCGCGGCCCTGTTCAACTGGTACACCGCCGGGGAGTTGAAGGCCGAGGGCTCGTCGATCACCGAAGGCATCGGCCAGGGCCGCGTGACGGGCAATCTGGAAGGCCTGGACGTGGACTTCGCCTATCAGATCCCGGATGCCGAGGCGTTGCAGCAGATCTTCGACCTGGTGCAGCATGAGGGCATGTGCCTGGGCGGATCCTCCGGGATCAACGTGGCGGGGGCTATACGGCTGGCGCGAGACCTGGGACCGGGCAAGACCGTCGTCACGGTCCTGTGCGACTATGGCCAGCGCTACGCGGGCAAGCTGTTCAACCCGGCGTTCCTGCGCGAGCATGACCTGCCTTTGCCGCCCTGGCTTTTGTGATCCATGTCCAGCCCGCCGCCAGGCCCTCTGGTTTCCACCGCCTGGCTGGCCCAGGAACTCGGCAAGCCCGATCTGAAGCTAGTGGACGCGCCCTTCTATCTGCCGGGCGATCCGCGCACGCCCCAGGGCGTCTACGCTGAAACACGCCTGCCGGGCGCCGTGCTGTTCGATCTGGACAGGGTGGCGGACCGCTCCACCGGCCTTCCCCACATGCTGGCGTCACCCGAGGACTTCGCCGCCGCCGTCGGCGCCTTAGGGATCGGCGACGGCGACCGGGTGGTGATTTACGATCACCTGGGCCTGATGTCGGCGGCGCGGGTGTGGTGGAACTTCCGCGTCATGGGCCACGACCAGGCGTACGTCCTGGATGGAGGGCTGCCGCGCTGGCAAGGTGAAGGGCGGCAGGTCGAGCACGGCCCCGCGCCCGCGCCGGCGCCCAAGACCTTCAACCCCCGCTTCCGCCCGCAATTGGTGCGCGACATCGACCAGGTCGAACAGGCGCTGCGGGACGGCGGCCAGGTGCTGGACGCCCGCCCCGCCGGGCGGTTCAGCGGCGCGGACGCCGAGCCGCGGCCGGGCTTGCCGCCGGGCCATATGCCTGGCGCGCGAAACCTGCCGTTCAACACGATCGTCACCGACGGGCTGCTGGCGCCGGCTCCCGAGCTGGAAGCCAGGTTCAAGGCGGCCGGGGTGGACCCGGCCAAGCCGATCATCGTCACCTGTGGTTCGGGAGTCAGCGCCGCCGTCCTGGCCCTGGCCCTGGCGCGCCTCGGCCATTGGAACACCCCGGTCTACGACGGCTCATGGACGGAATGGGCCGGCCGGAAGGGCGCGCGGATCGCCAAGGCTTGAAGCGCCGCGGCTGCTGTCCCTAGCGGTCAAAATCTGACATTTGAGCCCTGCTTGACCACCGGCGCGATGTAAGCCGAATGTCTGCTGTCCGGCCGTAAGCGCGGCGTTTCCCCCACA
>PLRV01000040.1 GCA_003164925.1 Caulobacteraceae bacterium
GAGAAGTGGGGACGCATATCACTTTATTCCAGCAATTCCGGCCGACCTTCACGCGCGGCAAAAGCACTTGTTTTCGCCACCTTGGCTATCGGCCGGCGGAGGCATTGAAATCGTCCGGTGATTTCACGCGAGAACCCGAGCCGAAATGCGGAATGCCGAGGTGCCGATAACGATGGGGTGGACGCCCCCTGACGGCATCGAAAGTGCCAAGGTGGAGGTGTTGAGCACACCACTGCAAAGGAGGCGTCCGTGGGTGAAGTTAGCATAATCGGGCTCGATCTGGCCAAGACGGTCTTCCAGGCGCATGGCGCCGATGCTTCGGGCGAAGTCATTTTCCGAAAGAAGCTGCGACGAGATCAGGTGCTGGCGTTCTTGGCCAGCCAGCCCCGATGCGTCGTCGCAATGGAGGCCTGCGCCAGCGCCCATTACTGGGCTCGAGAGATCGCGACTTTGGGACACGAGACCCGGCTTATTCCGCCGGCCTATGTCAAGCCGTTCGTGAAGCGGCAGAAGAACGACATGGCCGATGCGGAGGCGATCTGCGAGGCGGCGCAGCGGCCGACAATGCGGTTCGTCGCGCCCAAGAGCGCCGAGGCGCAAGGCGCGGCCGTGGTCTTCCGCACGCGCGATCTACTGGTCCGTCAACGGACCCAGCTGATCAACGCCCTGCGCGGTCACCTCGCTGAATTTGGCTTCATCGTGAGGCAAGGGCCCGGGCACGTCGGCAAGCTGGTCGACCTGGTCTTCGACCCCTCGTCCGAGTTGCCGGCTGAGGCCCGTCCGGTGCTAGCGGTTCTGGCTGAAAGCCTGCAGGCGATCCAGGCCAGGATCGCGGTCCTTGATCGCGACATCGCCGCCAGAGCCAAGACCGATCCGGTCGTCAAACGCCTGATGACCATCCCTGGAATCGGGCCGATCATCGCCACCGCTCTGGTGACCTTGGCGCCTGCGCCCTCGACCTTCCGAAGAGGGCGTGACTTCGCCGCGTGGCTCGGCCTCACGCCCAAGCAGCATTCCAGCGGCGGTAAGGATCGCGGGCAAGCCCGTGGCTAGTCGGCATGCTGGCCAGGAAGCCGCGCATGCTGGTGACGGTGGCGCTGGCTAACAAGATGGCGAGGATCGTCTGGGCGCTGATGGCGCACGGTGGATCTTACAAGGCTCCGGCCGCGGCGGCGTAACCCGTTACGGTCTGAGGTCGTCGGGAAGCAGGAAGGTCAGACGAGAGGTATGGCGCAACGGTCAGAAGACGGGATCGGGCAAACCAGTGAAGGTCCAGGCGCCTCGAGCGCGCGAAAGCGTAGTGGACCCGATCCGCGATCTCCATACAGGCCAGCGGTCACGTGAACGGCCGCATCAATCAGGCCGGACACACGGAAGCACCTGAACCTGCGCACCAAACCTCTCAAAAAACTTCTTGCATCCGAAGGGGCGTCCACACACGGACCTTCCGAACTTCCGGAAGGGGCGTTAGCCGTCATCTGCACCCCCTCCGGAAACCGGGCGTTCCGAACGACACCAAGGCGCGTTAGCCGGCAAAGGCGTCTCACCGAGCAGAGCGGTCTCGGCCTACCGCCGAAACACCCCCACCAGCTCCACGTGCGGCGACCACAGGAACTGGTCGATCAGCCGCACCTGCTCCAGCTTGAACCCGCCGTCGGCCAGGATGCGGGCGTCGCGGGCGAAGGTAGCCGCGTCGCACGATACGCCCACCGCCACGGGAACGGCCGACATCGCGATCTGCCGCGCCTGGTCGGGGGCGCCGGCGCGGGGCGGATCGAACAGCACCGCATCGATCCGCTTCAACTCCTCGGCCAGGACCGGGCGGCGGTAAAGATCGCGCGTCTCGGCGGTGATGCTCTTGATCCCGGGCGCGGACCCCGTCGCCGCCTTGAGCGCGGTGATGGCCCGCCCGTCCGCATCGGCCGCCAGCACGGGCGCGAGGCCGGCGAGGCGGAAGGTGAAGGTTCCCAGGCCGCAGAACAGATCCGCCACCCGCGCCGCGCCCGCCATGGCGGCCAGGGCCGTCTGCGCCATCGCGTCCTCGGCCGCGGCGACGGCCTGCAGAAAGCCGCCGGGCGGNNCCGCCGCTTTTGCGCTCGATTCCGGTCACGTCAACATCCACCCCGGTTTGCGTGAGGGTGACGTGCAGGGTCGGCGCGGACTTGGGGTGCTCCAGGAAGGGCGCGGCCAAGCGCCTCAGGGCGGGCAAGGCGGCCACCAGCCGGGGATCGGCGATGGTGCAGACCTCGATGTCCACCAGGCTCCAGGAGCGGCGCGCCTTGTAGCCCAGCCGGGGGACCTGGCCGGGCCCGCCCAGCCGCGCGTGCAGCGAGACCCGCCGCCGGGCGCCCGGCGAGGCGGCGAAGGCCGGCGCGAACGGCGCTTCCAATCCCTCACGCGCCATGGCGGCGGCGATCAGGCTCTCCTTCCACGCCAGCTGTGGCGCATGCGCCCAATGCTGCAGGGCGCAGCCGCCGCANNACCTTCAGGCGCGCCCGCTCGCCCGGCAGCACGAAGGGCGCGAACACGACGCGGCCGTCCTCGAGGCGGCACACGGCGTCGCCCTGGGCGCCCATGGCGGTCGCCTCGGCCAGGGCCTCGGTCCAGGCCTCAGCCGCCTTCGGGGCCCCAGCCTTCTGGGTCTCTGCCTTCTGGGCCGGCGCGGGAGTCCTTTTGACGGGCGCATATCTCTTCACGGTCGGTCCATGCCTTAATCCAAATGAACGGAGATGAACGGGACGCTCAAACGCCGTTCAGGCTTGCCGCGACATTCTCTGATCGACGACGCGGTTGCTGGCCCCTTAGCAGCCGCATCGCGAGGAGACAAAGCCATGCGAGCCATCGTGCTTCTTGCCATTGCCCTGGTCCTGGCGGCGCCAGCCAAGGCGCATGGCCATGAACCTCGGACCTTCTGAGCCCCCACTGTCTAGGAGCCTTCCATGACCAAGTCCAACACCCTGGCCAAGACCGCGATCGCCGCCGCCTTGGCCACCATGAGCCTGGCCGCCGTCGCCACGCCCGGCGTGGCCTCAGCCCAGGCCTACTACGGCGATCCGTGCGAAGGCGCCAACGTCGGCGGCGGCTTGGTCGGCGCGGCGGCCGGCGCGGCGGCCGGCTCCAACCTGGCCCGCGGCGGCGGTCGCACCGGCGGCGCCATCATCGGCGGAGTTGTCGGCGCCCTGGTCGGCTCGGCCGCGGCCCGCGGCGCCACCAACTGCGCCGCACCGCCTCCACCCCCGCCCCCAGGGTATGCCGCGCCGGCTGGATATGCCCCGCCGCCTCCCGGCGCCTATTACGCAGCCCCTCCGCCCCCGCCGCCGGGCTATTACTATGCACCGGCCTACTACGGCCCGCCCCCGGTCGGGGTCTATGTCGGCGGCGGCTACTACGGGTGGCATCGTCATTGGTGATGATTGAGCTCCCTCGGAGCCTCGCATTCGGGAAGCCGTCCGCCTCGCGGGCGGCTTCTTCCGTTTCAGGCCTCGCCTGGACGCCGCGCCCACAACAGATATTCGACGTTGCCGTCAGCCCCGCTGATGGGACTGGGCGCCGTACCCAGGACCATCCAGCCCGCACCCTCGAAAAAGGCGACGACCGCGGCCACCGCTTCAAGCCGATCCGCCTCGTCCCTGACGATTCCGCCCTTGCCCACCCGTCCCGGACCCAGTTGGAACTGCGGCTTGACCAGGGCGATCAGGGCCGCGCCGGGCGCCGCCAGCGCCAGGGCGGCCGGCAACACCTTCTCCAGGCCGATGAAGCTGGCGTCGCACACGATCAGCGCGGGCGGCTCGGGAATCAGCGCCCGGTTCAGGCTACGCGCGTCCATGCCCTCCAGATTGACCACCCTGGGATCGCCCGCCACACGCGGATGCAATTGCCCGCGCCCCACATCGACCGCGAACACCTTGGTCGCGCCCGCCTTCAGGCAGACCTCGGTAAAGCCGCCGGTGGAAGCGCCGACGTCCAGCACGGCCTGGCCCCGGACGGAGACAGGCCAGCGCTCCAGGGCATGGGCCAGCTTCAGCGCCCCGCGCCCCACCCATTCGTGCGCGGGCTGGGCGATGATTTCAGCAGCCTCGTCCACGACGTCGGACGCCTTGGCCGCCAGCTGACCGTCCACGCTCACCCCGCCGGCGACGATGGCGGCCTGGGCCTTGGCCCGGCTCTCGAACAGGCCGCGCTCGACCAGCAGAAGGTCGATGCGCTTGCGGGCCATGACGCCTCTAGCCCAGGGTCCCGATGCGCCGCAGCGCCGCTTCGAGCTTGGCCTTGGCCGCTTCGGCTTCGGCCAGGCGCTCGCGGTTTTCCTCCACCACCTCTGCGGGCGCGCGCGCCACGAAGTCGAGGTTGTCGAGCTTCTTGCGGGTGCGCTGGGCGTCGCCCTCCAGCTCGGCGATAGACTTGGCCAGGCGCGCTTTTTCAGCTTCCAGGTCGACGAATTCCGCCACCGGCAGAGCCAGGCTGTCACCTTCCACCACGAAGGGGATGGCGCCGGCGGGCGCGGCGGCGAAGCGCAATTCGGAAATGCGCAGGGTCGAGGCGATCACCGCCTCGTTGGCCTCGTAGATCGCGCGGTGAGCGGGCGTCGCCTCGGCCACATACAGCGCCGGCCGGGCCGAGGGCGGCACATTGAGCTCGGCCCGCACCGAACGCCCCTCGGTGACCACCGCAATCACCAGGCCGATCTCAGCGGATGCGGCCTCGTCCAGCCAGGCCGGGTTGGCGACGGGCCAGGGGGCGCTGATCAGCATGCTCGAGCGCTTGGCGCCGAAGTCCGCCAGCTTGTCCCACAACTCCTCGGTCAGGAACGGCATGACCGGGTGCAGCAGCTTCAGGCACACATCCAGCACCCAGGCGGTCATGGCGCGGGTCTCGGCCTTGGCCGCCGCGTCTTCGCCGTTGAGCACCGGCTTGGCCAGCTCAAGATGCCAGTCGCAGAACACGTTCCAGATGAAGCGGTAAAGCGCCCCGGCCACGTCGTCGAAGGCGCAAGCCTCAAGCGCCGCGGTGACCTCGCCGATAGTGCGGGTGGTCTCGCCGCGGATCCAGCGATTGACGGTCAGCTTGACCTTGCCCGGATCGAAGGCCGCATCGGCGACGCATTCGTTCATCTGGCAGAAGCGCGCCGCGTTCCACAGCTTAGTGCCGAAGTTGCGATAGCCCTCGATGCGCTGGGGCGACAGCTTGATGTCGCGCGCCTGGCCCGACATGGCGGTGAGGGTGAAACGCAGGGCGTCCGCGCCATAGGCGTCGATCAGCTCCAAGGGATCCATCACATTGCCCTTGGACTTGGACATCTTCTGTCCGCGCTCGTCGCGCACCAGCGCGTTGATGAACACCTTGCGGAAGGGAACCTCGCCCATGAAATGCAGGCCCATCATCATCATCCGGGCCACCCAGAAGAAGATGATGTCGAAGCCGGTCACCAGCACGTCGCCGGGGTAGTAGCGGTCCACCTCCGCCGTGCGCTGCGGCCAGCCCAGGGTGGAGAACGGCCAGAGCGCCGAGCTGAACCAGGTGTCGAGCACGTCGGGATCCTGCACGAGTTGGGAGGAGCCGCAGCGCGCGCAGTTGTTGGGCGCTTCACGAGCCACGATGATTTCGGCGCATTCCTGGCAGTGCCAGGCGGGAATGCGATGGNNGCGAGATGCACCAGGGCTCGATGTTCCTCAGCCACTCGAAATAGGTCTTCTCCCACACCTTGGGCTCGAACACCGTGGCCCCGTCCTCCACCGCCTTGATGGCGGGCTGGGCCAGGGTCTTGGCGTCGACGTACCACTGGTCGGTGAGGTAGGGCTCGATCACCACGCCCGAACGGTCGCCGTGGGGCACGACGTGACGCGTCTTCTCGATGTGGCGCAGGAGGCCCAGTTCCTCCATCCGCGCGATCACCTTCTTGCGGGCGACGAAGCGGTCCAGGCCCGGGTAGCCCTCGGGAACCTCATCGTTCAGCTTGGCGAAGGGATCCAGGATGTTGATCAGCGGCAGGTTGTGCCGCTTGCCCACCTGGTAGTCGTTGAAGTCGTGCGCCGGGGTGATCTTGACCGCGCCCGAGCCCTTCTCAGGGTCGGCGTAGGCGTCGGCCACGATCGGGATCAGCCGCCCGACGATAGGCAGGCGCACCATCTTGCCGACCAGCGCTTTGTAGCGTTCGTCGTCCGGGTGCACGGCCACCGCGGTGTCGCCCAGCATGGTCTCCGGGCGGGTAGTGGCCACCACGATCTCTTCGATGCCGTCGACCGGGCCGTCCGCCAGGGGATAGGCGAAGTGCCAGTAGGCCCCGTCCACCTCACGCTGCTCCACCTCGATGTCCGAGATGGCGCTCTGAAACTGAGGGTCCCAGTTCACCAGCCGCTTGTCGCGATAGATCAGGCCCTGCTTGTGCAGTCCGACGAACACCTTGCGCACGGCGGCCGACAGGCCCTCGTCCAGGGTGAAGCGCTCGCGGCTCCAGTCGCAGGAGGCGCCCAGCCGGCGCAGCTGGCGCACGATCGTGCCCCCCGATTCGCCCTTCCACTGCCACACTCGCTCGACGAAAGCCTCGCGGCCCATCTCGCGCCGCCCGACATTGCCCTGCGCTGTCAGTTGCCGCTCCACCACCATCTGGGTGGCGATGCCGGCGTGGTCGGTGCCCGGCAGCCATAGCGCCGCCTCCCCGCGCATGCGGTGAAAACGCGTCAGCACATCCTGCAGGGTGTTGTTCAGCGCATGGCCGATGTGCAGGGAGCCGGTGACGTTGGGCGGCGGGATGACGATGCTGAAGGGCTCAGCCTCGGCGTCGCCTACGGGCGCGAAGGCGCCAGACGCCTCCCACTTGCGATAGAGGCGCGGCTCAACGGATTTTGGATCGAAAGTCTTTTCAAGCATGGGGAACGACGGTCAGGCGCAAAAGAGCGCCGCACGCCTATAGCAAGGGAACGAGCGGCCGGGTGGATTTTTCAGGCAGGCGCCGTGGATGGCCCTGACCTCAGCGCCGCTGACGCGAAATCCGATCGACTTCGGCTTCGACCGCGGACTGTACGATCCCCGGCAGATGCTCGTCGAGCCAGCCCTTGAGCAAGGGACGCAGCAGTTCGCGCACCACGTCCTCCAGCGAGCGGCCCTCGGCGGGCATCAGCACCTGCCGGTGCAGCTGACCGAAGGCCGACGCCGCTGTGGACGCGGCCGGCGGGCTGACGATAGTTTCGTCGGAGGAGAACAATGGCTCTGGCGCGCGGGCCGGCTCGGGCGCGCCGGCCGGCATCAGGTCCAGATCCCCCAGGCGTTCCAGGGGCGCGGGCTCATCCAACCGGTCGGTCAGCTCCAGCACATCGTCTTCGGCCGCGGCAGCCGGTTCGGGCCCTGACGCATGGGGAGCGGGCTCCAAGGCATGGAGAGCGGGCTCCGAGGCATGGACGGCGGCTGGGACCTCCGGATCAGGCGCAGGCGCGTCGTCTTCGGAAATGATCCGGCGTATCGACGCCAGTATCTCTTCCATTGTTGGTTCTTGGCTGTTTTGGTCAGACATGAGGGAGCGCCTGGTCGGGGGAATCGCGGAACGACGACACTACCGTATGCGTCGCAAGCCGATCCTGCAATGCAGGCGCGCCGTGCGGGGGCGCAGCGCACAGGCCAGCGGCGGCGATCAAAAAGCGAATTGGGGTTTGGGCTCGAACCCGGGCGCATAGGGCGGCGTTGCGTCGAACACTTCGCGCCACCCCGCATGTCCCTCATGGCGCACATAAAGGCGCGCCTTGCCCACGGCGGTCTGGCGCGCCACCACGGCCAAGCGGCCGCCCTCGGCCAGGGCGCCGGTCCAGGCGGCGGGCACGTCCGCCACCGCGGCCTCGCAGATCGCCACGTCATAGCGCGCGCCGGCCTTGGGCTTGGCGCTCGTATCGATTTCATCGACCTCAAGCCCGATCAGGCGCAGCACCATGGCCGCATAGGGCGCGCCGATCGCCAGGGCCTTCTCGCCTGAACAGGGGCCCAGCGCCTGCAGCAGCTTGCCTACCTCGCGCGGGCGCATCAGGTAGCGCCCCGGCGCGTATTCGATCTCAGCGTCGGCGTAGGCGATGTTCGCCTTGTCGGGCGGACACAGGGTCTCGCGCGGAGCCAGGCGCATGGCGTCCTGCACCGCCAGATCGGTGACGTCGCTGGTGCGGACCTGGCTTTCCACCATGGTCAGGCGCGCGGCTTGGATATCGAACGTCATGGACCCCTCGGCCAGCATCAATCGGCGGCCTGCTTATAGGGCGGCCGGCCCCGCCAAGGCAATCGCCGGACGCGGCCTGATCGCCGCGCGGCGTTTGCGCGCCGCAAATTTGCGCTTTGTCGGAGATTGCCGCCCGCGGCGCCTTCTGTTAGGCCACCGGTCACCTCTTACGGATAAACACCGTGGGTCGCCGGCCTGGTGGCGGAGTGGTTACGCAGCGGACTGCAAATCCGCGCACCCGAGTTCGATTCTCGGCCAGGCCTCCA
>PLRV01000090.1 GCA_003164925.1 Caulobacteraceae bacterium
CCGAGTTTTTACACAGCCTCGACTCATCTAAGCCCTTGGGAACGGCCACCGCGAAAACCAGCCCAAGTTGCTATAAATGACAGATATGTGAATGACTTGGATCAAGGCGGCCGTTCCTCAGGGGGCTAGGTTGGCGATCCGAGCTACGCCGAGAAGGGCCCATGACCGCCAAGTCCCAGATCGTCGAACAGCTTGGCGAGTCAGTTGTCCTGTTGCCCGACCTGATCGTGGCGGCCTTGGCCGCCAACGACCGCGCCAAGCTGCGGCTGACGCTGCTGCAGGAAGCCGCCGCGCAGGCGGCCGAGCCCTCGCGCTCCGTCCCCGACCTGTCCCGCGATCTGCGCGCGGCAGGGCTGGACAGCTCCGTGTCCCGCGCGATCATCGTCGGCGCGCGCGCCGTCGGCGGGGGGCGCATTGAGGTTCCGGGTTCTGATCACCTCATCCAGGACCTCCACGCCGACATCGCCGCCATGATCGCTCCGGTGTCGGTTGCCGAGCCGGAGGCCGCCGAGCCCTTCACCAAACGTCTCGCCGCCATCACCGCCACCGCCCCGCCGTCGGACGCGACCCTGGCGCCCTCCGCCATCCACGACATGACCGTGGCCGACCCGGGCGGCCCGGACAGCGAGCACCGGCTAGTCATGGATCTGCACAAGGCGATCAACCGCATCGCCGAGCGGACGGCGGCGGAGACGGTGGACGGCGCCCGCGCTTTGGGCCTCGGCCCGAATGACCGGCCCCGGCTCAAGGCGTTCATGGCCGGCCTCAACCGGACCGCGCCCCTGGCCTTCGGCCATCCGGGACTGGGAACCACCGCCGTCGGCGTTGGCCCACGGCTAATCATCCAGAACGACATCGGGGCCACCGACGCCCACGTCATCGTCATCCATGTCGAAAGTCTGGCCGTCAGTGTCACCTACACCGACGTGCACCGAGGCCGCGCCAAGTTCTTCATGGGCCTGTTCGACGGGTTCGAGATCGCCTGGACACCGCTCAGCGAACGCTCGGCGCCGGGCCTGGCGGAGGACAGCGCCTTCTACCTGGTCACGGGCCGCCATGAGGCTAAGAACGAAAAGAAGCTGGACGCCTTCCTGGAGCGGCTCGGCTCGCGCCTAGTGTTCCTGATCGACTGGAACAAGGCCCGCAAGATTCTGCAGGGCTTTGTCGGCAAACCCAGGGCGGTCGCCCTGCTCAGCGAGGCGGCGGCGCACGATCTCGGCCATCGCGCCTTCCTGGAACTGGGCGGCGGCGCCTTGGTGCTCGACGCCGTGCGCCGCGTCGCCGGACCCCGGGCGTCCTACGGCGCGCGGCTCGACGAGGTGCTGGGCGAGGATCACGCCTACGCATTCCTGGCAGACGTCCTGCGCTTGACCAGCGAAGGGCTTGCCGCCGGCCGGTCGCGGCGCCTGATGCGCGACGAGATTCAGGCGGGCCTGGTTGATCGGCTGCAGAGCGCGGAGGGCGATCTGATCCGCACGACCCTGAGGCATCTGGGCCTGTCGCGGATGCTGGCCGCGGACATCCGCGACGCCCTGGTCGGCGGACGCCTGGCGTCGGCGGCCGAACGGGCGGTCCTCGCCGGACGGGCCACGCGACTGGAACAGAAGGGCGACCGCATGACGCTTCAGGCGCGGGAGTTCGCCGGCCGCCTGACCGAAGCCAACCCCAGTCTGCGCCGGATGATCGATCAGGCCGAAGAAGCGCTCGACGCGCTCGACGAGGCGGCGTTCCTGTTCAGCCTGATAAGGGATGCGGACGACGACACCCAGGTCGGGCCCCTGGCCGCCCTGGCGGATATTACTGTGGACAGCGTGGGTCAGCTGGTGCGGGCCTGCGAAGCGGCTTCCCGCGCGCCTTTGGACCGACAGCAGGACATGACGGAGGCGCTGCAGGCGATCGACGCCGTCGGCGTCGCCGAGCGAGCGGCGGATGCCGCCGAGCGGGCCATGATCGCATCCCTGATGCGGGCGCCGTCGGCGGATGGGCGGGCTGTCGCGCTCGGCATGGAATTGGCCCATTCGGTGGAACGGGCGACCGATCACCTCGCCCACTCGGCGCTGGCCCTGCGCGACCATCTACTCGGAGAGCAAGCGGCGTGAGCGGCGCACCCCACCTTAATCCCGACTATGCGCCGATCGTTATCGACGGCGCAGACGCGACGCTTGACCCCGCGTGCGTCGGGTCCAAGGCAGCGATGCTGGCGCGCATGGCCGCCCTAGGCCTGCGCGTGCCGCCGGCCTTCGTCCTGCCAACGGGTCTTTGCCGCGGGGTGAACGAAGGCAAGCACGCCGCGGAGCAGGCGCTCGCCGAAGGACTGCGTCGGGGCATCCGCACGCTGGAGGCCACGACCGGCCGCAAGTTCGGCGACTCCCGGCGGCCGCTGCTGGTGTCGGTCCGTTCGGGCGCGGCGCGGTCGATGCCGGGCATGCTGTCGACGGTGCTGGACGTGGGCCTCAATGCCGAGACAGTGCTCGGTCTGATCCGCACGACCGGCAATCCGCGCATGGCCTGGGACACCTATCGTCGTTTCATCCAGGGCTACGCCGAGGTGGTCGGCGAAGCGCCCGCCGGTCCGTTCGAGGCGGCCCTGGACGTGATGATCAAGGCCGAAAACGCCGCCGGCGAAACCGAGCTCGACCCCGAAGCGCTCGAACGGCTCGCCCGCGACATGCTCACCGTGGCGGCGGTACAGCTCGGCAAGCCGGTTCCCGCCGATCCGATGGAACAGCTTCTGAGCGCCGCGCGGGCCGTTTACCGGTCGTGGAACAGCGCTCGGGCCCAGGAATACCGACGTCTGAACAAGCTTGAAAACCTGGACGGCACGGCGGTGACCGTGCAGGCGATGGTGTTCGGCAACTCGGGCGGGCGCTCGGGCGCCGGCGTGGCCTTCAGCCGAAGCCCGGTCACCGGCGATAAGCCGCTCTACGCAGACTTCCTCGCCGACGCCCAGGGCGAGGACGTGGTCTCCGGCCGCCGCACGCCGGCGGGGGCGGACGAACTCAGGCGGCGGCTGCCGGAGGTGTTCGCCGCTTTGGAAGCCGGCGCCGAGCGACTGGAGCGAGAGCTGAACGACATCCAGGACATCGAGTTCACCGTGGAGGACGGCGAGCTCTATTTCCTGCAGACACGCTCGGCCAAGCGGACGCCGCGGGCGGTCCTGCGGACGGCCGTCGATCTGGTGCGTGAAGGCCTGATCACGCCGGCCGAAGGTCTGCGCCGGGTGGCGGAGGTCGATCTGGATCGCGCCGGCGTGATGCGGTTCGAAGGTGATGCCGAGGCGGCGGCGACCGCCGTTCCCGCCTCGTCGGGCGTAGTCAGCGGCCAAGCGGCGTTCGACGCCGAGACGGCGGCGTCCATGGCGGCCGCGGGCCAGGTCGTTGTACTGGTGCGTCGCGACATATCCACCGCCGATATCGCTGGCCTGGCCGTCGCTGAAGGGGTGCTGACTGCGGTGGGCGGACGCACCGCCCACGCCGCCGTCGTGGCGCGGCAGCTCGGCAAGGCGTGTCTGGTCGGCTGCACGGCGCTGGCGTTCGCCGCGGACGGCTCGGCCCTTTTGGGCGATGCGCCGCTCGCTTCGGGCGACTGGCTGTCGCTGGATGGCGAGACTGGCGAAGTCTTTCGCGGCAGGCGGTCGATCGTCGTCGAACGGCCGCGGGCCGAGATCACAGAAATCGAACGCTGGCGCGCCGCCGCGTCCTGAGGCGGTCGGAACAAGCCAGGAATCCAGGGAGGGAAAGTCCACCGGAGTCATTCGCGGGACGGCGCTGACCGTTCCGCAAGGAGCGCGAGCATGTCTTGGCATCCACCCGCATCGTCTTACGGCTTCATCGGCTACAACACGCCCGAGGCGCCGCCGGCGGTCAAGCTCAGCGCCCTGCACCTCACTGTCCGCTACGATGACCGGATCGCCGTGGACGATGTCTCAGTGCCGCTCTACGCAAATAGGGTGACGGCGTTTATCGGCGCCTCCGGCTGCGGCAAGTCCACCCTTCTGCGGGCGTTCAACCGGATGAACGCGCTCTATCCGCGCCAGCATGTCGACGGCCGGATCATGGTGGACGGCCGCGACATTCTTGCGGACGACGTTGACCTCGACCCCTTGAGGGCCTTGATCGGCATGGTGTTCCAGCAACCCGCGCCGTTCGCGATGTCGATCTACGACAACGTCGCCTACGGCCCCCGCATCTCGCGCCGTGTCCCGCGCTCGGAACTGGACGCGGTCGTGGAGGCATGTCTGCGCCGCGCCGCGCTTTGGGACGAGGTCAAGGACATGCTGGGGACCAGCGGGAGCGCCCTCTCCGGCGGCCAGCAACAGCGGCTCTGTATCGCTCGGGCGCTGGCCGTAGGGCCGGAGATCCTGTTGCTCGACGAACCGTGCTCGGCCCTGGACCCGGGCTCGACGGCCAAGATCGAGGACGCCATCGACAACCTCAAGTCGGACTGCACTATCGCCATCGTGACGCACAATCTGCAGCAGGCCGCCCGGGTGTCCGACTACACTGCCTTCATGTACCTGGGCCGACTCGTCGAGTTCGGACCGACCCGGACGATCTTCACCGCGCCAGCCGATCAACGGACGGCGAACTATGTCTGCGGCCGCTTCGGATGACGCTTCGGCGCGTCAGCCATTATCCGGGGGACGCCGTTCAGCCTGAGGCGTCGCCGTTTGGTAGACGAGGCGATCAGCGCACCAGATTTCGTAGCCATACGAATGAGGGAGTTTCACTGCCCAGGCGACAACGTCATCGTCGTCAGGGCCATCGATCTCGCCATGTCCCTTGAGCTGGCCTGAGCCATCGAACTTCTTCAACAAATAGGTAGGCATGGCGCCCTCTGCGGGAAACTCATCGAGACCGATTATAGCCGGGCGACGTCATGCCCCCGAGGGGAGCCTGCCAGGAGGTTCGGTTTTTCATCATTCGCTCCTCGATACTGAAATGCGATTTGCGGCCGGTGCATTCCATCGCTCGCGCGCCGTTTGATGTAGCTTTGCGCCGCTACACTACGCAGCGATCAACCGCTGGCCTTGATGCGAATCAACCGGCCCCCCGCGCGCGCGGCCTCGGGGCTCCGCCCTGCATGCGTATGTTGATGGCCACAAGGAGCGGTGGGCTTCACACCATGGGCTCTCCCTCCATCTCCAGCAAACAGCCTTCGACCTGCGCCCACAGATCGGCGAACGCCCTCGCCGCGGGATGTCGCGGGGCGAACGTGGCGACGGGAGCGCGCTCAACGGACATGCGCTCGATCACGCTCGCTTGGGGTATCACGAGCCAGTCGGGGTGCGCGGCGACCATTTCGCGATGCAGCTTCCGCCTCAAGTCCACCATCGACAGCACCGGCAAAACCCGCGGCCCGTTGCCGTGGCGACGACGCAAGTGGGCGATAACGTCCTCATAGGCGCGTATCGCCAGGGGCGACGGCGGGACGGGGACCACGATTAGATCGACAGCCACATTGTCCGTGGGATCATTAGCCGCCTGAATTATCGAACCTAGATGGCCGCGAACTACGTCAAGCACCAGCAGTTTTGATGGGACCGACGACGCCACCAGTGGCCGGGGAGGAGGATTGTGGCACAATGCCGTGCCGACTTCATCAGGGTCGAAATTGGCTGGCAGTCGTACAGGCTTCGCGACCCGCCCACCTTGGACCGATTTCGCCAGCAGAACCGATTGTCTTGATCGCGCCTCGCCCGCATACCGCAGCGGTGTCCAGTCAGATTCCCAGTGGTAAGTCTCAGCCTCGTTCACGCCGCGACTGAGCAAACGCTCGTCTGGATATTAGGCGCACCTGGCGCATGGGGGTCATCGTCGGCGCGGCCGTGTTGGGCGATGCGATAGCGGCGCTGTTCGCGCGGCTGTGTGACGTCGCGATGGAAGCCCACACGCGTCTCTACGCCCTGGCCCCTTGGGCGACGCTTGTGTTGCTGCCGGTCGGGTTCGCCCGCGCAACCTGGCTGACGCGGCGGTTTGGGTGTTTTTACACGGTCTGGACCCAAAGCAGCCCTTGCTTGCTTGCCACGCCAAAGGTCTAACTGGCTCTGGTTGCGTGAACAAAGTTCGATGCATGCCGCCGGGCCGCCAGGCCTGGATCGACGTGAGCCGGAAGGGAGCGGTCGGAGGGATAGATGGCCGTCGGCCCGTTCTGGAAGCAGCCGCCCGCCGTCGCGGCGTCCGCCCTGGGGTGCGGCGTTGCAGGCCTGACGTCGGCCGACGCCGCCGCCCGGCTGGCGAAGTACGGCCGCAATGCCGACGCCCAGGTGCGCCAAGCCGGGCTGATCGTTTCGGTCGGGCGCAGGCTGCTCGAACCGATGTGCCTGATCCTGATCGCGGCGGCCGTGGTGTCGGCGGCGACCGGAGATGCGCCCAGCGCCATCATCATCCTGGTGATCCTGGGCGCTTCGGTGACGTTGGATACGGTCCAGGAGGGTGGGGCCAAGCGCGCCGCCGAGGCCCTGCGCAAGTCGGTGGCGCTCAAGGCCGAGGTCAAGCGAGACGGGGCGTTCGTTTCCGTTGACGCCGAGACCGTGGTCCCGGGCGACGTGTTCCGGGTGACCGTCGGCGACATCATCCCAGCCGACGCGCTGGTGCTGGAGACCAGCGCCTTTACCGCCAATGAGGCGGCCCTCACCGGCGAGCCCTACGGCGTGATCAAGCGGCCAGGCGACGTGCAGGTCGACACCGCCTCCGAGGCGAGCAACGCCCTCTTCCGCGGAGCCGTGGCCCAGACTGGCGAGGCGACGGCCCTGGCGGTCGGAACCGGCGCCAACACTCTGTTTGGCGAAGCGGCCTCGTCGCTCAACGCCACGGCCGAGATTTCACCGTTCCAGCGCGACCTCAGGCAGCTGGGGTTTCTGGTCGCTCGCGCGACCGCGGTCCTGGTGGTGGGCGTGCTCGCGGTCAATGTCGCCTTCGGGCGGCCTTTGATCCAGTCGCTGATGTTTTCGGTCGCCCTCGCCGTCGGCCTGACCCCCGAGCTACTACCGATGATCACCACCGTCACTCTGTCTCGGGGGGCGGTGCGGATGTCGCGCAAGAAGGTGATCGTCAAGCGGCTCGCGGCGATCCACGACCTGGGCGCCATGACCGTACTGTGCACGGACAAGACCGGCACCTTGACCTCCGCAGAGATCGAGCTGGCAGGATCGCTGGCGCCGGGCGGGAAGCCGGATGAACGACCGGCCTTGCTCGCGGCGATCTGCGCCAGCCTCGGCGGCGATAAGGGCTCCCTCGACGACGCGCTCACCAAAGCGCGGCCCGACGCGGCGAAGGGTTGGACCCGGCGAGGCCTGTTACCGTTCGACTATCAGCGGCGCATGGGCGCGGTCCTGGCCGATGGTCCCGAAGGGCTCGTCCTGATCGTCAAAGGCGCGCCGGAGGCGGTGCTGGCCGCCTGCGCGACCGCCGGCGGTGCGCCCTTCGGCCCGGCGGCGCGCGAGGCGGCGATGACCCGTATCCAGGCGCTTGCGAGCCAGGGGTTGCGCGCCGTCGCGATCGCCTCGCGGCCATGGTCGGGCGCGGCGCGCGACCCGGAGGCTGGCGACGAGGCCGGCTTGATCCTCGATGGGCTCTGCACCTTCGCCGACCCGCCGAAGGCCAGCGCCCCGGCCGCAGTGGCGAGACTGGCCGCCGCCGGCGTCCGCGTGGTGATCCTTTCGGGCGACGATCCGCTCGTGGTGGGCCGCTTGGCCGCCATCGTCGGGCTGCGCGCCCAGCAGGTGATCACAGGGACCGACCTGGGCAGCCTCGGCCCCGACGCGCTGCGGGTCCACACCCGCAACACCGATGTGTTCGCCCGCCTGTCGCCGGATCAGAAGGTGCGTATCGTCCACGCCTTGCGCGCATCCGGCGAAGTCGTGGGGTTCATGGGCGACGGTGTCAACGACGCGCCCGGCATCAAGGCCGCTGACGTCGGCCTCTCGGTGGACGGCGCGACAGGCGTGGCGCGCGCGGCGGCTGACATGATCCTGCTCGACTCCGACCTGGCTGTCGTCGCCGACGGGGTGGAGGAAGGCCGGCGGACCTTCGCCAACATCCTGAAGTATGTGCGGATGGGCGCCAGCTCCAACTTCGGCAACATGCTCTCCATGGCCGCCGCTTCGCTGTTCCTGCCGTTTCTGCCGATGCTGGCGACCCAGATCCTGCTCAACAACCTGCTCTATGACGTCTCGGAGATCGGCATTCCGTTCGACAACGTCCGGGTCGCCGACACCGCGGGGCCGCAACGCTGGCGTATTCAGGACATCGTCCGCTTCGCCGCGGTGATGGGGCCGTTGTCGTCGATCTTCGACTTCGCCACCTTCGGCACGCTGTTTCTGCTGTTTCGTACGAGCCCTGAGGTGTTCCGCACTGGATGGTTCGTAGAATCCATCGCGACCCAGACATTGGTGGTGTTTCTGATCCGCACTCGCGGACGGCCGTGGCGGGACGCACCCAATCGCGTACTGACGATCTCCACCCTGACGGCCCTGGCTGTCGCGCTGGCGATCCCCTTCTCGCCAGCGGGAGCCTGGTTCGGTTTCGTGGCGCCGCCGGCGCACGTGACCCTCGCGCTGACAGGAATCGTGGCCGCCTATCTGGTCTGCGCCGAGGTGTTCAAACCGCTGGCGATAAGTGCGGCGCTTCGCATCCCGCCTCCAGCGGAGAAGGCCGCTGCGGGGATCGCGAAAGCAGTCTAGAAGGAACTGGAAAGTCAACTAGCCGAGGGCGCGGCCGCCGGCCGCCAGCCTGACGCGGGCGCTGCGGCAGCTAACCGCCCCGTCACGCCGTAAGCAGCGTCCGCTTTCGGGCATGACGGCAACGGAAGATTCATAGCGGCCGTTCGCCGGCGCTCTGCGCCCCTCTGGTCATACCTCACCGCCCTTCGGAACGATCTTCAAACGTANNCGAATTCCGAACTCCCGACGGCCAGTCCATAGTAGAGTGCGGCTCTCGCCCCTGCGATCATTGACTCCGCTCAAGGACTTAGTTGGGAAGCCCCTTACCAAGGGCATCGGCGTCCAGGCCGTCGGAAGGCGCCGGCGAGCCCTGGATGATAGACCACCCCGTGCCGGAGGCAGGCGTCCGATGGATCACCAAGGGCCATCCGTTCTCACAGCACTGGGTCTCCAGGCCCTGTTCGATAGCCTGCGCCACCGCGGCTATCGCATCGTCGGCCCCAAGGTCCGTGATGGGGCCATCGTTTATGATGACCTCGACGGCGTGGCCGACCTGCCGCAAGGTTGGACCGACGAGCAGGCGCCCGGGCGCTATCGACTGGCGCGTCGCGACGATGCGGCCCTGTTCGGCTACGCGGTCGGCCCGCACTCCTGGAAGGCGTTCCTGCACCCGTCCGTGCAGCGACTGTGGACGGCGCGCCGTGAGGGGGACGCCGTCACCGTAACGCCCGAGCCGACGTCCGCCGAGCGGTTCGCATTCATCGGGGTGCGCGCCTGTGAGCTGAAGGCGATCGAGATCCAGGACCGGGTGTTTGTGGGCGGCGCCCACATCGATCCGCACTACCGGGCGCGGCGCGAGGGCGCCTTCATTGTCGCTGTGAACTGCGCCGAGGCGGCCGGGACCTGTTTCTGCGTCTCCATGGGGTCAGGCCCCAAGGTCGAGGCCGGCTACGACCTGGCGCTGACCGAGATCACCGAGGGCGAGCACCGTTTCGTCGTCGAGGCCGGCTCCGAGGCGGGCAGGCAGGTGCTGGCGGAGCTGCAGGCGCACGCGGCGATGGACGGCGACCTGGACGCGGCGGAGGCGGTGGTGCAGCGAACGGCCGCTTCGATGGGCCGGCAGATGCGCTCGGACGACCTGCGCGAGCTGCTGGCGGCCAATCTGGAGCATCCGCGCTGGGACGACGTCGCGGACCGCTGCCTGACCTGCGGCAACTGCACCATGGTCTGCCCAACCTGCTTTTGCACCTCGGTCGAGGACTCCAGCGACCTGACGGGCGCGGAATCCTCCCGCACCCGCCGCTGGGACTCCTGCTTCACGATGGATTTCACCCACGTCCCCGGCGGCAGCGTGCGCGCCAGCGCCCGCTCGCGCTATCGTCAGTGGATGACGCACAAGCTCTCCAGCTGGGTCGACCAGTTTGGAACCTCCGGCTGCGTCGGCTGCGGCCGGTGCCTGACCTGGTGCCCTGTCGGCATCGACATCACCGAGGAGGTGCGGGCCATCCGGGAGAGCCCGTCGAAACAGGGAGCCGGGACATGAGCGGCGCCGCGAAGGACATCGAAGAGATCGTGCGCGAGCATGCATTCTTCGAGGGGTTGCTGGAGCCGTTCGGCAAGCTGATCAGCGGCTGCGCTAAGAACGTTCACTTCCAGCCGGGTGAGTACCTGTTCCATGAGGGCGATGCAGCCGACCAGTTCTACCTGATACGCCAGGGTTGCGTGGCGCTGGAGATCAAGGCGCCTGGGCGGGGAGCGATCACCTTCCAGACCGTGCGGGAGGACGAGGTCGTCGGGGTCGAGTGGCTGATCCCGCCCTACCGCTGGAGCTACGACGCCCGGGCGGCGGAATTCACCCGCGCCATCGCGATGGACGGCGCGTGCCTGCGCCGCAAGTGCGAGGCCGACCATGACCTCGGCTATGAGGTGATGAAGCGTTTCATGCCGGTGTTGATCCAGCGGCTGCAGGCCGCCCAGATGCAGATCCTTGACGTCTATGGCGAGCAGGCCTGAGGCGCCCTCACCAGCGGACCTCGCCGCGGACCCAATGGTCCCGCGTGTCGGACGCGTGCGCCGGCGCCGGCGCGAGGCGCCGAACGTGTGGACCCTGGAGATCGAGCCGGATGGCCCCGCATCGGCCGCCGCCGCGCCGGGCCAGTTCAACATGCTTACCGCCTTCGGCGTCGGCGAGGCGGCCATCAGCCTAAGCGGCGATCCGGCCGAGCCGGGGCGGCTGGTCCACACGATCCGCGCGGTGGGGCCCGTCTCGCACGCCCTGGCGCAGCTGCGCCCCGGCGCGGCGCTGGGCCTGCGCGGCCCGTTCGGGGCGGGCTGGCCCATGGCCGAGGCCGCCGGCCGCGACGTGGTGATTATGGCCGGCGGGCTGGGGCTGGCGCCGCTGCGGCCCGCGATCTACCGGCTGCTGGCCGAGCGCGCGCGCTATGGTCAGGTCCAGGTGCTCTACGGGGCCCGCAGCCCCGCCGACATCCTGTTCCGCCGCGAGTTGGAGAGCTGGCGACGGCGGCTTGACGTCGAAATCGAGGTGACGGTCGATCACGCCGCTGTCTCCGATTGGCGGGGCCATGTTGGGGTGGTCACGACCTTGCTCGGCCGCGCCGCGTTTGATCCGGCCAACACCGTCGCCCTGGTGTGCGGGCCGGAGATCATGATGCGCTTCTGCGCCGCGGCCCTGGGGGACGCCGGCGTGAAGGCCGAGGCGATCCACTTGTCGATGGAGCGCAACATGAAGTGCGCGATCGGCCTTTGCGGACACTGCCAGTTCGGCCCAGTGTTCATCTGCCGCGACGGGCCGGTGTTCCGCTACGACCAAGTGGCCGGTCTGCTGCGGCACAAGGAGCTCTGAGATGGCGGCGAGGCGTCGCAAACCGAGGCTGGGAGTCTGGAAGTTCGCCTCCTGCGACGGCTGCCAGCTCACCCTGCTGGACTGCGAGGACGAGTTCCTGGCCGTGGCCGAGGCGCTCGACATCGCCTACTTCCCCGAGGCGACTCGCGCGGCGGTGAAGGGGCGCTACGACCTGTCGCTGGTCGAAGGCTCCATCACTACGACGCATGACGCGCAACGGATCCAGGACATCCGCCGGCGCTCGCGCGCCCTGATCACTATCGGCGCCTGCGCGACCTCGGGGGGCATCCAGGCCCTGCGAAACTTCGCCGATGTCCGCGAATACGCCTCGATCGTCTACGCGCGCCCCGACTACATCCACAGCCTGGCGACGTCGACACCCATCGCCGATCATGTGCCGGTGGACTTCGAGCTGCGCGGCTGTCCGATCAACAAGCGTCAGCTCGTGGAGGTGATTTCGGCATTTCTGGCGGGCCGCAGACCCGTCACGCCCGCCCACAGCGTCTGCATCGAGTGCAAGCTTAAGGGCAATGTCTGCGTGACCGTCGCCCACGGCACGCCCTGCCTGGGACCGGTCACGCATGCTGGATGCGGCGCCATTTGCCCATCCTACGACCGCGGTTGCTATGGTTGTTATGGTCCGATGGAGAGCCCCAACGCGCCCGCTTTGAGCGCCAAGCTGGGTGAGCTTGGCATGGACCAGCGTGACCTCACCCGCATCTATCGGACCTTCAACGCGGGCTCGCCGGCATTCCGCAAGGAGAGCGAGCGCAATGGTCCGTAAGACCATCAAGGTCAACTATCTTGCCCGGGTGGAGGGCGAGGGCGCCTTCAAGGTCGTGGTGCGTGACGGCGTGGTTGAGCGCGCTGAGCTTAGCATCTTCGAGCCGCCCCGGTTCTTCGAGGCCTTCCTGCGCGGGCGCGCCTACTCCGAGGCGCCGGATATCACCGCGCGGATCTGCGGCATCTGCCCGGTAGCTTACCAGATGAGTTCGATTCACGCGATCGAGCAGGCCCTGGGCGTTCAGGTCGCAGGCCCCCTGCGCGACCTTCGCCGGCTGCTCTATTGCGGCGAATGGATCGAGAGCCACACTCTGCATGTCTACATGCTGCATGCGCCCGACTTCCTCGGCTACGACGGCGCCATCGACATGGCGCGCGATCACGCCGATGCGGTGCGTCGCGGGCTGGCGCTTAAGAAGGCCGGTAATGAAATCCTGACCCTGCTAGGCGGGCGCGAGATTCATCCGATCAATGTGCGTGTGGGCGGGTTCTACCGAGTCCCTACACGCCGCGAGCTTCAACCGCTGGCCGAAAAGATGAAGTGGGCGCGCGATGCGGCCCTGGAGACCGTCCGATGGGTCGCAGGCTTCGATTTTCCCGATTACGAGCGCGACTATGAGCTGGTCGCCCTCAGCCATCCTGACGAGTATCCATTCAACGAGGGGCGGATCATCTCCAACCGCGGACTCGACATTACGGCGGACGCTTACCACCTGCACTTCGAGGAGTCGCACGTCGAGCGCTCTACTGCCCTGCATTCGCGCTTGCGCGAACGGGGCGCGTACCTTGTTGGACCGCTCGCCCGATTCAGCCTGAACTTCTCCCGCCTTTCACCCACCGCCCAGCAGGCGGCGCGCGAGGCGGGCCTTGGACCGGCCTGCGCCAACCCTTACCGCAGCATCATCGTCCGCGCGGTGGAGGTCCTCTACGCCTGCGACGAAGCCCTGCGGATCATCGATGCCTATCAGCCGCCGGACCAACCAGCCGTGCAAATCGAGCCGCGCGCCGGAGTCGGCTGCGCGGCCACCGAAGCGCCTCGCGGCCTGCTCTACCATCGCTATCGCCTGGAGGACGACGGGAGCATCGCAGAGGCGCGCATTGTGCCGCCCACATCGCAGAACCAGGCGAGCATCGAGGCTGATCTGGCGAGCTTCGTCGGCCAGTGGCTGGACCTCCCGGACGATCAGCTCCGTCACCGCTGTGAGCAGACCGTGCGCAACTACGACCCGTGCATCTCCTGCTCCACCCACTTTCTCCGGCTGGAGCTGGACCGTGGGTGAGGCGGTCGCCGGCAGAGTCCTTGTGTTGGGCGTCGGCAACCCGGGCCGGGGCGACGACGGGGCCGGCCGGGCGGTCGCGCAGGCCTTGCGCGGCGCCTTGCCCCGGGCCATCGAGGTGGCCGAAGCGGACGGCGAGGCGACGGATATCCTCGCCAGGCTCGACGGGGCATCCGCTGCCTTTCTCATCGATGCGTGCGCTTCGGGCGCTCCGGCTGGAACGGTTCATCGTTTCGACGTGAGCGAGGCGCCCCTACCTCAGGGCGCATTCGGGGTCTCGACGCACGGATTCGGTTTGCACGAGGCCATCGAATTGGCCCGGGCCCTGGGCCAGCTGCCTTCACACTGCGTAGTCTATGCGATCGAAGGCGCCAGCTTCGAGACTGGCGCGCCGCAGTCGCCTTTGGTAGCCGGAGCGGTGGTCGAAGTCGCGAGCCGACTGAGCGCTGAGATCCGCGAGGAGCAGGCCCATGCATGAAGCCACGCTGATGAAAGGCCTGATGCGCCGCATTGAGGAGATCGCGCGCGACCAAGAGGCGGTGCGGGTGGTGAGCGTGTCGG
Source organism: Caulobacteraceae bacterium (assembly GCA_003164925.1). Taxonomy (GTDB): domain Bacteria; phylum Pseudomonadota; class Alphaproteobacteria; order Caulobacterales; family Caulobacteraceae; genus BOG-938. Next base: position 14,147 of record PLRV01000090.1, read on the forward strand.
TCTGGCTGGGCGCGCTCAGCCACATGTCGCCGGGCCACTTCGCCGAGCACTTCGAGGAGGCCGCCGCGGGCACCATAGCCGCGGGCGCCAGCCTCAGCGCCACGGCGTCGGATGACGTTCACCACGCCAACGCCCAGGACGTCCTGCTGGAGAGCATTGAGGTGGAAACGTGAGCTGTCGATGACTGAGGCGCCTCGCTCGCCCCGCTTGAAGACTCCCGCCCGCGAGCGGCGTCAGATTCGCGTTCGTGGGACGGTGCAAGGCGTTGGCTTTCGTCCTTACGTCCACCGCCGGGCGACGCGCCTCGGCCTCGCTGGCTGGATCGCCAACACCGCCGAGGGTGTGACCATCGAAGTCGAGGGCGCGCCGGAGAGACTTGACGATTTGCTAGACGGACTTCGCCAGTCTCCGCCGCCTCGGGCGGTCGTTTCGGGAATCGACGTCTCGGAGGCCGAGCTTTGTGGGGACTCAACGTTCGCCATCCGTGCGAGCGCGACGGGCGGACGGCGATCGGCCCACATCTCGCCGGACCTGACGACTTGTGACGCCTGTCTGGCCGAACTCCTAGATCCATCCGACCGACGATACCGCTACCCGTTCATCAACTGCACGGACTGTGGGCCGCGCTTCAGCATCATCGAGGATCTCCCCTACGACCGCGCGCGAACCTCCATGCGGCGCTTCGGCATGTGCGAGGCCTGCCGGGCGGAGTACGAGGACCCGACCAGCCGGCGATTTCACGCCGAGCCGAACGCCTGTCCCGACTGCGGGCCGCGCCTCGCCCTCTGGAACCCTGCCGGCGGCGTAATCGCCCGGGACGATGTGGCGCTGGGTCTCGCGGCGACGGCGATTCGCCGGGGCGAAATCGTAGCGGCTAAGGGCGTCGGCGGATTCCATCTGCTCGTGGATGCGATGAGCGAGACGGCCGTACGGCGGCTGCGGACCCGCAAGCGCCGGCCGGATAAGCCCTTTGCGGTGATGTTCCCAACGCTTTCGGACGTGGGGCGAGCTTGCCGCGTGTCGCCCGAGGAGCAAGCCCTGCTGGTGGGTCCCGAGCGGCCGATCGTGCTGCTGCGGCGTGAGGGCGGCGCGATCACGGAGGCGGTCGCGCCGGGCAATCCGCTTCTGGGCGCGATGCTGCCCTATGCGCCGTTGCATCATCTCCTGATGCTCGCTCTGGACCTTCCGGTGGTGGCGACGAGCGGCAACCTCAGCCAAGAGCCCATCGCCACGGACGAGCGCGAAGCCCTGGAGCGGCTGGGCGAGGTCGTCGATTTCTTCCTAATCCACGACCGGCCGATTGCGCGGCCGGTGGAAGACTCGGTGGTGCGCGTGGTCTGCGGCCGCCCGCTGATGCTGCGACGGGCGCGCGGCTATGCGCCCGCGCACTTTGCCGTGGATGGCGTGTCGGGCGGCGTTTTGGCGCTGGGCGGCCATCTGAAGACGACCGTCGCGCTGAGCGGCGACAATGGCGTCGTCGTCTGGCCCCACATCGGCGACCTGGAGACCCCACAGGCGCGCGCGGCTCACGGATCCGCGGCCGAGGACATCGGCCGGCTCCACGCCGTGCGGCCCCGCCTCGTCGCCCACGACCTACATCCAGACTACGCCTCCAGCCGCGCTGCCGAGGCCTTCGCGGCGCCCATCGTTCCGGTCCAACATCACCTGGCGCACCTTGCGGCCTGCATGGCCGACAACGGCGTAGTCCCGCCGGTGCTCGGCGTTGCCTGGGACGGCGCCGGCTATGGTCCAGACGGCACGATCTGGGGCGGGGAGTTCCTGCGCATCGTCAAGGGCGGCTGGCGGCGTGTCGCGCACTTGCGCCCGTTCCGCCTGCCCGGCGGCGAGGCGGCCATGCGCGAGCCGCGCCGAGCGGCGCTCGGTCTGCTCTATGCGGCGTTCGGCGCGGACGCCTTGGAGATGGACGACCTCGCCCCCGTGGCGGCCTTCACCATCGCCGAGCGTCGGACTTTGGGCGCCATGATGACGCGCGGGGTGAACGCGCCGATTTGCAGCTCCATTGGCCGCTTGTTCGATGCGGCGGCCGCGCTGACGGGCCTGCGCCAGCGGGTCAGCTTCGAGGGCCAGGCTGCGATGGAGCTGGAGTGGGCGGCCGGGGACATGTCGGGCGACCGCAGCTATGCCTTTCCGCTCCAGGAAAGCGCGACCGACGACAGCGCTCTTGTGCTCGATTGGGGCCCGGCGTTGGACGCTATCGTGGCAGACATTCGCGCCGGCTCGACGGCGGGGCAGGTCTCCCGGGCGCTGCACAACGGCCTGGCGGCCGCCATCGTCGACGTCGCCATCCGCGTCGGGGAGCCTCGCGTCGCCCTAACGGGCGGCTGCTTCCAAAATGCCCGGCTGACCGAAGCGACCGCCGCGGCATTGCGCGCGGCGGGCTTCGAGCCTCTCTGGCACCGACAGGTCCCGCCGAACGACGGCGGGTTGTCCCTCGGCCAGGCGGTCTGGGCGGCGTGGACGGAAGGAAGGGCAGGGACGCCATGTGCCTAGCGGTCCCCGGCCGTGTGCTTGATCTTTCCGGCGACGACCCGCTGACCCGGGTCGGTCGGGTGGATTTCGGCGGCGTCGTCCAGGAGATCAACCTCGCCTTCGCGCCCGAGGCCGACGTCGGGGACTATGTGCTCGTGCATGTGGGCTTCGCCATCGCCGTGATCGACGAGGTGGAAGCCGGGCGCATCTTCGCCCACCTGGACGAGATTGGCGAACTGGCCGAGTTCGCGGGTCCATTGGGGGCGCAACCATGAAGTTCCGCGATGAATATCGCGACGGAGCCGCTGCTCGTCGTCTGGCGGACGCCATCGCCCACACGGTCACGCGACCCTGGACCTTGATGGAGGTCTGCGGCGGTCAGACCCACGCCATCGTACGGTTCGGCATTGACGTCCTGCTCCCCTCGGACATCACCCTAGCGCATGGTCCCGGCTGCCCGGTCTGCGTCACCCCGGTTGAGTACGTGGACAAGGCCATCGAGATCGCCGAGCGGGAGGGCGTGATCCTGTGCTCCTTCGGCGACATGCTGCGGGTGCCGGGCGCGGACGGGGATCTCTTCGCCGCCAAGTCGCGCGGGGCCGACGTCCGCGTGGTCTATTCGCCGCTGGACGCGGTGGTGATCGCCAGGGGCAATCCCTCGCGGCAGGTCGTATTCTTCGCCGTGGGGTTCGAGACCACCGCCCCGGCCAACGCGATGGCCGCCGTGCAGGCAAGGCGCGAGGGCATGACCAACTTCTCCATGCTGGTCTCACACGTGCTGGTTCCGCCGGCGATGCGGGCGGTGCTGGAAGGCCCAGGCAACCGCGTCCAGGGCTTCCTCGCTGCTGGGCATGTCTGCACCATCATGGGCCTGGCCGAATATCAGCCGATCGCCGCGCGGTACGGCGTGCCGATCGTGGCGACCGGCTTCGAGCCGCTCGACATCCTGGAAGGTGTCTACCTGTGCATCCGCCAGTTGGAGGCGGGCCGCGCCGAGGTGGAGAACCAATACGCTCGCGCCGTGAGCCCTGGAGGGAACCGAGCCGCGCAGGCGCTGATGGCTGAGGTCTTCCGCGTGATCCCCCGACGCTGGCGCGGGATGGGCGACATCGCCGACAGCGGCCTGGGTCTCGCCGGCGCCTATTCCGACTTTGACGCCGAGCGGCGATTCGGCGCTGTCGACGCCGGTGACGACGCGTTGGGCGAGTGCATCAGTGGCCAGGTGTTGCGCGGCGAGCGCAAGCCGCCCGACTGCTCGGCGTTCGGTGTGCGCTGCACGCCGGAGCGACCGATGGGCGTCACCATGGTCTCCTCCGAAGGCGCCTGCGCCGCCTATTTCCGCTATCGCGGCGTGACCGCGGCCGTCGGAGGCGGGGGGTGAGCGACAAGGAGACGATACAGCTCGCCCACGGCGGCGGTGGACGCGCCATGGCCCGCCTGATCGAAGACGTGATCCGCCCGGTCTTCGCCGATGAGGAACTCGCACGCGGCCACGACGGCGCGGTGCTCGGCGTCGACGGGCCCATCGCCTTCACCACGGATTCCTACGTCATCCGACCCCTTGTGTTCCCCGGTGGAGACATCGGTTCGCTAGCGGTCAACGGGACGGTCAACGACTTGGCAATGTGCGGCGCGCGACCCCTCTACATGAGCGTCGGATTGATCCTCGAGGAGGGTCTTCCCTTGAGCTTGCTGCGCCGCATCCTGGCCTCCATGCGGGCGGCCGCGGCCGAATCCGGCGTCCGGCTGGTCACGGGCGACACAAAGGTGGTGGACCGCGGCAAGGCCGACGGCGTGTTCA
>PLRV01000003.1 GCA_003164925.1 Caulobacteraceae bacterium
CGCGGTTTTCAGCTCTGATCATGGGAATGCCTCGTTCGAGACCGTGTTGGCAGGCTATCGGCCGCGAAAGACAGGCCGGCGCTTTTCGAGGAAGGCGGTCATGCCTTCATTCTGATCCTCGGTATCGAACAGCGCCTCGAAGGCGCGGCGCTCGCAGGCGATCGCATCGCTCAGCGGCAGGTCCTGCCCGCGCTTGATCACGGCCTTGATCGCCCGCACGGACAGGGGCGGCATTTTAGCGATGGTGGAGGCGAGCTCGATCGCGCTTTCCAGGGCCGTCCCGGCCTCGACGACTTCGGAGACCAAGCCGAGCGCCAGGGCGTCAGCGGCGCTGAGCATTTCCCCCGTGAGCACCATTTTCATGGCGCGGTAGGAGCCCAGGGTGCGGCTCAGGATCTGCGTGCCCCCGGCGCCGGGCATTATGCCGACCTTGATTTCCGGCTGACCAAACCTCGCCTTGTCTCCGGCTACGATCATGTCGCAGGCCAGGGCCAGCTCGCAGCCGCCCCCCAGGGCGTATCCCTCCACCGCGGCGATGAGCGGGGCGGGGAAGGCGCGCAGGGCCTCGAACATGGCGCCGGTGCGCAGGCGGCCGTGATCGGCAGAGGACATGTCGCACATCTCGGCCAGGTCCGTGCCGGCGACGAAAACCTCGCGATTTCCGGTCACCACCACGCAGGCGATGTCTGGGCGTTGGCCAAGGTCCAGAAGATGTTGCTCGACCATCTGTTTGACGGCGAGATTGAGCGCGTTGAGCCGCTCGGGGCGCTGGATCGTAAGAACCGCGACCGTCCCATTGAGGATTTCGCAGGCAACAGGTTCCGACGCGCTCATACGGCAATCTCCCGCAATGGGCGGCCTTCGAAGGCGCGCCGCCTCAGCAGCTGTGAGGCCCGGTAGCGCCCTTCAGGATAGGCTCTGGCCAGGTTGTCGAGCACCTTGACCACCCAGGGCGGACCCAGTCTGTCGCCTAAGGCCAGAGGACCAAACGGATAGTTGACGCCCTTGACCATACTGAGGTCGATATCGGCGGCCGAAGCCACGCCCTGAAGCGCCGCCTCCGCCGCCTCGTTGACCAGCATCGCCACCGTCCGCGCGACAATCAGACCGGGGACATCGTCCACCCGCGACACCGCCTTTCCGAGTCGCTGAAACAGCCCGATCACCGCCTCGACGGATACGCCGGAGGGCGCGGCGATCGCTATGCGGCTCGCCTTGGCGTAATCAATAGCCAGATCGAAGAGGACAGTCGGACGGCCGCGCTCGGCGGTCACCTCGGCGGCTGTTCGCCCGTCTGTCAGGCGCAGGTCGATGTCGGCGAGCTGGATCACATCGCCGGCAGCGCCTCGCAGGCCGGGGATGTCCGCCGCCAAGTCCGCCAGAGCATTGGCCGGTCCCAGGCTTGCGCCCCAATCGACGCTGGGGGGGCAAGGGTGCGGCGGCTCGGTTGCAGGAGCCGGCGGCGTCGCCTGATCGCCGTAGAGATAGAATCCACGCCCAGATTTACGGCCCAACCAGCCCGCGTCCACGAGGGCCTTTTGCACCAAGGACGGCCTGTAGCGCGGGTCGTAGAAGAAGTTGTCGAACACCGACCGCGTCACCGCGAAATTCACGTCGTGACCGATCATATCCATGAGTTCGCACGGTCCCATGCGGAAGCCGCCGCATTCCTTGATGATGGCGTCCAGCGTGGCCGGATCGGTGGCCCGCTCGGTCAAGAGCGCTAGGGCTTCGCCATAAAACGGCCTGGCCACGCGGTTGACGATAAAGCCCGGGGTCGATTCACAGCAGACCGGCGACTTGCCCCACGCGACCGCGGTCAGCCGCAGGGTTTCGACCACTTGAGGATCGGTGGAGGCCCCGCGGACGACCTCGACCAGCGGCAAGACTGTGGCGGGGTTGAAGAAATGCAGACCCGCGAATGCCTGAGGCCGCGCCAGACGCGCACCCAAGGCCGATATGGAAAGCGACGAAGTGTTGGTGGCCAGGATCGCTTGAGGCGCGATGGCCTCGAGCTGTTGGAACAGGGAAACCTTGACCTCCATGTCCTCCACGATCGCTTCGACGATCAGGGCCGCCCCTTCCAAATCGTCGAGGCGCTCCGCGATCGACAACCGGTCCAGTCGCGAGGCCGCCTTGGTCGGTTCGAGTTTTCCCCGTCCGACCAGCTTGTTCATCTGAAGGCTTTGGTCGGCTATCGCCTTGGCCGCCGCTCCCGGGCGGACGTCGTATAGCAGCACGCGATGACCGGCGGCGGCGGCCACCAGCGCGATGTCGCTTCCCATCCGCCCCGCTCCCACAACGCCAATTGTCGTAGAGGGCGCCAGGGCTTCGGGGTGGGTGCTAGGCGAGGCGAGTGACATGCGTCTCCAAGGGTGGAAGCGTCATTCTAGGGAAGCCGGGCCCCTAGCGCCCTCTCCCGCGGACATAGCCGGTTTGGCGCAGGCGCAAGAACGCGGGAGTGAAGTGAACGCCGAGTGTCCCACCTGCGCATCAGGACCAGAACGGCTCGGCGATGATGTGATTTTCGATATGGCCTAGCTTGTCGATTTCCACGCGAACCACGTCTCCGGGCTGGAGGAACACCGGAGGCGTACGGCCGAACCCGGCCCCCGAACAGGTGCCCGTCAAAAGCACGTCGCCGGGCTCCAGAGTCATGACCGTGGAAAGGTGAGCGATCTGCGCGGGAATGTCGAAGACCATCCGCGAGGTGGAGGTCCGCTGGCGCAGATCTCCGTTAACGTAGAGTCGCATTTCCAACTGCTTGGGGTCGCCGACCTCGTCCGCGGTGACCAGCCAGGGCCCCAACGGACCGTGGGTGTCGAACGACTTGCCCAGCGTCCATGTCGGGCTCATGCGCTGCCAGTCGCGGGCCGTAACGTCGTCGGCGACCATGTAGCCCGCCACAACCTCCAGCGCGTCCTCGCGTGTCACATGACGGCACCTCTTGCCGATAACGACCGCCAGCTCGCCCTCGTAGTCCAGCTTTTCGCTGGCGCTGGGCAGATGCACCGGATCGAACGGCCCGGTGATGCAGGAGACCTGCTTGTTGAACCAAATCTGATGCTCCGGGGCCTTGCCGCCGCGGCTGACAATCTCATCGACGTGGTCCTGATAGTTCAGGCCGATAGCCAGGAACTTCTCAGGCTTGGGCACGGGCGCCTTGAGCGTCACGGCGGAAAGGGGATGGGTTCGGCCGCCGCTCGCTTCCACCGCTGCCACCTTGCGCATCATGGCGTCGCCGCCGGCGAGCAGCTCCAGCATCGTCGCCGGGGCTCCGGGAAAGGCGCCCGCGATCTCGACAACGGTGTCGTCGATGACCTTACCGATGCTCGCGCGGCCATCCAGTTCGTAGGTGACGAGTTTCATGCGCTTTCTTTCACTGGATTGGATCGGCCGCCGCCGCGGATTCGCCGACGAGCTTCAGCCCCGCTTCCAATTGATCGATCAGGAATTTGCCTTCGGACACGGCCTTGGCCGCGCCGAACACGTAGAAATCTGGACGGATGATCAACAGGCGAACCCCGAGCGCGTCCATGTAGGCCCGATAGTCGCCGTCAATGTCTTGAACCGGTTCGCCTGCCGCGCCGAATGCCACCATCCGAGCGCCGATACGCTTGAGCACGCTCCGCTGGCGGTCTGAGAGGCTCGGCGCAAGCGGTTCGTCCAGGGTCAGGATCTGCCAGCCCTTGCCGACCACATCGTCGAAACGTCCGGCATGCGCGCCGTTCGACACCCGCCCTTGGAAGGATAACTCGCCCACAACGCCGTCCATTCCAGGCGAATGGCCCAGCAAGCCAGCCGCCAATTTAGGAAAGAGCGGCAGGGGCGGCGCCTGTCCTCCAAGGATGGCGACGTCCCGTCTGGCGGCTTCTTCGGGATTGGTGATGCATACCACCCGCCCCAAGGCGACCGCCCGGTCGATGACCCCCGCAACGTGCGCCTTGCGTTCGACCTCGTAGGACTCCAGCAAGTCCTCGCCCGCGATACCGCGAAGGATCAGGTCGAGCCGCCAGGACAGGCCGAGGGCGTCGCGCAATCCAGAACACAGGCCCTGGCCCAGGAAGGGCGGCATCAGGTGGGCCGCGTCGCCCGCGAGCGAAACGGCCCCTTTGCTCCAGGTTTGGGCGATCGCGGATTTGAAGGTGTAAACCGCCGCCCGTTCAATGACTCCGTCCGAGGGCCCGACCCAACGCTCAAGCAGGGGCCAGACGGCCTCCGGTCGGGTCATGGCCGACGGATCCTCTCCGGGTAGAAGCATCATTTCCCAGCGTGCGTGGCGCAGACCCAGGTGGCGCATGACCGTGACAGGGCGCGCGGGATCGCAGATCTGGCCGGCCTCAGGCATATCGAGGACCTTGGCCGGATCGTTCAGTTGGAAATCGACCACCAGCCAATCTGCGCGGAAGCCCAGATCAACCAGTTCAATTCCCATAGCCTGCCTGACGAAGCTGTTGGCTCCGTCGGCGCCGACGACTCGGCGCGCCGTCACGCGCTGCGTTTGCGACGAGGGCCGCGAGAGACCGCCAGCGTCTGCGGCGCCTGCCTGGGCCGTCAGTTCGTAGCCGTCGTACGTTTGCCGCAGTCCGGCGACCTGCCAACCCATATGCACCTTGACGTTGGGCAGGGCCGTGGCCGTCCGATCGAGAACCTGCTCCAGGTCCGGCTGGTACATGAGGCTTCGCGATGGCCAACCCGATATGCCCCGAGGGTCGTATTTGAAGTGATAGAGGACTTGGCCCTCGGCATTGAGCCAGATGTATTCGCCCTTGGACGGAACCGTGTAGCTGGAAAACTCTTCCGCCGCTCCGATGCCCTGAAGGGTTCGCATGGCCTCGTGATCGACCACACAGGCGCGCGACAGCGGATATAGATTTGGCCAGCGCTCAAACACCGCCACGCGATGCCCGGCCTTGCCGAGCATGGCGGCCAAGGCCTGGCCTACAGGGCCATAGCCGACGATGGCGACATCGACATCGACCGCGCCGGTCATCTGAACGAACTTTGCGGGATGGGCGGTCCCCATTGAACCGGACCTTCAGGGCGGACCATCGCCCGGCCCGGCTGATAGTCGTCATTGACCAGATCGCCGTCGGTCCAATGTTCAATCTTGTTGCCGAAAGGATCACGCCAGTAGTCGAAAATCTGGCTGCCCTCGGTGTGGCGGCCGATACCCCAGTCGTGTTCGTAGTCTTTCGACATCAGATAGTCGTTGCCCGCCAAGACGTTTTCGAGATCGAGCACCTCGAACCCCGCATGGTCGAACTGGGAGGCCGGTCGTTTAACAATCGCGATGGTGTGGTGATCGGTGAAGGTTTGTCCTAGGCCGCAATGCATGAAGTGACCGACGAGATTCTCGCCCGCGTACAGGCTGTCGGACACCTTGAAACCCAGCGTCTCAGTATAGAAGCGGAAGGACTGTTCGAGGCTGTCGCAGCGCAACAGGGCGTGGCCCAGCCGCAGGACTTCAGCGGGTCCCCGAGGGCGTTTGACGCCAGACCCTTTGCGGAGCCGCTCCATGCCGAAGTTGCCCGGAGCAGGCGACAGGGGGCTCAAGGCGGCGACCTGACGGATGCCGGCCAAAACCGTTACATCGAAGCCGGACGGATCCTTGAAACGAACCATGCGGCCGCCCGCAGGCTCCGGATTCCATTCCGCCGCCAGACCCAATTCCGCGGCCAGGCGCTCCACATCGTCCTCGTCCTTGGCCAGCAGGGCGAAGCTCTTGGCCTGGGGTTCGGCCGTCAGATCCGTCACGTGGAGGTAAGGGCTGGACGAAGCCCCACGCATGTAGAGGGTGCGATCTGTCCGATCGGCCCGGATCAGGCCGAAGGCGGTCAAGAACTCTTCCATCCTGTCCAGATCTGGGGCGCCGTACCGGACATACAGAATGTCCTGGATTGTGATCATGTCGTCATTCCCATCTTAGGGCGGGCGGGTCGGACTCTATGGGCGGCGCCTCCCCATGGCGGCTCAGCTTCAATGACTCACGCTGGTTGAACTCAAGGAACCAATCCGCCGTCGCTTTGAAGGAGGACCTCCAATCAAGGTCGGCAAAACGATGGTCGAGGTAGCCGAGAAAGCAGGCCATGGAGATATGACCGATGCCCAAAGGCGCCGCCGAGATCTCGGCCATTTCGGACTCGATGGCGGCCAGGATGGACTGAAGCTTGGCTTCGAATGAGCTCAGCACATTCGACCACTGGATTTCGGGGGCCTTGTTGCGCTCGAACCTCCACAGGATCAGAGCGTCCATCGCTCCGGCGCCCAGTGCGTTCCATCGCAGGGCGCGCCAGCGGCCCGGCCCTGCGGGCGGATAGAACTTTCCGCCTCCAAAGGTCGTATCGAGATATTCGCAGATCACGTCTGAGTCGAAGAGCGTGCGGCCGTCGGGCAGCACCAGGGTCGGCACCTTGCCCAGCGGATTGATGCGCATGAACGCCGGGTTCGGCGTCGCCATGGTGAGGGGCGGAGTCACCCGCATCAATTTCATATCTTCGATGGAGCCGGTCTCGACCGCGGTCACCAGGACCTTCCTGACGAAGGGCGAGTGAGGCCCTCCGTACAGGATCATGGAGGGAGACGGGTGCGGGTTCGCCATCAGGAAAATCCGTAGAGGCGAGCCGGATTTCGACTGAGGATCCGTTCCAGCAAGTCAATGTCATTGAGCCAATCGGCCAGCAGCCCCAACAATCCCTGAGGCGTCGGCCGCTGGTCGCCGCTCATGCCGAGGAATGGCCAGTCGCTGCCCCAGATCAGCTGATCCGCACCGGCCTTGACGAGAGCATCCTGGAAAGGCCTGACGTCCGGGTAGGGGGCCCCGATCGCCGAATTGCGGAAGGGAGTCAGCTTCACCCAGCCCGTTCCATCTCGCACAAGGCCCAATAGAGCCTGGAAGGCCGGGTCTTCGACGCCCTTGGCCGCCTCGAAGAAGCCCATGTGGTCAACCACGATCGGCAGCCGGTAGGACCGCAGACGGTCGCCGGCCTCCTCGAAGACGCGGCAGTTGGCCCAGATCTGTGCGTGCCAACCCAATTCGCGCAAGCGAGGAGCGAGCAGGTCCATATCGGCCAAGTCAAGTCGGCCATCATAGCGGATCGCTGCGCTCGGTCCGGCGACGCTAGTGAAGCGCACACCCCGCACGCCGGCTGCATGCAGATCCGCCAGGGCGTTGTCGGAAATGTCAGGAGGAACCACGGCTATGCCCCGAAGGCGGTCGGGGGCGAACTTTAGCGCATCGACCATCGCCCCCTGATCCCAACCGCTCGCGCCGCCGTGGACCACGACGCCACGATCGAGTCCGGCCTCGTCAAGCATAGCGACGTAGCTCTCGCGCGGCGTTTCCGGCGGGGTGTAGGGTCTCACCTGCGCAAGCGGGAACCGATCGAATGGCCCAAATACATGGGCGTGGCAGTCGCAGGCGCCGGCCGGCAACCGCCACGACAGTTCGCCAACCTCTTTAGCCACGGCTCGCATCCTCTGCGTTCCCGGCGCTGGGCATGGGCAAGGGAGGCTCCACGCCGGCCGGAAGCGGCACCTCATGGGCATTCAGGGTGAAGGCGATCAGCGTGTAATAGCCGATCAGGCCAACCAGCTCGACCACGCCCTGGACGCCTAACCGGTCGCGGACAGCGCCATATAGGTCCTCGGGAACGCGGTTTGCCTGCAGGAGCGAAGTCGCGAAGCAGTATATGAGCGCCTCATCGCCGCTGAGATCCGAAGGCGTCTGATTGTTGCGTATGGCCTCCACCAACTCCGGCCGCACACCCGCCTTCAGCGCGATTTTTGCGTGCTGATACCACTCGAAGTGACAGTCGAAGCGCCGGGCGACTACGATAATCGCCAGCTCGGACAGAGCAGGGGCCAAGCTTGTGTTATATCGAACGAACTCACCCAGCCGTTGAGCGGGCTCGGCGAGCTTCGGCTGATGGAGCATCGGCGCGAAGGGTCCGTTCAGCCATGCGCCACGGCTCTTCACGATCTCGTCGTATATGCGCCTTTGCTCAGGCGACATTTCCTCCGGCCGGAGGTAGGGCGTCCTGGTCATTGAGCTGCTTTGGCGGCGTCTTGGGTCTGCAATCCGAGAAGCTGTCTGGCCTCGGCCGCCGTCGCGACCGATGAACCTAGATTCTCGATGATGTTAACGGCACGCTCGACAAAGCAGTCATTGCCGTCCGCGAGGCGACCGCGCGACAGATATAAATTGTCCTCGCGGCCGACGCGCACATTGCCGCCCAGCATCGCGGCCAGGGC
>PLRV01000070.1 GCA_003164925.1 Caulobacteraceae bacterium
CCGACATCACGATGTCAGGAGTCTGAACTGCTTCGCGTTTTTACACAGCCTCACCCCCAAGCGGACATCAGCCATGCACGGCTGTGCGATCCGCGAACCTTGCGGCAGCCGCATTTGCTCCATAGCGTAGCAAGGGTAATGGGTCGAAGCTTGGCCATGATGATGGGTGACGGACGTATTGGGAGAAATGGTGCTCGCACGGGCCCGGTCGGACCGGGAGGCTTACGGGCGTCTACTTCGGGATTGCGAAAACCACGCCATCCACTTGGATATGGCGGCTCAAAGCAGCCCTGAACGGGATATCGAGGGGGTGTACGTGGCGCGGTTGCGCATAGTCATCGCGAGCCTCGACGAGCTGATCGCCGCGTTTCGCCCCTAGCCGAACGTCCGCTCACCCCCAAGGCTGTGTAAAAACGTTTTTGGGTCTCCAATTTCGTCCAGTAGATAGACGAAAATTGCCATTTTTGAGCTCTGTGGCACACGGAGGGCGGTGGGGAGGCGAACAGTTTTCTTCGCCTGAAGGTTCAGCGCAGCGTTTTTACACAGCCTGCCCCCGATTCAGACTTCGGGTGGGTCTGCTTTCAGGGGTCTGGGCACTGCCAATTCTGTACCCGAATACGTTCCGCAGATGACATGGCCGCCAGGTCGCCAAACCCGGCGTGACCAACGTCATTCGCAAAGTGGATCAGTCCTTCGGCGGCAAGACGTCGTATTTCCACCCAGACAGGCGTGTCAGCCGCTGTCGCCGTTTCATCGTCCAATATGTCGCTTTCATCAATGAAGCGGATCAGGCGATGGATCGACGCAATGGTATCGCTGGAAAGTGCAATGCCCGTCTGCTGCAGGAAGGCATCGATCTGGATGTATTCTGCTTCATCCGCAGCCTCGCACGGCGACCAGACCTCCGGCCCAGCCCCCGTCCATCCTCTTACCTGCAGGTCGTAGTCAGACAGGCTCTCCAGCATATCGAGGATGACGCAAATCCACTGCCGAACCGAGGTTTGGTTCAACAGCGAAACTGAAGACGCGCGATCTGTCATCTCAAGACGATACTTTCAGACCAGCGCTGGTCAACCTGACTTGGGAGGCGTGCAGACGCAAGGTCCGGTTCCCCCCGATTCTGCCGTTCCCAAGGTCTGTTGTCGGCCATTGAATAAAGACCCACCGGGCAGCGGCCGGGTCGTGGTCATAGGATTCAGGCCGGGGGAATACATAGTCCGCCCGGCCGCTGACCGCGTCGGCGAAACCGCCGTCGCGCGTCCAGCTGGTGAATTGCGGCTCGTCGCACAGGTTCTCGGCGGCGTGGAGACAGTAGGGACAATGGCCGCAGGCCCCGCCCAGCCAGGTCGCTATCGACCACGTGCAGGTCCGTCGGCAGACCCCGCAGGCGCGGACCCGTAGCCGCACCTCGCCCGGCCCCGGCCCCGGCCCCGGCCTCGGCCCCGGCTCTGGGTCGGGCCGCCTTAGCGGCCGCAGCGGCTCGCCTAGCGCGCTCAGGTCGGCGCGTGAATCTCGACCTGGGTGAGCTGCTCGTGCAGCGCCTCGTCGGGATGCTTCGTCAGGTCCTTGGCCAGGGTCCCCAGGATGGGCGGGCCGCCTTGCAGCTCAACCTTGAGCGGGGTCAGGACCCGGGCCGGCGCGATCAGGACAACGCCCTCGACAGGGTGGCGCGCCGCGAAGTCGCGCAGGTGCTCGGCCAAGACCTCGGCGAAGGCCCCGCGAACCTTCTTGCGGGACTCTTCGCGGAAATCCAGGCCATGCGGCTGGTGCGCACGCGCAGCCGGCGCCAGACCGTCATCGATCTGGACGGCGGTGCGATAGGCGCCCGCGTCACGGCTCCACAGGACGATGCGGGCGCGCGAACTGTCGGCGATGAGATAGGCGATGTTGCGGTGGTGCATGGCGGCCCCTGGGTCAGGCTGCGTAGAAGATCGACAATAACACGCATCGCTTTGCGGCATATCAAGGTTTGCGCGGATCAAGCGCCTAGGCTCCGATCACCAAGTCAAAGGAGCTGGTCATGATTTTCGAACTTTTGGCGATCGCCGCTGTCGTGATCGCGATTTCCGTCGTTGCCGCCCTGTTCCTGCGAGCGGCGGAAAAGCGTCGCCTGCACCGGGATCACCACATTCGCGACAGGCATTTCGCATCCGAATATTGACCTTGAGCGCGTCGCGTAAGGCGGGTTCGATTTTGCGCCCATTGACGCGCCGCTCGATCGCCCTCCACGGCGCGGCGGAATGCACCGGCTTTTGCGCGCGGCTGGCCATGACCTAAAGGCTCAAGGCCGACCAGAACTGAGCCATTGCGCCGCCGCACCTCCCGGGCGAGGCAAGATTCAAAGCCTAGGCGCCCCGCTGCGCGAACACCTCGCCGGCGATCTTCATGGCGTTGATGGCGGCGGGCACGCCGGCGTAGACCGCCATCTGCATGAACAGCTCGCAGATTTCCTCACGGGTGACGCCCACGTTGAGGGCGCCTTCCACATGGGCCTTGAGCTGAGACGGGGCGTTGCCGAGGGCGGCGAGCGCGGCCAAGGTGGCGATCTCCCGTTCGCGCAGGGGCAGGGCGGGGCGGCTCAGCACATCGCAATAGGCGCTCTGCACCACATAGCGGGCGAAGTCGGGGAAGATGGCGGTCAGCTCGTCCCACTGGCGCTGGGCGGCCGGGGCGTTGATCTGGCGCACCGTCTCCCAGCCGCGCTGGAGGCGCTCGCCGTCTTCGGTCTCGGGCATTAGTTCAGGCCGGCGCGGACCTTGGCCCGCAGCACGTCGATGGGCGCTAGGCCCTTGTCGGTCTTGAAATGCCAGTAGGTCCAGCCGTTGCAGGCGGGCGCCGACTGCACCATGGCGCCCACCTTATGGATCGAGCCGGACAGGTCGCCCACCACCACGCTGCCATCCGCGCGCACGCGGGCCACCTTGTCGCCCTTGGCGCAGTAAAGGCTGTCGCCCGCACGCAGCAGGCCCGCTTCCAGAATCTGGCCGAAGGGGATGCGCGGTTCGGACCTCTTGGAGCCCATGACGTCCAGGTCCTCGGGCGAGACGGGAATGACCGTGGCGATGCGCTTCTTGGCGGCGGCGATGTAGGTTTCGTCGCGCTCGATGCCGATGAAGCGGCGGCCCAGGCGCTTGGCCGCGGCTCCGGTGGTGCCGGTGCCGAAGAACGGGTCGAGGATCACGTCCCCCGGCCGGGACGAGGCCAGGATCACCCGGTGCAGCAGGGCCTCGGGCTTCTGGGTGGGATGCACCTTATGGCCCTGATCGTCCTTCAGCCGCTCCTCGCCCGTGCACAGGGGCAAGGTCCAGTCCGAGCGCATCTGCAGATCGTCATTGGCCATCTTCATGGCGTCGTAGTTGAAGGTGTAGCGCTTCTGGCCGCGCCCCTTGGCCGCCCAGATCAGCGTCTCGTGCGCATTGGAAAAGCGCGTGCCCTTGAAGTTGGGCATGGGGTTGGACTTGCGCCAGATCACGTCGTTGAGGATCCAGAAGCCCAGGTCCTGCAGGACGGCGCCCACGCGGAAGATGTTGTGGTAGGAGCCGATCACCCACAGGGCGCCGTCGTCCTTCAGCACGCGCCGGCACTGGGCGAGCCAGGCCTTGGTGAAGGCGTCGTAGTCGGCGAAGGAGGCGAAGTGGTCCCAGGCGTCGTCCACGGCGTCGACCTTGGAGTTGTCGGGCCGGTGCAGATCGCCGCCGAGCTGCAGGTTGTAGGGCGGATCGGCGAAGACGAGATCGACGCTGCGGTCCGGCAGCCGGGCCAGGGCCTCGATACAGTCGCCCTGGATGATGGTTTCGGCGCCGAAGGCCATAAGCCCGCTCCCACTCGACATGACTCACCACTCATGACCGAGCACGGTTAAATCCCGATTGAGGAACGTGGTTAACGGCGCCTCGCGCCGGCGCCCTCATGCCTGTTCATCCACATGAACCCCCGCTGAACGCAAACCTCGGATCAGGTTCAACTCGCAGGGAACATGCTGCCTCTCGTCAGGGCGCGAGCGCCCGCTGGCCGGCGAATGCCTCGCTGGCCGGTTCAACCCGATAGGGGACGTTCCATGATCAAGAAGGCGATGATCGCCGCCGCGGCGGTTCTGTCCATCGGCGGCGTGACCTTGGCCGCCACTACGCCGGCCGACGCCGCGCCCCACGGCGGCTGGCGCGGGGGCGGCTGGCATGGCGGCGGTTGGCGCGGCGGCTGGGGCCGTGGTGTTCCGGCGGTCTATGTCGGCCCCGTCTGGGGTTACGCAGGCGGCTGCGGTTGGCGCTGGTCGCCCTACTACGGGCGTTATACGCGCGCCTGCTGGTAGCTCTTCATTCGCTCGCGCGCCGGGATGGGCGGCCTCGTCCCGGCGCGCGAGCCATTGCCGACTTGACCCAAGCCGGCCCCGCGCGTATCTAGCGCGCTCATTTTCGAGGCTCGGGAAGGCTTAAGGCCAACCCTGCGGCCCGATGGACCGGCGCCCTGAAAAGGTTCGCCGAGCGACCGCCGGAAAGTCCAAGCGACATTCCGGCGTTATTGCTTGTTCCATTGGACGCTCTCGAAGGCGAATTTACTGAGGATTCCGAGGTCGCCCGGCCGAAAGGCGCAGGCCTCCATAGCGAAAAAGAGCAATGCCCACAGTCAACCAACTGATCCGCAAGCCGCGCACGCCCAAGGTGGCGCGGAACAAGGTCCCGGCCCTCAAGGGCTGTCCGCAGCGCCGCGGTGTTTGCACCCGCGTCTACACGACCACCCCGAAGAAGCCGAACTCGGCTCTGCGGAAGGTCGCCAAGGTGCGCCTGACCTCGGGTATCGAGGCGGTGTGCTACATCCCCGGTGAAGGCCACAACCTGCAGGAGCACTCGGTGGTCCTGATCCGCGGCGGCCGCGTGAAGGACCTTCCCGGCGTCCGCTACCACATCCTGCGCGGCGTGCTCGACACGCAAGGCGTGAAGAACCGCAAGCAGCGCCGCTCGCTCTACGGCGCCAAGCGTCCGAAATAAGGAAGACCTCGCATGTCCCGTCGTCACCGCGCCGAGAAGCGCGAAGTCCTCCCCGATCCGAAGTTCGGCGATCTGGTGGTCACCAAGTTCATGAACTACGTGATGTATGAAGGCAAAAAGGCCGTAGCCGAGAATATCGTCTATGGCGCCTTCGACATCCTGGAAAACAAGCGCCGCGATCACGGCCCCCTGGAAACCTTCCACTCCGCCCTGGACAACGTAGCGCCGGCCGTCGAGGTCCGCTCCCGCCGCGTCGGCGGTGCGACCTATCAGGTCCCTGTGGAAGTTCGCCCTGAGCGTCGACGCGCCCTGGCTATCCGCTGGCTGGTGACCGCAGCGCGCAAACGCGGCGAAAACACCATGACCGAGAAGCTCGCCGGCGAGCTTCTGGACGCCGCCAACAACCGGGGCACTGCGGTCAAGAAGCGCGAAGACACCCACAAGATGGCCGAAGCTAACCGCGCCTTCTCACACTATCGCTGGTAAGCCGCGCGATAACCGTCGCCAGGCTTGCAGTCAGCCTTTCCGGCGCGGGTGGTTTGGTTTAAACCGCCCGCGCTGCACGTTTGAACGCCCCTAGGCGAACACCAGGATTTCCAGAGGCTCCTATGCCCCGCGTCAATAAGATCGAAGACTACCGCAATTTCGGCATCATGGCGCATATCGACGCCGGCAAGACCACGACCACCGAGCGGATTCTGTACTACACCGGCAAGAGCCATAAGATCGGCGAAGTTCACGACGGCGCCGCGACCATGGACTGGATGGAGCAGGAGCAGGAGCGGGGGATCACCATCACCTCCGCCGCCACGACCGCCTTCTGGAATGGCCATCGTCTGAACATCATCGACACGCCCGGCCACGTGGACTTCACCATCGAAGTCGAACGTTCGCTGCGGGTTCTAGACGGCTGCGTGGCGGTGCTGGACGGGAACCAGGGCGTTGAGCCCCAGACGGAAACCGTCTGGCGTCAGGCTGACCGCTACAACGTTCCGCGCATCGTGTTCGTCAACAAGATGGACAAGACCGGCGCCGACTTCCAAATGTGCCTGCGGACCATCCGCGAGCGCTTGGCGGTGAAGGCGATCCCGATTCAGCTGCCGATCGGCTCGGAAGCCGCGCTCAAGGGCATCGTCGACCTGGTCCGCATGAAGGCGGTGGTGTGGGACTCCGAAGGTCTCGGCGCCAATTACCACGACGAAGACATCCCGGCCGATATGAAGGCCGCCTGCGAGGAAGCGCGTCACTACCTGATCGAGAACGCCGTCGAAATGGACGACGAGGCGATGGAAGCCTATCTCGAAGGACAGGAGCCGTCCGAGGCGGTGCTGAAGAAGTGCATCCGCAAGGCGGTGCTGAACGGCGCCTTCTATCCGATCCTGGCGGGCTCGGCCTTCAAGAACAAGGGCGTGCAGCCCCTGCTGGACGCGGTGGTCGATTATCTGCCCTCGCCGGTGGACATCCCGCCGACCCCGGGCATCGATTACAAGACCGAGGAGCCGGTCACCCGTAGGGCCTCCGACGACGAGGCTCTATCGGTCCTGGCGTTCAAGATCATGGACGACCCCTTCGTCGGTTCGCTGACCTTCTGCCGCATCTATTCGGGCAAGCTGGAAACCGGCATGGGCCTGATCAACTCGACGCGCGACAAGCGCGAGCGGGTCGGGCGCATGCTGTTGATGCACTCCAACAACCGGGAAGACATCAAGGAAGCCTTCGCCGGCGACATCGTCGCCCTGGCGGGCCTGAAGGACACCCGCACCGGGGACACCCTGTGCGATCCGCTGAAGTCGCCGGTGATCCTGGAAAAGATGAACTTCCCCGCGCCGGTGATCGAGATCGCCATCGAGCCCAAGTCCAAGGCCGACCAGGAAAAACTGGGCGTCGCGCTGGGCAAGATGGTCGCCGAGGACCCGTCCTTCACCGTCCACACCGACCAGGAGTCGGGCCAGACGATCATGAAGGGCATGGGCGAGCTGCACCTGGACATCAAGGTCGACATCCTCAAGCGCACCTACAAGGTGGAAGCCAACATCGGCGCGCCGCAGGTGGCCTACCGCGAAAGCCTCGGCCGGGCGTGCGAGATCGACTACACCCACAAGAAGCAGACCGGCGGCACGGGCCAGTTCGCCCGCGTGAAGATCCAGTTCGCCCCCGGCGAGCCGGGCTCGGGCTTCAAGTTCGAGAGCAAGGTCGTCGGCGGCTCGGTGCCCAAGGAATTCATTCCCGGCGTCGAGAAGGGTCTGGAATCGTCCAAGGAAAACGGCCTGCTGGCCGGCTTCCCTCTGATCGACTTCTCGGCCACCCTGGTGGACGGCGCCTTCCACGACGTGGACTCCTCCGTGCTGGCCTTTGAAATCGCCGCTCGTGCGGCCTTCAAGGAACTGCGCGAGAAGGGCGCCCCCAAGCTGCTCGAGCCGATCATGAAGGTCGAGGTGCTGACCCCGGACGAATATCTGGGCGATGTCATCGGCGACTTGAACAGCCGCCGCGGCCAGATCCAGGGCACCGACCAGCGCGGCAACGCCCAGGTCGTGACCGCTTTCGTGCCACTGGCGAATATGTTCGGCTATATCGGCAACCTGCGCGGCATGTCACAAGGCCGGGCTCAGTTCACGATGCAATACGATCACTACGAACCGGTTCCGCAAAACGAAGCCGAAAAAGTGATTCAGAAGTACGCCTAATCCCATCCAACCCTAGTTAGAGGACAAGCCCGGACAGGGCTGGAGCTTGAAATGGCCAAGGAAAAGTTTCAACGCAACAAGCCGCACTGCAACATCGGCACGATTGGTCACGTTGACCATGGCAAGACGACGTTGACGGCGGCGATCAC
>PLRV01000052.1 GCA_003164925.1 Caulobacteraceae bacterium
GCGAGGCCAGCGGAATTTGTCGGCCGCGGCCTAGACCGGAGACGCGCGATTTCCGGTATAATCCTGACTGAGACCCGTAGAGATGGCCGAGTGGCTGAAGGCGGCGGTTTGCTAAACCGTTGTACGGTGTAAAGCCGTACCGAGGGTTCGAATCCCTCCGTCACCGCCAGCTTTTATCAATGAAATCAATCACTGCCCTTTGGGCGTGGCCAATTCGCGACCCATTCAAACATTCGAGACCCCCAAAGCGGTGCTCACCTTGGCCGCTTCAGCGCCTTTGTCGGCCCCGTCGATCCACTTTCCGTAGACCTTGAGCAGCATCCCCATGTTGGCGTGGCCCAACTGGCGCGCGATGTATGCCGGATTGACGCCCGCCATCAGACTCGAGGTCGCGAAAGTGTGTCAGGCTTGATAGGCGCCCCTCTGCCTAAGGCAGAGGCTCCGCAGCGCGGGCGCCCATTAGAAGCGCCGCTGGGACTGTTCGTCCGCCTCACAAACAATGCGGCTGAGCCACCCGCCACGAGGTCGTTCGCGATCCCTTCGACCTTAACATTGCTCGGCTAACCTATGTCGCGAGTCAGGCCGCGCGACCGCCGGCCTTTCGGTCGTTGCGGTTGGACACCGCGCCGGCTCCGGTCCGGAACTGGCTGACCAACCGGCCCAAATCACCGGCTTCTGAACTCAGATTGGCGGTCGCCGCTGTGGTCTGCTCGACCATGGCTGCGTTTTGTTGCGTCATCTGGTCCATCTGATTGATGGCGATATTGACCTCGGCTAGAGCCGAGGACTGCTCCTGAGCGCTGACGGCTATGTCTGCGACCATACTATCGATCTCGGCTACGCGGCTGACGATACGCTGCAAAGCCCCACCGGCCTGACCGACCAGCTCGACGCCCGCACCCACCTGTCGGGCGGAGTCGGAGATCAAGGTCTTGATCTCCTTCGCTGCGTCAGCGGAGCGCTGGGCGAGGGCCCGCACCTCGGATGCCACCACTGCAAAGCCCCGACCGGCGTCGCCGGCCCGGGCGGCTTCGACGCCGGCGTTCAGCGCCAGCAAATTGGTCTGAAAGGCGATCTCGTCGATCACCCCAACGATCTGGCCGACCTGGGCGGAGTACCTTTCAATCTCTCCCATGGCTACGACCGCCTGCTCGACGACGTCGCCACTGTTCCGGGCGTCGTCGCGTGCGGCCAACACCACCTCCGCAGCCGCCTTAGACCCCGAGGCCGTGGTGCGCACCGTGACGGTGATCTCATCCAGCGCCGCGGCGGTCTCCTCCAGGCTAGCAGCCTGCTGCTCGGTCCGGCGCGAGAGGTCGTCAGCGGCGCGAGCGATCTCCTCGGAACCGCGGCGCACCGCGCTGGTGGAGGCGGAAATCGCCAGCATCGCCTCGCGGAGGCTATCGATAGCTTTGTTGAAGTCGTCCTTGATCGGTTGGAAACGCTGACTGACGTCGGCGACCAACCGGGCGGTCAAGTCGCCATCGGCGAGCCGCCGCAGGCTGTCGGCCAAGGCCTTCACCACCAGATTCTGCTCATCCTCGTTCTTCTGCCGTTCGACCTCGGCCTTGTTGCGGGCCGTCTCTAGCGCTTCGAGATAGACAGAGATCGCAAAGTCCATGTCCAGCAGCGTCGCCTTCGCCAAGGCGCCCACCTCGGCGACGGCGGTCTCGACGCCCTCGCCGCGGAATATGCCCTTTGGCCAGCGGGCTTCCAGCACCTTTCCGATCAGGGTTTCCAGCACCAGGGCGTAGCCGCCGATGTACCAACTGGGCTCCAGGCCAATGCGCGCGTGGGCCTCGCCGATCTTGGTCACTGCGGCGACATATTTGGCGTCGAACTGTGCCCGGGAGATCATCTCCCAGTGGCTGGCCTGGGCGCTCTTGGCGGCGGCGATGTGCCTGTCACTGGAGAAAAAGGCGCGGGTCTCTGGGGTCGCCCTGACCTGACCGTAGAAGCCCTCGAGCGCCCTCGAAATCTCCTGCCCGATAACCGGCGTGATGTCTCTGAGATGGCCCAGTCCCTTCGCATCGAACTTCATGAAGTTGAGGCGGTCGCCGATGCTGCGTTGGGACATTACAGGGCCTTTTCGGTCTACGCCGCACTCGGCGTTCGCGGCCGCCCTGAAGACGACTTTAGTCGAGTAACCCAGCCCAACCTGTCGTGGCCTTGAGCCGAGGTCATTGATTCAGGTCAATAACCGCCGAGTTTCTTCTTTCACCGACCGCCGAAGACGCGGCCTGTCCCGCAAGCGGCCCCCAAGCGGATGTCGCCGAGGGGCACTGTCAGGGCTTGAGGTGACCCCGTTTCTCACCCAGCCGTAACCGGAGTCCTGGGTTGATCTGAGCCTTTGTCTTTGTGGGCGGCAAGGCGCGTCCGCGCGGCGCTGTCGCGCAGGGGCGCTAAGGGTTAGCGCCGGAACCGGCGCGGTCTGCGGCAACGTTTGGCCTCGCGGCGCGTTTAAGTATGGACGCTGTTCTCGATGCGCGTACCCCGAAGGTCTCTGGACCTCGGACAGAGGCTTCAATCCCCATGAAAAAGATCGTTTCAGCTTCGGGCGCGGGCGGCGCGCCGACCCGCCTCGTTATTGGCGCCGGGCGCCGAGCATGACGGAATTGGAAACCCTGAACCGCCGCTCGATCTGCGATCGTCCCGGCACCGTGGAACGCGCCTTTGAACTGGCTCGCGGGGGCAAGGACCTGAAAGAGATCAGGCGCGCACTCGCCTCCGAACGCTACGATGACGCTCAGCCCCAGCTTACGTCCCCTGCCCTCATCGCCCACCTGCGCCGACTGGCGAAAGAGGCGCAACGCCAACAGCCGGATTGATCTATCGTCCAAATCGGAAGGTTAGAGCCGGATTCAGGCGTCGAGAGACGTCGTCCGGCTCCAGTCAGGCCGCCGCGGGTAATTCCTCGCTGATGACCTGGAAATTGACCAGGTTCGCCTGACCAAACGTATGGGCGATGGGAACGTCGGCGGCGTCGCGTCCGCGAGCGATCAACACGCGCGCCATGCGCGGCCTGTGATTGCGCGCATCGAAAATATACCAGCGACCGCCGAGGTAGACCTCGAACCAGGCGCTGAAATCCATCACCCCGACCACCGGCACGCCGATATCGCCCAGATAGCCGGTGCAGTAGCGAGCCGGGATATTCAGGCAACGGCAAAAGGCGATGGCCAGGTGCGCGTAATCACGGCACACGCCCCGACGCTCTTGATAGGCCTCAAAAGCGCCCTTGGTGGGTCGGGCGTGCTCATAGCCGAACGTGATATGCTCGTGCACATAGTCGACAACCGCCTGCACGCGTGACCAGCCTTGGGGCGTTTGGCCAAACAGGGCCCAGGCAATGTCGCTGAGCCGATCCGTTTCGCAGTAGCGGCTGCCCAGAAGGTAAACGAGCGTCTCGTCAGGCAGGTCGGGCACGGCCGTCTGCAAGGCATAGGGCGCGACCTCGTCCAACTGTCCGGGGTCGCGAATGACGAAGTCGGCGGAAATGGCTATGCGCCCCGGAGGCGCGAGGATGCGGCTGCAGATGTTGCCGAAGCGGTCGATATATTGGTGGACATCGACCATGGGATCGGTCCGCACCCAGTCGGCCGTTTCAAGATCGTCGCGCCGCGAGGGGTGTACGCTCAGACACAGCATCATGGGCGTAGGCGCGGGGCAGTCGTAGATTATCTCATATCCGGCGCGTACGCGCATGATGGTCCTTTGATGATGTCACTAGCTGGCCAACCCAACGGCCCTCGCCGCCAAAGGTTGCTCCAGGCCGTCATTTTCGGCAACAACGTCCACCTCCACGTCCATACCGAGGTAATCGCTCGCCAAGCCGCTCCAGGCCCCATGCAGGGGGAGGGCCTGACGCGGATCGCCGGCGATGGCCACGCGCACAAGGTCGGCGTTGCCCACGATGCCATTAGTCGGGTCGAACTCCACCCAACCGCAAGCGGGCAGATAGACCCTGACCCAGGCGTGGGTATGGCCGCCCCCGACCCGATCCCGGTCGATCGCGGACCGGGACGGGCTGTAGATGTACCCGGACACAAACTGGGCCGCGAGCCCCAGGCTGCGCACGGCGTCCATCATCAGGACAGCGAAATCGCGGCAGCTTCCGCTGCCCAGCGTCAGGGTCTGCAATGGCGTCTGTGAGCCAATCTCCAGGCGGGTGTTGTATTTGAACCCGGCGTGGATCGCCTGGGTCATGTCGCTGAGCAAAGTCTGCAGGCTGGTGCGGCCGCGCGACCGCAGGAAGCGGCGAGCCCAGGATTGAACCAGATCATCTGGATCGGCGTAGCGCCTCTGCATGGATTGCAGCAGATCCGGCAGATCCTCGGCGCTGTAGTCGACGGGCATTTCGCCGCGATAGACCTCGATTTCGCCGTCCATGTCCGCAAAGGCCGGAAGGGGCATGTGGTTCAGGCGGCTGACGCTTTCGAACAGCAACTCCGACGTGCGCCCGGCAAATCGGGCCACGCCGACGCAATTGCCGAACACGTCATGCATGAAGTGCAGCTTGGCTGGCGTGGGCGAGATCGTCAGTTCGTGCGAAAGCAGCCGTTGATCGTAGCTCTCGATCGGCCGGAACATCATGCGATGCTCCCCCAGAGCCACTGGGTTACGGTATCGATAGCGAGTCAGGTGGCGGATCGAGAGGACTGGCATATGGCGGAACGTTGCGCTGATTCATCCTCGCCGTCGAAATTCTTGCTGTGTCCGGACGATCCAGCGCCCGCGGTTGTCATGAATGAGGGCGCCGCTTCGCCCTTTCTGTTGCTGGGCGACCATGCGGGCCGGTCCATCCCGGGGCGCCTGGGCGATATGGGTCTGCCGCCAGGCGCATTGGATCGGCACATCGCCAGCGACATCGGCGTTCGGGGCCTGGGCGAAAGGCTCTCGCAAGCCCTCAATGCGTGCTTTGTTCATCAGGCCTATTCGCGCCTGGTGATCGATTGCAACCGCCAGCCAGGCGCGCCGGACTCCATTCCCGAAATGAGCGATGGCGTGGTCATCCCGGCCAATCGAGGCCTATCGGACGACCAGAAGGCGCAGCGGCGCGCCGAGATCTTCCAGCCTTATCACGACCGCATCTCATCGCTGTTGGAGGCGCGCCGACGCGCAGGACAGGCAACCTTGATGGTGGCCTTGCACAGCTTCACACCGGTGCTGCAAGAGATCGCCCGCCCCTGGCGCTACGGCGTTCTGCATCGTCATGATTCCGCTTTGTCCCGATCCGTACTCGACGGGCTGAGGCTGGCGATGGGCGACCTGGCGGGCGACAACCAGCCCTACGCCATGGACGGAACGGACGCGACTATACCCCTGCATGCCGACCCGCGCGGGCTGGACTATCTGGAACTGGAGGTCAGGCAGGATCTGATTGCCGACGACGCCGGGCAGGACGGCGCCGCGGCTCTGATCGCCGGCTTGCTGCTGGCGGCCTGAAACCGTCCGATTTTCCGCGCGGGGCCTTAAGACCCCCGCACGCGCGAGCGTCCGTTCCAACCCGTCCTGATCACAATGGGGCTGCCCGCCAGACCGAGATAGAAACCGACGTCATAGGCGACGCCGGTTCCCTTCGCCTCATACAGGCGCGCAGGCCAGGGTAGGACATGCGGCGCCAAGGTGTTGACCACCTCCACGATCAGCGTCAGCGGAGCAATGATGCCGTGCCAGAAGCCGAGCGCCAGTTGTGACAGCAACCCGCCGGCGGCGGCGTGCTGGGACTCTTGGCTGCCCGCGACGCATGCGCTCAGCGCCACGAGGAGCACAGCCGCGCAGAAAATTTTTGCCGTTTGTTTCATCCTGCTCTCCCAGGTCGGGGCGCTATGAACCCCGATCAGTAAATTCGGACGCCAACCACATGCCTGTAACAAGAACGAATATTATGGCATACCGTTCCCGGCAATTCCTGGCCTTCTAAAGTGTAAGACGTGCGCGAATTGTATCAATGCGATGGAGCGTACGCTTTGTAGGACCTCATGATTATTGAGGTCATATTCAAACATTACGAGCCAATTATTTTATGGATAATTCAGTTCCACGGCAACGTTTCGCTCCCTAGCGCGTTGACGTGATGACGCGGTTCTCAACGCGCCCCCCTCCCCCCGGCGCGCCTCAGGGACGCTGGATTAAGGTCACACCCCTATGAACAAAATTCTCATCGCCTTGGCTTCGGCCGGTTCGCTCGCCGTCGCCTCGGCCGCCCTTGCCGGACCCGTGTCCGGCGCGCTTATCGGCGCCGGAACCGGCGCTGTCGTCGCGGGCCCGCCCGGCGCGGTCGTCGGGGGCGTCGTCGGCGCCGTCGTTGGCGGCCCGAACCTCCACTACTACCACCATCATCGCGTCTATATGGACGGCCAACGCCACTATTACTTCAACCACGGCCGGCGCAACTACTACTGACGGCTACAGGGCGGGCGCGGCATCCGCCGCGCCGCCAACCTGAATGGGCGTGGGTCGCACCATGGTGGTCGATGTAGGCGTAACGAGACATGTCCGGGGTTGGAAGCGAAGCCAGCAGGATTTGCGGATCAATCCCTGCTCGCCCGGCGTTTGCAGGCCAGCAGCCGCAAGGGCTTTCGGTAGTTTAGGAGTCTGGCCTATTCGTCTTTCAATGATCGCCATGACCGGCGGCCTGCTCGCCGCATGCGGCAGGATCGCAGCCGCCACGCCCCCGCCTCAAAACCCCACGCAGGCGGCCCTGCCCAGTCCCGCCAATCAAGCCGCCTTCCAGTTTATAAACGGCGCCGTGGGCGACGACCTGTTCGAAATTCGAACGGCTCAAATCGCGGCGACCCGGGCCAAGGCTCCGTCCGTAAAGGCATTCGCCATCCTCATGGAGAAGGATCACACCGTCTCGATGGCTGCGTTCAAAGATGCGACCGCCCAGTCGGGGCAAAACCTCACCGCCCCGTCCGGCATGTCCGACAAACTCCAATCCATGCTTGACCAGCTAAACCGGGGGCAGCCGTTGGACTTCGACAAGACCTATATCGAGCAGCAAATCGAAGCTCAGGAGGACGCGCTCAGCCTGCTGTCGGCCTACGCCCAGAACGGCGGCGTCCCCACGCTCAAGGCAACGGCCCTCCGCTTTGCGCCAACCGTTCAGGCGCGCCTGGACCAAGCCAGGGCGATCGAGGAAACACTGAACAAAGAGCCTCCGATCCCAGCCCGCACCTAGAGTACGATGGGTTTAGGCGGAGCCCCTCAGGACAGCTTGAAGGGATCGTGCTCGGGCTTGGACGTGACAGGGCCCTTGTATGTGAAAGAGTCCCGCGAAGACGCTGGCGTCCACGCCATCTCGGAAAGCTTAATCCCCGAACGCGGCTCCACCTTGGATTCTTGCTGCGGAGCGTCCCCATGGCCCCGCTCAGGATGCGCTGGTTCCGCGAGCGGCGGCTCGGCCTCCGGCGGCTCGACCGGGGACGGCGGCGAGGCGGGCGGGGCGGATTCAACGGCTTCGGGCGGATCGGATGGTGCGACGGATTCGATCGGGTCGATTGGTCCGCCTTCGTGCTCCGCCTGCGGGGGCTCCAAGGGCGCCGGTTCGGCGGCGGGCGGCGGCTCCTGCCGCGCGACAGACTCCATTGGCGGCTCTGGGGCTGACTCTGGGGTTGGTTCTGGCGGCGGCGCCTGGGCCTCCGGTTTGGACGACGTCTCTTGCGCCGGAGCGAAGGCGGTGAACTCGGTCAAGTCAGGGTCAGCGCGGTAGTTCGCGCCCCACAGCATGAGGGGATGGACCGGCTTGGGGCTATCGACGTACTCCTTGGTCGTCGCCGCCAGAGCGACGCCAGCCGCCGCGTCGGCCGGCCCTCCGCCATCGATCAACTCGGCCGCTTGACCTTCGGAGAGCGGCTCCGTCGGTTCAGCATGGAGCGGCTGATCGGCGGCCGCGACGTGATCTTGCTCCAGGACGACAGTCCACAGGCCCCCCGGCGGCTCCGGCTTCTGCGGCGCATACGGTTCGGGCGCAGGCCCTTCGACATTTGAGGCGGTGGGCGGCGCAATTTCCGGCTCAGGCGTGGATTTGTGCGCAGGCTCGTCGACGAAGCCCAGCGGATTGCCAAAGCGATTGCGACGGGCCGAGCCTTTGTGAAAACCGAGGTCGATCGTCAACCTGACCACGCCGTAGATCGGGATCAGGCCGATCGCCAGCCACCAGCCACTGTGGTCGAGGTCATGGGCGCGTTTGACCTTGAGGGCTAGGCCTATCCAGATCGAAACCGCCAGCACCGCCAGGAGCCCAAAGCCGGCCCCCACAAAAGCGCCGCCCGGCCGATGGGGGGCGCCGGCGGACAGGTACACGGTGTGAATCCAATCCGACACCACGGCGACGACCGACAGATCGATCAGCAGAACCGCCAGGGCCGATAGCCAAAAGACGCTTCGTCCGATCCGCCCCTCGAACCCGAACAGTGTCCGCCATAAGGTCATGGGCAAAATTCCCGTTCACGCCAGCAGCTTAGCATCACCGCTCAAACACCCGTAAGTCCATAAGTTTAGGACATGGGTTTGAAGTCATGCTCCGCCGCCGCGACCGCTCCGTGCGTTTTGGCCCGCTTTGCCATGGCCATCCAGCCGATTCCCCAAATGAGCCGGCTTGCATCACGCCTGGGGCGTGCGCTTTAACCGTCTTCGAACGCAAGGAGGCTTCCCCGTGAACCCCACCGAACACAGCCGCTCAGGTAGCAGCTTCGACCTCGCGCCGCCATCGCCCTCCCAGCGCGCCGCGTTGGAGGCGGGCCTGACGCGGGAGGAAAGCGAGGTGCTGCTCCGCCACGGGACCGAAGCGCCTTTCTGTGGCGGCCTGCTGGGCAACAAGTCGCCCGGCGCCTACTGCTGCAGACTGTGCGGTCTGCCGCTGTTTCGCTCGCGCACGAAGTTCGAATCCGGCACCGGCTGGCCCAGCTTCTATGAGCCGTTCGACGAGGACCACGTCAATCTGGTGCGCGACGCCAGCCATGGTATGGTCCGCGTGGAAACCCGTTGCGCCCGCTGCGACAGCCACCAGGGGCATGTGTTCCCCGATGGTCCCAAGCCCACCGGTCATCGCTACTGCATCAATTCGGTCTCTCTGGAATTCGTCGCCGAGACGGATCCCTTGCCTGACAAGCTTGGCCGAGGCGCTCCGGAGGGGGCGGCGTTGGCGCCCTAAAGGCCCGTCCTTGCCGGCATGTGCAGGCGCTGCGGCCATGTCCCTTTGCAGACGTTCCGAAGGTCGCCGTCGGGGGGGCAGCGGTCGGGCAATCCCCTCGCCGGACTCACATGTCAGGTGTTGACCCCTAGGCCCCCAAGCTTCGAAACCAGGCGTCCAGCATCAAGGTCTCGGCGTGCAAGGCCCTGGCGCGGGCCGCGGCTTCCGCGTCCACGCCCCACTGCTCGGCCTGAAAGGTCTCGTCGATCTGGGAAAGGCTGAACGCGCCCTCCCCGTCGAGCCGGCCCCTCTGTAGGGCGAAAGCCAGGACGGCGGACCCCAGCAAGGCCGTGGCGTGGGCCAGACCCGCCAGGGCGAAGTCATCCAGCGCGCCCGCCCATCGCGCGACACGCAGCAAGCTCTCCGCAGGCTGCTCGACGGGAGACACGCCCACCGTGCGAACCAGATGCAGGGCAAGTTCGTCGCGCGCCCAATCCAGCAACGGACCCCAGGCTTGCTGCTGCCGGGCTACGAGCGCCCGCGGGTGATCGGCGAAATAGCACAGCAGGTCCGAGCCGGCGTAGCGGGCCACTTCCTTGCACACCGCCTCGCGCGTCTCACTCACCCGGTCCAGCGCCGTGAACGCTAGGCGTGCGGCCGGCATGTCCGCGGTGCGGATGTGCTCGCCCTGACGCTCCCACTCAGCCGCCAGCATTTTGGCCAGGGGTTCGGTCGGGAGCCGTAGGGGAGCGCCGGCGGGCGTGCGCGTCCTGCGGCCGTCCAGCAGGATGGCGTACCCATCCCCCGCCTCGATCCTCACGGCCTTATAGAACCGTCGGGGCGGCTCGGTCGGTTGGGTCATGGTTACGCCTCCCAGCGCCTATACCGGAGACAGCGACAGAGAAAAGGCATCCAGCATTTTGTTCAAGCTGATGAAGTCCGCTGCTACCTGATGGGCTTTGGCGCCTTGGAGTTCTTCGGCGGTATTGAACCCCCACGACACGCCCTGGGCCCGCACACCGCAAGCCAGCGCCATGCGCATGTCGTGGACCGTATCGCCGATCATGACCGTCTGGTCCGGGCGCGCGCCTGAGGCGGCCATGGCGGCGATCAGCATGGCCGGGTCGGGTTTGCCGGGACCGTCGTCGGCGCAGTGGGTCGAATGGAACAGGTCCGCCCAGCCGTTCAGCCGTACAATCGAGTCCACCCCGCGCCGGCTCTTGCCGGTGGCGATGGCCAGACGCCAGCCCTCGGCCTTGAGCCTGCGCAGGGTCTCGTCCGCACCCTCATACAGCGGCTCCTTGAAGCCAGGGCGGTCCCTGTGCTTCTGGAATCGGGCCTTGTAGCTGGCCGCCGCGCGCCGGACGCCCTCGTGATCGAGCTCCGGCGCCAGAACCGACAGGGCATGGGCCAGGCTCAGTCCTACGATCTGGCGCACGGCGTCGTAGTCGGGCGCGGGCAGGCCCGATTGCGTCAAGGCGTATTGGCAGCACTCCAAGATGACCGCCCGGCTGTCCACCAGGGTGCCGTCCACGTCCCACACCGCCAGCTTCACCGCCGGCGGCCCACAGCCTGGAATGGCTCCGGATCGGCTTCGTGTTCGTCGAAGCCGAAGCGCTCAAAGCCCGCCTTCAATTCCGGACTGATCGGCGCTTCGATCACCAGCATGCCGCCGCCGGGGTGCGGCAGGGTCAAGCGGCGCGCATGCAGTTGCAGCTTCAGGCCTCCGGACAAGGCCTCGGAGGCTTCGTCGCCGTATTTGGGATCGCCCAGGATCGGATGGCCGATGGCCTTCATGTGGGCGCGCAATTGGTGCGTGCGGCCGGTGAGTGGGCGCAGCGCCATCCAGGCGGCGCGCTTGGCGGCGCGGCTGATGGTGACGTACTCGGTGTCGGCCGGCTCGGCCCCCGCCTCCTTGGGCTCGGCGGGCACCACCAGTTCGCGGTCGCCCACGCCCTTCTTGACCAGGGCCAGTTCGATCAGGCCCTGCTGCGGATGCGGATTGCCCGCCACGATCGCCCAATAGGTCTTCTTGGCCTTGCGCTTGGCGAAGGCGCCGGACAGGCGCGCCGCCGCCGCCGGGCTCTTGCCCAGCAGCAGCACGCCGGAGGTGTCGCGGTCCAGCCGGTGCACCAGACGCGGGCGCTCCAGCCCCTCGCCCCAGGCGCTGAGCAGCCGGTCCACATGCTTGACCGTCTTGGTGCCGCCCTGCACCGCCAGGCCGCAGGGCTTGTTCAGGGCCAGGACCTCATCGTCCTCGTACAGCACCAGCGACTTGGCGTAGGCGATGTCGCGCTCGGACAGGCCGGGGCGCTTTTCGGTCGGATCGGGCGCTTCGGGCAGGGGCGGCACGCGCACCTGCGCCCCCTCCGTCAGGCGCGTATCCGGCTTGACCCGCGCCCCGTCCACGCGAATCTGGCCGGATCTGGCCAGCTTGTTGATCTGGATGTGGTTCAGATGCGGCCACCGGCGCTTGAACCAGCGATCCAGACGCGTCCCGTCCTCGCCGGCCGCCACAAACAGGGTGCGCACTTCCTTCATGAGCCGTTCCTAGGGCGCCACGGCCGCGCTCGCCAGGGCGAGGCGGGCCTGCAAGCCGGAAAAGTCCTCCGGCGGGTCGGCGTGGATCCACTTCATGCCCCCGTCCGGGTGGGGAAATCCAAGGGTGGCGGCGTGCAGCATCAGGCGGGGAACCGGCTCGCCGCCCACCATCAGCGCGCCGCCGTAGCGCGCGTCCCCCGCGATGGGCCGGCCAATGGAGGCCAGATGGGCCCGAAGCTGGTGCATGCGGCCGGTGTGGGGCTCCAGCTCGAGCAACGCGGCGTCGGGCCCCTCCGCGAGGGTGCGATAGACGCTCTTGGCGCTCTGGGCGTCGGGATGATCGGGCTCGCAGATCCGCATGTAGACCTCCCGCCCCTGCTCGACGCGGCGCAGCGGCGCCTCGATGATCCCCGCGCGCGGCTCAGGCGCGCCGGGCGCGACGATGGCCTGGTAGTGCTTGCGAAAGCGCCGGTTCATCAGGGCCTTGCCCAGGAAGGCCGCCGCCGGCTTGGTCTTGGCGGTGAGGATCACGCCGGAGGTGTCGCGGTCCAGCCTGTGCACCAGACGGGGCCGATTGCCGTTGGACTTGGCGAAGGCCCACAGGAGCTCGTCCAGGGTATGTACCTGCCCGCGCCCGCCCTGGCTCGACAGGCCGGCCGGCTTGTTGAGCACCAGCACCTGGTCGTCATGGAAGATCACCATGGCGCGGACCTGGGCGATCTCCTCGGGGGATAGTTTGACGGGAGCCAGGGCCATCAGGCGCCGCCGCCCTTCCTGGCGCGCATCTGCGCCCACTGCTCCAAACGTTCCTTGATCCGGCCCTCCGCGCCCTCGCCCTTGGGCTGGTAGAACCGTTGGCGCGCCATGCCCTCGGGGAAATAGGATTGGCCGGAAAAGCCGTCCTCGGTGTCCGGATCGTAGGCGTAGCCCTTGCCGTAGCCGATGTCCTTCATCATCCGTGTGGGTGCGTTGAGGATGTGCTTGGGCGGCATGAGCGAGCCGGTTTCGCGCGCGGCCCGGCGCGCGGCGCCGAAGGCCTTGTACACCGCCGTCGACTTGGGCGCGCACGCCAGGTGCACGCAGGCGTGGGCCAGGGCCAGTTCGCCCTCGGGCGAGCCCAGGAAGTCGTAGGCGTCGCGCGCGGCGATGGCGAGCAGCAGGCCCGTGGCGTCGGCCAGGCCGATGTCCTCGCTGGCCATGCGCACCAGTCGCCGGGCGATGAACAGGGGGTCCTCGCCGCCCTCCAGCATGCGCGCCAGCCAGTAGAGCGCCGCGTCGGGGTCCGAGCCCCGCACCGACTTATGCAGGGCGGAGATGAGATTGTAATGCTCCTCGCGGTCCTTGTCGTAGGCCGGGCTGCGCTTTTGCAGCACCTGGCCCAGTTCGGCCGGGGTGAGCGGATGGTCCGGGCCCAGGTTGAACAGGGTCTCGGCCAGGGTCAGCAGATAGCGGCCATCGCCGTCGGCCATGGCGATCATGGCCTCGCGGGCGGCGGGATCGAGCGGCAGGGCCTGGCCCTCGAAGGCCTCGGCCTTGACCAATAGGCTTTCCAGCGCCGCCTCGTCCAACCGGCGCAGCACGAACACCTGGCAGCGCGACAAGAGCGCACCGTTCAGTTCGAAGGAGGGGTTCTCGGTGGTGGCGCCCACCAGGGTGACGACGCCCTCCTCCACAAAGGGCAGGAAACCGTCCTGCTGGGCGCGGTTGAAGCGATGGATCTCATCGACGAACAGCAAGGTGGCCTGGCCGGCCAGGCGGCGGGCGCGCGCGGCCTCGAAGGCCTTCTTCAGGTCCGCCACGCCGGAAAAGACGGCGGATAACTGCTGGAACTCATAGCCCGCGGCCTTGGCCAGCAGGCGGGCGATGGTGGTCTTGCCCGTGCCCGGCGGCCCCCACAGGACCATGGAGGACAGGCGATGGGCCGAGGCCATGCGCGCGATCGGTCCGCTGGGCCCCAAAAGATGATCCTGACCAACGACCTCTTCCAGGCTCTGAGGCCGCAGCCGGTCCGCCAGGGGGCGCGGCGCCTCGGGCGTCAGGCCGGCGGCTTGGAACAGGTCGCTCATGACCACAAGCTAGCAGACAAACGCGCGATCAAAGTCCGAAACTGCCGGAAATGGTCTGGCCGTCGCGCTCGATGGTCACCTGCCAGCGCCGGCTGTCGGCGAGGGCCGCCTTGAGCTGGGCCACCGTCCGGATCGTCTGGCCGTTGACCTGGCGGATGATGTCGCCCGGCCGGAAATATTCGGCGCCGATCCCGTCCTTCAATTGCGTGATCAGCACCCCGTCGGCGAAGGGATTGACCCCCAAGTCGAGGGCCACGGCGGGTGACAGATTGACCACCACCGCGCCCTGGAAGGGCTGGCGGCCGGCCAGGGTCTGTTCGTCGCGCGGGAGCGTGGCGGGCGGTGCGGCCGCCTCGGCCCGGGCCGTGCGCGCCTCAGCCTTGCGGCGATAGGCGATGACTATGGAATCGCCCGCGCGGTGCGCGCCCACGCGATAGTTCAAGGTGACCACGTCGTTCACCGGCTGGCCGTCAATGCCGAGGACCACATCGCCTTGCTCCAGCCCTGCCCTGGACGCCGAAGACCCCGGATAGACCTCCGCCACCAGCACGCCTTCAGGGCGGTCCAGGCCCATGGTGCGGGCGATGTCCGATGTCACGGTCTGGCCGGCGACACCCAGCCACGGGCGCACCACCGCATGACCGCCCAGCGCCGCCTCCACCACCTGGCGGACGACCGGTCCGGGAATGGCGAAGCCCACGCCCACCGATCCGCCGGAGCGCGACACGATAAAACTATTGAGACCGATCAGTTCGCCGTTCATGTCCACCAGGGCGCCGCCGGAGTTGCCCGGATTGATGGCCGCGTCTGTCTGGATGTAGCTGAAGGCGTCGCCGGAGCCGACATCGGTGCGGTTCAAGGCCGAGATGATGCCGTTGGTCACGGTCTGGCCCACGCCGAACGGGTCGCCGATAGCCAGAACCAGGTCGCCCACCTGCAGGTCCTCGTCGGCGTTGATGGCCAGGGTCGGCAGGCCCGTCGCATCGATCTTGAGCACGGCCAGGTCCGCCCGGGAATCGGAGAGCAGCACCTTGGCGGGGAATTCACGGCGGTCAGCCAGGCTGACGGTGATCTCCTGCCCGCCCTCGATCACATGGTTGTTGGTGACGATCAGCCCGTCCGCGCGAACGATCACGCCGGAGCCCAGCGAGCCTTCCACCTGATTGCCCGGAACCGCGCCGAACATCTGCCAGAAGGGATCGGCCTGCTGGCGCACCACCCGCTTGGAGGAGATATTGACCACCGCCGGCGCAGCGCGGCGCACCACCGGGGCGAAGGACAATTTCACCTGGCCGGCGCTGGAGGGCGCCTCGCGGCTGGGCTCGGGCAATGCCAGGCCGCCCTGGAGCGACTGGGCGGAGGTTTGGGCCGTGGTCTGGGAGGGGGGCGCCGAACAGGCCGCGATCAGGCCGGCGAACAGCAGGGTGAGCAGATGGGGACGCATGGAAGCCGGGGCCTTCGATTGTAACGTCGCTGTAGATAAACCGCCGGCCAAGCGGCGCAAGCGGCCGCTGTGATTTCAGTGCGCGGCGCTACCCCCCATCGTCATCCCACGGCCGCTCGCAGAGCGGACCGGGGGACCCAAGCGACGCTTACCAATTCAGCCGCGCGTACAGATCATCCCAACCAGGATTGTCCCGCTCGATCAGGTCGATCTTCCAGCGCCGGTTCCATTTCTTGAGCCGTTTCTCGCGATGAATGGCGTGCTCGATATCCTCGAACCATTCGGAATGGACGAGACGGTGCACGCCGTATCGTTTGGCGAACTGTGAGCCGACGCCTTCACGGTGTTCGAAGATGCGGCGAAGCAGGTCGGCGGTGACGCCGATGTAAAGCGTGCGGTAAGGCGCGCTGGCGAGGATGTAGACCCAGCCGGCCATGACGGAACCCTAGCTTGGGCGCAAGGCTTGGCCAATGTCGCTTGGGTCCCCCGGTTCGTCCTTCGGACGCCCGTGGGATGACGATGGGATTTGAGCTGTGGTGGGCCGGTGATTACGACCCTAGGCGACCAGTCGAGCGCGACCGGGCGACAAATCTATGAGCTTCGTGGCGGTTGCCAATGCCGGCTCCAAATTCACCAAGCGAACACTCCACTCCCCGTGCAGCTCGCCGTCGTCATCCGTCTCGACGCTCCATGCGTGGACCTTGACGACGTCGCTGACGGGGCGGTCAACGGCAACCTGAAAAACTTCCTTACCCCTTGAGGTGTACCAAAAGCGCACCTCTCCCTGCCACTCCCGGCAAAGCGCCAAGCGATGTTGCTTCACCCAGCGTTCAATGGCTCCGTCGATCTCGGCGTATAGCGAGGGCTTGGCAGTCATAGTCGACGAGCATGTCCGGAAGAGGCGATGGCTTCAATGGCTGCTTCCCACCCCTTAGGCACCTTCGCCACCCACCCACCCACAAACGCAAAAAACCCCGGACTCTCGCCCGGGGCTTTTCAATGTCCCTGCCGCTAGTGACTCAGTCTTCGCCGCCAACCATCACCGGCCCGGAATCCTTGCCCTTTTCGGACGGATCGCGGTCGACGAACTCGATCACGGCCATGGGGGCGTTATCGCCGTAGCGGAAGCCGGCCTTGAGCACGCGGATATAGCCGCCTTCGCGGGCCTTGTAGCGCGGGCCCAGGGTGGCGAACAGCTTGCCCACCTGATCGATGTCGCGCACGCGGCTGATGGCGATGCGGCGGGCGTGCAGGTCGCCCCGCTTGGCCAGGGTCACCAGCTTCTCGACGAAGGGGCGCAGTTCCTTGGCCTTGGGCAGGGTGGTGACGATCTGCTCATGCTTGATCAGGCTCGCCGCCATGTTGGCGAAGAGCGCGGTACGGTGGCTCGACGTGCGGCCCAGCTTGCGGTGCGCGTAACCGTGGCGCATGGCGGTCTCTCCTCTTTGGGGCCGTCTCGCGACGGGCCCAGAAACGCAGGTTTAGATCTGGTCTTCGAACTTCTTGGCCAGGTCTTCGATGTTTTCCGGCGGCCAGTTCGGCACGTCCATGCCCAGATGCAGGTTCATGCCCGCCAGCACTTCCTTGATTTCATTCAAGGACTTGCGGCCGAAGTTGGGAGTGCGCAGCATCTCCGCCTCGGTCTTCTGGATCAGGTCGCCGATGTAGACGATGTTGTCGTTCTTCAGGCAGTTGGCCGAGCGGACCGACAGTTCCAGCTCGTCGACCTTCTTGAGCAGGGCCGGGTTGAACGGCAGCTCAGGCTTGGCCTCGCCTTCGACCTTCTTTGTGGGCTCGTCGAAGGTGATGAAGATCTGCAGTTGGTCTTGCAGGATGCGGGCGGCGAAGGCCACCGCGTCCACCGGGGAGACCGCGCCATTGGTCTCCACTTCCATGATCAGCTTGTCGTAGTCGAGCGACTGGCCCTGACGGGTCGGCTCGACGCGGTAGGCCACGCGCCTGACCGGGCTGTAGAGCGCGTCCACGGCGATCAGGCCGATGGGCGCGTCTTCCGGACGGTTCTTCTCGGCCGGGACATAGCCCTTGCCGTTCTGCACGGTGAACTCCATGCGCACCTGAGCGCCGTCGTCCAGGGTGCACAGCACGTGATCCTTGTTGAGGATCTCGATGTCAGCCGGGGTCTCGATCTGGCCAGCGGTGACCGCTCCAGGACCCGTGGCGCGCAACATCATGCGCTTGGGGCCTTCGGCGTGCATGCGCACGGCCAGTTGCTTGATATTCAGCACGATGTCGACCACGTCCTCGCGCACGCCCTCCATGGAGGAGAATTCGTGCACCACGCCGTCGATCTGCACCGCGGTGACCGCCGCGCCTTGCAGCGAAGACAGAAGCACACGGCGCAGGGCGTTGCCGAGGGTCACTCCGAAACCGCGTTCCAGCGGCTCGGCGACCATACGCGCCTTGCGTTGAGCGTCCGCGCCGGTCTCGATCAGCGGCTTCTCAGGACGGATCAGTTCGTTCCAGTTTTTTTCGATCACGGATTTAGGTCCCTCGAACGCGAAGGCCGGCGCGAGCAACGCGCCGGCGAAGGGATAGAAACAAGGTCTACTTAGACGCGGCGCCGTTTGGGCGGCCGGCATCCATTATGCGGGATCGGGGTCACATCACGAATGGTGGTGATGGTGAAGCCGACCGCCTGAAGCGCACGCAGCGCCGATTCCCGGCCGGAGCCGGGACCGGCGACGTTAACCTCCAAGGTCTTGACGCCGTGCTCGATCGCCTTGCGGCCCGCATCTTCGGCGGCCATCTGGGCGGCGTACGGGGTCGACTTACGCGAGCCCTTGAAACCCATGGTCCCGGCGGAGGACCAGGAGATGGTGTTCCCCTGGGCGTCGGTGATGGTCACCATGGTGTTGTTGAACGAGGCGTTTACATGCGCGACGCCCGAGGTGATGTTTTTTCGCTCGCGCTTTTTAACGCGCGCCGGTTCTTTGGCCATGGGTTGCTCGCTTACTTCTTCTTGCCGGCGATCGGCTTGGCCGGGCCCTTACGGGTGCGGGCATTGGTGTGCGTGCGCTGACCGCGAACGGGCAGGCCCTTGCGGTGACGCAGGCCGCGATAGCAGGCCAGGTCCATCAGACGCTTGATATTGACGGCGACTTCACGGCGCAGGTCGCCCTCGACGGTGTAGTCGCGGTCGATCGCTTCGCGAATCTGCAACACCTCGGCGTCGGTCAATTGATTGACGCGACGCGCGTCTTCAATGCCCACCTTGTGCACGATTTCCCGCGCCTTGGCGGAGCCGATGCCGTGGATGTACTGAAGCGCGATCACAACGCGCTTATTGGTCGGTATGTTGACGCCTGCGATACGGGCCACGCATAAATCTCCTGGTCGCGCACATAAAACGCGACGGACGCCCCGGCCACCCGCCTGAACGGATGAGCCGGCGCGACGATCGCGCTCTTTCGCGGAAGCGCACCGTTATAGGTACGAATACACTTCCGTCAATGGTCGGCGTCGGTTGACGCCGTAAAAACTTCACGTTCCGCAGCCCCAGCCGCCGGCTGGTCCAGCGCGGCCGAAATAGCCTTGGCCACAACATCCACGGCGGCCATGCCGTCCACTTCCGTCAGCTTACCCTGACGAGCATAGAAGGGTAGCAGGGGCGCGGTCTGGGCGTTGTAGGCCTGCAGCCTGACCTTGAAGGATTCGGGGTTGTCATCGGCCCTGCCCTCCTCGGCAAAGCGTTTGGCCACCCGCGCCAGCAGGCCATCGTCGTCCACTTTCAGGCGGATGACGTGGTCGATCTTATCGCCGCGGCGCGCCAGCATGGCGTCCAGCGCCTCGGCTTGAGCCACGGTGCGGGGAAAGCCATCAAAGATCGCGCCGCCGGTGGCCTTGGCCTCGGGCAGGCGCTCCTCGATCAGGGCGATGACGATCTCGTCGGACACCAGCGAGCCTGAATCCATGATCGCGGCGACCTTCTTGCCGAGGTCGGAGCCAGAAGCCCGCGCCGCCCGCAGCATGTCGCCGGTGGAAAGCTGGATCATGCCGCGTTCGGCGACCAGCTTCTTGGCTTGGGTGCCTTTTCCTGCCGCCGGCGGCCCGAAGAGGATCAGGTTCACCGCGCGCGCCCTCCGCGCAGCTTGGATTTCTTGATCAGCCCCTCATATTGGTGAGCCAGCAGATAGGATTGGATCTGGGCGACCGTATCCATGGTCACCGTCACCACGATCAGGATCGAGGTGCCGCCGAAGTAGAGACTGCCGCCGATCTTGGCCATCAGCGCCTCCGGCAAAAGGCACACCACGGCGATATAGGCCGCGCCGATCACCGTCAGACGGGTGAGCACGAAATCCATATATTCCGCCGTGCGCTTGCCAGGGCGGATGCCCGGCAGGAAGCCGCCATACTTGCGCAGGTTCTCCGCGGTCTCCTCGGGATTGAACACCACCGAGGTGTAGAAGAAGCAGAAGAAGACGATCATCGTCCCATAGAGGACCATGAACAGGGGCCGACCGTGCTGCAGTTGGCCCACGAAACCGGGCGCCCACTGGGCCCAGGAGGGCAGATTGGCCGTGGCCAAAAAGCCCATGGCCGTGGTCGGCAGCAGCAACAGCGACGAGGCGAAGATCGGCGGAATTACGCCGGCGGTGTTCACCTTCAACGGCAGGAACGAGGTATCGCCGCCGAACATGCGATTGCCCACCTGGCGCTTGGGATACTGAACCAGCAGCCGCCGCTGGGCGCGCTCGACGAACACGATGAACGCCACCACAGCCACGGACATCACGGCGATGAACAGCAACACGCCGCCGCTGAGCGAGCCGGTGCGAACCATGGACAGCAGTTGCATGGTCAGATTGGGAAGACCCGCGGCGATGCCGGCGAAGATGATCAACGAGATGCCGTTACCCACGCCGCGCGCGGTAATCTGCTCGCCGATCCACATCATGAACAGGCTGCCGCCGGTGAGGCTCACCACCGTGGACACGATGAAGCCGATGCCGGGATTGTCCACAAGACCGGGGGTGTTCTGCAGGCCCATGGAGATGGCGAAGGATTGGCCCAGCGCCAGCACCACCGCCAGGTAGCGGGTATACTGATTGAGCTGCTTGCGGCCGGCCTCGCCGCCTTCCTTTCGCAGCTTTTCCCACGGCGGATAGATGGTGCCCATGAGCTGGACGATGATCGAGGCGGAGATATAGGGCATCACGTTCAGGGCGAATACGGCCATGCGCTGCACGGCGCCGCCCGAGAACATGTTGAACATGCCCAGCATGCCCTGGGCTTGCCCCTGGAACGCCTTGGCGAACACCGCCGCGTCGATGCCGGGAATGGGAATGTAGGTGCCGAGCCGATAGACGATCAGCGCGCCGATGGTGAACCACAGGCGCTTGTGCAGGTCGGTGGCCTTCTGGAAGGCGCCGACATTCAAATTGGCTGCGAGTTGTTCCGCCGCCGAGGCCATGACGCCTCCCCCTTAAAGTCTTACGGCCTGAGATAAGGCGTTCGTGCTGGAAAAGCGAGCGCGGCCTGAAACGAGACCTTCGCGCCCCGTTTCGTCAAGAATTTAGGCCTGCGGCTCTTCGGCCGCGGCCACTTTCGTGGTCAGCTTGCCGCCCGCCGCCTCGACAGCCTTGCGGGCCGAAGCGGTGGCCGAATGGACGGTGATGTCCAACTTGCCCTTGATCTCGCCTTGGCCCAGCAAACGCACGCCGTCCTTGGCGCGGCGCACCACGCCAGCGGCGATCAAGGCTTGCACGTCGATCGGCTTTTTGGCGTCCAGCTTGCCCGTTTCGATCGCCTGGGCGATCCGCCACAGGTTGACTTCGGCGTAGGCTTTGCGGAACAGGCTTTTGAAGCCGCGCTTGGGCAGACGCATGTGCAGCGGCATCTGGCCGCCTTCGAAGCCGGCGATGGCCACGCCGCTGCGAGCCTTCTGGCCCTTAACGCCGCGGCCGGCGGTTTTGCCCTTGCCCGAACCCGGGCCGCGGCCGACCCGCATGCGCCACTTGGACGAACCTTCGTTGTCGGCGATTTCATTGAGCTTGGTCATGTGCGCCTCTCCTTGGAGATCTACGCCGGAGCAAGGCTCCGACTCGGCATTGAAATAGAGCCACTCATTCCCGCTTCGCGGGGACAAGCGGGAATAGGGTCAGCCCTCGATCGCCACCAGGTGTTGCACCTTGGCGATCATGCCGCGCACGGAGGGGTTATCGTCCAGCACGGACTTGCGGCCGATTCGGTTCAGACCGAGGCCCACCAGGGTGGCGCGCTGGTCGTTCTTGCGGCGGATCGGGCTGCCGGTCTGCACGACGGTGATCTTGGCCATCTGAATAATCCTCAGCCTTCGGCGGTTTCGGCCGCAGCCGAGGCGCCGTCGTTGCGGCGGCCAAGCAGGTCGCCGACCTTCTTGCCGCGCTTGGAAGCCACTTGACGAGGCGAAGATTGACCCTTCAGCGCGTCGAACGTGGCGCGAACCATGTT
The DNA here is from genome assembly GCA_003164925.1 of Caulobacteraceae bacterium. GTDB lineage: Bacteria > Pseudomonadota > Alphaproteobacteria > Caulobacterales > Caulobacteraceae > BOG-938. The sequence goes on from PLRV01000052.1 coordinate 21,641, forward strand.
GTAGGGGTTGGACGAGCCGACCGACTTGGCCACCACGTCCTGCACGCCCAGGGTTTCCAGGACCGCGCGCATCGGACCGCCGGCGATCACGCCGGTGCCGGGAGGCGCCGCGCGCAGCATCACCTTGCCCGCGCCGTGACGGCCAGCGCCATCGTGGTGCAGGGTGCGGCTCTCGCGCAAGGGCACGCGAACCATGGACTTCTTGGCTTCTTCGGTCGCCTTGCGGATCGCCTCGGGCACTTCACGGGCCTTGCCGTGGCCAAAGCCCACGCGGCCCTTCTGGTCGCCCACCACCATCAAGGCGGCGAAGGAGAACCGGCGGCCGCCTTTCACAGTGGCGGCGACGCGGTTGATGTGCACCAGCTTTTCGACGATGTCGCTGTCGCGCTCGTCGCCAGCCGGGCTGCGGTCGCGACCGCCGCGTTCTTCTCTGCGGGCCATAGGGATTCCCTTAGAAATTCAAGCCGGCTTCACGCGCGGCATCGGCGAGGGCCTTTACACGGCCGTGATAGATGTAGCCGCCGCGATCGAACACGACGTCCTTGACGCCCTTTTCGATCGCCCGTTCGGCCACCAGCTTGCCGACACGTTCGGCCGCTTCCTTGTCCGAGCCCTTGCTCGCTTCCAGCGAGGAGGCCGCGGCCAGGGTCACGCCGCTGGCGTCGTCGATCACCTGTGCATAGATGTTCTTGGACGAACGGAACACCGACAGGCGAGGACGGCCGGAGGCCAGGCTCTTGAGGCGGGTGCGCGTGCGCTGGGCGCGACGCTTGGTAATATCGCGAGGAGAAAGAGCCATGGCTTACTTCTTCTTGCCTTCTTTGCGGCGGACTTGTTCGCCGGCGTAACGCACGCCCTTGCCCTTGTAGGGTTCGGGCGGCCGAATGCGGCGGATGCGCGCGGCGACTTCACCCACCAGTTGCTTGTCGATGCCGGCGATGCGGACTTCAGTCTGCTTGGGCACGGCGAAGGCGATGCCCGCGGGCGGCGGGATATCCACGTCGTGGCTGAAGCCGAGCTGCAAGCTGAGCGCCTGTCCCTTGAGGGCGGCGCGATAGCCCACGCCCACCAGTTCGAGCACTTCCTCGTAGCCCTTGGTCACACCGGTGACCATGTTGTCGAGCAGGGTGCGCGACAGGCCCCACAGACCGCGGGCGCGCTGGCTGTCGTTGCGCGGCGCGACGGTGAGCTGGCCGCTCTCGTGCGTAACTGCGATCTCGTCGGACACCGTCCAGGCGAGCTGCCCCTTGGGGCCCTTCACCGTAACGGTTTGACCGTCGAGCGTGACGGTCACGCCGGACGGGATCGCGATGGCCTTCTTGCCGATCCGTGACATGTTTCTGTTCCCTCGCCCTGCCCTAATAGACCCGGCAGAGCACTTCGCCGCCGACATTGTGGTCGCGGGCGGCTGCGTCGGACATGACGCCCTTGGGCGTCGACAGGATCGAGATGCCCAGGCCGTTTTTGATCGGCTTGAGATCCTTGATCGACGAATAGACACGCCGGCCCGGCTTGGACACGCGCGCAATCTCAGCGATGACCGGCTCGCCATCGAAATACTTCAGTTCGATTTCGAACTCCGGGTGCTTGTCCAGATGTTCGACCAGGGCATAGCCCCGGATGTAGCCTTCGGACTGCAGCACGTCGAGCACACGGCCGCGCATCCGCGAGGCCGGGGTCGAAACCTTCGAACGCTTGCGCATGGCCGCGTTCTTGATACGGGCGATCATGTCGCCGATGGGGTCGTTCACAGACATTTGCCCCTCCTCACCAGCTCGACTTGACCAGGCCCGGCACGTGGCCGGCCGCACCCAGCTCGCGCAACGCGATCCGGGACATTCTCAGTTTGCGATAATAGGCGCGCGGACGACCCGTCAGCTCGCAACGATTGCGAATGCGCGTCTTGGACGAGTTGCGCGGCAGCTTGGCGAGCTTCAGGCGCGCCTCGAAGCGGTCTTCCAGCGGAAGGCTCTCGTTGTTGGCGGTCGCCTTCAGCGCGGCGCGCTTGGCTTCGTACTGCTTGGCGAGACGGCGAACCATCTCATTGCGATTGACGGCGCTTTTCTTGGCCATGTTTGCTTTCCCCCCGCCCTAATTGTTGAACGGGAATTGGAATTCTTTGAGGAGAGCCTTGGCCTCCTCGTCGGTCTTAGCGGTGGTGCAGACGACGATGTCCATGCCCCACATCTGGTCGATCTCGTCGTAGTTGATCTCGGGGAACACGATGTGTTCCTTCAAGCCCATGGCGTAGTTGCCACGGCCATCGAAGCTCTTGCCGTTGAGGCCCCGGAAATCCTTGACCCGCGGCAGGGCAATGGTGACCAGCCGATCCAGAAACTCATACATGCGGTCCTTGCGCAGGGTGACCTTGGCGCCGATGACCATGTTCTCGCGCAGTTTGAAGCCTGCGATGGACTGGCGCGCCCGGGTCGAGGCCGGCTTCTGACCGGCGATCGCCGTCAGATCCTTGACGGCGGCCTGGACCTTCTTGGAGTCGTTCACCGCTTCGCCGATGCCCATGTTCAGGACGATCTTGTCCAGCTTAGGGATCTGCATCTCGTTGGTGTAGCCGAACTGCTCCTTCAGCGAGGCGCGGATGCTCTCGCGATAGATGCCCTTCAGCCGGGGTTCGTACGTTGCATCAGCCATTGATGACCTCGCCGGATTTTTTGGCGAAACGGACCTTCTTGCCGTCTTCCACACGGAAGCCGACGCGGGTCGCGCCGCCGCTCTTGGGGTCGACCAAGGCGACATTGGAAATATGCAGGGCCGCTTCCTTGGGCTTGATCCCGCCTTGCGGGTCGCCTTGGGTCGGGCGGGTATGGCGCTGAACGATGTTCAGGCCTTCCACCAACACGCGGCTATCCTTGGGCAGCACCTTGAGCACAGCGCCTTGACGGCCCTTGTCGCGGCCAGTCAGCACGACCACGCGGTCGCCCTTCTTGATCTTGGCGGCCATTACAGGACCTCCGGCGCGAGCGAGATGATCTTCATGTGGTTCTTGGCGCGCAGTTCGCGGGGAACCGGGCCAAAGATCCGCGTGCCGATGGGCTCGTTCTGCTTATTGACGATCACCGCCGCACTCTTGTCGAAGCGGATCAGCGAACCGTCCTTGCGCTTCACCCCCTGGGCGGTGCGCACGACGATGGCCCGAAGGACGTCGCCCTTCTTCACCCGGCCGCGCGGGATGGCTTCCTTGACGGAGACCACGATGACATCGCCGACGCTGGCGTAACGGCGCCCTGCGCCGCCCAGCACCTTGATGCACATGACCCGGCGGGCGCCTGAATTATCGGCGACTTCCAGGTTAGTCTGCATCTGTATCATAGGTCAGACCTTCCTAACTTACGCGCTGGCGCCCTGGGCTGCCTTCGGCAGAACTTCCCAGGTCTTCAGCTTGGATTTGGGCGCGCATTCGATGATACGGGCGACTTCGCCGGCCTTGTAGGCATTGGCTTCGTCATGCGCGTGATACTTTTTGGACCGGCGAACGGTCTTCTTCAGCACGGGGTGAAGAAAGGTCCGTTCGACCTTCACCACCACGGTCTTGTCCCCTTTGTCGGAGATCACCACGCCTTCCAGAATTCGCTTGGGCATATTGCTCGTCCTTATGCCGCCGCGGCGGCCTTGCCGCGCAGCACAGTCTTGAGGCGCGCGATGTCCTTGCGGATCTCGTCCACGCGATGGGTCTTTTCCATTTGGCCGGTCGCCGCCTGGAAACGCAGGTTGAACTGCTCCTTCTTCAGCTGGATCAGCTGGTCCTGGAGCTGGTCGGGGGTCATCCGACGGATGTCATCGATTTTCATTGCACCCTACTCCGCCGCGTGCGCCACGCCGGCGTCGATCCGGCTCACCACCTTGGTGCGGATCGGCAGCTTGGCGGAGCCCAGGCGAAGCGCCTCGCGGGCGACATCGTCCGGAACCCCGTCGATTTCGAACAGGATGCGGCCGGGGTGAACACGCGCGGCCCAGTATTCGACCGCGCCCTTGCCCTTGCCCATCCGCACTTCCGCCGGCTTGTCCGACACGGGCAGGTCGGGGAACACCCGAATCCACACCCGCCCCTGGCGCTTCATCTGGCGCGTGATCGCGCGGCGAGCCGCTTCGATCTGACGCGCCGTGACGCGTTCCGGCTCCAGCGCCTTCAGGCCATAGGCGCCGAAGTTCAGCGAAAAGCCGCTCTTGGCCGTGCCGTGAATGCGGCCTTTGAAAGCCTTGCGGAACTTGGTCTTTTTCGGTGACAGCATAACTTACCTCACCCAGCCCGGTCGCGTCGATCACGGCGATCGGGACGATCCGAACGTTCGTTGCGGCCGCCGCCTTCGCCTGCGGGGCCCGTCTCAGTGGCCAGACGCTTGTCCAGCGCCATGGGATCGTGCTCCAGGACCTCGCCTTTGAAGATCCACACCTTCACGCCAATGATGCCGTAGGTGGTCTTGGCTTCGGCGAAGCCGTAGTCGATATCGGCGCGCAAGGTGTGCAGCGGAACGCGGCCCTCGCGGTACCATTCCATGCGCGCGATTTCCGCGCCGCCCAGACGGCCAGACACGTTGATCCGCACGCCTTTTGCGCCAAGGCGCATGGCGGACTGGATGGAACGCTTCATGGCGCGGCGGAAGGCGACCCGGCGCTCGAGCTGCTGGGCGATGTTCTCGGCCACCAGTTGGCTGTCCACTTCGGGCTTGCGCACTTCGACGATGTTCAAGAACACCTCGCCCTCGGCCATCACCGAGAGATCCTTGCGCAGCTTGTCGATATCCGCGCCCTTTTTGCCGATGATCACGCCGGGGCGCGCGGCATAGATGGTCACGCGGCACTTCTTGTGCGGGCGTTCGATGATGATCCGCGACACGCCGGCCTGACCGAGGCGCTTCTTCAGCTCCTTGCGGATGGCGATGTCCTGGTGCAGCAGACGGCCATAGTCATGGCCGGCCGCGAACCAGCGGCTGTCCCAGGTGCGGTTGATGCCGAGCCGCAGCCCGACGGGATTGACTTTCTGACCCATTAGGCGGCCTCGCCCAGCTCGCGGACCACGATCGTGATCTCGGAAAACGGCTTTTCGATACGCGATGAGCGGCCCCGCGCGCGGGCGGAGAAGCGCTTCATCACCAGGTTCTTGCCCACATAGGCCTCGACCACGATCAGATTGTCGATGTCGAGGTTGTGGTTGTTTTCGGCGTTCGAGATCGCGGAATACAGAGCCTTGCGCACATCCTTGGCGATGCGTTTGGCCGAGAATTCCAACTCGTTGAGGGCGCGCTGCACCTTCAGGCCACGGATAGACTGGGCCACCAGATTCAGCTTGCGCGGGCTGGTGCGCAGCGTGCGCACCTTGCACATGGCCTCGACGGGCTTAAGGCGCCGTTCGGTCGCTTTCTTGCTCATCGCTACTTCCTCTTGGCCTTCTTATCGGCCGCATGGCCGTAGAAGTTGCGCGTGGGGGCGAACTCGCCGAGCTTGTGGCCCACCATGTCTTCGCTCACCAGCACGGGCACGTGCTTTTGGCCGTTGTAGACCGCGAGGGTCAGGCCGACGAACTGGGGCATGATGGTGGAGCGGCGCGACCATGTCTTGATCACGTCCTTGCGGCCGGAGCCTTGTACGGCGTCGGCCTTCTTGAGCAGGAAGCCGTCAACAAACGGACCTTTCCAAACCGAGCGGGTCATCGATTAGCGGCCCTTCTTCGAAACGTGGCGCGAGCGGATAATGTACTTGTCCGTCGCCTTGTTGGTGCGGGTCTTGCGGCCCTTGGTCGGCTTGCCCCAGGGGGTGACCGGGTGACGGCCGCCCGAGGTCTTGCCTTCACCGCCGCCGTGGGGGTGATCGACCGGGTTCATGGCCACGCCGCGCACGTGCGGGCGACGGCCCTTGTGGCGAACGCGGCCGGCCTTGCCCAGGCTTTCGTTCATGTGGTCGGGGTTGGACACCGCGCCCACTGTGGCCATGCAACCGTCCTGCACCATGCGCAACTCGCCCGAGGTCAGGCGGATCTGGGCATAGCCGGCGTCGCGTCCGACCAACTGGGCGTAAGCCCCGGCGGAGCGGGCCAATTGGCCGCCCTTGAGCGGCTTCAGCTCGATATTGTGGACGATGGTGCCGATCGGCATGCCGCGCAGGGGCATGGCGTTGCCCGGCTTCACGTCGGTCTTTTCACCGGCGATGACCTCGTCGCCCACCTTCAGGCGCTGCGGCGCCAGGATATAGGCCAGTTCGCCATCGGCGTACTTGATCAGGGCGATGAAGGCGGTGCGGTTCGGGTCGTACTCGATCCGCTCGACCGTGGCGGCCACATCGAACTTGCGGCGCTTGAAGTCGACGATCCGGTACAGGCGCTTGGCGCCGCCGCCCCGGAAACGGGTGGTGACGCGACCGTTGGACGAGCGACCGCCCGACTTGGTCAGCCCCTCGACCAGGCTCTTTTCCGGCTTGCCCTTGTGCAGGTCGGACTTGTCGACGAGCACCAAGCCGCGACGGCCGGGCGAAGTCGGATTGAAGGTTTTCAGAGCCATGACTTAGAGCCCCGTGGAGATGTCGATCGTCTGGCCCTCTTGGAGCGTGACGATGGCTTTTTTGACGTCCGAGCGCCGCCCAAGGATGCCCTTGAAGCGCTTGGTCTTGCCCTTGGTGATCAGGGTGTTGACCTTGATCACCTTGACCTTGAACAGCTCTTCGACCGCCGCGGCGATCTCGTCCTTGGTGGCGTCATCGGCCACGCGGAAGACGACCTTGTTCAGTTCGGTCAGCAGCGTCGCCTTCTCGGTGATGAGCGGGGCGATGATGGTGTCGTAATGGCGAGCGGTCGGCATCAAGCGGCGTCCTTATCGGCCAGGCGCGCCTGGATGGCCTCGACCGCGTCGCGGGTCAGGACCAGGGTATGGCGACGCAGCACGTCATAGACGTTCAAGCCGGCGTTCGGCAGCACGTCGACGTTGGGAATGTTGCGAGCGGCCAGTTTGAAAGCGCCGTCCACTTCAGCCCCTGCGATGATCAGGGCGTTGGTCAGGCCGAGCTTGTCAAAGTGAGCCCTCAGCGCCGCGGTCTTGGGCGTATCGAGCTTGGCGGCGTCCAGCACCACGAGGGAGCCGGTCTTGGCCTTGGACGACAGGGCGTGCCGCAGACCGAGCGCGCGCACCTTCTTGGTCAGCGAGAACTCGTGGCTGCGCACAACAGGCCCGTGGGCCTTGGCGCCGCCGACGAACTGGGCCGCCCGGCGCGAACCGTGACGGGCGCCGCCGGTGCCCTTCTGCTTGTACATCTTCTTGCCGGTCCGCGAGACTTCGTTGCGGACCTGGATCTTATGGTTGCCGGAGCGGCGCTTGGCCAACTGCCAGGTCACGACCCGTTGCAGGATATCGCCGCGGATATCTTCGATGCCGAAGATATCGTCAGGCAGCTCGATGGAGCCGGCCTTGCCGGCGTCGAGGGTTACGACGTCGAGTTTCATCTTAAGCTTCGCCCCCGGCTTCGTTGGTTTCCACGAGAGCTTCAGCTTGGACGGCCGGAGCCGCCTCGGCTTGCGCCTTGCGGATAGCGCCCGGCGTGGGAGCGTCCTTGGGGATCGGACGCTTGATCGCGTCGCGCACCTTCACATAGCTGCCCTCGGCGCCCGGAACCGCGCCCTTGACCAGAATCAGGCCGCGTTCGACGTCGACGCGCCACACGGTGATGTTCTGGGTGGTGCGGTTGTCCTGGCCAAGATGGCCGGCCATCTTCTTGTTCTTGAAGACCTTGCCCGGATCCTGGCGCTGGCCGGTCGAGCCGTGCGAGCGGTGGGACACCGAAACGCCGTGGGTGGCGCGCAAACCGCCGAAGTGCCAACGCTTGATAGCGCCGGCGAAGCCCTTACCGACGGTCACGCCCTGGATATCGACCTTCTGGCCGGGCACAAAATGGTCTGCGGTGAATTCCGCGCCCACTTCGATCAGCCCCGACTCGTCCACGCGGAACTCGGTCACGACCCGCTTGGGCTCAACCAGAGCCTTGGCGAAATGGCCGCGCTCGGCCTGGCTGGTGTTCTTGGCCTTCTTGGCGCCCGCACCGAGCTGCAGGGCGACATAGCCGTCCTTTTCCTGGGTGCGCTGGGCGGTGACCTGGCAACCGTCAAGCGACAGCACGGTCACGGGCACGTGGGCGCCGTCTTCGTCGAAGAAGCGCGTCATACCCAGCTTTTTGGCGATTACGCCGGTTCGCATGGCCGCCATCCCCTAGAGCTTGATCTCGACGTCCACGCCGGCGGATAGGTCGAGCTTCATCAGCGCGTCCACGGTCTGCGGGGTGGGATCGACGATGTCGAGCACGCGCTTGTGCGTGCGGATCTCAAACTGCTCCCGCGACTTCTTGTCGATATGCGGCGAGCGGTTGACGGTGAAACGCTCGATGAGCGTGGGCAGCGGAATCGGGCCGCGCACGGTCGCGCCGGTGCGCTTAGCGGTGTTTACGATCTCGCGTGTGGAATGATCCAGCACCCGGTGGTCGAAGGCCTTGAGCCGGATACGGATATTTTGTCGATCCATCTCGCTCTCTCTAAAAGCGCTCGCCACGCCAGATACTGTGTCAAAGACCAAACCCGATGACCCAGGGCCGAAACCCCAAGCAGCATCGAACGGGCGATTCCGCAAAACGAATAGTCCACGCGGAATTCCGCGGGGACTGTTTCCCAAAACGACGTCCCCATCAAACCCAAGTTTGGGGAACGCTATGTCAGGCCGTCTCGCGAACCGCGTCTAACCTCGGAAACCCTCGGTTACAGCCGGTCCAACAGAGGCGCGGTGGATACTCTGCTGCGCCGGGTCCGTCAAGGACAGAAAGCGGACAAAAATCCCATACGACCATGCGGGACGCCCTTTTGCGCCGCCGTCTTGTCATCCACGTAAGACACAATAAGACAAATTGTGTCAGGCCCTGTTCAGTTGCGGTGGCGCCTTATGGCCATGGACGTTGGCTTTTGGAGACCTGGACGATGCGTAGATTGATGCTGGCTTCGGCGGCCGCCGCGACCCTGATTGCAGGGACCGCGGGCCTGGCGCAGCCCAGGCCCGGCGGATCGCCCGCGTCCCCCGCCGCAGGCGCGGCCCTGGGAGCGCAGGGCGGCGGCGCCAACAGCGGGGGCCCTCCCCCGCCGCTGGCGCAACCCACCCCCCAGGCGCTCTATCAGGACGGTTACAGCTATCCGGCCTATGGCGAGCCGCACTATGGCGATCCGCGCTACGATCCGCGCTACGGGCCACAGGGCTGGGGCTACGGCCACCGGCCCGGCGAATGGGTCGGCATTCGCGAGCGGGGCTACTGGCTCAACCGGCGAATCGATAGGGCGGTGGACGCCGGCTACATGGGACGGCGCGAGGCGCACGACCTGCAGCGCGACATCCTCGGTCTGGAAGGGCTGGAATACCGCTACATTCAGCAGGGGATGGCTCCCTGGATGCGCGCGGACCTGGACCGGCGCTTCGACTTCATGGCCCAGCGGGTGAAGGACGTTCCCGCGCCGCCGCCCCCGCCGCCCCGCTACTATGGCCACGAGCGCGACAACTACTACGGGCGGTGAGGGGCGGCCGATACGGCGGGGGTGACCGCGTCGGCGCTCTCGCCGTGAGCCGACAAACAAAAACCCCCGCCGGATTGCTCCGGCGGGGT
>PLRV01000011.1 GCA_003164925.1 Caulobacteraceae bacterium
TGGTGGAGCTGTTTCCCACCCGCATCCGCTACACGGCCATGTCCTTGCCCTACAACATCGGCACCGGCTGGGTTGGCGGCTTCCTGCCGGCGGTGGCCTTCGCCATCGTCGCGGTCAACGGCAACATGTACTTCGGCCTGTGGTACCCGCTGGGCTGCACCCTGATCTCGGTGCTCGTCGCGCTGTTCTTCCTGCGCGAGACCAAGGGCCAGGACCTCGACGCGGAGGGCTGAAGGTGTCGCGCGTGGGCGCCGACTTTCCTCTGGAAAGCCTCCCGCCCTTAAGTCCATGCCAAGATCGCAGCTTCCGGTCCCGTCCAAGTCAAGGCTCGCCTACGGCGACCGCGCAGCGGCGGCGCGAAGCGCCGGCCTTGAGTTGGCCGGGCCCGGAAGCAAATGCTCCGCCATGGAATTAAGGTTGGGTCTTGTGACGGCTGCCTTAGGGTGATTGCTGCGGCTGCCTTCAGGAAGGGCCGCCGCGCAGCTTGGCCATCCAATAGCTAAAAGTTGAGACATCGTAGTTCGGGTCGGTGGGGTCCAGCAGCGTCGGATCGAACTTCGGACCAGGCTTTTGCCGGAGATTTCGCTCGGCCCATTTCAGGAACTTCGCATCCTGTTCAGGTGACGAGATCAGGTACCAAGCCGCCACCGAAAGGACGAGCGGGCACATGAAAGCCATTGCACCGACCGTGGGCCAATAGCGTTGCCCCATCATGGGCTCGACGCTGGCTCTCAACCCGATGCAGATGATGACAGCCGCTGCTAGGCCAACCCCGAGTAGGCCTAGCCGGCCTGCGTCCCGGATTTTCAGGTCCTGATACTTCATCTTTTCTACCCCCAACCCCGCCTTTCTTGCTCGCCGCGCCGTCATCCGCTAGAGCCCAGCCATGTCTGACGCCGATTTCCGCCCCGAGGCGCGTGTTCCGCGCGGCTTCGTTGACAAGCGCGCTCCTGTCCTGCGCGCTGAACGCGCCATCGTGGAAGCGGTGTCGCGCGTCTATGAACGCTATGGCTTCGAGGCTTTGGATACCGGAGCCTTCGAATACGCCGACGCCCTAGGCAAGTTCCTGCCGGATTCCGACCGTCCCAATGAGGGCGTGTTCGCCCTGCAGGACGATCCGGATTCTGACGGCGCCGGGCAGTGGATGGCGCTTCGCTACGATCTGACCGCGCCCCTGGCCCGCTTCGCCGCCGAGAACTGGGAGACCCTGCCCAAGCCGTTCCGCCGCTACGCCTTCGGGCCGGTGTGGCGCAACGAGAAGCCCGGTCCGGGACGTTTCCGCCAGTTCGTGCAATGCGACGCCGACACGGTGGGCTCGGCCCGCCCCGAGGCCGACGCCGAGATGATCGCCATGGCCGGCGAGGGTCTGCAGGCCGCGGGTCTGTCGACCGCGGACTATGTGATCAAGATCAACAACCGCAAGCTGCTCAACGGGCTGTTGTCGCTGGCGGGCGTGCAGAGCGCCGGCCAGAAACTTGCCGTCCTGCGCGCGGCCGACAAGCTGGACCGCCTGGGACTTGAGGGCGTGCGCCTGTTGCTCGGCGAAGGCCGCAAGGACGAGTCCGGCGCCTTCACCGTCGGCGCCAAGCTGGCGCCGGCCGCCGTCGACGCGGTGCTGGCCTTCGTGCAGGCCGGCGCGGGCACGCGGGGCGAGACCCTCAATAAGCTATCCACCGTGGTCGGCGGCTCGCCCGAAGGGGCGGAAGGCCTGGAGGACTTGGCCCGCATCGACGCGGCGCTGAAAGGGCTGGGCGTGGGCGAGGCCCAGGCCGTGTTCGACCCCTCGGTGGTGCGCGGCCTTGAGTATTATACCGGCCCGGTGTTCGAGGCCGAGCTTCTTGTACAGACAACGGATGAAAAGGGCGCTCCGGTTCGCTTTGGCTCGGTGGGCGGCGGCGGCCGCTACGACGACCTGATCGCCCGCTTCACCGGCCAGACCACCCCGGCCACCGGCTTTTCCTTCGGCGTATCGCGTTTGGCCGCGGCGCTGAGCGCCGCGGGCCGCCAAGCCGAGGCCGCCGCGCGCGGACCGGTGGTTGTGATTGTGCTCGATCAGGATCAGATGACGGACTATCTCGCCGTCGCGGGCCAGCTACGGGCCGCCGGTCTCGCGGCTGAGGTCTATCTGGGCGCTTCGGGCATGAAGGCGCAGATGAAATACGCCGACCGGCGCGGCGCGCCGGCGGTGGTGATCATCGGCGAGGACGAACGCAAGGCCGGCCAGGCCACCGTCAAGAACCTTGACTTGGGCCGCGCTCTGTCTCAGGCCGTCTCCGCCAACACCGCCTGGCGCGAGGAGCGCCCCGGCCAGTTCACCGTGCCGCGCGACCGATTGGCCGAAGCAGTCCTGGATATCGTGGGGCGGGTGCGATGATCGCGCTGGAGCCATCCTGTCCCGAAGCGGCGCTGGCCGCCATGCGCGCGCCCTTCCTCGATCAGGGCGCGACCTTGATCGACGTGCCGGTGATGCAGCCCCTGGCTTTGCTGCTGGATTTGTCGGGCGAGGCCATGCGCTCGCGCCTGTTCGTAGTGCAGGCCGATGGTATCGACGAGGCTTGCCTGCGGCCCGACTTCACGATTGCCGCGGCCCTGGCGCATATGGCGGCGCGCGCGGGCCCCTGCGCCTATCGCTATGAGGGCAAGGCCTTCGTGGTGGCTCCGCCAGGCTCGGGCCGCTCGGAGGAGTTCCTGCAGATCGGCCTGGAGCGGCTGGGGACACGCACGGCCAAGGCCGAAGACGCTGAACTGCTGGCCCTGGCCTGGCGGGCCGCCCGCGCCGGGGGGCGCGCAGACCTGTCCATCGAACTGGGCGACGTCAGTCTGTTTTCCGCCTTCGTCGACGCCCTGGGCCTGGGCTCTTCTTTGACGGCGCGGCTCAAGCGCGCCTTCTCGCGCCCTCGCTCGCTCAAGGCGGAGCTGGACAGGGCCCAGACCTCCAATTCGGCGCCGCGCGAAGGCGATCATCTGGCTGGCCTTCTGGCCCGGTTGCCGCAGGCCGAGGCGGCGGCGGCGCTGGAGGAATTGTGGGCCGTGGCCGGTATCGAGCCCGTGGGCGGGCGTACGGCTCAGGAGATCGTGCATCGCCTGGCTGAACGCGCCAACGATCGCGCCGCCCCGCGTTTGACGCCGGGCCAGACCGACCTGATCAACCGCTTCCTGGCGGTGGCCGATCGACCTGAGGCGGCGCTGGCGTCCATTAAGGCGCTGGCGACCGAGGCTGGGGCGGATCTGTCGGCGCAACTGGACGATTGGCGCGAACGGCTGGCCATACTGAACGACGCAGGCGCTCCGCAGGAGAACATGCGTCTGTCGCCCGCCTTCGGCCGCGCCTTCGGCTATTATGACGGCTTCCTGTTCGAAATACTCAGCGGCGCCCTGGGGCCGGATGCGCCGGTCGCGGCCGGCGGTCGCTACGACAGCCTGTTGACCCGCCTGGCGGCCCAGTCCGCCAGCGTGGCGGGCGGCGGCGCGGGTGAGGTAGGCGGGGCGGCTGGCTGCATGGTGCGCCCCTGGCGCGCCTGGGCGGGAGGGCGGTCATGAGCGGCGATCCCTTGATCTTGGCCCTGCCCTCCAAGGGGCGGCTGAAGGAGCAGGCGGAGGCCTGGCTGGCCGACAGCGGCTTCAATCTGCAGACAGCCGGCGGCGCGCGCGGCTACCGGGCCTCCATCGATCGGCTGCCTCAGGTGCAGGTGCAATTGCTGTCCGCCTCCGACATCGCCGCCGCCTTGGACTGCGGCGAGGCCCACCTGGGGGTGACGGGCGAAGACCTGCTGCGCGAGCGCGGCGAGGGGGTCGACGGACGGGTGCTGCTGCTGCGCGCCCTGGGCTTTGGCCGCGCCGACGTGGTGGTGGCCGCGCCCAAGAGCTGGATCGACGTGGACATCATGGCCGATGTGGAGGAGGTGGCCGCCGCCTATCTGGCGCGCACCGGCCGGCGTCTGCGGGTGGCCACCAAGTACACCGTGCTGACGAGGGCCTTCTTCGCCGCCCACGGAGTGGCCGATTACCGCATCGTGGAATCAAGCGGCGCGACCGAGGGCGCTCCTGCGGCCGGCGCAGCGGAGCTGATCGTCGACATCACCACCACCGGGGCTACCCTGGCGGCTAATAATCTAAAGGTCCTTTCCGATGGGACCATCCTCAAGAGTCAGGCGCAACTGGCCGCCGGCCTGAAAGCGGGCTGGACCCGCGCCCAGGTCGAGACGGTTCGCGGCTTTCTGCGGGCGGTTGAGGCGCGCGCGCGGGCCAAGACCCTCGCGACCGTGGCGTGGGAGGACCAGCACGGAGATAGCCGGGGCCTTTTGACGCCCATCGGCGCCCTGTTCGAGACGGCTGAGGATTTGGCCGCTTCCGGCCTTGGTCCGACGACGGCGGCTCGTCCCGATTACGTGTTCCAAGCCGATTGTCCGGCCGCTGACGCGCTAGAAAAAGCCTTATCGTTGCTGGATTGACACGGTTTCCGCCATTTTTGCTCAAATATGTACAAAAAATTGTGGCAAGATCACGGAAATTTGGACCGCGGTATCAATAATAAGCGCCTAGCCAAGTTGACAGGCGGTGGAATTTGCGTTTGTCTCCTGGTCACGCGGACACGAAGGCCGGAAGCAGCCTCGACCGCGGGCGTTTTGGGGAGGAAACGCCCTACTTATCGCGGGTTTAACAACCACGATGGAGCCGCTGCGAGGATTCGCGGCGGCTCTTTCATTTTGGCGTCATAGCCAAGCGTTATTTTATACACTTCCGACAAAAAATCACCAAATGCGCACGCGCTGGTCCGGCGCCAGATAAAGTTTGTCGCGCGGCTGAATATCGAACGCCTCGTACCAGGCATCGATATTGCGGGCCACGCCGTTGACCCGGAACTCGTTGGGCGAGTGCGGATTGGCCGCCAGCTGCCGACGAAGGGCGTTGTCGCGCATTTTCGAGGCCCAGATTTGGGACCATCCCAGGAAAAAGCGCTGATCCCCGGTCAGGCCGTCCGTCACCGGCGCGGGTTTGCCGGCCAGGGACGCGTGATAGGCGTCATAGGCGATCAATAGGCCGCCCAGGTCGGCGATATTCTCGCCGAGCGTCAGCTGTCCGTTGATGTGAACGCCTGGATAGGGCTCGAAGGCTGAATACTGGTCGGCCAGACGCGCTGCGCGGGAGTCGAATTGAGCAGTGTCTTCCTGGGTCCACCAGTCGCGCAGCACGCCGTCGCCGTCGGACTTGCGGCCCTGGTCGTCAAAGCCGTGGGTCATTTCATGGCCGATCACCTGGCCGATGGCGCCGTAGTTCACGGCATCGTCAGCGCCTGGATCGAAAAAGGGCGGCTGCAGGATCGCGGCAGGGAACACGATCTCGTTCATGCTGGAGTCGTAGTAGGCGTTCACGGTCTGGGGCGTCATTCCCCATTCCTCGCGGTCCACCGGCATGTCCAGCCTGCCCACATGGAAAGCCCAATCGAAGGCCCGGGCCCGCTCGACGTTGCCGTACAGGTCGTCGGCCGTGAGCGATAGCGCGCCATAGTCGCGCCACTTGTTGGGATAGCCGACTTTGACGTTCAGCTTGCTGAGTTTCTCCAGGGCCTTGGCCTTGGTCGGCGCACTCATCCAGTCCAACCGCTTCAGGCGCTCGGCCAGGGCTCCGCGCAGATCGCTCACCAAGGCCAGCATGCGGGCCTTGGACTGGGGTGGAAAATAGGCCTGCACGTAAAGGCGTCCCAGCGCCTCGCCCATGTTCTCGTTGATCAGGCCGATCGCGCGTTTCCAGCGCGCGCGTTGTTCGGGAACGCCCGACAGGGCTGTGGAATGGAAGTCGAACTGTGCCTGGTCGAAGGCCTTGTCCAGGTAGGGCGAGGCGTGGTCGGCTAAGGTGAACGCGGTCCAGGCCTTGAGCACATCCATCGGCGTTGAGGCATAGAGCGCCGCGATCTTGGGGAAAGCCGTGTTCTCGCTGATGATCACCCGCTGAACCTTGCCTAGGTCCGCCGCTTCGAGGAACGCGCGCCAGGGAAAGCCCGGCGCAGCCCGAGCCAGATCGTCCACCGTCGTGGGATTGTAGGTCTTGTCGGCGTCGCGCCGGTCCACTCGGCTCCAGCTCACCTGGGCGATCGCCGTTTCCAGGTCCACGATGTCCTTGGCGCGCGCCGTTGCATCCGACCAGCCGATACGCTTGAGGGTGGCGGCGACATACGCCTGGTACTTGGCCTTCTGCGGGGCGAAGCCGGGCGTCAGGTAGTAGTCCCGGTCGGGCAGGTTCAAGCCGCCCTGCATCAGGATCAGCGCATAGTGCTTGGGGTCCTTGGCGTCGACGCCGATATAGGCCCCGAACCAGGAGCCAAAAAGGGATTGGGCGCCGCGGCCCATCAGGCGGGCCAAGTCCTCGCGGCTGTGCGCGCGCCGCGCGGCGTCCAGATCCCGCTGCAGGGGCTTTGCGCCCAGCGCGTTCAGTCGCGCCTCATCCATGAAGCTGGCGTAGAGGGCGCCGATGCGCTGGGCGTCTGGATCGCTGGACCGGGCGGCGTCCTCGACCACCTGGCGGCTGCGGGCCTCCGACAGGTCCTCCAGGGCGTCGAAACGGGCGTAGCGGGCGTGGTCGGAGGGAATAACGATGGCGTCCACCGTCTTGCCCTGGGCGAAGCGGTAGAAATCGTCGCCCGGCTTGACCGATTGGTCCTGCCCGGCGGGATCGAAGCCCCAACTGCCAAACCGGGGCGCCTGGGCCAGGTCGAGGGTTGGCGCGGCGGCTAAAGCGGGCGCCGTCTGCGCATGCGCGCCGCCTGGAAAGCTGCTGGCCAGCAGCAGGGCGACAAACGGGCCCCATGCCAGGGTGGAGCGTGAGCAGGGTTGCATGGGCGGTTCTTCTTCCTGCCGGAAATAGGGCGTAGCCGGGCGAACCCCTGCTTTGCCGCCTTTCCCGGCGGCCGGGAAGCCCCCATAGTCGGGCCTGAGTGAAGCATGGGCTTTTCTGAATTGGACCACGGCGTCTCCCCCGGCAACTACAAGGATCTGGTGCTTTTCCTGGCCACGGCGGGGGTGATCGTGCCCCTGTTCAAGCGGCTAAAGATCAGCCCGATCCTGGGCTTCCTTGGCGCCGGGGTGATCTTGGGTCCTTACGGCTTGGGCGCGGCGGCCAAGAGCGCGCCCCTGCTGGGCCTTCTGACCATCACCAATCAACAGGACATCAGCGAGATCGCCGAGTTCGGCGTGGTGTTCCTGCTGTTCATGATCGGGTTGGAACTGTCGTTCGAGCGGCTGCGGCTGCTGCGCCGGCTGGTGTTCGGCCTGGGCGGGGCCCAGACGGTGCTGAGCGCGGCGGGGCTGGCCCTGGTCGCCGCCGCCTTCGGCCAGCCGCCGGCCGCCGCGGCGGTGATCGGCATGGCCCTGGCCTTATCATCCACGGCCATCATCGTGCCGACCCTGGTCGAACGCCGGCGGCTGCATTCCGACGTGGGACGAGTGGCCTTTTCGGTGCTGTTGTTCCAGGATTTGGCCGTGGCGCCGATCCTGGTGGCCGTCTCGCTGCTGCGGGGCCACGCCGGGCCGATCGGCATGGACCTGCTCCTGGCCCTGGTCCCGGCTATCGCCACGCCGATCCTGATCCTGGCGGTGGGGCGCGCGGTGCTGCGGCCCATGCTCAAGTCGGTGGCGCGGGCTAAGAGCCAAGAGCTGTTCCTGGCCGCCTGCCTGCTGGTGGTTGTGGGGGCGGGCTTGGCGTCGGCGGCGGCAGGCCAGTCCATGGCCCTGGGCGCCTTCATCGCCGGCCTGCTATTGGCCGAGACCGAGTTCCGCCACGAGGCGGAAGTGACGATCGAGCCGTTCAAGGGCCTGCTGCTGGGCCTGTTCTTTCTGTCGGTCGGCATCGGCTTGGATTTCGGTCTTCTGCTCGCGCATCCGCTGCAGATCCTGGGCGGGGTGTTGGCCCTGGTGCTGTTCAAGGCCTTGGCGGCGGCCCTGCTGGTCAAGCTGGCGGGCCGGCCCATGCGCCGGGCGCTGGAGGCGGGCCTGATCCTGTCGGCGGGCGGCGAATTCGCCTTCGTGGTCATGGGCCAGGCTACGGGCGTGGGTCTGGTGGCGCCGCAGACCGGCCAAATCCTGGTGCTGATCGCCACCCTGTCCATGTTCGCCATCCCGGCCCTGACCATGCTGGGCGAGCGTATCGGCCGCTCGGCCAGCCGTCCCGCCCTGGCGGCCGAGCCCCCCGCCCAGGTTACGACGCCGGGATCATCCTCAGAAGCGCCCAAGGTGCTGGTGGTCGGCTATGGTCGGGTGGGTCTGATGGTGGCCGACATGCTGGACCGGCATCAGATCGCCTGGGTGGCGGTCGATCAGGACGCCAAGACAGTGGAGGCTGGGCGCCGGCGCGGGCATGCGGTCTATTTCGGTAATGCGTCGCGGGTGGAGTTCCTGCTCCGCTGCGGCCTGGACAGCGCCTCTGCGGTGGTGGTGACCATGGATAACGCCGTAGCGGTGGAAGCGGTGGTGGCCGCCGCCCGCCAGGCCCGGCCGCAGATGGTGATTGCGGCCCGGGCCCGGGACGCCCGCCAGGCCGCGCGGCTCTATGAATTGGGCGCCACCGAAGCGGTGCCCGAGACGGTGGAGGCCAGCTTGCAGTTGTCGGAGGCTCTGCTGGTGGACCTGGGCGTTCCCATGGGCCTGGTCATCGCTTCAGTGCACGAGAAACGCGACGAGATCAGACGGGATCTGAATCGGCCCGAGGCCCTGGGAGCGCGTGTGCGGCGCGCGCGCGACCGGCGGGGAACGGGGGTGTAGGCCGCAAACGTCGCAAATTAAGCCCAAGCTCGACGCCGATGGACCTGATAACGTCGATACGCCATACCAAAATGGAGGAACCCATGGCCCATTCATGGAAGATCGCCCTGACCTTCGCCGCATCGGCGGCTCTCATCGGTGGTGTCGCATCCGCCCAGCCTGACCACGGTCGGCCCGGCGGCCCAGGCCACGCCGCGCCGTCGCGCGCCGGGCCGGTTCGTGCCGCGCCCGAGCCGCACGCGGGTCCTCGCGGCTATGTCCGCCCGGCCCCGCCCGCCGGTTGGAACGCCCGCCCCGCCGCGGCGGACCGCGGCGCCTATCAGCACAACTTCCAGGCGGCGCGCACCTATCAGATCGGCCCCTATCATCCGCCTCGGGCGGGCTGGGTCGCCCGGCGCTGGGCGTACGGCCAGATTCTGCCGCGCTATTTTTGGTCCTCGCAGTACATCCTGGGCGACTACTGGCTGTTCGGGTTGGAGGTGCCGCCGGTCGGCTTCGAGTGGGTGCGCTACGGCACGGACGCCCTGCTGATCGACGTCAACACCGGCTCCATCTTGCAGGTGGAATACGGCGTATTCGGCTGACGAAAGGCGACGATCCCGCTGCTCGTCGCCCCTCTGCCCTTGGCTGGGTTTACGGGGTTTCGGCGGCGGCGGGATCGACCTTGGATGTGACCACGGGCGGTTTGCCGGGAGTTTTGCGCTCCAGCACTGAGGCCAACTTGGGCGTGGGCGTAGGCAGCTTCGGCGTGCTGGACACGCCGCCGTACTTGAGCACGTCCAGCGCGCGGGTCAGCTGAAAGTCCCCGGTCTTCTCATCGAATGTGACCGGAGGCTCTTCGGCTGGTTGGTGGGGCGTGACGCGGGTCTTGCCTTCGTCGGCGTTCAGGGCGTTGCGATAGGAGGCTTCGGAGAACTGGAACGAATGGTCGGCGATGACCTGAGCTTCCTCGCGAGTTTTGGCCACCTCCAGATCCGGGGTGATCCCGGTTCTCTGGATCGACCGCCCGGACGGGGTGTAGTAGCGCGCCGTGGTCAGCTTCAGGGCGCCGTCCAGACCATTGTTGAGAGGAATGAGGGTCTGCACCGAGCCCTTGCCGAAGCTGGTCAGGCCCACCAACTCGGCACGATGGCGGTCTTGCAGGGCGCCGGCAACGATCTCCGCGGCGGAAGCGGAGCCTGAGTTGATCAGCACCACCATGGGCAGCCCGTGCAGCATGTCGCCGCCGGGCTTGGCGTTGTAGCGCTGCACTTGCTTGGGATCGAGCGGGTCGCGGCCGCGCTGAGACACCACCTCGCCGCCGTTGAGGAAAACGTCGGACACGGTGATGGCCTGGTCGAGCAAGCCGCCGGGGTTGTTGCGCAGATCGAGCACCAGCCCCTTCATCTTGGGCGACTTGGACAACAGGTCCTTCACCGCGGCCTCGGTCTCCGCGCCGGTCTTCTCGTCGAAGGAGGCGATGCGCAAATAGCCGTAATCGCCTTCGCGATGAGATTTCACCGACTTGACCGCGATGACCTCGCGCGTGAGCTTGACGTCGAACGGGTCGTGGTTTTCCCGCGCGATGGACAGGGTGATGGTCTCGCCCACCTTGCCGCGCATCTGCTTGACCGCGTCGTTCAGGTTCAGCCCCACCACGCTTTGGCCGTTGATGGCGGTGATATAGTCGCCCGACTGCAACCCAGCCTTGGAGGCCGGGCTGTCGTCCATCGGAGAGATGATCTTCACCACCCCGTCTTCGCTGGTGATCTCGATGCCCAGCCCGCCGTATTCGCCGCGGGTCTGGTCCATCATATTGTTGAAGCTCTCCGGATCCAGATAGTCGGAGTGCGGATCGAGCGAGGTGAGCATGCCGTCGATGCCCGCCTGGATCAGCTTCTTGTCGTCGACCGGTTCGACATACTGGGCGTCGATGCGGGTCAGCACATCTCCGAACAATTCCAGCATCTTGTAGGTTTCGGAGCGCGGTTGGGCGGCCCGGGCCGTCTGGAACACGTAGGTCGTGGTCCCGACGCCCAGGACAAAGGCGCATGCGCCGATCAGCAGGGTTTTACGCATAGCCCATGGCCTTAGGTCGGATTTGCGCCGATTTGAAGACGCCCCGTGAAATTACGACAAAATAATGATCGCTTTGGCGCCCGCAGACCCATGGATGAGCCACGCGATGACGCGGCGCCCCGGCGTGGGCGCTCGGATCGTCAGCGGCGCTCCGGCTTGAGCCAGCGCGCGGGGTTGACCGGCTCGCCGTCGCGCCGGACTTCCAGGTACAGGTCAGTGGGCGTGGCTGCATCATCCGCCATTCGGCCGATCGGTTCGCCCGCAGCGACCGACTGTCCGGTCGTCTCGCTGGCGACCTCAAGGCCCGCTAGAACAAGATGATATGCTCCGCCGGTCGCCAATATCAAGACCATGCCGTAACCCTTCAGCGGTCCTGCGTACTCCACCGTCCCGGCGACGGGCGCCAGCACCGGCGCCCCGGGCGCGGCCCGCCAGGTCAAGCCCAAGGCTCGGCCCCTCTCAGTCTGCTGGCCGTAGTGGGCGATCAGTTCGCCCTGCACCGGCGGCGTGAAGCCGACCGGGGCCGGATCGCCGGCGGCGGGGCTTTTCGGCAGGCGGGCGATCAAGGCGTCCGGGTTGCCCGCCTTGTCCGCCAAGGCCCGCATGGCCGCCTGGGCCGCGGCCCCGCCGGTATTCAACTGCTGTTCGAGCGCGGTTTTTTGGTCGATGGCGGCCTCGATCCTGGCCCTTTGATCGGCTAGTGCGCTTTCCGACTTGAACAGGTCCTCGCTGGCCGCCGCCACCACCCGGCGCAGGCGACGGACCTGCTCGATCTGCGCGGCGAGGGCGCGGCTCTCGGTCTGAAGTTGCGGCGCGATGGCGCGCGCCAGGATCTGGGCCCTGACGGCGTCCTTGGCGGAGGTGGGATGGACCAGGAAAGCGGGCGGCGGATTGCGTCGGTATAGCTCCAGGGCTCCGATCAGGCGGGCGATGGCGGTCTGACGGGCGCCGACCTGGTCGTCCAGCGCCTTTTCCTGCTTATTGAGCTGGGCAAGCCGGGCCTTCTTGTCCACGGCCGCCTGCTCCCCGCCCGCTTCCACCGCGCCAAGCTGGACCAGTTGGGCTTTGAGCTGCGCGATCTGGCCCTCCAGCCGCGCGGCCTGGGCATGGTTGGCGATCTGGGCCCGACGCTGGAGTTTGAGCTGGGCGGCGGCGGGCGGCTGGGCGGACGCGCCCCAGGCATGCGGCGTCTGGACGGCGGCCAGCAGGACAATGAGGGCGAAGCGTCGGCGCATGGGGCTTGAATAGCCTGACTCTCGGCTCGTGTGGCGGCTCAGAAATTCGCTCCGCGTTCTTCACAAGCCGTAGGCGAACTTCAGATCCCGCGCACGAGCGAAACGGCGCTTGTAGATCGTTCGTGCGATGGACTAACGAAGGCGCATGAGCGAGCCAGACATGCCCCCAAACCGGCCCCCAGACCGGCCCACGGACGTTCCGGACGCGGCGCCGGGGAAAACGCTGAGCCCGGCGGCGCGGCGCGCCCTGCAGGAGGCCGACGCCCGGCGCAAGGCGGCGACCAGCCAATCCGTGCAGGGGCGGCCGCATGAGCTGGGCGGTCCGCAGGGTCCCGAACCGACACGTTTTGGCGACTGGGAGCGCAAGGGACTGGCCGTCGATTTCTGACGATTGACCCATTGCGGCACAGACTCGCCCACGGGTTGCGCCAAATTCACGCCAAGAGCGCAATAGCTCGTGGCAGACCCCTTGCTTTCTTAGGCTTCCGTCGCAGCAGGCGGCTTGGAGGCCGAGCATGTCTAATCGTTTCGCGCGAATCCTTAGCGCAGCAGCAGCCGTTCTGGGCGCCTCGGGCCACGCGGCGTTCGCCCAAGCCTACGCCAACACTGACCGCCAAGGCTCCTACGCCTCCGAGCCTTATGCCCCCCAGCCTTACGCCCAAGAGTCTTACGCCCAAGAGCCGCAGGCGGCGGCTCCCTATGGTCCCGCGCCGGCCTATCCGCCCGAGGTCTATCGAGAACAGGACGCCGATGGGCGCGCGCCGCCGTCCTATGCGCCGCCGCGCGGCGCGTCCGTCCAGGCCGAAGGCTATGCCTACCAGGAGCAGCGGGCCTCCGAGCAGCGAGTCTCCATCCACCGCGTCGCCTATCTGAGCTGGAGCGGCAAGGTGCAGTCCCAGGACGACGCCCGCGACGCCTATGTCCGGACGGCTGGCTACGCCGCAACCTGTCCCGTCGCGCCCGGCGAGCGGGTGCTGGCTTGTCGCTACGTCGCTTTGGCTCCGCCCCCGCAAGAATCGGAATCCTCCGGCGGCGAGATCGGCGACCTCTATATAGACGGCGGGGTCGGCCCGGCGGTCATCGGTGGCGGCGGCGGCGGTGGAGGGGGCCCTTCCAACGACCAGGTCACCATCGGAACCGGCTTCAACAGCGGCTTCTATTCCCAGCGCGGCGGCGGTTCTGGCGGCGGCTCCGGCTCTGGTGGCGGCTCCGGCTCGGGGACGGCCAATTCCAGCAGCTCCAGCTCGGCCTCGGCCAGCGTCAGCGCCAACATCTCCAGCAGCATCACCCTGGCAGGCGGCTTCTTCGGCGGCGGCAAGGGCGGCTATGGCGGCGGCGGCCACAAGGGCGGCGGCTCGAGCAGCTGCGGCTGCCAGACCGGCGGGGGCTCCAGCGGCGGCGTCGGCGGTTGGGGCTCCAGCGGCGGCAGGAGCGGCAAGAGCGGCAAGAGCGGCGGGCGCTGGTAGCGGTCGACGATCCGTCAGGCCGCTTCGGCCATCTCCTCGCCCACCTTCAGAGCGGCGGCGCGTGGATCGGCCGCCGCCGTAATCGGACGCCCACACACCAGATGGCTGGCCCCTGCTTTCAGCGCCTGCGCGGGCGTGGCGGCGCGGGCCTGGTCGTCCTTGCCTGACCACGCGGGCCTGACCCCCGGCGTGACCACCAGGAAATCCGGCCCCCCGATGCGCCGGGCCAGAGCGGCCTCATGTGGGCTGGCCACCACCCCGTCGGCGCCCGCGTCCAGACTTTGCCGGATGCGCCGCTCGACCAGGGCCTCCACGCCCAGGCCATAGCCCAGGTCCTTCAGGTCCGCCTCGTTCAGGCTGGTCAGGACGGTGACGCCCAGGATCTTGGCGGTCTTGTCGCCGCCCCGGCCGCGCACGGCGGCGGCTAGCACCTGGGGCTCGGCATGCACGGTCAAGAGGTCGCAGGCGCCCGAGGCGACCACCGCCGCTGTCGCCTTCTCCACCGTGGCGCCGATGTCGTGCAGCTTCCAATCGAGGAACAGGTCGTAGCCCTGCGCCTTCAGGTCCCGCGCCAGGGCCATGCCGTCGCTCGCCAGGAGTTGTAGCCCGATCTTGTAGGCGCTGATCGCCCCGTCCAGCCGCTCCACCAGACGTTCGGCCTCGGCTCGGGTGGGTAGGTCAAGCGGCAGAATGAGGCGGGGATCGGGGGCTGCGCGTGCGTGTTCGGCCAAGGCGGAATCCCTTCCGGTTGGTCCCGGTCAGGCCGGGGACTGACGATGAGATGCAAGCGCGCCTTATGTCATGCGTCGCAGGGTCTTGTCATCGTCGGGAGCAAAGAGGTTGGCCGCAGACGTCAGGCAGCCGCCGCGTCGTCGTCAGCCCTGAGCAGGTCCGCCACGGTGATGCGCGCCAGGGCCTCGCGCGCGGCGCTTTCCACCAGGTCCAGGGCGTTCTGGATCCGTTTGGGAATCCGCTCGCCCACAGGACAACCCTGCGCGCCTGGCGGCGGCGCGCCCAGGTGGGCGCAGCCATGCACGGCCCGCAGCACCTGGTCGAGGGTGATGGTTTCGGCGGGGCGCTCAAGCCAGGCGCCGCCGCCCGCGCCGGTGCGGGTGCCGATCAGGCCGGCCTTGGCCAGCAGGGCGGTGGCGCGGCGAACCACCACGGGATTGGTCGGAATCGAACAGGCGAGCTCCGCGCTCGAAATGGCGGCCTTCGGCGAAAAGGCGCCCATGTGCGCCAGATAGGCGAGGGCGTGGGCCGCGACGGCAAAGCGTTGGCTGTCAGACATCTGCCATGAAAGGTAATAGCCTTATCCTAAGGTTCAATGGCCTTGTTCGCGCCGCCGCCGCGCATCCCGTGGGATCGCCCACGAAGCGGGAGATTGAAGCCGACCTTAAAACAGCGTATTCGCGCGCCCTGCAATCGAGTGGGCGTGCAGCACCGTTTTATTCAGGCGGCTGCCCCCCGGAGGGATTGAATGGGTTTCCCAGCCTCTGGCGCGTCCGCTGAGACCGCGCCTTCGACGTCGGCGCAGACCCTTGCGGACGGCGCATCCAACGGCGAGTCCCATACCCATCGCCGCGCCGGCTTCTGGGCCATGTCCATTGGCGCTATCGGCGTGGTGTTTGGCGACATCGGAACCAGCCCGCTCTACGCCTTTTCCTCCGCAATGGAGGAGGCGCTGAAGGATGGCGCCAGTCATCCGGGGATACTGGGCGTGGTGTCCCTGGCTCTGTGGGCCCTGATCCTGGTGGTCACGATCAAATATGTGCTGTTCCTGATGAGGGCGGACAACCGGGGCGAGGGCGGGGTGCTGTCCCTCATGGCGCTAGCGCAGAGCGCGCTGGGTCGCCGCACGACCTTCGTGTTCATTATGGGCGTGGCGGGCGCGGCGCTATTTTATGGCGACGCGGTGATCACGCCGGCCATTTCCGTGTTGTCGGCCATGGAGGGCATGAAGACCGTGCCCCAGCTGCACGGCCATATCCACACCTCCACCGTGATCCTCGTCTCCACCGTCGTTCTGGTCATGCTGTTCCTGGCCCAGGCGCGCGGTACGGCCAAGGTCGCGGCCCTGTTCGGCCCGATCATGCTGATCTGGTTCCTGTGCATCGGCGCCGTCGGGGCCTTGCATATCGTGGACGATCCCAGCGTGCTGATGGCGCTCAGTCCCCACTACGCCGTGGGGTTCCTCATTCGTCATGGGTTCGTGGGTTTTCTGGTGCTGGGCTCGGTGTTCCTGACCGTGACCGGGGCCGAGGCGCTCTATGCCGACATGGGCCATTTCGGCCGCTGGCCGATCCAGGCGGCCTGGCTGTTCTTCGCTCTGCCGTGCTTGGCGCTGAACTACCTGGGCCAGGGCGCTTTCGCGCTCAAGGCCATGGACATCGCCGCCGCCCACGGTCACGCGCTGGTTAACCAGGACTGGTTCTTCCTGATGATCCCCCCGCAGTTGCGCGTAGGCATGCTGGTGCTGGCCGCCGCGGCGACCATCATCGCCAGCCAGGCGGTGATCACCGGCGCCTTCTCGCTGACCCAGCAGGCGATCCAGCTTGGCCTTCTGCCGCGCATGACCATCCTGCGCACTTCCGAGCACCAGGCTGGCCAGATCTATCTGCCGCAGATCAATTTCCTACTGCTGATCGGCGTGTTGGTCCTCGTGGCGCTGTTCCATACCTCCGACAATCTGGCGCACGCCTACGGCCTGGCCGTCACCGGCACCATGGTGGTCACCACAAGCCTGGCCTTCATCGTGGTGCGTTATCTGTGGAAGTGGCGCTTCTGGGCGTCCTGCGCCTTCATCGCCCCCTTCCTGATCCTGGATACCACCTTCCTGGCGGCCAACGCCCTCAAGATCCTGTCCGGCGGCTGGGTGCCCTTGTTGATCGGTGGTTCGCTGTTCGGGGTCATGGCCACCTGGGTGCACGGCGCGCGCATCCTCACCGAGAAGGCCCGCCGCGACAGCGTCAGCCTGGTCGAACTGACCGAGATTCTGAGCGCGCGTGCGCCGCACCGGGTGCCTGGGACCGCCATCTTCCTGACTGGCGAGCCGGACATGGCGCCGGTGGCCCTGATGCACAACCTCAAGCACAACAAGGTGCTGCATGAGAAGAACGTGATCATGACCGTGGTCACTGCAGAGACGCCGCGGGTGGAGGAGGCCGACCGCCTGACCATCGAGTCGATCAATGACGACTTCAAGCGGGTGACGGTGCACTACGGTTTTATGGAAAGCCCCAACCTGCCCAAGGCCCTGTCGGCATGCCGTCGCTACGGCCTGAAGTTCGACATCATGGCCACGTCGTTCTTCCTGGGCCGCCGCTCGGTGGTGCCGGCGGCTAATTCCGGCATGCCGCTGTGGCAGGATAAGATATTCATCTTTTTGATGAAGAATGCAGCCAATCCGACGGAGTTCTTCAAGATTCCGCCGGGTCGGGTTGTCGAGCTAGGCGCCCAAGTCACCGTCTAACCGTCTTATCCTTTTGCACAGGACTCACCCATGTTCGATCTGAGCTCCACCGGCGCCCTCGACGTCTTGTTGGATGGTCTTTGGACCGATGTCCTGTGGGGCGTGTGCCTGGGCATGATGACCGTCTTGTCTCTCAGGACTTGGCGCCAAGTGCACCGCGAGGCTTGGGTTCCCCTGCAATGGGGCCGCGACGGCGAGCCGGTGATGCGCGCCCAGCGCGACCTGGCCGTGGCCTTCACGCCCATGGCCGCCGTGGTCGCCGGCCTGCTGCTGGCCGCCAGCCAGCGCTTGTCGGGCGCGATCGAACCGGGCTGGACCGTGGTTCGCCTGTTCGCTCCGATCTTGCTGGTCGTCGCCCACCGCTCGCATATGGGCCACGCGCTCGAGACCCTGAAGCTCGAAGGCGGGCTGCGAGGCTAGGCGGTCCAAGAATTCCTCAGTTTTCTGAGTGTCGAGGGGTCTGCATCCGTCAAACGCCCATGCGCCCTGCCTTTCTTTCGACGCCGCTCGAACCGCCCAGGGTGAACTGGAAGGTCGTCGCCGGGCTGGTCCTGGCGGCGATCATCGCATGGGCCACGCCGTTTGATCTCGCCTTCGGCGCGGCGACGTTCGGCCTGCCGATATTGCGCGCGGCGGCGATTGTCGCCCTCGCCCTGATCGGCTTGAGGGTCGGCGGCAGGATCGGATTGGGCGTCGAGGCGAAAGGCTTGGGGCGACCCATCCTCACGCCTCTGGCCGTGGCTGCGGTGGTGGCTGTCGGATGCGTGGCGGCCGACGGTCTTTTTCGCGCCGTCCTGCAGCCCGCTTACGTCCATTCCATGAGCACCGCGCCCTTGGCCATGCGCATAGCGGGCTACATGATGCGAGCCTTCAACGAGAACATCATCTACCGCCTGTTCCTGGGCTCGGTGCTCGTCTGGCTCATCGGCCGACGATGGAAGACCGACGATGGGCGCCCGACCGACGGCGCCTACTGGCTCGGATTCGCCCTGGCTCAGGGCGCCAATATCTGGATCAACGTCACGTCGCAGGCGCCGCTGACGCCGCTCGGCGTGCTGCATGACGCCCTGCGCTACTTCGCGCCGGGCATGGTCTGGAGCTGGCTTTATTGGCGCCACGGCTTTCAGAGCAATGAGATAGCCTGCACCGGCGTTCATCTGTTTTTTCAGCCACTGTCGGTCCTGGGACTGAAATGATCCGCGGGCCGCAGACTGCTGGTGTGCGACGGTTGTTGAAGCCCGAGTTCCCGAGTCCCGGAGCGGCGATTGGCGCGCGCGATCTAACTGAACCCTTGCCCCCGGGCTCGATCCGCCCTTAAAGGCGCGCAGCTTTTCCGCCGCCCCTCAAGGATCGCCCCATGGCCGATGCCGCGCCCGTCAAGAAAGTCGTCCTGGCCTATTCGGGCGGGCTGGATACGTCGATCATCCTGAAGTGGCTGCAGCAGACCTATAACTGTGAGGTGGTCACCTTCACCGCCGACCTGGGCCAGGGCGAGGAACTGGAGCCGGCGCGCAAGAAGGCGCTGCTGCTCGGAATCAAGCCCGAGAACATCTTCATCGAGGACCTGCGCGAGGAGTTCGTGCGCGACTATGTGTTCCCGATGTTCCGAGCCAACACGGTCTATGAGGGCCAGTACCTCCTGGGCACATCCATCGCCCGGCCCCTGATCGCCAAGACCCAGATCGACATCGCCCGCAAGGTCGGCGCAGACGCGGTCTGTCACGGGGCCACCGGCAAGGGCAACGATCAGGTTCGTTTCGAGCTGGGCTATTATGCCCTGGAGCCGGACATCCGCGTGATCGCCCCCTGGCGCGAATGGAATTTCGCCAGCCGCGAGCAGCTCATCGCCTTCGCCGAGCAGCACCAGATCCCCATCGCCAAGGACAAGCGCGGCGAGTCGCCTTTCTCGGTCGACGCCAACCTTCTGCACTCCTCCTCCGAGGGCAAGGTGCTGGAGGACCCGGCGGTGGAGGCGCCCGAGTTCGTCTATCAGCGCACCATCGCGCCCGAGGACGCGCCCGATAAGGCCACGGTGTTCACCCTGGACTTCGAGCGCGGCGATCCGACGGCCATCAATGGTGAGACGCTGTCCCCGGCGGCGCTGCTCACCAAGCTCAACGAACTGGGTCACGATAATGGCGTGGGCCGCCTGGATCTGGTGGAGAACCGCTTCGTCGGCATGAAGTCGCGCGGGGTCTATGAGACGCCGGGCGGGTCGATCCTGCTGGTGGCCCACCGCGGCATCGAGTCCATCACCTTGGACCGCGGCGCGGGGCACCTGAAGGATGACCTCATGCCCCGCTACGCCGACTTGATCTACAACGGCTTCTGGTTCTCGCCCGAGCGGGTGATGCTGCAGGCCCTGATCGACAAGAGCCAGGAGCTGGTCACCGGCCGCGTAACGGTGAAGCTGTACAAGGGCAATGTCACGGTGATTGGCCGCACCAGCCCCTATTCCCTGTACGATCAGGAGCTGGTCACCTTTGAGGAGGGCAAGGTCGCCTATGACCACCGCGACGCCGCCGGCTTCATCAAGCTCAACGCCCTGCGTCTGCGCGTGGCGGCGAAGAGGGACCGGCGCGGCGTGTAAGCTTCTCCACCACCGCGTTGCGAGGAGGAGAAGCTTGTTAGCAGCTACGCTTGCATGCTGCTAACATTATGATTTATCTGAACTATTTATCAACCTTAACCATTGTCTCCTGTGACAAATCCGTGAAAGATGGATGCAGGGAGGTCATGGAATCGGAGGTTGAGGATGCGCAGCGTCGATGAGGATTTCCACCAGCAGCTTCAGGGCCGTCGGCTGACCACGGCCGAGGTGCTCTACTACATGCCCGCCCACCCGTCCTTGCTGCAGAGCTTCCTGTGGCAGACCCTGGATGAGGCGCCCAATTTCCCCCGCGTGCATCAGTTCCTGGACTTCTGGCGCCGTGAGATCGACGCGGTGATCCACTCGGTCACCGTCGGCGGCGTGGGCCTGATCGCGCCACCCAAGCTGACTGTGGCCAAGTTCGAGGGCCGGTTGCACTAAAGGCTTGGCGGATCGGCCTTAGCTCAGGTCCAGCTCGCGATAGCGGCGGAAGATGCCGCTTTCGTTGAAGGGGATGCGCCGTTCGGACGCCAGATAGGCGGCAATGTTCGGCCGCTTGGCCACCGCGTCGTGCAGCGCCATCAGCCTGGGGTGTTTCTCGCCAAAGCCCTCCATGGCCTTGGGGAAGGCGTAGGTTAGCCCCTCGATCGCCTGGAACAGGGACAGGTCGATATAGGTCAGCTGGTCGCCCACGCATTGCTCGGCCCCCAAACGATTGCCCGCCAGCACCGCCTCGAAATAGCCCATGAACTTGGGGATGCGGTGTTTGATGAAATCCGCCGTCCGCGTCTTCGCCTCCGGCTTCTGGTCCTCATAGTAGAGCGAGGGGCCCAGCGGATGGTGGGTGTCATGGACCTCGGACACGAAGTCGGTGACGGTAAGCTGCAGCCCGTTGAGGAAATGCCGCTGACCCTCGTCGGCGGGCGACAGCGCAAGGCGCGGGCCCAGATACATCAGGATGTTGGCCACGTGCGAAACGATGGTGGGGCCATCCTTGAGGAACGGCGGAGCGAAGGGCGCCTGGGGCGCGTCGCGGCCTTTCAGGATCGACATCATGGCGACGACGCCCTGTCCGTCCTGTTCGCGGCCGCGCGCGACGTCCACATAGGGCGCGCCCGCCTCCTCCAGGGCTAGGCGGACGAACTCGCCGCGGCCTTGGATGCCGGGCCAGTAATAGAGCAGATAGGTCATGCCGATGTTCCTCAGCCCGGTGTATTTTCAGAGCGACCGTCAAGGAACGCCCAGGCTCGCCTTTGGTCCCCGAGCTCCCATCTGGTAAGGACAGGATCATCGCAGTTTTGGAAGGACCGGTCTTGGGCGTCACCCTCGATCTTACGCGCGCGGCGCCCGAGGCGGAAAAGGGTCCGGTCAATCTGGCCGGTCTGACCCGCGAGCAGCTCAAGGCGCAACTGGCGCAGAGCGGCGCCTGCGATCCGGCCAAGGCCCGCATGCGCGCCGCCCAGATCTGGCGCTGGGTGCATAATTTCGGGATCACCGACTTTTCCGCCATGAGCGACATCGCCAAGGCCGACCGTCAGTCCTTGGAGGCGTGCTTCACCCTGACCCGTCCCGAGGTGGTCGAACGACAGATTTCAAAGGACGGATCTCGCAAGTGGCTGATCCGCTTTGCCCCGGGAATCGAGGCTGAGACGGTGTTCATCCCGGGCGTGGGGCGGGCGGGCGCGCTGTGCGTGTCCAGCCAGGTGGGCTGCACCCTGAACTGCACTTTCTGCCATACCGGCACCCAGCCCCTGGTGCGCAACCTGACCGCGGCGGAGATCGTCGCCCAGGTGCAGATCGCCCGCGATGACCTGGGCGAATGGCCTTCGCCCCAGGGCGAGCGGCAGTTATCCAACATCGTGTTCATGGGCATGGGCGAGCCCCTCTATAATCTCGACAACGTGGCGTCGGCCATCGACGTGATCTCGGACAACGAGGGCCTGGCCATCTCGCGCCGGCGCATCACCGTGTCGACCTCCGGTGTGGTTCCCGAGATTCCGCGCACCGGCGAACTGACCCAGGCCATGCTGGCCATTTCGCTGCACGCCACCAACGACGCCCTGCGCGACGAGCTGGTGCCCCTGAACAAACGCTATCCGATCGAGCAACTGCTTGAGGCGATCAAGGCCTATCCGGGCCTGTCCAACGCCCGCCGCGTGACTTTCGAATACGTCATGCTCAAGGGCGTCAACGACAGTCCAGCCGAGGCCAAGGCGCTGGTGCGCCTGCTCAAGGGCATTCCGGCCAAGATCAACCTGATCCCCTTCAACCCCTGGCCAGGCAGCGCCTACGCCTGCTCGGACTGGTCCACGATCGAAAAGTTCGCCGAGGTGATCAACCGCGCCGGCTACGCCTCGCCCATTCGCACGCCGCGCGGCCGCGACATTCTGGCCGCCTGTGGTCAGCTCAAGTCCGAAAGTGAGAAGACCCGCGCCAGCGTCCTGCGCAGACAAAGCGCCGACGACGCCGCCTAGCTCAGTCCGTCCCAGCGCGCGATTCCGCAAATGCAGAATCGCCCGAAAGCTGAATCGCTCTCTAGAGTCAAAGATCTAGTGCCTGAATCAGACTTCAAGATGAAGCCATCAGGCTCTAGGCGTGCTAGAGCCACGCCTCTAGAGTTTTGGTTCAGGGCACGTCCGGGCGCGAAACCGTATACACTTTCGCCTGACGTGCTCTCGCCTCGGAGCGCGCATGTCCGTCCAGATCCAGGCCTTCGCCAATGGCTTCCCCACCGCCATGCTGCACGCCCTGGCGGCTCTGGGGATACTGATCGTGGCGGCGACGCTGCACGCCCTGCTTTCGCCCTCCCGGGAGATTGGCCACATTCGCGAGGGCAATCCGGCCGCCGCCGTGGCTTTCGGCGGGGTGCTCGTGGCCCTTTCGGGCCCCCTGGCGACAGCCCTGCGCACCTCAAGCGATCTAATCGAGTTCTGCCTTTGGGGCGGGGCCATCACCCTGGCCGCCCTGTTCCTGTTCCGTGTGGTCGACGCCGTCCTCGCGGGCCTGCCCCAGAGGGTGCAGGAGGGCGAGGTCCCCGCCGCGGTGCTGCTGACAGCGGCCAAGCTGGCGGTAGCCATGGTCCTGGCCGCGGCCATCGCCGCCTGATCCCGTGCGCCTTACCCGCTTGCCCGACTGGTTGATCTACGCGGCGGCCCTGTTCCTCCTGATCTTCGCGGCCGACAGCCGGAGGCTGCAAGCCGACGCGCCAGCGCCGCCGCCGCCCGTACCGGGGGAGGAGGCCACGCCGCTATCGCCCCTGTCGCCGTTCAATGGCGCCAAGATCATCAAGATTCCCGCCGTCGGCGGGCGGTTCGCCACGGCCTTCTCCGTCGGCGAGGACGGCGTGTGGCTGACGGCCGCCAGCGCTGTGAAGGCCTGCGCCCGGCTGGCTGTTATTGTGGCTCCGGGTCGCGGCGCGGAGGCCAAGGCCGCGCCCGTGGCCAATGGGCCCCTGGCCCTTGTAAGCACCGATGGCGGCAGCCCTGCCCTGCCGCTCGCCCCTGGTGCGCGCCGCGGCGAAGACAGCTTCCTGCCGGGCTATCCCCAGGGATCGGCCGGGGAGGCGGCGGTCAAGCTGCTCGGCTCGGCGGCCCTGCGCGATCCGCGCCGAGGCCACGCGCCCGAGGCGGTGGATTCTTGGGTCGAGATTGGACGCACCGACGGCCTGAAAGGCACGCTGGACGGGATGCAAGGCGCCCCGGTGATCGACGGCATGGGCCGGGTCGAGGGCGTCCTGGTGGGGGAGATCCCGCGCCGCGGCCGTCTTTACGCCGCCCCGCTGGCGGCCGTGCGCCTGGCGCTGGCCCAGGCCAAGCTCGTCCCCGTGCTGCAGGCCGACGGCGAGCCCGTGACGACGGACAACTACGGCCGGGCCGCTGACGCCCTGCGGCGCGACCTGCGGGTGGTGCAGCTGTGGTGCGACGGTTAGTTCCCCCTCCCTCTTGCGCGAGGAGGGGGAGGGGGCGTCACGCGGCTTGTCGGGTTGAGTTTTGCGCCGGCAAGCAGCCCAGGCCGATCAACGTGGCGCGCACAGCCTCTTCCCACGGGGTATGGGGCTCGGCGCCCAGGGTCCGCACCAGCTTGGCGTTGTCCAGTTGCAGGGTCTGCCGCCACAGGTAGCGCATCTCCATCAGCTCGCGCAGCGTGGTCACGAAGGGCGAGGCCAGCATGACCGCCGACCAGGGAAACGCCTTCAAGGGCAGGTCCGGCCGGCCCGCCGCGGCCCGCACCGCCGCGATCATCCGCGTTGCATCCGGATCGAAATGGCCGGCGAAGTGATAGGTCTCGAAGGCTTGACCGCCGTCGCGGTCGGCCAGGGCCGCCACGGTCTGCGCCAAATCCGGCAGGTAGGCCCAGGCATGGCCAGCGCCGCGTTCCACCGGCGTGGACACGGCAGTCAGGGGCTGGCCCGCCTTGACCACGCCGTGGGCGAACATGCTGGAGGCGGCGTTGCGGCCGCCGAAAAAGTCGCCGGCGCGCACCACCGTGCTGCGTACCCCCGTCTCGCCGGCCTGCGCCAGGCGCCGCTCCATCTCCACCCGGATGGCGCCCTTGCGCGTGCGCGGATGCTGCGGCGAGGCCTCGTTGGCCAGGGGAAAGGCGTCCGGTCCGAAGTTATAGGCATTGCCCGGAACGAGTAGGCGCGCGCCTGCCGCCTTCGCGGCGGCGATGCCGTTGTCGATCATGGGCAGGACCAGCTTGTCCCAGTCCTTGTAGC
This sequence comes from Caulobacteraceae bacterium, assembly GCA_003164925.1. GTDB lineage: Bacteria > Pseudomonadota > Alphaproteobacteria > Caulobacterales > Caulobacteraceae > BOG-938. The sequence continues at coordinate 24,292 of PLRV01000011.1, forward strand.
CCGGAGGATTGAGCGCATGGACGATGAGCTGGGTTCCTGTCGCCGCGTCGGTCACGGTCTGGGCGTCCATGGCGTCGCCGCCCAGCCATTGGATGGGATCGCTCGCGCCGAATGGCTTGGGATGGCGGCTCAGCCCCCGCACCCGCCAACCTTTGTTCAGGAGGACCTGCGCAACCTCGCCGCCCACTCCGCCCGTGGCGCCCAGCACCAGCGCCGTTCTGTCGTTCGTCATTGTGGCTCTCCTCGTTCCAGATTGGCTTGAAGCCAGGGACAGGATGACGTCTGGCGAAATAAACGGAATTCCATGAAATAATTAACATGCTATACAAATATGCATGGATAAGGCTCCGGACTGGGACAGCTACCGCTCCTTCCTCGCCGTGCTGGACGAGGGATCGCTGTCGGGCGCCGCACGCAAGCTCGGCCTGACCCAGCCGACGGTCGGCCGGCATATCCAGGCGATCGAGGCGGCGCTGGGCGGACCCCTGTTCGTGCGCTCGCAGCGTGGCCTCATGGCGACAGCCAAGGCCGAGGCGCTCAAGCCCTACGCCGAGGCGATCCAGTCCAGCGCCCAGGCCCTGGTGCGCGCCGCCTCCAGCCAGGGCGATGCGCCACAGGGCGCAGTGCGCATTACCGCCAGCGAGGCTATCGCCGCCGAGGTTCTGCCCTTCATCCTGCGGCCGCTGAACGAACGCCATCCTGGCCTCAGCTTCGAGATCGAAGCCAGCAACCAGGTGGTCGACCTGCTGCACCGCGCCGCCGACATCGCCGTGCGCATGACCCGGCCGGTCCAACAGTCGCTGGTAGCGGTCAAGGCCGGCGAGATCGAGATCGGCCTCTACGCCACGCCGGATTACCTGGCGCGCCGCGGCTATCCTGCAAGCTTGCAGGACCTTGCCGGCCATGCCTTGATCGGGTTTGACCGGCAGACCGCCTTCGTACGCCGGATGCGGGAGACCTACAGCCTGCCGCCGCGCGAGGCCTTCACCCTGCGCACCGACAACGACCCGGCGGCGCTGGGCGCCGTACGCGCGGGCTTCGGCATCGGCGGTTGCCAGGTAGGCATCGCCCGGCGGGAGGGATGGGTGCGTCTGTTTCCCGATCAGTTCGCCTTGAACCTCGAAACTTGGGTGGTGATGCACGAGGACCTGAAGGCCAGCGTTCCGTGTCGTCTGACCTTTGACGCCCTGGTCGAGGGTTTGAGGTCCTACATCGCCGGTTAGGCCAGGGGAGCGTCGGGCGAGGAGATTGCCCCCACCGCCCGCGTCCCTTAAACCCTCGCCATGTTCCAAGGTCTCTCCCTACAGGCGCATGCCGCCAAGTCCTGGCCGTTCGAGCAGGCCCGCGCCCTGCTGGAGCGCATCCTCAAGTTGCGCCTGCCCGATAGCGCCGACCGCGACCTCGCCTTCACCCTGATCAACGCCGGCAAGACCGACGAGGCGACCCAGACCTTTCCCGCCCTGATGACGCCCGTGCTGCTGGAAACCGGCTATGGCCCCTCGGGCCTGCCGCACATCGGCACGTTCGGCGAGGTGGCGCGCACCACCATGGTCCGCGCGGCCTTGCGGGCCTTGACCGACGATGTGATCCCCACGCGCCTGATCAGCTTTTCCGACGACATGGACGGGCTGAGGAAGATCCCGCCCAATGTTCCCAACGGGGACCTGTTGGCGCAGGATCTCGACAAGCCCCTGACGGTGGTGCGCGACCCTTACGGCGAGCACGCTTCTTTCGGCGCCCACAACAACGCCCGCCTGCGCGCCTTTCTCGACAGCTTCGGCTTCGACTACACCTTCGTGTCGGCCACTGACTGCTATCGCGATGGGACCTTCGATAAGGTGCTGCTGCTAGCGCTGGAACGGTTCGACGCCATCCAGAAGATCATGCTGCCGTCCCTGGGCGAGGAGCGGCGCGCCACCTACTCGCCCTTCCTGCCGATCAGCCCCAGGACCGGCAAGGTGCTGCAGGTCCCCACCTTGGAACGGCATGTCGACCGCGGCTCGATCACCTTCCGCGACGAGGACGGGAGCCTGACCGAGGTTCCGGTCACCGGCGGCCATGTGAAGATGCAGTGGCGTCCGGACTGGGCCATGCGTTGGACCGCCCTGGGCGTGGACTATGAGATGTCCGGCAAGGATCTGATCGACAGCGTGCGGCTGTCCAATCAGGTGTGCAAGGTGCTGGGCGGGACACCGCCCGAAGGGTTCCACTACGAGCTCTTCATGGACGAGAACAACCAGAAGATATCCAAGACCAAGGGTAACGGCCTGACCATGGAGGACTGGCTGCGCTACGGCGCGCCCGAAAGCCTGGCCTACTACATGTTCCAGTCGCCCAAGTCGGCCAAGCGGCTGTTCTTCGACGTGATCCCCAAGGCGGCGGACGAATATCTGCAGCAACTGGACGCCTATAACCGTCCGCCCGTCGAAGGCGCCGCCAACACGCCCAACAAGCTGGACAATCCGGCCTGGCACATCCACGCGGGCGCGCCGCCGGCGCAGGGCTCGCCGGTGTCATTCTCCCTGATGCTGAATCTGGTGTCCGCCGCCAACGCGTCCAACCAGGATATCCTGTGGGGCTTCCTGTCGCGCTATATCCCGGGCGCCACGCCGGATAGCCAGCCGATGCTGGCGCGCATGGCTTCGGGCGCGATCAACTACTACGAGGACTTCGTCCGGCCCAATAAGCGCTTCCGCGCGCCCGACGAGAAGGAGCGGGCGGCTATGCAGGACCTGCTGGCGCGGCTCAAGGCCCTGCCTGAGGGTTGCCAGGACGCCGAGCTGACCCAGAACGAAGTCTACGCCGCCGGCAAGGACGCCGGCTTCGAGCCCCTGCGCGCCTGGTTCACCGCCCTTTACGAAGTGCTGCTGGGCCAAAGCCAGGGCCCGCGCTTCGGCTCCTTCGTGGCCATCTATGGGGTGGCCGAGACGATTGCCCTGATCGAGAAGGCGCTGCGCGGGGAAGATCTGGCGGCGTAAACGTGCTCCCCTGCTCGCGGGGGAGCTGTCACGAAGTGACAGAGGGGGCGTTGACTGGGTGCACCGGAACGCCCCCTCCACCCTTCGGGTCCCCCTCCCCCGCTTCGCGGTGGAGGACGTCTCGCACTCTTGTTTCCAGTGCTCCCTCGTCCTTCAACTCGCACTCCCACAGGGTCAGCACGCGCCAGTCCTTGGCCTCAAGCGCGGCGCGGTGCTCGATATCACGCGCGCGGTTCCTGCCGATCTTGGCTTCCCAGTAGGGGCGGTTGGCCTTGGGGACGCGCGCGCCGCGGGTGCAGTCGTGGCCGTGCCAGAAGCAGCCGTGCACAAAGATCGCCAGCTTGCGGCCGGGCATGACGATGTCCGGCTTGCCCGGCAGGTCGGCCCGGTGCAGGCGGTAGCGCAGGCCCATGCGCGTGAGCAGGCGGCGCACGGTCAACTCGGGCGCGGTGTCCTTGCCCTTCACCCGGCGCATCACCGAGGAGCGCTTTTGTGGGGAGAAGACGTCGGTCATTGTAAGAAAGAATTTTCAACCACGAAGGACACAAAGAACACGAAGAGGTCGGCGGCTCCTTCGTGATCTTCGTGCGCTTTGTGGTTCCATTTCTTGCGGCTCGGCCGCTAAAGCCCCTCGAACAGCACCGTGGACAGGTAGCGTTCGGCGAAGCTCGGGATGATCGCCACGATCTGCTTGCCGGCGTATTCGTCGGTGGCGGCGATGCGGAAGGCGGCGCTGATGGCCGCGCCCGAGGAGATGCCCACGGGAATGCCCTCCTCGCGGGCCACGCGGCGGGCCATCTCGATGCTTTCGTCGTTGGACACGGTGACGATCTCGTCGATCACCCCGCGATCGAGGATGCCCGGGACAAAGCCCGCGCCGATGCCCTGGATCTTGTGCGGGCCCGGCGGGCCGCCCGACAGCACGGCGGAGGCTTCCGGCTCCACGGCGACCATCCTCAACGAGGGTTTGCGCGCCTTGAGCACCTGGCCCACCCCGGTGATGGTGCCGCCCGTGCCCACGCCGGACACCACCGCGTCGACCGCTCCGCCCGTATCGTTCCAGATCTCCTCGGCCGTGGTCACCCGGTGGATGGCCGGATTGGCGGCGTTTTCGAACTGTTGCGGCATGACCGCGCCGGGAATTTCCGCCAACAGCTCCTGGGCCCGAGCGACGGCGCCGCGCATGCCCTTTTCCGCCGGCGTCAGCTCGAGCCGCGCGCCCAGAATCAGCAGCATCTTGCGCCGCTCCATGGACATGCTCTCGGGCATGACCAGGATCAGGGGATAGCCGCGCGAGGCGGCCACGAAGGCCAGGGCGATGCCGGTGTTGCCCGAGGTCGGCTCCACGATGGTCGAGCCGGGCTTCAGCAGGCCCTTGGCCTCCAACGCGGCGATCATGCCCACGCCGATGCGGTCCTTCACGCTGCCGATGGGGTTGAAGAACTCCAGCTTGGCTAGAACCTCGCCCTTGGGCTTTAGCGCCCGCGTCAGGTTTGGCAGCCGCACCAGGGGCGTGTCGCCGATGGTGTCGACAATGGAATCGTACACCTTGCCGCGACCGGAGCGCTTGAAGGCGGAGGCGTCAAAGGGGGCAGGGGCGTCCATGGCCGAATTCCTCGCAAAGTCTCTCGAAGGCCGTTTTGCGGATAATCCTACTGGGGCAGCGGGAATTTGTCTTGGCGCTTTGTCTGACGGGGCTTGAAGATTTACTCGGCCGCCTGGGTGAGCCGGTCGCGCAGCAAGGGCTCGATCAGGCGCTCGGCCAAGAAGCGCACCACGGGGGCCGCCACGCCGTCGCCGACCACATGAAGAGCGCGCGTAGCCGTGGAGGGCAGGACGTAATCGTCGGGCAAGCCCATAAGTCGCGCGCCCTCCCGGCCCGAGATCAGCCGGCTCTTGACCGTGCCCTGGTCCACAACCACCAGCATCTGGCGCGAGGAGCCGCCCCTGGGCGTGCGCAGACAGCCGGCCAGACCGTCGAAGCGGATCTCGGCGCGTTGGACCCGCTGGCCGTTCTCCGTACGGATGCGCCGGAATACCGCGCCCACGCGCCGCGCCCCGCTGTCCACGGCCGCCTGAACTTGGGCGCGGTGGGAGGGATTCATCTGCGCCAGCAGGGCGCGGGTCTGGGCCGCGGTGCGCCAGATGGCGTCCTCGTCAGGCTCCAGCACGCTCGCCAGATCGGTGTTGCGCGGGGCAGGGTCGACCGGCGCCCAGTCGATCCACAGCGCTTTCAACGCGTCTGGCAGGCGATCGCGGGCGGCTCGCACGGGCCCGGTCAGGAATCGGCTTTCGCCTTTCAGGTTCGCGTTTGGGATTTCCCGCGCGGCCAGCACGAATATCCGTGGCCGCGACTGGGGCACGAAGGCGGCGGCATCTATCTCCAGTGCGCCAAAGCCGTAGCCCTCCCGCGCCAAGGCGGCGCAAAGGGCGGTGAAGTCGGCGCCGCCGTTGGAGGTGAGCAGACCCGTCACGTTCTCGATTACAACGGCCCGCGGCGCCCGGCCTTCGCCGTTCAGGGTCTCGATCAGCCGCCAGAAACCCCAGAACGCCGAGGAACGGCCGCCCTCCAGGCCCGCCCGGCCGCCCGCCAAGCTGACGTCCTGGCAAGGCGAGGAAGCCCAGGCCAGGTCGGCCTGGCCGGGCAGGTCCTGGCTCGCCAGAGCCCATACGTCGCCCTCATGGAGATGTTCGCCTCCCCAATTGGCCCGATAGGTCGCAGCTTTGACCGGATCGAAGTCGTTGGCGAACAGGCAACGCCAGTGCGCGCCGAGTCCCGCCCGGGCCATGCCGCCGCCGGCGAAGAATTCATGAACGGTGAACGATGGGCGACTCACCCCCCGATCCTAAGCCGCGTGGGCCTGGGGCGCTATCGGTCGGACCAAAGCCGCGCTAAGCTTGCTGCAGGCGTTCAGGCAGGGGAGCATAACCATGCGCCAGGTTTTGATCGGGTGGGCGGCCATGGCCTGCGGCTTGGCGCTGGGGGCCTGCCATCCGGTGGCGGGAGACAGCGCGGGCAGCGCCTTGCCGCCCGCCGATGCGCCTTCGGACGGAGCCTCGAGCGCGCCGGCGTCAGTCGCCGACGCGCCCTTGTCCAATGTGAGCCCGGACTAAACCCGCGCCTGCCCGATCAGTGGACCGAGACCGGCGCCAGTTCGTGGGCGATGGCGGCGGCTACGGCCGCGTCGCGGTCCATCAGGACCGCCAGCCGCGCGCCGTCGGCGCTGTGCAACGCGTAAAGCGTCTGGTTGGGAGTCAGCTTCACGCCCTGGATGCTGTTTGCCTGCGTCTGGCCAAGCACCTCGCGCGCGGCGACGGGCCTCACATAGACCAGATCGGGCGCGCCCAGGGCCGCGAAAGCTTCAGTCGTCAAATGCGGTGTCATTTCGACCACCTCCTTACAACACAATGTTTCAAGCCGCGTCCGGGTTCAGACCACGGGCTTGATGGGAATATGCTTCACAAGCTTGGCGGGCTCTTTGCGCATCAGATCCACGTGCAGCAGACCGTGTTCGAGCGCCGCCTGGGTCACCTCCATGCCGTCGGCCAGGACGAAGGTGCGCAGGAAGGCGCGCGCGGCGATCCCGCGGTGCAGATAGGCCTTCTCGCCGCCCGCCGGCTCCGAGGAAAGGTCCTCGCGCCGACCGGAAATGACAAGCTGGTTGTCCTCCACCGTCACGCTGAGGTCCGCCGGCGAAAATCCGGCCACGGCCAGGCTGATGCGCAAGCCGTTCTCACCGGTATCCTCGACGTTGTAGGGAGGATAGCTTTCGGCAGCGGCGCGGGCCGCCCGCTCGATCAGGCCCCGCGTCTGCTCGAAACCGAGCAGAAAGGGGCTGTCGAACAGCAGGGATCGGTTCATGCGAAGTCCTCGCTCAAGCGACTTGCGTACGTCCCAGCCCGTTATGGCGCCGGAACGTAGCCATAGATGGGAGCACGCGCGTCGGCATTCAAGCGGAGGGCGCTTGGCCGGCCGCCGTCTTTCAGTACGGCAACCCCGCCTCGTCTTATCCGCAGCGCAACGTCATGCCCAATCCGCCGCTTGGCACGAACAGCATGCAATGGCTGAACACCGAGTATGGGCTGGGCATCGATCCTAAGAAGCTGACGATCGACTATGCGGGCGATCGAGCGAAGCGATACAGGAAGTCTTGGCCGAAATAGACCTCCACCGCCTCGCATTCGCCGTGCAGTTCGAGCAGCGCCCGCGCACGCGCCATCGCCTCGCCAGTGGTTCGGCATAGCGCCGGCTCGAAGCGAACCGGGTCGCGTCCATCGCGTAGATACAGCGTGTAAGTCTTGAGCATAGGCCCCCCGCGGGAGGGTTCTTTAGTTTATTGAAGGGCCGCCGAGTCATTGATCGAGATCAAATGGCGCGGGGAACATGCGCGGGGCGGTTTGGCGACGATTGTGAACCGCACTGGTGCAGCAGTCGCGCGGGTCGTCGCTTTGGGAGCGTTGCTGAGAATCCCATAAGTGACTGGATTTAGATATGGAAAACCCCCCGCCGTGTTGCGGC
>PLRV01000054.1 GCA_003164925.1 Caulobacteraceae bacterium
ATCTGAAGCGGGGCTTCGACCCTTTTTCTGTTGTGGCTGGTAGGCCACCCGAGCGTGCTCCCCGCAGTAGGGGCCTTCGCTGCTGCGGCGGCCGCAGAAGGTGAATGCGTCGGTGGACGGGTCGCCGATGGGCCACTTGCACATGTGGGCGCCCAGCGTAAGCACCGTGGCCGAACCGGGTTCTTCCGCATAGAAGGTCGGTGTCGGGACCGGCAAGGAGGCGTGCGCCTCGCTTGGCGTGCGGCGCGGAGCGGCCGCCACCGCGGGGCGCGGCGCGCGCGGCGCCTTGAACACCGGGCGTTGCGGCTGCGAGGGCGTGGCGCGACCCGAGAGGCCCAGACGATGGACCTTGCCGATCACCGCGTTGCGGGTCACCCCGCCCAACTGTTTAGCGATCTGGCTGGCGCTCAGGCCGTCCAGCCACAGCTTCTTCAGCATCTCTACTCGTTCGTCGGTCCAGCCCATGTCCGCCTCCAAACCCCGCCAGGGACGCCGCGCCACCCACGACGCTAGATGTTGCGTCCAACAGATAGGACGCCTCTCCCTATCCACAACATACAGTAACCAAACGGCTCAAACACACAATAGGCGCCATGAGCTCCGTCCACAGGGATCTAGATGTTGCGTTAACGTATGCGCTCGGCGCCGCGCCCTTGCGCTAACGCGCCGGCGGGCGCAAATCAGCCGTATGCGAGACCTGATCGAACCCGTCAGCAGCCTGGAGCCCCGACGCTATGCGGGCGCCAACTGGCTGGGGCTCTGGGCCCTGTATCTGAAGGAAATCCGCCGTTTCTGGAAAGTCGGCGGCCAGACCCTCGGCGCGCCGGTGGTCACGTCCCTGCTGTATATGATGGTGTTCGCCGTGGCCACCAACGGCGCCCGACCGACGGGCGCCTTGCCCTTCGTCACCTTCATGGCGCCGGGGCTGATCATGATGACCATGCTCAACAACGCCTTCGCCAATTCCTCCTCGTCCCTGCTGCAGGCCAAGATGCAGGGCCTGACGCAGGACTTTCTCACTCCGCCGCTCAGCCCCGGCGAGCTCACCGCCGGCTTCGCCCTTGGCGCCATCACCCGCGGGCTGATCGTGGGCTTTGTGACCTGGCTGTGCGTGCTGCCGTTCGCCCACCTGGGCGTGGCGCATCTGTGGGCCGTGGCCTATTTCGGCCTGGCCGCCTGCGCCATCATGGCCTGCACCGGCGTGCTGGCGGCGCTGTGGGCGGTGAAGTTCGACCATCTGGCCACGGTGACCAATTTCGTGATCATGCCCCTGACCTTCCTGTCAGGCACCTTCTATTCGGTGGAGCGCCTGCCGCCCCTGTTCCGCGCGGCGTCTCACTTCAATCCGATGTTCTATCTGATCGACGGTTTCCGCTATGGCTTCATCGGCCAGGCCGACCAGAACCTGATGGTGGGAACGGCGTTCGTGGGGTTGTTGGCTATGGGCCTGGCCGCGCTCGTCTGGCGCCTGTTCGCCATCGGTTATCGGCTGAAGACTTAGGCCGCGCTGGGAACCTTGCGCCCGGCCTTGGTCGAGGTCGTCGCGGTCAGGGTGATCCCCAGAGCCTTCATCACAGCGATCGTCGTCTTGAGCGTTGGGTTGCCGGCCTCGCTGAACGAGCGATAGAGCTGCTCGCGCGACAGGCCGGTCTCATGGGCGATCTGCGTCATGCCCTTGGCCCGGGCCACCACCCCCAGGGCATGGGCGATGTAGCCCGCGTCCTCGGTCTTGAAGGCTTCCTCCATGAAGCCCGCGATGGCCTCGTCCGACGTCAGGCCTTCGGCGGGGTCGAAGGGGGTCAGGTTTTCCTCCATCCTACTCGCTCCATGTCTCGGCCAGGCGCTTGGCCTGTTGGATGTCCTTTGCCTGGGTGCTCTTGTCGCCGCCGCACAGCAGGACGATCAGGGTATTACCGTGCCTCTGGAAATACACCCGGTAGCCTGGGCCGTAATGGATGCGCAGCTCGCTGATCCCGTCGCCGACCGGCTCGGCGTCGCCCGCATGGCCGTAAGCGAGGCGATCCAACCGCGCGAAGATCACGCCCAGGGCGCGCTTGTCCTTCAGCCGCGTCCACCACTTGCGAAACGTCTCTGTCTGCTTCAGCTCGATCAGATGTAGTTTTTAGACTACGTTTTGTCAATGGGCGGCCCCACTATGCCGTTCCATACGGCCGCTGTCTGCGCCGGGTTGGCAGACGAAAAAATGTCAGACGCAGGCATGACCGATCACGCATGATGCGAACATCAGCCCGACCTCAAAAACCAACGATAACGCGAAGGGCGCGGATAGCAGCACCGGCCAAGCCTGCTTGCGCCACCTCCAAAACGCGAACGTGGCGACGATGCACCAGGAAACGATCACGGTCCAAAGAAGGGGGGCATTTGCGGGGCCGTTCACCAACGGCTCAAGCATCGGCACTGCAGCGACCAAATTCCAGGGCGGATTGATGAGAAAATAACTGGCCGAGGCCAGGACATAGGACACCGCCACGGTAGCCTAAAGCATGTAGCTCGCCTGCCGAGATGAGCGAGTGTTGTTCAAGAGACCAATCATACCCCAGGCCATGCATAGCTACTGGGGTCGGCAATCCCCCACCTTAGCCCCCGTTCGCCGCCAACGCCCGTTGGGCGCTCAGGTCGGTCCAGTCGGCGCCCGTGGCCATGTAAAGCCGCACCACGTCGGCCAGCTTGCGGCCCTGGGCCTGGGCGTAGGCGATGCGCGCGCGGCTCAGGGTGCGCTGGGCGTCGGTGACGTCCAACAAGGTGTTCCCGCCGTGGGCGTAGGCGAAGCGCATGTTGTCCAGGTTTTTCTGGGCCAGGGCCTGGGCTTCCGTTTCGGCCTTGATGGCGTCGTCGTCGGTGGCCAGGGCTTGCAGGGCGTCGGCCACCTGGCCGAAGGCCTTGAGCACCGTCAGTTGATAGCGGGCGAAGGCCGCGCGGGTCTCGGCCTGGGCCGCATTGCGTTGATCCTTGATGCCATCGCGGCCCAGGATCGGCAGGCTGAGCCCCGGGCCGATGTTCCATCCGGAAAAGCCGTAGTCGACGATCTTCTGCGGCGTCAGCGAGGTCTGCGTCAGGCCGGCGTTCAGGGTGATGTCGGGATAAAGCTTGGCCTCCTGCACGCCGATGTTGGCGGTGGCCGCGTGCAGATCCGCCTCGGCGGCCAGGATGTCGGGCCGGCGATGGGCGAGCTGCGAGGGCAGGTTGACGGGAATGGACGCCGGCGCCGTCAAGGCCGCCAGGTCGAAGTCCGGCGCGGCCCAGTCGGAAGGCGCGTGGCCCGCCAACAGGGCCAGAGCGTGGCGGGCCTGGCCCAGGGCTTGATTGAGCGGCGGCAGGGCCGCCTCGTCCTCGGCCAGCTGGGCGTGCACGCTCACCTGGGCGGAGGGCGCTTCGCCGCCGGCGGCCTGGGCCTTGCGCGCCAGATCCAGATTGGTCCGGTCGTCGGCGATCACCGCATTGGCGGCGGCGATCTGGGCGCGCAGGGAGGCGATCTGCACCGCCTGCAGAGCCACATCGCCGGTCAGGGTCAGATAGGCCGCGCCGGCGCGGTAGGCCTGCGCCTCCGCCTGGGCCTTGGCGCTTTCCTGCGCCCGGCGCTTTCCGCCGAACAGGTCCAGGTCGTAGGACACGGTCCCGCCCACCGAATAGAGGCTCACCGTGGGGTTGGCGAATTCGGTGAAGCCGAAGGCCGCCAGGTTGATCCGGCTCTCGCCGACCGAGGCGTTCAGTGTTCCCTGCGGGCCGAGCTGTGCGCCGGCGGCGGCGGCGTTGCTCATAGCCGAAGCGAGGGTGGCGTCCGTTTCGGCCAGCGTCGGGCTGTCGGCGAGGGCTTGGCGGATTACCCGGTCCAGGTCCGCCGAACCCAGGTTGCGCCACCATTGGCCGGCCGGCGCCTGATCGCTCGCCGTAACCTGCGAGGGCGCTTGATCGCCTTGGGCGGCGAAGCCAGCGGCATGGGGGGCCTTGGGCGCGGTGAAGTCTGGACCCACGGCGGCGCAGCCGCACAGGAGCAGGGCCGTCAGCGAAAGCGCGAGCGAGCGGCTAGTCAACGATAACCTCCACCGAATCAGCGCTGCGCTTTTTCTCGGGCGCGCGCAGGAGCAGGAGCAGCGGCATCGCCGCCAGGGACAGGAAGATCAGCAGTTTGAAGTCGTCCACATAGGCGACCATGGCCGATTGCCGTGAAATCTCGGCATTGAGGGCGACGAGGCCCTGCGTCGTGCCCAGGCTGAACTGTGAGGGCAGATAGGCCTGCAACACGGGGTTGGAGGGCGAGATGTGCTGGGCCAGGTCGGCGTGGGCCACCTCGCTGCCGTGCGTCTGCAGGGCTTCGATCACCGAGATGCCGGCGCTGCCGCCCATGTTGCGCACCAGGGTGAACAGGGCCGAGCCCTCGTTGCGGAAGGCGGGGTTCAAGGTGCTGAACGCCAGGGCGGCTAGAGGCACGAAGATCAGGCCGGTGCCCAGCCCTTGCAGCACGCCCGAGACGATCACCAGGCGCGAGTCCATCAGCAGGGAGAAGTGGCTCATCTGGAAGGCGGCGATGGTGCAGAACACCAGTCCCGCCAGGACGATGATGCGGGCGTCGACCTTGGTGTTGATGCGTCCGACGATGATCATGGCGGCGAGGGCGCCCAGGCCCCGCGGCATGGTGACCAGGCCAGTGGTGACCACCGGATAGCCCATGAGGGTCTCCAGCATGGTCGGCAGCAGCGCCATGCTGGAATAGAGCAGCAGGCCCACGAACAGCCCCATGAAGGTGGAGACCATGAAGCTGCGGTCGCGCAGCAGGGCGCGTTCGAAGAAGGGGTTCTTGGCGGTCGCCGAATGGACGATGAACAGCCAGAAGGCGATCAGCGCCACGATGGCTTCGGTCCAGATTTCCTTCGAATTGATCCAGTCCTGGGTCGGGCCCCGGTCGAGCATCAGCTGAAAGGCGGCGACGAACACCGACAGGGTTCCGAATCCGAAAAAATCGAACGCCCTGGAGTTGTCCTGCTTCTTGCCAGTGATGAACATGAACACCCCGGCGAGGGCCAAGGCGCCCACCGGCAGGTTGATGTAGAACACCCAGCGCCAGTTGAGATTGTCAGTCAGCCAGCCGCCGAGCGCTGGTCCCATGATCGGGCCGAGAATAGCCCCCATGCCCCAGATGGCCATGGCTGATCCGTGCTGCTCGCGCGGCCAGACGTCCAGCAGAACCGCCTGGGACAGGGGGATCAGGGAGGCCCCGAACATCCCCTGCAGCAAGCGGAAGCCGACGATTTCCACCAGGCTTTGCGACATGCCGCACAGAGCCGACGCCGCCGTGAACCCGGCGATGGAGATGATCAGCAGCTGCTTGCGGCCGATCCGTCCCGCCAGCCAGCCGGTTATGGGGGTGAAGATGGTCGAGGCGACGATATAGGAGGTCAGCACCCAGGCGATCTGGTCCTGGGAGGCGGAGACGCTGCCTTGGATGTGCGGCAGGGCGACGTTGGCGATGGTGGTGTCCAGGGAGTTCATCACCGTGGCCAGCATGACCGAGATGGTGATCGGCCATTTGGCCGCGCTGCCGGTTCGGGCGATGTTCATGGCATGCCTCTGGGCGATGCTCCCGGCCGCGCTCTAGCGAGCGGCTGGGGCGCGGGTGTCCACCTTGGCCACAACGCTGAGACCCGCATGGGCGCCCGGGGGCGGGACCTGGTCGAACTCGATGCGCACGGGCAGGCGCTGCACCACCTTGACCCAGTTGCCGGTGGCGTTCTGCGCGGGCAGCACCGAGAAGCTCTCGCCCGAGCCGGGGCTGAAACTGGCCACATGACCGGGCAGGGGCTTTCCGGGCAGGGCGTCGACTTTCAGGCTGACGGGTTGGCCCACCTTCATGTGCGCCAACTGATCTTCCTTGAAATTAGCCTCAACGTAAGGCCGGCCCGAGACCAGCCAGAACAGCGGCTGCGAGGCGTTGATGTAGGTGCCGACCTGGACCTGCTCGACCTTGGTGACAATCCCGTCCTGCGCCGCGAGCACGGTGGTGTAGCCGTCGTTGAGCTGGGCCTTCTGCAGATTGGCCAAGGCCTGCATCACGGCGGGATGGGCATCGATGGGGCCATTGTCGCCGGCGGTCAGCTTGGCCGCTTCCGCCTGCTGCTCGGCCACCAGGAGCCTGGCGTGCGCGTCGCTCGCGGCGTTGACGGCCTGATCGAGCTGCTGTTGGGAAGCCACGCCGCCGGCCGCCAGCTCCTTCTCACGCGCCAATTCGCGGTCCGCGTAGTTCACGGCGCTCTGCGCCACCTGCACAGCGGCCTGTTGCTGTCCGAACGACGCGCGCTCCGTTTGCACCTGCAGGCGGGCGACAGCCAGTTGGGCCTGCGCCTGGGCCAGGGCGTTGCGGAAGTCCCGGTCATCCAGTCGGAACAGCATCTGCCCGGCCTTGACGGGCTGGTTATCATGCACCTGCAGATCGATAATGCGGCCTGAGACGCTGGCGCTGACGGCCGTGCGCGCCGCCTCGACATAGGCGTCGTCGGTGGTCTGATAGCGTCCGCCCGTCAGGACAAACCAGCCCACCACGCCAAGGATGACCACGGGGCCGCCGATGAGCAGCGGCAAGCGCAGTTGCTGGAGCCTGCCTGGTCCGTTTTCGGTTGTTGCTGCGTCTCGCGCCACGTCCACGCTCCTGCACTCCCGGCCCAGCCTGCATGCCTCAGCCGCCACGGCCGGATACATAGGTCTGCAACGGGCTTCATGTAGGGAGGATGCATCTATGAGCAAAATGATATATTGTCACAAAGCTCATGAATGAACTGCATTTCGTCAATCTCGACCTCAATCTGCTGCGGGTGTTCGACGCCTTGCTGGAGGAGCGTAGCGTCACGCGGGCGGGCGACCGGCTGGGTTTGACCCAGTCCGCGGTCAGCCATGCCCTGGCCCGGCTGCGCCATGTGCTGGGCGATCCGCTGTTCACGCGCAGGACCGGCGGCATTGAGCCCACGCCCCGGGCTTTGGAGATCGGCCCGGCGCTGCATGCGGCCATAGGTCAGCTGCAGGAGGCGCTGTCGCCCCCGGTGTTCAATCCGCTGACCGTCGAACGGCGCTTCGTCCTGGCGGCCGGCCCTTACGCCTGCACCATCCTGGCCCCGTCGCTGGTGGAACGCCTTCGCCAGGCCGCGCCGGGCGTGCGCCTGCAGATCGAGGCCTATGGGCCTGATTTTCGGGAGAATCTGGAATCGGGTCGCCTCGACGCGGCCATTGTCGGCCGTGGCGGCGAGGAGCGGGCTTTCACGTTTCTGCCCCTGTTCACCGAAGACATGGTGTGGGTGGCGCGGCGCGGCCACCCCCTGGCCGAGGGGCCGCTGACCGAGGCGGGCCTGGCCAGCGCGCGGCGCATCGTCATTTCCGCCTATCGCGAGACGGTGGAAGGCGCAGCGGGCGTGGGCGCTGCGATCAGTCGCCGCTCCTCAGTTCAGTCCGACGCGGACATGGCCGGCGTGACCGTGCCGGACGCCTTCTCGGCGGTGGTCATCGCCACACGCTCGGACATGATCGCTCTAGCGCCTCGGCGCCTGGCGCAGATCGTCTGCAGCAACGGCACGGCCGTGATGTTCGAGCCGCTGAAGGCCGCCGAGCCGCTGGAGGTGGGGGCGCTTGTTCGGTCCGATCGCTTGGCCCAGCCCGCAGTGGCCTGGTTCGCCAAGACCCTGCGCGCCGTGGCCCAGGGCCTCTGAGGGCGACCTGGCGTTACAGGCATTGCGCCCGCCCAACTCTGCCCGGCGAAAGATCAGAAATTCACGTTCAATACGACGCCGAAGATGCGTGGGTCGTTAGACAAAAAATAAAGCAGGCGGAGCTGTGGAGCCCGCCTGCTTTCAAGATGCGAGAGGCGAGGCCTCCCGTAGGTCGGCGGCAAGGTTCTCGCCGCCGACCTTTGAGGGACGCCTTACGAACCGGCGCTGGTGACGCTGGTGCCGATCGAGGCCAGCTTGGTGTTCAGGGCGGTGCCCAGTGCAGTGGCGCCGGAAATGATCACAACGGCGATAAGGGCGGCGATCAGGCCATACTCAATGGCGGTGGCGCCGGATTCGTCTTTGGCAAAACGCGTGAAGAACTTGTTCATTGCTATCTCCTGTTAAGCAAGCAGGTCAGTTGTTAGGAGGATCAAGCCCAAACGGCCCGCTTGCCCCCGATGACTTGGAGACTTTCGCATTACTGGATTAATGCACGGTGAACATGCTGATTGCTGCAAAAGTTATTTATGGTTGCTATCTCTTTACCATTAACACGGCTTAACCAAGCCCCAGAGCTAGCCTCTTTCGAGCTGCATGCTCATTATGATTCGCGCGCGCGCGAATCCCCATTCCATCGCCTTTCAGACTTTATTGACCGGTCCGGCCCACCCTCAGCCGGCGGCGATCAGGGCCGCGCGTTTTTGTCGGTTAGGCCATGTCCGCTAATCGTTCCGTCCGCTCTATCGTCTGGACATTCGGGACAGTCCTGGTGTTCGGCGCGATGTTGGCGGCTCTGCCGCGCAGCGCGGCGGCCGAGGCCCTGAGCGTGCCGCTGAGCCAGACCTTCCCTCTCAGCCTGTACGGATCGGCGTCTGACGTCCTGGTGGGCGATGCGGCCATCGCCGATGTCACCGTGGTGGACCACCATCACCTGCTGATCCACGGCAAGGCCTTTGGCCGCACCAACCTGGTGGTGATGGACGCCTCGGGCCGCACCCTGTTTTCCGGCCCTATCGTGGTGAGCGCCGACGACGCGGGCCACGTCTCGGTGTTCCGCGGCGCGCTGCAGAGCGACTATTCCTGCGCTTCGCGCTGCGAGCGGATCAGCGGCGCAGCCTCAAGCGCCGCCGGCGCCCCCAGCGGGCCGGGCGCCGCGATCACCGCGCCCCTGGCTCAGGCCATCGGCGGCGGCCAGGCGCAGTAGTCGAGCCTAGTCAGCAAACTCAGCCACGGCTTTGGCCAGGGCCTCAATCTGAGCGTTCTCGCCAAATCGCACCCCGTCTATCCGGCTAACAGGCCGCACGCCGATCAGGCTGTTGGTGAGAAAGGCCGCAGCGGCGCCTTCCAGCGCCGTCAGGGTCGCGTGGGCCTCCACTACCGCCAGGCCCATGGCGCGGGCCGCCGCGATGACCTGGGCGCGCATGATCCCCTCCAGCGCGCCGCAATCCAGAGCCGGGGTGTGCAGCCGATCCTGAGCGATCCAGAACAGGTTGGCCGCCGCGCATCCGGCGATCTCGCCTTGCGGGTTGAGCAGGACGGCTTCGTCGGCGCCCGACGCGCGCGCCTGTCGACGCGCCATGACGTTGTCCAGGTAGGCCAAGGTCTTGTGCCGGGCCGTAGGCGAGCTGGGGTTGCGCCGTATCTCGACCAGGGCCAGGGTCGCGGGGCCTTGGACCCGTGGCGCGTCGGCGACCGTCGCCAGCAGGCGTGGCGCCGGCTGCGCGGGACGCTCCAAGCCACGTCCTCCCGATCCCGCCGTCCACGTCAGGCGCAGGGCGGCCCGCCCCTGACCCACCGCGGCTGTGGTCACCGCCTGGCTCGCCGCCAGGGCCAGGGCCGATGGGTCCGGCGTGGGCAGATCCAGCGCCGCGCAGCCACGCGCCAGGCGTTGGACATGGGCGTCCCACAGGACAGGCTGGCCCGCCTTGACCAATACCGTCTCGAACAGGCCGTCGCCGAGCAGCAAGCCTCGGTCATCAAGGGGGACGGAGCCGCTCATGGCGCGGGGTTCAACCCGTCGCCGAGCGCCCCCAGGATGGCGGCGATCTTGGCTTCGGTCTCACACCGTTCGGCGGCGGGGTCGCTGTCGGCGGTTATGCCGGCCCCCGCCCCGGCCTCCAGCCGCCAGCCCTGCGCGTCCTGCACGCAGCAGACGGTGCGGATCAGCACGCTGGAGTCCATGCCCCCGTCGCAGCCCGCCCAGAACAACGAGCCGCAATAAGGCCCCCGAGGCGGCTCCAGAGCGGCGATGGTCTTGATCGCCTGCACCTTGGGGGCGCCGGTGATGGAGCCGGGCGGAAAGGTCGCTCGCAACACGTCGAAGGGACCCACCCCGTCGCGCAAGTCCGCGGTCACGGTGGACACCAGGTGATGCACATTGGCGAAGGTGTGCAGTTCGCACAGGGCTGGAACCTCCACCCCGCCGGGCCGGCTGACACGGGCCAGGTCGTTGCGCATCAGGTCCACGATCATCAGGTTTTCGGCCCGGTCCTTGGGGTCGGCCATCAGCGCCTCGGCCAGGGCCCGATCGGAGGCCGCATCGGCGCCGCGGGGCCGCGTGCCCTTGATCGGTTGAGTCATGGCCGCGGCGCCGCCAGACTGGGGTTCGACGCGGACGAACCGTTCGGGGGAATTGGAGACCACCGCGCGGCCCTCCAGGCGAAAGTATCCAGAAAATGGCGCCGGGCTGGCTTGGGCCAGCCGTTCGAACAGGGTGTAGGGATCGACGTCCGGGCGCAGCCGTCCGGTCCACCGACGCGCCACATTGGCTTGATAGATGTCGCCCGCGACGATCCTGTCGATCACCGCCGCGACCGCCGCTTCATAGGCCTCGCCCGAACTGGCCGTCAGGGGCTCGGCCAAGCCCCCGCCGTCAGGCGCCGGCGCGGGGGCGTTGGGCTCAGCTTGCAACCACAGCCCGACCGATGCCGCCCGCGCCTGGGCCTCGCCGGGGTCGCGGCCCGCGCCCACGGCCAGGACGCGCCGTCCGCTCGGGTCGAACGCGGCCAAGGCGTCGTAGAGGCCGCAGGCCAGGTCCGGCCAGTCGGGGTGGCGCTCCAGGGCGACCGGCTCGGCGCGGGCGGCCAGCTCATAGGACAGCAGCCCGGCCCATCCACCCTGAAACGGCGGGCCGTCGGCGCGCCGTTGGCGATGCGGACCCAGCAGGGCGGCCATGGCGGCGAAAGGATCGGCCGGGTCTTGCCCGTCCATGACCAACACCTGCCGCGGCCGCCGGGCCAGATAGGTCCAGCCATCCGGGGTGGTCAGCACAAGGGCCCAGGGCTCGGCGGCGAAAGGTCGGGCCGCGTCCAGAGGGTCGCGCCAGGGGTGTTGGATGATCGCGACCTGGTCCATCGCTCCGCTGATAGCGCGGCGGCGGCGGCGGAGCCAGAGTCTGAGCCCAGGAGCCAAGAGCCAACCGCCATTCACTGGGTTTCCCCCTTTATCCGCTCATTCCCGCGGAGGCGGGAACCCAGTGAGAGCCTCAAACGCCGCCGTCCGCCCGCGTCAGATGGCCTCGATGCGCTGAGCGGCCCCGTCCAACTCGGCGGCGACGGCCTTGATTTGCTCGTCGCTGAGAGGACGCGCCAGACGCAGGCGCAGGGCGGCCTTGAAGTTCTCCATCGCCCGCAGGATCTGCGGCGCGCCGCCGCCGTAGGCGGATCCGGCCGCTTGCATCCGCTCCAGAAGCGCATCGACGGCAGGCTGGTTGTCCTGCAGGTGCTGCCGGCCGGCGTCGGTGATGGCGAACAGCTTCTTGCCCTCCGCGCTCTGGGCCTGGATCAGGCCCAGCTCCTCCAGCAGGGTCAGGGTGGGATAGACCACGCCTGGGCTGGGGCTGTAGAGGCCCGCCAGCTTCTCCTCGATCGCCTTGATGATGTCATAGCCGTAGCGCGGCTTTTCCGAGATCAGGTGCAGGATGACCAGGCGCAGGTCGCCCTGGTCGAACATGCGCCCGCGGCGACCGCCGGGACCGTGGTGGCCGGCGCGAAAACCCCGCCCGAAATGCCCCGATCCGCGTCCGAGCCCCACGGGGGCCTGGGCCGAATGGCCCCATAGATGTCTGTGCATGATTGCTCCTCTAAGATACATCTTATTGTGAGATATATCTTGGAGCCAACGGCCATGCAAGCGCGATCTTTCCGGCGCGGATCTCGGCGACTTACCTGTGCCCCGACCTGTGCACAGTGGAGAAATCATACGGCCGCAGGCGCGGCTCACGCCCTAGTGATTAGGCCTTGGGCCCCGGTCACGCCAATGTAGGGGCCGGGATGGAGGTCCAAGGTCCCGTGCGCGTCCGTTGCCCTAAGCGACGGGCGCGCTCCCCGTTTTGGGGCCTGTTTGGTTGCAGGCGAGCTTCCCCGCTGGCGGCAACCGTCGCGAAGCGACTGAGCGGCATTGTCCAAGCACGGCGTCTGAGGGTCCCTCCCGCAAACGAGAGCGGTCGTGAAGCGGACGGCGGGCGGCCACCGCCGCAGAACGAAGGCCTGCTCGCGGGCAGGCCATCGACGACCGCTTTCGCGCCCATCTGAGACATTCAGAAGGTCGGCATATGATTGGCGGTGCTCACCGATCACCCGCATAGGAACACCCAGGCCGTCATCCCCCGGTTCGTCTTTCAGACGCCCGTGGGATGACGATCCAGATCGGGGCCGAACGTCGACTTCCGCTTTCCGCCCTGAAGGCTGACTTCGAGATCCGCCTATTGCGGCAGAACGCCGTCGGCCCGGCGCAGCTTGGCGGCGTCGAACGCGGCCCATACGCCGCCGTCGCCGTGCCATTGGCCGGTGGTGGCGGCCTTGGAGTATTCGGTGGCGCGCGCCTCGAAGAAGTTGGCGTGTTCGACGCCCGACAGCAGCACCTGCAGCCAGGGCAAGGGGTTTTCCGTCACGCCGTAGATCGGCGGTAATTCAAGTTGCCGTAGGCGCCAGTCGGCGATGTAGCGGATGTAGGCCTTGATGTCCTCGGGGGTCATGCCCTGCACCGGGCCCATCTCGAAGGCCAGGTCGATGAAGCGATCCTCCATCCCCACAACCGTCTTGCAGCAATCGATGATGTCGTCGGCCACGGCCTTGGTGACGCAGCCCGTTTCCTTCTTGAAGGCGTGATACAGCTTGGTCATGCCTTCGCAGTGCAGGCTCTCGTCGCGCACCGACCAGCTGACGATCTGGCCCATGCCCTTCATCTTGTTGAAGCGCGGGAAGTTCATCAGCATGGCGAAGCTGGCGAACAGCTGCAGGCCTTCGGTGAAGGCGCCGAACATGGCCAGGGTGCGGGCGATGTCGGCGTTGGTCTCAACCCCGAACTTGTGCATGTAGTCGTGCTTGTCGCGCATGGCCTGGTAGTCGAGGAAGGCGCCGAACTCGCTTTCCGGCATGCCGATGGTCTCAAGCAGCAGGGCGTAGGCGGCGATGTGAATCGTCTCCATGTTCGAAAACGCCGAGAGCATCATCTTGACCTCGGTCGGTTTGAACACCCGCGCGTAACGCTCCATGTAGTTGTCGTTCACCTCGATGTCGGACTGGGTGAAGAAGCGGAAGATCTGGGTCAGCAGGTTGCGTTCGGAATCGTCGAGCTTGGTCGCCCAGTCCTTGCAGTCCTCGCCCAGCGGGACCTCCTCCGGCATCCAATGCACCTGCTGCTGGCGCTTCCAGAAGTCGTAGGCCCACGGATAGCGGAAAGGCTTGTAGGCGTAGGAGGGGACGAGAAGGCCAGGTTTTTGCGAGCCGGTCATATGCGAGGCGCCCAACGGAAATCCAACGACTGGATTAGGATGATCCACATCTTGGGGTTCGTCCAGCCTTCGCACGCTAGATGTTGTTGATAAGAGAAGGCGTCAAAATCGCCTGCGGCGTCTGGCGAGGGCTCGATTTCCTTTCCACATCCCTTAACCCTCCGCTGAGAATCCGGCAAAAGCTTAACGCCCAAATGGGCCGGCAAAGCTTCCCCGCCAACGCCGCCCAAGACTTCCCTTTGAAAAATATGGGCTTTTCAGCGCCCCAAGGAGTCATTCCCGTCATTACGGGGATGTAAGATTGTCGCGGGCGTTTACCAGGTCTCTAAACGCGATCTCAAATCGTGTTCCGTATGATTGCACCCAATAAGCCGACAAATGACTTGGGTGTTTTCGATGAAGTCCGTTACTTTGCTAATGCTCGTCATGAGCATGGCGGGGTGCGTAAGTGTCGACAAAGTCGACAGCATCCCTATGGCCACCGCGATGACTGACAGCGCCTTTGTGCCTGCCCCTTCCGGCTGGATTGGTTACTGTCATCGGCACGGGGATGACCCGTCATGCCGGTAATTATCATGGACTACGGGCATTGGAAGCAGTTGGAGCAGATCCAACATTACGTCAATGACCGTGTACGCTACACCGACGATATGCAGAACTACGGCGTTCCCGAATACTGGGAGGTCGCCGACCGTACAGGCGATTGCGAAGACTACGCCCTGGCTAAACGTCAGCGCCTCATGGCGCTGGGCTGGCCGCCCGAGGCTCTGCGGATCGCTACGGTCGTCAACGAACGCGGCGAAATGCACGCGGTTCTGACCGTCGATGTGTCCTACGCCAACGGCCGGCAGGGCACCTATGTGCTCGACAACCGGTTCGCCGACGTCGAGCCGTGGCAGGAATTGATCGGCTATCGCTGGATCGAACGCCAAGGCCCGAACGAATACGTCTGGACCCGCATCGGCGGCCCCATGAACCTGCAGGTCGCGACGACCGCCGTGAGCATGAACGTGGCCATGGTCTCCGATCCGGTTGTGGACGCGGCGGTGGCCGCCGGCATGGCCGCCGCATCCACGACCACCGCGGCTTCGGCCCAGGGCGAGGATCCAGTGCTGGCCGCCGCCGTGGCCGTGGGCATGGCCGCCGGCAGGGCCGCGCTGTCGCCCGCGCCGCTCGCCCCGCAGGACCAGCCTAGCGGCGTGGCCGCCGCCCAGGGCGAGGATCCGGTGCTGGCCGCCGCCGTGGCTGTGGGCATGGCCGCCGGCAGAGCCGCGCTTCCACCCGTTCAACCGGCAGCCCAGGTCACACCCGCGCAGATCGCGACCATCGACGTCACCTTGACGCCAGAGACCCCGCCCCAGCCCGGGTCTCGGACGTTGAACATCGAAGTCGCGCAGCAGTAGGTTTCAGTCGCCTACTGGCAGGCTAGGCATTCGTCGTAATCGGTGCGGGCGCCGGGCGCCGCGAAGGCCTGCTCCGCCGCTTCGGATCCGGCGAAGGCGGCGCGCTGCACCGACTTGGAACGCAGGTAGTAGAGGGACTTCATTCCCCGTTCCCACGCGCTGTAATGCAGCATGTGCAGGTCCCACTTATCCACATCGCCCGGCAGGAACACGTTCACCGATTGCGATTGGCAGATGTCGGGCGTGCGGTCGGCGGCCAGTTCGATGATCCAGCGCTGGTCCAGCTCGAAGGCGGTCTTGTAGATGTCCTTCTCCTCGGGGGTCAGGCATTCCAGATGCTGGACCGACCCTTCCTGTTCCAGGATCGAACCCCAAACCTCAGGCGTATTGGCGCTCTTGGATTCCAGAAGCTGTTCCAGATAGGCGTTCTTCACCGCGAACGAGCCGGATAGGGTTTTGTGGGTGTAGATGTTGGCCGGGATCGGCTCGATGCCGGCGCTTGTGCCGCCGCAGATGATCGAGATCGACGCCGTGGGCGCGATGGACAGCTTGTGCGAGAAGCGCTCCATCAGGCCGCGCTCGGCCGCATCGGGGCACGGCCCCTTCTCCTCGGCCAGCACTCTTGACGCCTTGTCCGCCTCGCGGCGCAGGTGCTTGAACAGGCGCATGTTCCACGACTTGGCCAGGGCGCTCTCGAAGGGCACGTTCTGGCTCTGCAGGAAGGAGTGGAAACCCATCAGGCCCAGCCCCACCGAGCGTTCGCGCGTGGCCGAATAGATGGCCGCTTCCATGGAGGCGGGCGCGCGGCGGATGAAGTCCTGCAGCACATTGTCCAAGAACCGCATCACATCTTCGATGAACTGCGGATGGTCGCGCCATTCCAGGAATTTCTCGGCGTTGACCGAGGACAGGCAGCACACCGCCGTGCGCTCCTTGCCCAGGTGATCGGTCCCGGTATGGAGCATGATTTCCGAGCACAGGTTGGACTGACGCACCTTCATGCCCAGATCGCGCTGATGCTGGGGCATGGCGCGATTCACCGTGTCCGAGAAGATCAGGTAGGGCTCGCCGGTCTGCAGGCGAATCTCGAGGATCTTCTGCCACAGGGTGCGCGCGTCGACCGTCTTGACCACGTCTTGGGTCTTGGGCGAGCGCAGGCCGAAAGGCTGGCCGTCGCGCACGGCCTCCATGAACTCGTCGGTGATCGAGATGCCGTGGTGCAGGTTCAGCGCCTTGCGGTTGAAGTCGCCGGAGGGCTTCCTGATCTCCAGAAACTCCTCGATCTCCGGATGATGCACATCCAGGTACACCGCGGCCGAGCCGCGGCGCAGGGAGCCTTGCGAAATCGCCAGGGTCAGGCTGTCCATCACCCGGATGAAGGGGATGATGCCCGAGGTCTGGCCTTGCCCCTTGACCTTCTCGCCGATGGAGCGGACCCCGCCCCAGTAGGTGCCGATGCCGCCGCCATTGGCCGCCAGCCACACGTTCTCGTTCCACACGCCCACAATGCCGTCGAGACTATCGGACACGGCATTGAGGAAGCAGGAGATCGGCAGGCCCCGCTCGGCTCCGCCATTGGACAAGACCGGGGTCGCCGGCATGAACCACAGACGGGAGATGTAGTCGTAAATGCGCTGGGCGTGGTCGGCGTCGTCAGCGTAGGCGGTCGCCACGCGGGCGAACATGTCCTGATAGGACTCGCCGGGCAGTAGGTAGCGGTCTTCCAAGGTGGTTCTGCCGAAATCGGTCAGTAATTCGTCGCGGGAACGATCGACCTGAACCTTGCGCACGAGGTGAAGTTGCGGCCGCTCAACCGGCCTGGCGGGAGTGCGCTCTTGAGCTGCGCCGATCGTTTTCTTCACTTCGCCGCTGATCATCTCGTACCCTATGCCGCCCTCGGAAGGGCCCTGAACTCACGCCTCTGAACACTATATATAGTGGCCGAAGCACCCCATTGCCCGAGATATGGGGCCATAGCCTGGGGGGGCCGTCAACGGGGAGAAAGGGCCCAATCCGGATTTTTTCGTTAAGAACCTGTTGATGACCGGATGGCTCCGGCCGCGGCCTTAATCGTCTGTCAAGCAAGGTTGCCGAGGTGTTCCCAAACGCCCACGGTCGCCGCCGCGTTTACCGGGCCGCTAACCATCGCGCGAAATGGCGCCCGAACGCGATGGTTTTGACGCCGCCCCGAAAGGCGCTGGCGCAAAGAGCGGGCGGCGCGCCCTAAAGGATGCCGCCGCCGGCTGCTGGAAGCTGGGCGGGCTCGACATCCCCTAGCGGCACGCTGAAGCGAAAGACCGCGCCCTTGCCGGGCTCGCCTGTGGCCGAGATTTGACCGTTCATCATCTCGACCAACTCGCGACAGATGGCCAAGCCCAGGCCCGAGCCGCCGAAACGGCGCGTGATGGAGCCATCCGCCTGCACGAAGCGCTCGAACAGGCTACCGCCGGCTTCAGGCCCGAAGCCGATGCCGGTGTCGGCCACCTCGAACACGGTCATACCCGCTTCGCGCCAGATGCGCAGAGTCACCTGGCCCTTCTCGGTGAACTTCACGGCGTTGGACAACAGGTTATTGAGCACCTGACGAAGGCGCAGAGGATCGCCGTTGGCGTACCCCAGGTCGGGGGGCAGTTCGACGACCAGCTTCAGCCCCTTTTCCAGGGCCTTGGCTTCGAAATTGTCCGCCGATTCCTGCGCCAGCTTCTCCAGGGCGAACGTCTCGTTGCGCAGCGCCAGGCGTCCCGCCTCAATGCGCGACAGATCGAGAATGTCCGAGAGTAACTGCTCCAGGACCGTGGCCGAATCCACGATGGAGGTGACCAGCTTGGTCTGCTGGCCGTCCAGCGACGTGCGCGCCAGCACATGGGCCAGGCCCATCACCCCGTTCAGGGGCGTGCGAATCTCGTGACTCATATTGCTGAGGAATTCGGTCTTGGCCTGGTTGGCCGCCTTAGCCTCCTGCACCGCCTGCTGAAGCTGCTCGGCGGTCTGCTTCATCTCGGTGATATCGACCCGCAGGCCGATAAGCCCGTCGTCGGCAGTGCGGCGCTCCTCGATCAGAATCCAGCGGCCGTCAGACAGGCGTTGCTCATGGCGCTCGCCCGGATTGGCCAGCTTGGCCAGGCGTTCGGCGAGCCAAGCATCCTCGCGTCCCACGGCCTCGGGATAGTCGCCCCGCGCCACGCCGATGCGCAGGGTTTCCGCCAGCTTGCGGCCCGGCTTGAACAGGTCCGCGCTGCGATGGTAGATTTCCGCATACCTTTGATTCCACAGGATATAGCGTCCCTCGTGGTCGAGGAACACGACCCCCTGGGGCAGGGCGTCGATGGCCGCGCGCAGGCGTCCCTCGGCCAGTGCGGCGGCCTGCTCGGCCTTGTCGAGGGCTTCGCGCGTCACGGCCCGGGGCGGGGGATGAACCCAGCGGGCAAGAGCGCTCAGTCCACGCGCGACTGCGGCCCGGGGCCTGGAAAAGGCGGGTTTTGGCATTACCGACTCAAGATTGGACATGATGTCGCACACATGAGCGCTAAAACGCGCAGGCAGGTATGGAGCAGGCATTAATAGCCATTCCTACCCGCAGCGGATCTAGGGCCCGCTCAAGCGGCGTGCGACATCTGCCCAATTTGCGGGCATAGGCTCGTTCAGGCGGCGGCCTGGCCCAGGGCCTCCACATAGTCAGCTTCGGTCTTGGCGCGAATCTCCTCGGCGGTGACGCCGGGCGCCAGTTCGATCAGTCGGGCCGCTCCGCCCTTGCGGTCGAGTTGGAACACCGCCAGATCGGTGATCAGCATGTCGACCACGCCCGCGCCGGTGAGCGGCAGCGAACAGCGGTGCACGAACTTGGCTCCGCCGTTTTTGTCGTTGTGCTCCATCACCACCACGATCTTTTTAACCCCGGCCACCAGGTCCATGGCCCCGCCCATGCCCTTCACCACCTTGCCGGGAATGGTCCAATTGGCCAGGTCGCCGTTCTCGGCCACCTGCATGGCGCCGAGCACAGCCATGTCGATGTGACCGCCGCGAATCATGGCGAAGCTGTCGGCGCTGGAGAAGAAGCTCGACTGCGGCAAGGCGGTGACCGTCTGCTTGCCGGCGTTGATCAGGTCCGGGTCGACCTCATCGTCATAGGGAAAGGGCCCGATGCCCAGCATGCCGTTCTCGCTTTGCAGGGTGACGGACACCCCCGGCGGAATGGCGTTGGCCACCAAGGTCGGGATGCCGATGCCCAGGTTCACATAGAAGCCGTTCTTCAGCTCCTTGGCCGCGCGGGCGGCCATATCCTGCCTTGTCCAGGCCATTACACAGTCTCCCGTTGCGTGGACGCCGCTCCTGGCCGTTCGCGAACGGTGCGGAATTCGATGCGCTTTTCGTAGCCCTGACCCTGGAACACCCGCTGCACATAGATGCCGGGCGTGTGGATCTGATCCGGATCGAAGCTGCCCACGGGCACGATCTCCTCCACCTCCACGATGGTGACCTTGCCAGCGGTGGCGATCATCGGATTGAAGTTGCGCGCGGTCTTTCGGTAGACGANNTCAGCCCACGCTCCATGACATAGAGCTCGCCGTCAAACTCGCGCACCTCCTTGCCCTCGGCCACCACCGTGCCAACCCCGGTTCTGGTGAAGAACGCCGGAATGCCCGCGCCGCCCGCGCGGATGCGCTCGGCCAGGGTGCCTTGGGGGTTGAGCTCCAACTCCAGTTCGCCGGACAAATAGAGCTGCTCGAACAGCTTGTTCTCACCCACATAGGACGAAATCATCTTGCGGATCTGCCGGTTGTTGAGCAGCGCCCACAAGCCGAAGCCGTCGGCCCCGCAATTGTTGGAGACCACCGTCAGGTTCTTCACACCCGATCGCAGGAGCCCCTTGATCAGGTTCTCCGGGTTGCCCGACAGGCCGAAGCCTCCGGACATGACGGTCATGCCGTCGAACAGAACGCCGTCCAAAGCCTGGTCGGCGTCAGCGTAGACTTTTTGGCTCATGCCTCTTCCTTGAATCTGCGGAATGACTTTGCCCAGACAGCCGACAAATTCAATCGTCGCTATCGCCTGCGCGAAACATTCCATGGCAAAAACGATCCATGAGCGAGTTTGCGCCAGCCCCCGTGTCCGCTTCCGGCCTGCTGCTCGTCATGGCGCATCCGGCCATGGAGCGCTCGCGGGCCAACCGAGCCATGGCCGAAGCGGCTAAGGATCTCAAGGGGGTGACGCTGGTGGACTTGTACGAGTCCTATCCGGACTTCGCTATCGATGTGCGCGCCGAGCAAAGGCGTCTGGCGCGGCACGCCGCTGTGGCGGTGCAGTTTCCAGTCTACTGGTATTCGACCCCCGCCCTGCTCAAGGAGTGGTTCGACCTGGTGTGGCTGCACGGCTTCGCTTACGGGAACGGGGGCACGGCTCTACAGGGCAAGCGGATGCTGGTCGCCTGCTCCACGGGCGGGGACGAGGCGTCCTACCGTCCGGCCGGCCAGCACCGCTATCCGATCACGGACTTCCTCAA
Organism: Caulobacteraceae bacterium; assembly: GCA_003164925.1. Classification (GTDB taxonomy): domain Bacteria; phylum Pseudomonadota; class Alphaproteobacteria; order Caulobacterales; family Caulobacteraceae; genus BOG-938. The sequence goes on from PLRV01000054.1 coordinate 20,347, forward strand.
GCCCCTGCAGCAGACGGCGGCCCTGTGCGGCATGCAATGGCTGGAGCCCTTCGTGCTCCACGCCTCGGCCAACAAAAGCGAGGCCGCCCTCGCCCGCGAAGCCAAGACCTATCGCCGTCGCCTCATTCCCTTAGCCGGCCTTGGGGCCAGCGACGCGGCGGGACCCTTGCCATGAGCGGGCATTCGCTGCTGCTCCAGGCCCTGGTCTATCTGACGGCTGGCGTCGTCTCGGTGCCTGTGGCCAAGCGGCTGGGCCTGGGCACGGTGCTGGGCTACCTGATCGCCGGCCTGCTGATCGGCCCTTACGCGCTGGGCCTGGTCGGCCAGCAGGCGGATGTGATGCGCTTCGCCGAGTTCGGCGTGGTCATCCTGCTGTTCCTGATCGGACTGGAGGTGCGTCCGGCTCTCCTGTGGAGTTTGCGCGGCGCCATCTTCGGCCTGGGGGGCGCTCAGGTCCTGGGGGTCGCCGCGGCGTTGGCGCTCGGCGCGGCGATGCTTGGCCTGGACTGGCGCAGCGCCATCGCCGTGGGACTGATCCTATCCATGTCCTCCACCGCCATCGTCCTGCAGATGCTGGAGGAACGCGGCCTGCGCTCCAGCCCCACCGGGCGGGCGGCTTTTGGGGTGCTGCTGCTGCAGGACCTGGCGGTCATTCCCCTGTTCGCCATCCTACCCCTGCTGGCGACAGGCGCGTCGGCGCATCAAGGGCAGGCGCATCAGGGCTCGGGCGCCTTCGCCAACGCCCCGGCTTGGGCGCAGGGCCTGGCCATTCTGGGCGCCGTGGCCGTGGTGGCGGGGGGCGGACGCTACCTGACCCGGCCGATCTTCCGCTTCATCGCCGCCGCGCGGCTGCGCGAGATCTTCACCGCATCGGCTCTGCTGCTGGTCATCGCGGTGGCCGCCCTGATGGAAATGGTCGGTCTATCGCCGGCGCTGGGCGCCTTTCTGGCCGGGGTGGTCCTGGCTGAAAGCGAGTTCCGGCGAGAACTGGAAACCGATATCGAGCCATTCCGGGGGCTGCTGCTGGGCCTGTTTTTCATCACGGTCGGGGCGAGCATGGACCTGCGCGTCCTTCTCGATCAGCCGTTTATGCTGTTCGGGGCGGTGCTGGGGGTGATGAGCATCAAGGCCCTGGTCATGTATGGCTTGGGCCGCGCGGCGCGTCTGCCCCGCGGCGAGGCCGCCCAGACGGCGGTGATGCTGTGTCAGGTGGGCGAATTCGCCTTCGTACTGATCGGCTTTGTCGCCTCCGGCCGGGTGATCGGCCAGGGCCTTGCCGCCTTCCTCACCGCCGCCGTCGCCCTGTCCATGGGCTTGACGCCCCTGGCGGCCCTGGCCTTCGACCAGCTCGCCCAGCGCTGGCGCAACGCCCGCCCGCGGGCCGCGCCCCAGAACAAGCCGTTCGACGACAGCACGCCGGACGCCATCATCGCCGGCTTCGGGCGCTTCGGCCAGATCGCCGGACGCCTGCTGACCGCCAACGGCTTCTCCACCGTGGTGCTGGACTCCAGCATCGAGCAGGTGGAGACCCTGCGCCGGTTCGGCCGGCGCGTGCACTATGGCGATGCGACGCGGCTGGACCTGCTGCGCCAGGCCGGCGCCGCCAAGGCCAAGCTTCTGGTGGTGGCCATCGACGACCGGGACGAGGCCTCGCGCCTGGTGGAAAGCGCCAAGGCCGCCTTCCCCGGCTTGACCATCCTGGCTCGGGCCTGGGATCGGCGCCACGCCTACGACCTGCTGCGCAACGGCGCCGACGCGGTGGAGCGCGAGACCTTTGAATCCGCGCTCAAACTGGGCGTGCGGGCCCTGCACGCCCTGGGCTTTCGCGCCCATCGGGCTCACCGCGCCGGCAGCCTGTTCCGCCAGCATGACTTGCGGGCCTTCAATGAACTGGCTCCGGTGGCGGGCGAGGAGGAACGCTATATCCTGGCGGTGCGCGACAGCCAGAGTACGATGGAGCGTCTGCTTAAGGCCGACCTGGATCGCTTAAGGCCCGACTATGTGGACGAGGCATGGGATGTGACCGGCCTGAACGATGAACTGGCTGGCCGAGGCGACGCCTCCCCCGAAGCGAGCCCGCATGAGCGATAGCGTCCCCTCCCGTCCTGCCGCCTTCCTGGACCGCGACGGCGTGATCAACGTCGACCTGGGCTATGTGCACCGCGTGGAGGATCTTGAGTATATCCCTGGCGTCGCGGCGGCGATCCGGCGGCTGAACCAGGCCGGCTATCTGGTGATCGTGGTCACCAACCAGTCCGGCATCGGCCGGGGCTACTACGACGAGGCGGCGATGGATGCGGTGCACAAGGCCCTGCGCGATATGCTGGCCCAGTCCGGCGCGGCCATCGACGCTGTCTACGCCTGCCCGTTCCATCCCGAGGCCGAGATTGAGCGCTACCGCCATCCCGACCATCCGGATCGCAAACCCAACCCGGGCCTGTTGCAGCGGGCCATGCGGGATTTCCCCATCGACCGCGAGCGCTCGTTCATGATCGGCGACAAGGACAGCGACATGGAGGCCGCACGCCGAGCCGGAGTCGCCGGTCATCTGTTCCAGGGCGGCGATCTGGACGCCTTTGTGCAGGAAATCCTTGCCGCCTAGAGCACAAGGCGTTCAGGCGGAATCGCCTAAACGCCGAGTCGTGCTCCAGATTCAAATATAGAGCCTGATCCATGCCCCGAACCGGTCCGGTTCGAGGCGATCGGGCTCACATCTAGCCAGCCTTCTTTTCGAACGGCGCGCTGATGGTGATCTGCACGTCGTCACCGATCAACGGCGCGAATTTGCTCACGCCGAAATCGGTGCGCTTGATCTCGGTCGTAGCGTCGAAGCCTACGGTATAGGCCTTGCTCATAATATTCAGACCGACCGCGCGGAACTTGACCTTCAAGGTCACCGGCCGGGTGACGCCATGGAAGGTCAGATTGCCGGTGACATCGGCTGAGGCCGGGCCGGTCAGGAGCACCTGGGTCGACTTGAAGGTGATGGTGGGGAACTTGTCGGCGTCGAACCAGTCGGCCGCCTTCAGTTCGCTGTCGAGCACGGCGTTGGTGGTGCTGACCGAGGCGACCGGCACGGTGATGTCCACCGAGTCCGCAGCGGGGTTCCTAGGATCCAAGGTCGCCACGCCGGTGGGCCGAGCGAAATCGCCATACCACTCCGACAAGCCCATGTGGGACACCTGCCACAACACCCGCGCATGGCCGCTTTCCAGCACATAGGCTCCGGCCTGGACGGTCAACGGGTCGTTGCTGATCGGCGGCGGTCCGCCCTGCGCCATGGCGGCGGCGGGCAGAACGAAGAGGGCCGCCACGAAGGCGGCGGATTTCAGGGCGCTCATTGCAAGAACCTTCTCATGGTTAGGCCGCCAAACCCTCAGCGACCGGCGCGAACTATGCCCGGACGGAGGCGAACGGCAAGAGGTTTGTCACAGCTACTGTTGCATTTTTCGTGAAGGACTTTTGGCTGGGCCAGAGCCTATGCTGAGGGCCCCGACTCGGAACATCCCTTGAACGCTTCCCGCCCCCTTTCCGATCCCGGCGTCATCGCGCCCGTCTCCCTGGCGCTGTATGCGCGCGATTTCGACGCTTTCGCACGGGCGCTGGGCCTGTCCTTCGCCCGCTACGGATTCGCCGTCGTCGCCGATCATGACCTGCCCGCGCCCCTGGTGGATGGCGCGCTGGAGCGGACCAAGGCCTTCTTCGCCCTCCCCGATGCGGTCAAGCGGCGCTACCACATCCCGGGCGGCGCGGGCCAGCGCGGCTACACGCCCTTCGGCGTGGAGACCGCCAAGGACGCCCCACACAGCGACCTGAAGGAATTCTGGCACGTGGGCCGCGACCTGCCGCCCGGCCACGCCTACCGGACGCGGATGCCCGACAACATCTGGCCGCAGGAGATCGAGGGCTTTTGCGAGCAGGTGGGCGCCCTGTACCAGGGGCTGGATGCGCTGGGCCTGCGCCTGCTGCGCGCCATCGCCCATTATCTGCATCTGGACGAGCATGCCTTCGACGGCGCGGTTCGGCTGGGCAATTCGATCCTGCGCCTTTTGCACTATCCGCCCGTTCCGGCCGATGCGCCCGGCGTGCGCGCCGGCGCCCACGAGGACATCAATGTCATCACGCTCTTGCTCGGAGCGGAAGAAGCTGGGCTGCAGGTGCTGACGCGCGAGGGAGTGTGGCTGCCGATCAATGCGCCGCCGGGCGCGGTGGTGTGCAACATCGGCGACATGCTACAGCGCCTGACCAACCACGTGCTGCCGTCCACCACTCACCGCGTGGTCAATCCGGCGCCCGAGCGGCGCGGCGCCTCGCGCTATTCCACGCCCTTCTTCTTGCACTTCGAGCCGGACTACCTGATCCGCACCCTGCCCCAATGCATCGGCGAGGCCCGCCCGGACCGCTACCCCGAGCCGATCACCGCCGACGCCTTCCTTCACCAGCGTCTGCGGGAGATCAAACTAGCCTAGGGCTAGCGCACATAGAACGGCGGGATCTTGGCGTCGACATTGATCCAGACCGACTTGGCCTGGGTGTATTCGCGCATGGCTTCAAAGCCCATTTCCCGGCCATAGCCTGACTCGCCCACACCGCCGAAGGGCGAAGCGGGATGGACTCGCTTGTAACAGTTGATCCAGACCATGCCGGCGTGCAGGTGCTTGGCGAACCGGTGCGCGCGCGTCAGATCCTGCGTCCACAGACCCGAGCCCAGTCCGTAGGCCGTGCCGTTGGCGATCGCGAGCGCCTCATCGTCATCGCTGAAAGTCGTCACCGAGACGAACGGTCCGAACACTTCCTCGTGCTGCACTCTATGGGCGGGCGGCGCCCGCACGATGGTGGGCTCGATGAAATAACCCCCGGCCAGATCCGGCCGGTCGGGGGCCTTGCCGCCAGAAAGGATCTCTCCGCCTTCGGTCTGCGCGATGCCGACATAGCTAAGCACCCGCTCATGGTGCAGACGCGAGGTGAGGGGCCCCATCTCTGTTTCGGTGTCGAGGGGGTCGCCAAGCCGTATGGAGCGCGCCAGGCTAACGAACCGCTCCAGAAAGGCGTCAGCGATCTTCTCATGGAGGATCAGGCGTGAACCGGCGATGCACGCCTGGCCTTGATTATGGAATATGCCGAAGGCCGAGCCGCCGACGGCGGCAGGAAGGTTGGCGTCTTCGAAGACAATGTTGGGGCCCTTGCCGCCCAACTCCAGTTGCACCTTCTTCAGGTTGCCGGCCGACGCGCGCACGATCGCCCGGCCTACGGCCGTCGAGCCGGTGAACGACACCTTGCCGATGTCGCGGTGATCGGCGATCCGCTGTCCGGCCGTATGGCCAAAGCCGGCGACGATGTTGACCACGCCGTCAGGGAAGCCGACCGCCTGGATCAACTCGCCGATCCGCAGCGTGGATAGCGGCGTGATTTCCGAGGGCTTCATGACGACGGTGTTGCCGGCGGCCAGCGCGGGGCCGAGCTTCCAGCTGGTGAACATCAGGGGGAAATTCCAGGGCACGATCTGGCCGACCACCCCGATTGGCTCGCGCTCCACATAGTTCAGGAAGCCGGCGTCGACCGGGACCACCGACCCTTCGAGTTTGTCGGCCATGCCGCCGAAGTAGCGAAAGCACAGCACCGTCCTGGGGACGTCGAGCGATAGGCAATCGCGCACCGGATGACCCGTGTTGGTCGCCTCGAGCCTGGCTAGGTAGTCCTTGTCGGCTTCGATCGCGTCGGCGAGTTTCAGCAGCAGGCGGCCGCGCTCATGCGCCGGCAACGCGGCCCAGGCAGGGCCCGCCGCCTTGGCCGCGGCCACGGCGCGATCGACATCCTCTTCACGGGCCTCGGCGATGGATACGATGGTTTGGCCGTTGAACGGATTGATCACCGCGATCTCGCCGCCCGCCGCGGCGTCGACCCAGCGACCGCCTATGAGCAGACGGGTCTGTATCTGGGAGGTGTCGACTGGAGCTAGTTTGGCCATGGAGCCCTGATTTGTATTGCACGAAAAAGTAAAAAGCGGCGTCCGCCCAAGACGGACGCCGCTGAGATCGCCGCGTTAGAAGCTCACGGACACGTTCGGAGCCTGGCCGCTCGCGATGAGCCCCGGAAGCTTGGGCGAGGCGTTTTCCCAGACCAGCAGCATGGCCCGCTTGTCGGCGTGCCCCTTGTGGCGGATGTCGGCGGGCATGCACGAAACATCGCCCGCCTTGGCGATCACACGGGCGCGCGGCTTGCCGCTGAGCCCGTCCTTGATGTCCCACTGGATCTCGTCGGACAGGGTGATGAACCACTCGCAGCGGTCGTTGCCGTGGTCGACCGGCAAGGAGAACTCTTCCGAAGTCGGGCAGAACAGGCTGTCGCCGACCACCGAGCAGACCGACGGATTCCAGGTCACGTCCGAGCGGGACAGATAGTCGAAGAGGTTGTAGGCGCTGACCTCGCCTTCGAAACCGGGCTCGGCCTCGACGAGGGGGCGATCGGAAGGAACGTCCGCGAACATGCGGTTTTGGGGGAACCCGTTGTCATCGGTTCGCACCGGAGTGTCGCCGGGCAGACCGACCATGCGCCGGGCGGCCACGCGCGTGCGGGTTACCGCCTCGTCGTTGTTGCCGTTTTTCGAACCCCACGGCGTACCGGTCTCCATCGGTGCGGCGAATGGGTCGAACGAGGCGTTGGTCCAGTCGCTGATCATCGCCTTGAACAGCGGCATCAGCGCCTCACTGGCGAACCGCTCCGAGAAGTCGCGACCGGCGTTGCGATAGGCGTCGTTGAAACGACCGGCGAACAGGGTGACTTCGCCGTAGTGGTTCACGGTGCCGATCACATCGTCGAAGTTGACGGTGCCGTAGAAGAAGCCCCAGGCCACGTCGCGCATCAGGGCGCGCAGGAATAGATCGATCGGCATGGTGTAGTTGCCGCCCGGCCACTCGATGCGGGCGAAGTATTCGTCGCGTTTAAAGGTGAAGCTTCCGGCCTGGAAGCCGCGGTAACCTGTCTGGTTGTCGATCGGCAGGATTTCGGTGTGGGTCAGAGCCGTGGAGTTTTGCGGGCGCGCGCTCGGCGCTTGTTCAAGCATGGCCATGGTGTTGGTCCTCTGGATGGCTGCGGGCGAGCGCAGTTAAGCGGTCTGGCAGATGTCTGCCCATTTTTGGACCGTCAGCGGTCCCTCGACGGATTGGAACATGAGGCAAGCGGGCGCATCAGCGTGGAAACGGTAGGCGGATCCGCGGGGCAGCAGGCCTTGATGGCCACGGCCCAGCACCAGGCGGCCCATCTTGCGGCCGTCGGGATCGCCGTCGATGGCGCGCGCTCCCTGGCTGTCGGCCGGGGCATGGCGGGACGGATCGTCCAGTTTGACGAGATGGACCTCGACTTGGCCGTCCATGCACAGGACGAACTCGTCGTGGGCGCAGGTCGACCAGCCGGATGTCCCTTCGGCGCGGGCGATCTCGATGACATATTCGAAGTTCTTGGCCACCGCGACCCGTTCGTACGGCGCGGAGGTGTTGGCGACTTCGAAGATATTGGAAAAAACGTAGTTCTTCGGGTTGTCATCGATGAGGATCACGCCGCCTTTGTCATAGTCCTGCAGCGATCCGAAACGCGTCTGGTATTTCATGTTCCTTCTCCCTCCTTTATCTGTACGTCCGTTCGCGGACTGGGGGCTAGCGCAGCCGAGTTCAGCGCGGATCAGCGTCGCCGCCGCCGCCTATCTTGGGAGGGGATATTGACGCAGGGCCGCGCGACGGTCCTGCACGATGGGACCGCGCTTCTGCACGATCCGAGCGGGACGGGACGCAAATTACTCAGTTCTAAACGGCGCGCCGGAAACCAGCCGGGGTCATGCCGGTGAAGCGGCGGAACACCCCGGTCAGGTGTTCCTGGTGGGCGAAGCCGCAGACCAGCGCTACCTCGACGATCGGCATGGCGCCCTGCAGCAGGCGCTTGGCGCGCTCGACGCGCAGCTGCATCAGGCGCTGGTGCGGCGGAATGCCGACGGCGAGCTTGAACCGCCGGGCGAAATGGGTCGGGCTGAGGCCGCAAGCGAACGCCATCTCCGGCAAGCTGATCGAGCGGTCGAGATTGGCCTCCATGAAATCCGTCGCCGTGCGCAATTGCTGGGCCGTCAGCCCGCCCCGCGCCGTCTCGCCGCGTGTTGAGGCGGGGCCGTGCTCACGCAGCAGGCGAGCGGCCAACGCTCGGGAAAGGTAGTCTGCATAGACGCCGGCCGCGTCGTCGCCGGCGACAAGCGCGTCGCGCACCCCCAGCGCCAGGCGTTCGGCAAGCAGGTCCGGTTCGCCCAGGCTCGGAAGGATGTCGGCGCGGCCGCTGTTGATGCCGAGGTCCTCGGCGACTTCCTGGACCAACTCGCGGCGCAGATAGATGTGCAGGCTGTCGAGCTCGCCTTCGAGCTGAACGCCGAAGTTGGCGCCGCCCGGCAGGATGAAGAGGCCGCCCGGCGGCACTATTCGGCGCTCCTCATGTGTGCCCAGACGTCGGCGTACGCCAACCGGTCCGTCGAGGTGCAAAACGATCAGGTGGTCCTGAACCGCGTCGAAATCGGCATCGTAAGGCTGTTCGCGCTGCAATGAGGCGTAGATCGAGGTCCAGCCCAGATCATCGCTCCGGGCGATGATGCGGTGCTCGGGACGTTGGAGAATACCGTGAGTTTCCGCGACCCTGAAGGGTCGATCATGTGACAGCATCTCAGACATGTCTGCGATCATCGCGCATCTTAGCGCAGGAATACAATATTGTCGCCATTGTCGCCGAATGGGGCATCGGGCCGTGGTCGAGGCGACGAGATCGATGTTCTGTCCGCCCTGCGAACATCTGTGGCAGGTATGGCGCGGCCTTGTCTAGATCCCGTCGAGCACGAAGGCGTGCTGGAGTGAGCGCCAAGGCCGGTCCAGGGTCCTGCCGTTGGGCGCCTGACCGGGGGGATGGCGCGGAAAGTCGCAAATGAGCGTGTCCTTCACGCCGAACACCGCGTCGGAGTCGAGATAGGCGCTGCCCCGCACAAACAGATGAGTCACCAGGGCGCTGTGACCTTGCGCGCTGATCCTGAAATGCAGGTGGGCCGGGCGCCAGGGATGTCGCCCCGTCGCTTTCAGCATCTGACCGACCGGACCATCGTCGGGAATGGGATAGGCGGTCGGCAGGATGGACCAGAACCGCACCTTGCCATCCGGGCCGGATGTCAGCCGGGCGCGCAGGAAATGTTCAGCGAGGTCTGGTTGTTGAACGTCGTAGAAGCCGTCGGAATCGCACTGCCAGACGTCGACGCTGGCGCCGGCGATCGGCTGGCCCTGCAGATCGCTGATCGTCACATCGACGTACAGCGGCTCGCCCGCCACTCCCCCCGAAATGTCCGCCCCGTCGGGAGCCGTGGGCGCGGTGTCCACGAAGAAGGGCCCCAGCACGGTGGATTCGGTCGCGCCTCCGGCCTGGCGGTGATTGATCGCGTCCACCAGCATCGACACGCCGAGCGTATCCGATAGCAAGATGAACTCCTGTCGCGACCCGCTGCACATGCGTCCAACATCGGTCAGGAAACCAATCGCGCTCAGCCATTCGTCGAAGGTGGGCTCGACCTCCTGCACGAAGGCGTGCAGCGACCGGGTGAGATGGGTGACGATGGCCTTCAGACGCGGATCGGGCGTTTGGGCGAACCGATCGATGACGGCCTGGGTGATAGCGGACTCTTCGGGGCGGATCATGGGGCGTTCTCCGGCCGGACGCCCGCGTACGCGTTTTCGAGCAGGCGACGTAGCCGGCCCGCTTCAAGTGGTTCGGGGTTCCAATAGGGCGCGCTGAGCACCAGATCGACGGCCCGATCGATGCCGTCCGCCGGCATGCCCAGCGACGCCAGCGACGCTGGAGCCTTCAGCGACCGGGCCAGGTCGAACAGGCCGCCCGGCGCATCCGACGCGCCGATTGCGCGGGCGATCCGCTCCATGGCCTCGGGCGCCGCGGCGGCGTTGTAGGCCATCGCGTGCGGCAGCACGACCGTGTGGGTCTCGGCATGCGGCAGGTTGAACGCACCGCCCAGCACGTGACAGAGCTTATGATGCAAGGACATGCCCACCGAGCCTAATGTCGTCCCACAGGCCCATGCCCCGTAGAGCGCATCCGAGCGCGCATTGCGGTCGGCGGGATCGGCGACGATGGCGGGCAAGGCCTGGGCGAGCGCCCGCAGCCCGTCCTCGGCGATCATCGTGATCACCGGATTGGCTTCCCGCGCATAAAGACCTTCGGCGGCGTGGGCCATGGCGTTCATCGCCGAGGTGACCGTCATTGCGGGCGGCAGAGTCAGGGTCAGGTCGACGTCGTAGAGGATGACCTCGGGCAGGACCTTGAGCGTTCTCTGGGTGGTCTTCACGCCATTTTGGGTTTCGCCGAGGATCGGCGTGGCTTCGGAGCCGGCATAGGTCGTCGGAATCGCGATCTGGGGAAGATCGGTGCGCAGGGCGATGGCCTTGCCAAGACCGATGGTCGATCCGCCGCCCAAGGCCACCAGGCAATCGGCTTGCAGACCCGAAGCGACTCGCATCGCGTCATCCGTGACGTCGACGGGCGTATGCATCGTCGCTCCGCAAAACACGCCCGCCGCGAGATCGCCGAGCATGGTTTTCAGCGCCTCGGCGCTGTCGGCCTGTTGCGGCGTCGACAGGAGCAGGGCGCGCCGACAGCCAAGCGCGGCGATTTCCGCGCCCAGCTGCGAGAGCGTGCCAAAGCCAAACGTCACCTTGGCGGGAAGGGCGACATAGGAGAACGACTGCATCAGGATGATCCGATTATGCGACGACGAGTCCGTGCGCCAGGGTCAGCAAGACCCCGGTGCGCCCCTTTGTTTCCAGATTCCGCAGGCTTGATTTCCAGCTCGAGCGTGGCCGTCATCAGCGCCTCCCTGGCGATTACGCCGTCTTTTTCGTATCGCGGCCGGCCTGACGACGAAAGCGTCGGGCGCGGGCGTGACCGGGAGCTTCCGAACGGTTTTGGAAGCCCGGTCCCGTATGGGCGTTGGCGTCAGCCTATGTCCTGCAGGATGCGGCGGCGCCTTTTGCACAATTCCCGCGCTCCGCTCCATTTCAGCCGCCGGGGGCGCTAAACCCGTTCGAACGCCAGCGCGGCGCCCTGGCCGACCCCGATGCACATGGTCGCCAAGCCGCGGCGCCCGCCTGTCGCCTCGAGCTGGTGTAGGGCGGTTAGAACAAGGCGCGCGCCGGAGGCTCCGAGAGGGTGGCCCAGGGCGATCGCGCCTCCATTGGGGTTGAGGTGAGGGGCCTCGTCCGGCACGCCTAAGGCGCGGGCCACGGCCAGCGCCTGGGCCGCGAAGGCTTCGTTCAATTCGATTACGTCGAAGGCGTCGATGGCCAGGCCGAGGCGGGCGAGGAGCTTCTGCACGGCTGGTATCGGCCCCACGCCCATCACGCGGGGCGCGACCCCGGCCGCGGCATAGCCAAGGACGCGCGCGCGCGGCGTCAGTCCATGAAGTCGCACAGCCGCCTCGCTGGCGAGGATCAGGGCGGCGGCGCCGTCATTGACCCCTGAGGCGTTGCCGGCGGTGACGGTCCCGTCCGCGCGCACGACGGGTTTCAGGCGGGCCAGAGCGTCCAGGCTGGTGTCGCGCGGATGCTCGTCGTCGCTGCAAAGGTGTGACTCGCCCTTGACCTTGAACTCGACCGGCGTGATCTCGGCCTTGAAGAAGCCCGCTTCGATCGCGCGGCGCGCGCGCTGCTGGCTGCGGAGGGCGAAGGCGTCCTGGTCGGCGCGGCTCACGCCGTAGGCGTCGGCGACGTTCTCGGCGGTCTCCGGCATGGAGTCGACGCCGTAGAGGGCTTTCATCTTGGGATTGACGAAGCGCCAGCCGATGGTCGTGTCCTCCAGCTTGGCCGACCTGGAGAACGCCGTTTCGGCCTTGCCCATCACGAACGGCGCGCGGCTCATGCTCTCCACCCCGCCGGCCAAGACCAGTTCGGCCTCGCCCGCCTTGATCGACCGCGCGCCAAGGGCCAAGGCTTCCAGTCCCGAAGCGCACAGGCGATTGACCGTGACCCCCGACACCGTCTCTGGCAGGCCCGCCAGAAGCAGGGCCATGCGCGCCACATTGCGGTTATCTTCGCCGGCCTGGTTGGCGCAGCCTAGGATCACCTCGTCGATCTGCGCCGGATCGAGGTTGGGGTTGCGGCCGGCGAGGGTCTGGAGCGGGATCGCGGCCAAATCGTCGGCGCGCACCGACGAAAGCGCGCCGCCGTAGCGGCCGAAAGGGGTGCGGGTTCCATCGCACAAAAAGGCCTGGGGCATGGCAAGGCGTCCTCGTCATTAAATTATCGCGCGCGGGACGGCGTTTCGAAGTGATCCGAAACGTGGCCTTAGGCGCCGAAATCGATGGTGCTTTAGCCTAATTTTCCAAAGAGGGAAGCCGCGCGCCCTGGGCGTACGCTCGGCGGCGCCCCCCAAAGCGCGCCCATTTCGTTCGCCATGCGGACAAGCGCTGCGCCGACGGCGGCGAGCCATGCTAGAACAGGTTGCGTTTCCACGGAATCGCAGCCTGCTCTAAACCTTTGTTTGGGAGCGCATTTTATCCGAAAACCGGTTCCCACTTTTCGGAACGCGCTCCAAGCGCTTCAAGGCTGCAACCGTCAGAGAGAAGTCCCAACCATGACTCTTGTCCATCAGCCCAGGATCGCGTCGGTGACATCGGAAGCGATGACCGAGGCGCAAAGATCGGTCGCCGCCGTCGTGGCGGCCGGACCCCGCGGTGGCGTGCGCGGGCCGTTCGCCGTCCTGCTGCACAGCCCTCAGGCGTTCGACGCCGCTCAGCGCCTCGGCGCCTATTTGCGGTTCGAAAGCGCGCTGCGGGCGGATCTTCGCGAGCTGGCTGTCCTGGTGACGGCGCGATTCTGGAAGCAGCCCTACGAATGGCGCGCTCATGCGCCCCTGGCCGAACAAGCGGGAGTCGATCCGCTAGCCATCGACGCCCTGGCGCATGGGCGCGAGCCCGCCACGCTGTCGGCGGATCAGGCTCTGGTCTGGCGATTTTGCGCGCAGCTTCACGCCAAGACCAAGGTCGATGATGCGGTCTTCGCGGCCGTGCAGGCGTTGATCGGCGAGGCCGGCGTCATCGATCTATGCGTGGTCTGTGGCTACTACGCCATGCTCGCCATGGTCATCAACGTGGCTCAAAACCCCCCCGGCGACGGCGCGCTTCCCTTCGAGCAGGAGCCCTAGTGTGGCGATTCAGAAATTCGCCTGAGGCTTGTGGAGAGCGCGGAGCGAATTTCTGAATCTCAAGCCACGCTAGAAATGTATGATTCTAGTGTGCTTTTTGGATCTGAAGTTCGCGCCTCGGTCTACCCAAAGCGCCGGCGAACTTCAGATCCAGCACACTAGCGCCGCCCCGCGGCGGGCAAACCGCCGGAGGGTACGCAGAGCGGACGGGCGGCGCCTGTTCCTTGTCATGGAAGGTCCGCAGCGGCGAGATCGGGGAGAACTCTTCAGCACCATGAAGAGCCATTGCCAGCGCCTCGGACGGCGCGAAACGCGAGCGAACAACCGATGACAATCGCCCTAGAAACGCGCGCGCCCAATGCGCAAGTGGTGCTGCCGCAGCCCGAACCGGGGCTCACGCCTGAGCAGATCATTCAACGCGCTGTGGATCTGCGCCCCCTCCTGCGCGCCGATCAGGCGGAGACCGAGGAGCGTGGAGCCTACTCCCCGGAAATGCACGAGCGCTTCAAGCAGGCGGGCTTCTATCGGATTTTGCAGCCGAAGATGTTCGGCGGCTACGAGTTCGACCTTACGGTCTTCTCGAAGGTCATGGTCGAGATCGCCCGGGGGTGTCCGGGCACGGGCTGGTGCCTGACCCTGGCTTCAGGGCACGTCCTCAATGTCGCGGCGCTCTTTTCGCAACCGGCGCAGGCGAAGATCTTCGGAAGCGATGGGCATTTCGCCGCGCCGGCGCGCGGCATCCCTCAGGGCGTCGCCAAGCCGGTCGAGGGCGGCTGGCTCATCGACGGCGTCTGGGACTATTGCTCGGGCGTGCCCTATTCGACCCACGCCCTCGTCAGCGTTCGCATGGAGGGGGGCGCCGACGGCGGGCCGCCCCAGATCGGCGCGGCCATCGTGCCTCGGGCCGACTGGGAAATGCTCGACAACTGGGGCGATTTCATCGGCATGCGCGCCAGTGGGTCTAACAGCATACGGATCAAAAACGCATTCATCGCGGATGAATTCCTCGCTCGGCAAAATGTCTTCGACATGAAGATCGGGGATCTGCCGGGCTACAAGGTGCACGGCAATCCGCTCTATGCGGGCCGCATGTTCGGGTTCTTCCAGACCGAGATCACTTCGATCATGGTCGGATTGGGATACGCCGCCGTGGACGAGTTCGAGAACATCATCGTGGCCAAGCAGAACTCCCCGGTCCCGGCCGGGCCGAACGCCAGCCTTGATGACTACCATCGCGCTCATGGCCTGGCGATGGGCCGGCTGGAGGCGGCCGCTCAAGCTTTGGACGGCGGCGCGCGCAGCTACGAAGCCTATTGTCGTCGCGGCGTTCAGGATGTCCGGCTCTATACGGAGTCCGACGACATGCTGATCCAGGCGGGATTGCAACAGGCCGCCCGGCTGGCGTTCGAAGCGGTGGACCTGCTCTATTGCGCGGCGGGAACCAGTATCTCGGCCAAGAACGGCACCCGCATGCAGAGGTATTTCCGCGACGTCTCCATGGCACGCACCAATCCAGGATTGCAGTACGAACGTTCGGCCGCGCGGATTTCGGTCAACAGCCTCAGCGATCGTGGCGTGATTAAGCGCCCGGCCCGGGCCTGAGCGTTCGCAGGGCGGACTGGAATCCAATGCGGATTGATGCGCATCGGTCCAGTCGCCACGTTCAATCGATCTAAATCTATCGCTCAGCGATTGAGAAAAAAAGGGGAGGGACGAATGGCTATTCATTCAAGGTATCGACGTTCGCTGTTACAGTCGGGCGCGGCGCTAGGATTGCTCAGCGGTCTGTTGATGGCAGGCGGCGCTGCGGCTCAGAATTCAGCGCCGAAGGCCGACGCGGCGAACGCCCCGGTCACGCAGCTTCAAGAGGTCGTCGTCACGGCCCAGTTCAGAGGCGAAAATCTTCAGAAGACGCCGCTGGCTATTACCGCAATCAACTCCAAGATGCTCGACGCGCGGGGCCAGGTCAACGTGACCGACATCGCCGCTAACGCGCCGAACATCACCATCACGCCTGGCGATGCGTCCTTTGGGCCGACGCCGGTTATCAGCATACGCGGCATTGGCGCGCATGATTTCACTTTCGCATCTGAGCCGGGGGTCGGCGTCTATATTGACGATGTCTACCAGTCCACCTTGATCGGCTCTGCGATGGATCTCCTGGATCTGGACCGGGTGGAGATCTCGCGAGGACCTCAAGGGACCCTCTCGGGCAAGAACGCCATCGGCGGCACGATCAAACTCTATTCCAAGCCTGCGAATGGCGCGTCCGGCAATTACATGGACGCTGGATACGGCAGCGATAACCAGTTCGAACTCAAGGGTGGCGGCGATGTCACGCTGGCGCCCGACAAATTGTTCCTGGCTGGCGCCGCCAGCTATCACAGCGAGGACGGCTATCTAGATCGCCTCGACTATGGCTGTCTGAATCCCGGCTCGGGAATCAAGGCCGTCACGACCGCGAGCAACTGCAAGCTGGGCGAAGAAGGCGGCTTTCACCATGCCGCAGGCCGCCTGAGTCTTCGTTGGCTGCCCGTAAACAACCTGGAAGTCGTTCTTACCGGAGACGGGCAATCCAACCGAGATGAGCCGGTAGCTTCCAGACTGATTGCCGCGCGAAATATTACGGGTACTGCCGCGACCAATTTCCCGCAGTTCATTACCAGCAGTAAATTCGTAAATTATTCAACATACAATACGCCTGAGGAAAACTGGACCGTCCCAGCCGTCAATAACGTCGATGCCGGCGGTATTGATGCCAGGGTAAAGTACACGCTCTCTCCAGATACTTCGGTAACATCGATCACCGCGGATCGCGACTCCAACATCCGCTTTACGAGCGATGGCGGCGCCGATCCGCTGACGGCTGTGAATGAAGACAACAGGATTTCCAGCAATACGTTTACGCAGGAGCTCCGATACAACACGAAAATTCAGAATTTGGACCTGACTGCCGGCGGCTATTACCTGAACTTCAGGGGTACGCTCGGCGGCCGGTTTGATCTCGGTTACGGCCCGCCCGGGCCCCCGATCGGTTATACGGCGGACGACCGAGTGAACGGCGATACCGCAGCCGGCTTTGTTCACGGCGTCTATCATGTCACCGATAAACTCAATCTCGTGGCCGGCTATCGATATACCGATGATAGCAAAACCTACATTTTCAATAGAACGGCGACGACGGCCAACGGCACTCTGCCAGCTGGCGTTTCGGGAACGGTCGGTAAATACAACGGCGCCGTGAGCGATTATCGCGCGTCGATCGACTACCAGTGGACGCCGGCGCTAATGACCTACGCGACGTTCTCGACGGGATTCCGGGGGGGCGGCATCAATCCCAGGCCGTTCACACCGGCCCAGATTGTTCCGTTCGGGCCAGAGTACCTGAAGAATTATGAGGCCGGCTTCAAGGCCGAACTGTTTGACCGCCGGCTTCGGCTGAATGTCAGCGCGTTTTACGACACCTATTCCGCCATCCAGATCGTAATAACCAACGGCTTTGGCGGATTTCCGCTGTCGGCCGTGCCCATCAACGCGGGCGACGCGGATATCGATGGCGTGGAAGCGGAGTTTGAATTTCACCCGATCACGAACCTCCAGATGGACGGGTCCGTTAGCTATCTGAAGTTTAACTACACCAACCTTTCAGCCGACGCGATCGCCTCGAACGTGACGAAAGGCGATGTGACGCCCTATACCCCCACCGCGAAAGCCAGCTTGGGCGTGCAGTACAGATTCCCGCTCGAAAGTGCAGGATCGATTACGCCGCGGGTGGACGTAAACTATCAGGGGTCACAGTATACGTCGGCGCAGAATGAGCCGACTAATAACATGGCGGGATATACTGTATTGAACGGCCATATAAATTACCGTTCGGAAGACAATATGTGGGGCGTGTCTCTAGAGGTGGATAACCTTACCAATCTGTACTATTATACGAACATCGACGATGGCCTTCAGGCGATTGGCACTGTGCTCGCCACGCCAGCCCGGCCCAGGACGTTCTTTGTTCGGATGAGCCGGCGTTTCTGACGCTTCAGGCCGTCACTTTTCAGTCCTTCCAAAAGGCGTCCCCAGCAATGGGGGCGCCTTTTCCCTTTATCGGGAAGTTGCGCTGCGTCTTGCGCTATTGAAGGATCGGCAGCACGGGTGGGTCGTTGATATCGAGCCGCTCTTCGATCCGGTTACGGGCCGTCAGCAGATGGGGCGTCAGCCAGGCGGCGGCTTCCGAATGGGGCATGGCGCTAGCGAGCCAGACGATGTTGATGCAGGCCAAAACCCGGCCTTCAAACCTTATGGGCGTGGCGATGGCGATGCTGCTTCCGTCGGCCAGGTCCGGGCAACTGCTGACGCCGTCGCGACGTCCGACCTCGATGAGTTCCGCGATGAAGCTCTGGTCGCCGGCTCTGGCGGCGGCGGGATCGGGCGATGCCTTCAAGCCCTCGAGGATTTCCATTCTTTCGGCCTCGGGGCAATGGCTCAGATAGGCCCTGCCTAGGGCGCTCTCGAGCATGGGACGGCGACGACCGATGATGCCCGCTTCAAAAGACAGGGAGCTGATACGATGGGTGGAGTCGCAGATCACCATCGCGTCCCGATCGCGCACCGCCAAATCCGAAGGCCACGCGATCTCCACCGTCAGCTGGGTCAGGATCGGGCGCGTCAGCGCCTCGATGGATTTGTCGCCGGCGGCGACCTGGTTCAACCGCCGCACTTCGCTGGTCAGGCGAAACCCCGAGGTTGAGCGAGACTGGTACACCCAGCCGCGGTCGATCAGGGTGTCGAGGATGCGGTGGACGGTGGGACGCGGCAGGTCGAGTTTCTGGCAGATTTGGACGGGCGTGGCCTCAATGACGGTGTTCAGATACTGCAGAACCCGTAGCCCCCGGGCCAGCGAGCGGATTGACGCGTACGACACGATCTAACCTCCGTCGCCGTCCGAGCATCACCGTGGCGGCGGCGTGATCGGGGCGCTACCCTAGAGCACGATGGGTTTAGGCGGAATCGCCTAAACGCTGAATCGCGCTCTAGATTCAAGTGTGTAGAGCTGGGTTCAGACTTCGAGAGAAGCCATTCAGCTCTGGACAGCACCATAACTCAACTCTGGGCGGCCAGACAGACCAAGCCCTTGTCCGTGTGGCGGACGTTCGTTCGGGGCCTGGTCGAGATGGCCAGTCGGGGCGGCCCAGTGCGCCAGAGCCGCGCCGGCGACGGGGGCGGTCAGGCGCGCCAGTCGATCCATCCGCAGCGATCCGATATAGATGGTCTTGAGGTCCGCGCCGCCGAAGGCCACGCTCGATGGGAAGTTGAGCACACGCCCCGATGGATCCTCCAGCAGGCGCTCAGCCCGTCCGTCGGGCGTGATGCGATGCAGGCCGTTGCGGGTTACTTCGGTCACCCACAAGCCGCCTTCGGCATCGAAGGCGATCCCGTCGACGATGGCGCCCTCGAACAGCGGCGCGGGGCCGTAGGGCTGTGGCGGGCCCAGACCGCCGTCCGCTTCGATCGGCATGCGCACGACGCGGCCAAGCGCCGATTCAGCCAGATAGGCCCATCCGGCGGCGCGATCGACGCGCATTTCATTGGGAAAGCAAAGGCCGTCCGCCACGATTCGAGCCTCTTGCCCCTCGAGTCGCAGGACATAGCCGTCCGGAATCGGGCGCTCGATGGCCAAGGATCGCGGTGCAACGCGGGTCGACACCGTGATCCAAAGATCGCCCAGGTCGTCAAAGCAAACGAAGTTGACGGCTCCCAACGCCCGCCCGTCGAGTTGGTCGAGCACGACGGTCTCCGCGCCGTCCGGATCCAGCCGACGAACCTGGCCCAAGGCGATATCGGCGATCAGCAAAGCGCCGTCCGGCGCCATGGCCAGGCCGTTGGCTACCCCGCCGGCGGCGCCGATCCGAATTTGCGCGCCGTCTGGATCGATGCGGGTCACGACGGCGCTTTCGTCGGACGTCCAGATCCGGCCCCCGGCCTCGACGAGGACGCACTCGGGACGGCGCAGATCACGCCCGACGAAGGTGACGTCGTCCAGGCTCAATCGCAAAGGGCGTCTTTCAACCGAAGCGGAATCTGAGATGTGATCGCCTCCAGTTGGACCAAATCGTTGGCCACGCCCAGGATGTAGCGATCCGGACGGATGATCACCGCTTTCGCGCCCAGGCTTTCCAACCAGTCGGCGCCTTCGCCCTCCACCACCGTCAAGCCCGCCTGGCGCCAGAGGTCTCGGGTTCGCGGGGGGGCCTCAGCGCTGAAGCCTGGTTCGCACAGCAGGATGAAGCCATAGGGCGCCAGATCGTCCAGGCGTCGGCCGTCTTTCAGGCGCGGCTGGGCTGACAGCGACGCGGCAGGTCCGATTTCGCTGCGCGTCAGGCCCGGCCCAAGGCTGGGACGGACAGATTTTAGGAGCTGGGGACCGGTCCTCAGCGCCTCGTCGCGTTGGCGCGCCATTTCTGGATCGCGCTCCTGAATGATCGCGCCGATGCGATTGGCCTCGACGATAAATGCCGTCACGTGCGGTTTCATTTCCGAGGGGTAGGTGTCGAGCAACCGCTCGTCGGCGAGCCCCTTGACTACCCAGGCGAGCTTCCAGCCCAGGTTGGCGGCGTCCCGCAAGCCCGCGCACAAGCCCTGTCCCAGGAAGGGTGGTGTCTGATGAGCCGCGTCCCCCGCGAGCAGCATGCGTCCCCGGCGCCAGCGCTCGGCGACTGCGGAGTTGAATGTGTAGACCACGGCGCGCTCGATCTCGGCGTCGCCCGGCGACACCCAAGGCGCCAGCAGGGACCAAACATGGCCGGGCTCGGCGAATCGACTGGCGTCGTCGCCGGGGATCAGCATGACTTCCCAGCGCCGTCGCGCGCCAACCGCCTCGATATAGGTGATGGGGCGGGCGGGATCGCAGTATTGGATCGTGCCTTCGGGAAGCGCGGGCGCGGCGCCGTTGATGATCAGATCGACGACGAGCCACTGCTCGGGCTTATCGAGCACCTGAAGCTCGACGCCCATGACCGCGCGGACCGTCGAGCGCGCGCCGTCGCAGCCGACCACATAGCGCGCGCGGAAAGTTTGGCTCTGCTGCGCCGGCGAGCGCGTCAGTATGGTGACCCCATCGCGATCTTGCGACAGATCCTCCACCCGTTGACCCAGATGCAGATCCAGATTGGCGTGGCGCTGGGCGTTTTCGCGCAAGGCCGTTTCGAGCGCCGGCTGATGGAAGCGATTACTGTCGCGCCAGCCCTGCCAGCCTTCCTCGACGGAGCGTGGCCAGTCGAGCAGCAGATCGCCCTGGGCGTTGACGAAACGCATGCGTGTGTAAATCCCCAGGGACGGTTCCAGCGTCTCGCTGACGCCGGCGTTCTGCAGGATGCGCAGGGCTTCGCCGTCGAGGTGTGTCGCCCGCGGCAGGCTATATGGCCCGTCGAACGCGTCGAAGGCCACCACCCGCAGCCCCGATTGGGCGAGCAGGTTGCAAAGCGCCGCGCCCACGGGCCCCAGGCCGATCACGGCGACGTCGTACATCTCCGTCATCGCGCGCTTAAAGCGGCCGAATTTGCTGGGCGATGCGCGGCGTCCAGACGCTCATCGGCTCGAACCCCGCCAAACCCCGGCACAGGGCTTCTGTTTCCGAGACCAGATCGGCCTCCGATTTGGTTAGATCGATTGCCGTGCGGAACGGCTGGGTGACGTACCAGGGCGTGTCGACATAGGCCTCGATCCGATTGCCCTCGGGATCTGGCAGGTAGACCGACCAGGCGATGCCATGGGTGACCGGGTCGAGATTGGGCATCTTGTCCTCGACGAACCGCGCGTAGACGCGGCGAAGCTCAGCGAGAGTCTTGAGGCGAAACGACAGCTGGTTCACCAGCTTCGGCCCCTCCCCCTCCGGCCGTCCAGTGACGAGAACGAGCTGGTGGTGAGACGTCGGGTCGGTGGTCAAGAAGACGATCGACCGTTGTGGCCCCCGCACGATATCCGTAATGGCCAAGCCAAAATACTTAACGTAAAAATCCAACATCTTATCGAAGTCTCTGACAAATAGACCGACGTGACCGACTTCCATGGCGTTCTCCTTTGCCTGGCGTCCTGTCGATCAGGTACGACTTGGCGGATCTTCCGACTTCGAAGGGGGAAATTCTATCGGCTTGGCCTGGCGTCTCAAGCCGCCGACGCAGCGCGTCCGCATCGAGAACGCTGGACGCAGAAACTGTTCAGGGCGTCATCCGCAGCCCGGCGCCAATCGGCCGTCGGAAGCGAGATCGCCGTCGCCGATCATCGCTGCTTCGATTGAAGCCCGTGCGCGCAGCAGGGCGGGGGCCAAGCTTTCAACGCCTTCGCGGAACGGGACGGCCTTGGCGATCCAGATGATGCTAAGGCACGCCAGCACGCGCCCGCCGCGGCGAACGGGCGCAGCGATCGCGGCGGCGTTCGGGTAGGTTTGTCGGCGCTCGGTGGCGAAACCGTTGAGTCGCGCCGCATCGACAAATTCGTAAAATTCGGGGGTGCAGCGCGCGCTCGGGTTGACCGGGTCGCCGTGACGCTCAAGGTGTTCCAGGATAGCCGCGGCCTCCGCCGGCGGGCAGAAGGCCAGATAGGCGCGCCCGGCGGCGGTCAAAAGCATTGAGCGGCGCACGTCGAGCTCGATCTCGATGCAATAGGGATTGAGCGTGTGGGTCGTCTCGCGCTGGACCATGGCGTAGTTTTCGTACGTGCTCAGCTCGCAGGTCCAGGTCACTTCCTTTTGTAGTTCCAGCAGCGTCGGTTGGGCCGCCCAGATGGCCCAGGCCTGGTCGCTCAAGCCGTCGCTGAGGCCATGGACGGCCAGGGTGGGGCGATAGACCTCGTCGCGCCCTTCGGAGACCAGTCCGCACTGATGCAGCGTCTGGAGAATCCGGAAGATCGCCGGCCGCGAAAGTCCGAAGCGCTTGGTGAGCTCGTTGCGACGCGCGCCGCCGGACATGCTCAGGTATTCCAGGACATCCAGACCTCGGCCCAATGCGCGAATATTGTCGTCGCCCATGATTTCCTCCGTTCAGGTTCTTGGGTCCTGATCTGGGCGAACAATCGGCCCTGGTCGCTGGACTGTCAAACGCGTCAGACCGCGGCAAGGCCGCGTTCAGCACGATGTCCTGATCTGAGCGAACATTCGGCCCTGGTCGCGGGAGTGTCAAACGGGCCAAGATGCGGCGAGGGGCCGCGTTTTGCGCTGTTTTCCCCCTAATCCATTGAAAGAAAATGCTTTGTCGCCCGTTCGCCAGGCGGACGAGGTAAAGCGCCCCTTCCGGAAAGCCCGGGTGTTGTTGCATAGCCGCTTTAGCGGCTCGTCGCGGTCCGATGCGGCGGCGCTTTTCGGAAGAGACATGTCATGGCCTCGCACGATCCGGCTCGCGGAAAGGGGTATGGTTGGCGCCTTCGCCTGGGGATGCTGTTGCCGTCGAGTAATCCCGTCGCCGAGCCCGAAGTTAACCGCATGTTGCCCTCCGGCGTGTCGCTTCACACCACGCGGCTCAAGCTCGCCGGCAGCTCGCCCGAACAGCTTCTCGGCATGACCGCCAAGGTCGAGGAGGCCAGCGAGCTGTTGGTCGACGCCGGCGTCGATCGGCTGGTGTTCAACTGCACGGCCGTATCGACCTATGACCCGGCGCAGGGCGAAAGTCTTCGTCAGCGCATCGAGTCCGTCGCACAGCGCCCGGCCACCAGCACCTCCGACGCTATCGTCGCGGGCCTGCGGGCGCTCAAGGCTCGGCGCATCGTGCTCGTCACCCCCTATATCGAAGAGGTCAATGTCCGCGAGGTTGCGTTTCTCGCCCACCATGGCGTCGAGGTGCTCAGCCAGACCGGACGCGGGCTGCTTGAGGGCAAGGCCATGGCCTCGGTCGAGCCCGGCGAATGGTACCGCGCCGCGATCGACCAACGCGATCCGCAGGCCGACGCCTACTTCCTGAGCTGCACCGCCATTCGCGTGGCCGAGATCATCGCTCCGCTCGAACGCGACCTTGGCGCGCCGGTGATCACGAGCAACCAGGCCATGACTTGGCACTGCCTCAGGGAAGCTGGGCTGCCGGACGATCAAGCCGGCTTCGGCGCGCTGTTCAGCCTTGGTCTCCCCTGAATTTCGCCTCGAACCTCACAATCGGAGCCGTTCGGCGGGCGGACGGGCCCAGGTTGGGGTTTGAGGCTGCGCCGGCGGTCTGAGACAGCGGTCCGGTCGGAGGCCACGAGCCCGAGAATCTCACGGGAGGCGGCAAGTTGAGCATCAAGGGCAAAGCCTTTATCGCGGGAGCCTACGAGCATCCGGGGCGGGACCTGCCGGACCTGTCGGTGATGCGCATCCACGCCGAGTGCGCCATGGGAGCGCTGGGCGACGCGGGCCTGTCGCTGGGCGACGTCGACGGCTATTTCTGCAACGGGCAGCTCGGCTTTGGCGGCATATCCATGGCCGAGTACCTAGGCCTCTCGCCGAGCTACATCGACTCGACCTTCACCGGCGGGTCCTCCTATCTGGCCCATGTCGGCCACGCCGCCGCCGCGATCGCGGCGGGCAAGTGCAAGGTCGCGCTGATCACCCAGGGGGCCAAGGTTCGCGGCGTGGTGCGCGGCGCCAAGCTGGCGCCCGACACCCCCGAATACCCGTTCGAACACGTGTTCGGCGAGACCAACGCCGGCATCTACGCCCTGGCCGCCCGCCGCCACATGCACGAATTCGGCACCACCTCCGCGCAACTGGCCGCGGTCAAGGTCGCGGCGTCGGAATTCGCCCAGCACAATCCCAACGCCCTGTTGCGCAAGCGGGTCTCGATTGACGACGTGCTCAACTCGCCGATGATCGCGGATCCCCTGCATCGCCTGGACTGCTGTGTGGTCACCGACGGCGGCGGGGCGCTGGTGGTCGTCGCGCCGGAGATCGCCAAGTCTCTCAAGCGGCCGAGCGTCAAGCTGCTCGGGCACGGCGAGGCGCTCAAGCACAGCGGCGATGGTCGCCCGGACCTGACCTATACCGGCGCCGTCTGGTCGGGACCGCGCGCCTTCGCCGAGGCGGGCGTCACGCCAGCGGACATCGACTACGCTTCGATCTACGATTCTTTCACGATCACCGTCCTGATGACGCTGGAAGACCTGGGTTTCTGCAAGAAGGGGCAGGGCGGGGCCTATGTCGCCGATGGCGCGGCCCTGCGGCTGGACAGCGCCCTGCCGGTCAACACCGACGGCGGCGGTCTTTGCAACAACCACCCGGGCTATCAGGGCGGCCTCGTCAAGGTCGTCGAGGCCGTCCGCCAGCTACGCGGCGAGGCCAATCCCCACGTGCAGGTCAAGGACTGCGCCCTGGCCCTGGCCCACGGCACCGGCGGCGGCATGTCGCGCATGGGCAGCGTCACATTGGTGCTGGGACGAGAGGACGCCTGATATGGACAGCAAGCTTCCGGCCCCCGCGCCGATCATCTCCGCCGACACCGCCGCCTTCTGGGCGGCGACCAAGAAGGGTGTTCTGCTGCTGCAACGCTGCGACGCCTGCCAGCGGACGATCTGGTACCCCAAGGCTTTCTGCAACGCCTGCGGCAGTCTCGAGACCACGTCGTTCGAGGCGAGCGGAGAAGGCGAAATCTACAGCTTCACCGAAGTTCACCGTGGCGAGACCGCCTATCGCGAAACACCCAGCTTCATCCTGGCCATGGTCGAGCTCGACGAGGGGGTCCGCATGCTGACCAACATCGTCGGCGCGGCGCCGGACGCCCTGCGTATCGGCCAGCGCGTTCGCGTGGTCTTCGATGATGCAGGGGAGTCGGCCGCACTTCCCCGTTTCCAGCCCGCCGACAAGGTTTCTTAAGGACAGTTTTATGGACAAGGTCTTTGCAAATCCGGCGGCGGCCCTAGAGGACGTGGCGGACGGGTCGTCTATCGCCATCGCCGGCTTTGGCGTCGGGCACTCCTATCCCAACAGCCTCGTGGTCGCTTTGCGGGACCAGGGCGCCAAGCGCCTGACGATCGTCGCCAATTCCCTGGGCGCGGGCGATCTCAAGCCCCAGATTCTCGTGGAAAACAATCAGGTCGATAAGGCCGTTCTGTCCTTTTCCGCACGGCCCGGCGTGGTCACGGCCGAGCAGGGGCGCATCGCCGCCGGTGAGATCGAACTGGAAATGGTGCCGCAGGGGATTCTCGTCGAACGGCTGCGCGCGGCTGGGGCGGGGCTGCCGGCCTTCTTCAGCCCGGTCACCGTGGGCACGCCCCTGGCCGAGGGCAAGGAGACGCGCGAGTTTGGCGGTCGCACCCATGTTCTCGAACACGCCCTGCCGGTCGATATCGCGCTGATCCGCGGCCATCGCGCCGACCGCCTTGGCAATGTCGAGTTCAGGGGCAGCAGCGCCCACTTCCACGTCAGCTTTGCCAAGGCCGCCCGCATGACGATCGTCGAGGTCGACGAGATTGTCGAGCCGGGCGTGATCGCGCCCGAGCACGTGCACCTGCCGGGGATTTTCGTCACGCGCGTCGTCCAAACCACGACCAAATTTCCGCCTCCGTCCGGCCGAGCCGCACGCCGGGCCCCCGACAGCGCCCGCAACTATCTGGACAAACCGGCTCTAACGCGCTCGCAAATGGCGCGGCGGGCCGCCCAGCTCCTGCCCGACGACGCCTATGTCAATCTGGGATCGGGGCTGCCGACCCTGGTGGCCGGCCATATTCGCGAGCGGAATATCTTCCTGCACGCTGAGAATGGGGCGCTTGGCTATGATCTGCTTGAAGATCCGGCGCAGTTCGATCCGGACTATTTCGACGCCGCGGGCAGTTTCATCCGCTTACGCCCCGGCGGGGCGGTGTTCGAGAGCGTCTGCTCATTCGAGATCGCCCGCTCTGGCAGACTTTCGGCGGTGCTGCTGGGCGCCTATCAGGTAAGCCAGGGCGGCGATCTGGCCAATTGGAGCGTGCCCGGCCAGGTCGGCGGCGGCATCGGCGGGGCGATGGACCTCGCCAGTTCTGGCAGCCAGATGATCATCGTCATGGAACACCACGACAGCGACGGAAATCCCAAGCTGGTCGCCGAGTGCGCCTATCCGATCACCGCGCCGGCCTGTGTCGACATCATCGTCACCGATCTGGCGTTGTTGCGCCGGCAAGGGGAGGGGTTCTGCGTCACGGAGATCGTCGAGGGCTTCACTGCCGAGGACATCCGCGCCTTGACGCCGATCGCGCTTACCTTCGCCGACGATTTGGCGGTAATCTCCCGAAGCTGATGGGCCGTTCGCGAGGCGGACGGATGGTGGGGCTGCATTGCCGGCTCCAGATGATCGGCTGAGAAAGACCTTACGACAACGAGCGCCGGCCGGCGAGCTCAGGGAGATAAAAATGGAATTGAGTCAATCGGTTAAGCTGAATGCATCCGCCGCGGACGTGTGGAGCTATGTCAGCGACTTCTACAACTACGCCGAATGGCAGCCGCATATCGCGTCGATCGAGCGTGGTGAAAAGGAAGGCGAGCGGGTCGTGCATATGAAGCGCGGCAACACCATTCTGGACCGCGTGGTCCAGCGCGACGAGGCTGGCCGCAAGCTGTCCTATGGCCTTGTGCCAGGCCAAGTGACCCCGCCTGGCGTGCCCAAGCTCGAAGACATGCTGGCCACTTTCGTGGTGGCGGACGCGGGCGGCAAGGCGCAGGTCAGCTACACGATCAGCGTCACCGTGCCCGAAGAGATCCGGCCGATGGCTGAAAAGGGCATCGGCGCCGATATCTCCGGCGCGTTGCAAGGCCTGAAGGATCGCTTCGGCGAAGTCTGATCATTGAACCGATGAAGTCGGCGCCGCCAGTATGGCTCGACGGGAAAAGGGGCGGCGCCTGAGGGCCGTCCCTTTTTCATTTGCCGGCCGAGCCGCGGCGCGGCGTTCGCGCATCGGACCGACCGGCGCGCCTGCCTGTTCGCCGGGGCTGGGTTCGGACACTGAAGGTCTGCTTCGGCGAAGGCGTGGCCAAGAACCACGTCGACGTTCACCGCATCTATCCGAAAGGGGATGTCCATGATGGACAATGCTTTGACATTGAAGCGCCAGGGTGAACTGGCCGTCCCCGAGCCCGATCTGACGCCGGCCGAGATGATCGCCCGCGCCACGGCGATGATCCCGACGCTGCGCGCGCGACAAGCCCAGACCGAAGCGGCCGGCCGCATGCTCGACGAGACCAACGCCGATTTCCTGCGGGCGGATTTCTATCGCGTCGTTCAACCGCGACGCTTCGGCGGCTATGAATTCGATCTCGTCACCTACGGCAAGGTGATGATGGAGATCGCGCGCGGTTGCCCGTCCAGCGGCTGGGTCCTGGCCCTCACCGCGGGACATCCCATAACCCTGGCGGACTTCCCAGAGCGCGCCCAGATCGAAGCCTATGGCAAGACCGGCGACTACCGCTGTCCCTCGGTCGGCTCTCCGATCCCGGTGACCCGCGAAGGAGACTCTTATCGCCTGAACGGCGGCTGGGACTACACGTCGGGCTGCGACATCGCCACCCATGTGATGGTCAGCGGCTTGGTTCCGCAGGACAACGGATCCTTCCAGGCGCGCCTGATGTTGGTGGACCGCGCCGATCTGGAGATTGTCGACAACTGGCGCATGATCGGCATGCAAGGGACGGGCTCGCGCCGGGTGGTGGCGAAGGATGTGCTGGTCCCCGAATATCGCACCGCGCCGATGGCCGTGTGGGGCGCGGCGACGGGAACGCCCGTTCACGCCAACCCCATGTATAACGGCCGCAAGGCGTCCTATTTCGTCCTCGAGTTGGGCGCCGTCATCGTCGGCACCGCCAAAGGCGCGCTGGACCTGTACGACGAGATCTGCCGGACCAAGGCCATGCGTTTTTCGCCGCGCGAGAAGCTGTTTGAAAGCCAGGAGTTCCAGCTCTATTTCGGCCACAGCCAGGCCCTGGTGGACACCGCCGAGGCCGCTCTGCTGAGATCCATGGAGCTCTATACGGAAGCCTGCCAGCAGGGGCAGACCGGCGGCGATTTCACCGAAGAAACCGACCGTCGGATTTTCGCGATCGCCCAGCAGGCCGCACGGCTGGCGTGGTCGGCGATGGAAACCATCTTCACCACCGCCGGGACAAGTGTTGGGGCGGCGGACTCCATGCTGGCGCGCTACTACCGCGACGCGGCGGTTCAAAAGACCCACTTCGTCCAGCAGGCTTCGCGCACCGCCGTCAACGCCGCGCGGCTGCATTTCGGCCTTTCAGCCTTAACGCCGTTCTAGGCCAGGCCCAATGACCGCCGCCAAAGCTCCGAGCCTATCGCCCGACCAGTTGCGGGCCGAGTTCACGCGTCGGCGCGGGCGCTGGCACGACGATTGGGAAGCGATCCTCGCCTTCTCGCCCCCGTACCTGGCCGCCTATCTTGAGCTGTCGGCCTATGTCGCCGACAGGGGCGCGCTGTCGCCGCGCCTGCGTGAGCTGATCTACGTGGCCACCAACTGCTCGCCCACCCACATGTTCGAGCGCGGCGTGCGCAACCATGCGCGCGAAGCCCTGGAGGAAGGCGCCACACGCGACGAGCTGCTGGCCGTCGCTGCGATCGTCAGCGCTGTCGGCGGCCAGACCTTCGTGATGGGCGCGGCGGCCCTGGCCGCCTGCATTCCTGCGGGGGCGGCGAACTGTTCGGCTGAGGCCGAACAGGCGCGGGCGGACTATCGCGCCCTGTTCGGAGAGCTGTTGCCCGACGCCGAGGCCGCGATCACGCTTGATGCTCAGTTCTATCAGTGCTGGCTGGATTTCGCCGCCGCGCCCCTGCAGGGCGGCGTCCTGCCGGCCAAGGAGGCGCATCTCATCGCCCTGGCCGCCTACGCCCAGTGCACGCAGCTGAGCCGCGAGGGGGTTGAGCGCCAGGTGCGCGCGGCTCTGGCCGCCGGCGCCTCGTCCCAGGAGGTGCTGGACGTGTTCCGGCTGATCACCAGCATGGGCATCCACGCCATGGTGTTCGCCCTGCCGATCATCAACGAGCTGGCGCCGGAGGCAGCCAAGGCATGACCGGACAGCCGCTTTCCTACGTCGCGCACGGCGTGACTTTCGAGGGGTATTACGCTGCGCCGCCAGGCGCCCGGGGAGCCGGGAGTCTGGGGGGCGTGCTGGTTGTGCCTGAAGCGCCCGGTCTTGGCGCGCACGTGAAGCGCCGCGTCGAGGCTCTGGCCCAGGCGGGATACGCGGCCCTGGGGGTGGATCTGCACGGCCAGGGCGCCCTGGCGGCCTCGCCAGATCAGGCCAGGGCTTGGGTCGGCGAGTTGAAGGCCGATCCGGCGCGGCTGATCGCCCGCTTGGACGCGGCGCTCGCCGCTCTGTCCAACCGTCCGGAAGTGGACGCCGGGCGTCTGGCGGCCGCCGGGTACTGCTTTGGCGGCTGGTGCGCCCTCGAGCTGGCTCGCGCCGGCCGGCCGTTGCGGAGCGTCAGCGTGTTCCATGGCTCGCTGACCAGCGTGCGCGGGGCCGAGGCGATCGCCGGCTCGGTGCTGGTCTGCACGGGCGACAGCGACCCGTTCGTCCCGATCGATCAGGTCCTCGCGTTCCAGGCCGAAATGGGCGCGGCCGGCGTTGACTACGAGATCTGTCTCTATGGCGGCGTGCGCCACGGCTTCACCGACGCCGAGCTGCGTATGCCCGATCCGGCCTTCGGCTACTCGCCAAGGGGTAACGCCCACAGCTGGGCTTCATTCATGCGCGAGCTGGCCGACGCCGTCGGCGGGCCCGCCGACGCCTGAGCCAGAGGAGAGCAAGATGGAATATGCCGACAAGGTTGTTCTGATCACGGGGGCGGCGACCGGCATTGGACGGATGACGGCGCGGCGTCTCGGGGCGTTGGGCGCCCGGGTGTTCATCGCCGACCTTTCCGAATCCGGCGCCCAGGCGGCGGCGCAGTCCGTGCCGGGCGGCCGGGCCGTGGGCTTGCGCTGTGACGTCACCCGCCAGGAGGACGTGGACGCCCTGCGCACGCAGGTCCTGGCCGCCGCCGACCGCCTGGATCTGATCATCAATAACGCCGCAAGGCCGCCGGTCAGTGGACCGTTCATGAGCGTCGGTCTCGACCAGTGGACCCAGGCGCTCGACGTCAATGTCCTGGGCTATGTGCGCATCATCCAGGCCTTTTTGCCCACGCTGCTGGTGCAGGGCTTCGGCCGCATCGTCAACACCGCATCGGCCCTGGCGCTGCTGCCCGATCCCCCCACCCGCTTCATGGGCCCCTATATCGCCAGCAAAGGCGCGCAACTGGCCCTCTCCTACGGACTGTCGCACACGCTGGAAGGGACGGGGGTTGAGGTGTCGGTGTTCTGTCCGGGCCTGACGGCGACGGCCGAGCTGGCGGACGGCAAGGTCTCCGGTCTTCCGCCCGGAAGCCCGCCGCCCGAGGAGTTCGCGCGTGGCGTCCCGCAGCGGCGCGGCGTTCCGGCCAGCGTCGACCATGCGGTCGCCACTCTCCTGGCCGGCCTGGAGCGCGGCGATTTCCTGATCTGCTCGCAGGAAGGCTATCGCGCCGACCTGATCGAATTCGCCAAGCGGGGCTTGGATCCTCGGACCATCGTCGCCGAAGCCCTGGCCGAGACCGGCGGCGCGGCCAAGACGCGATAGGCGCGCATGGCCAGAATTCCCTATCTGACCCCTGCCGATCTGCCGCCCGGCGGCCCGATCCCCCTGATGAAGGCCAATATCACGCGCGCCGTGGCCAACAGTCCGGGCGCGGCTCGACTCGTGGCTGGCATGGGGGCCTATCTACGCAACGACAGCCCGCTTGATCCCAAGCTGCGCGAGCTGGCGATCCTGCAAGTCGGCTATACGACCCGGTCGACCTACGAATGGGCTCACCACGTCGAGATTGGCGTGCGCTTCGGCCTGACCGACGAGGATATCCACGCGGTGGCGCGCGACAGCGAGGGACAGGTCTCGCACCTGGATCCGCTCGCCAAGGCGGTTCTGGCCGCCGCGCGCGAAATGACCATCGACATGACGCTATCGGACGAGATTTTCGCGACGTTGCGCGCGGGACTGGAGCTGACGGCTCTGGTTGACCTCCTCGTCGCCATAGGCGAATACAACGGCTTGGTCAGGGTAATGGCGGCCATCGAGATCGATTTGGAGCCGGAATATCTTCCGTGGCTCGACCGGTTCCCGTTGCCGCAGACGCCGTCGCCCGTGGGCCGTCTCTGATCCGTCCGCCAGGCGGACCATGCTCGCCCGACCCGCGCGACGGCTGGGCGCCGCTCTTAGGGTCGCGCGCTTAGTTGATATCAAGGGCCTTGCGCCTCGGTAGGGAACCAGTCTCATGAAACTTCTCAGCTTCCAGATCGGCGGCGAAACCAGCTTCGGCCTGGTCAAAGGCGACAGAGTCGTGGATCTCAAGCGCCGCCTGGGCGGCCGGTTCGCGGATCTGCTCGCCGTGCTGCAGGCGGGCGCTCTGAAGGAGCTTGAACCCTACGCGGCTGGAGAAACGGACTACGCGCTTTCCGACATTACATTCCTGCCGGTAATCCCCAACCCAGGGAAGATTATCTGCATCGGCGTCAACTATGAGACCCACCGCACCGAGATCGGCCGCGATCCCAGCAAGAAGCCGATGGTCTTTGGCCGCTTCAATGACACTCAGGTCGGCCACCTGCAGCCGCTGCTGGCCCCGCCCGAGTCGATCACCTTCGACTACGAAGGCGAGATCGCCGTCATCATCGGCAAGGCGGGGCGGCGGATCAGCCAGGCTGACTCTTGGAGCCACATCGCCGGCTACGCGCCCTACAACGACGCCACCATCCGCGAGTGGCAGGGCCACACACCGCAATGGACTCCGGGCAAGAACTTTTACCATACCGGCGGCTTTGGCCCCTGGATGGCCACGCGCGGCGAGATCGCCGATAACGCCGAACTGCACCTTTCTACCCGGGTCAACGGCATGGAAGTGCAGCGCGCCACCAGCCACGAGATGATCTTCCCCATTCCGGAAATCATTGAATACTGCTCGACCTTCATTCCGTTGAACCCGGGGGACGTCATCGTCACGGGCACGCCTGGCGGCGTGGGCAATCGCCGCGAACCCAAGCTGTTCATCAAAGACGGCGACGTAGTCGAAGTTGAGATCACAGAGGTGGGGACCCTCGTAAATCCGGTGAAAGCCGAAATTCCGGCGTAAACGACGCGCTTGGTCATTCCATCAGAGTTAAGGAAGTTGTCATGAAAGTTGGTTTTGTCGGCGCCGGACGAATGGCGCAGATGCTCACGCCGCATCTCGTCGCGGCTGGGCACCAGGTGATCCTGACCAATTCTCGCGGGCCTGAAAGCCTGAAGGATCTGGTCGCCACGCTGGGGACGGGTGTTTCGGCCGCCAATGTCGCGCAGATGGTCGAGGCCGCCGATATCGTTGTTCTGGCCACGCCTTGGGGCAAAACCAAGGAAGCGGTGGCGCAGGCGCCCGTATGGGACGGCCGGATCGTCATCGATCCCACCAACAACCGCACCAAGCCAGGCCCCGATGGACTGATCGATATCGGCGGGCGTGGATCAAGCGAAGTGGTCGCCGAGCTGGTGCCCGGAGCGCAGTTGGTCAAAACGCTGAACTACGAGCCGATCCCGATCTATGGCCAAGGTTTGAGCAGCACTGAGCCCAAGGCCCTGTTCCTGGCCGGCGACAACGCGGCCGCCAAGGCCAAGGTTAGCGCGCTGATCGCTTCGCTCGGGGCCGAGCCCATCGATGTCGGCAGTCTCGCCGTCGGCGATCAACTTCTGAAGGGCGGCGGCGCCCTGGCGATGAAGATGCGGCTCCTTAAGCCCGATGAGGCGCGCGAACTGCTGTCAGCCTCCACGACCTGAGGCCTGTCGGCTCCAACCCGGGCGGCCGCGAGCCCGTTGAACGTTTCATAGCCAAGCGCCGCCCCCGCGATGGACCCCATCGCGGGGGCGTTGTCGCGTCTGGCCTGGGCGTACGCCCCACGGACTGATCGCGAGCGCCGGTTGTTGCGCTCCTTCCGCCGCGCGACCTTTGCGCGGATCAACCAGATTGAATTCGTCGAAAAGGATGGGACATGAAACAGCCGGCCCGCGAACAGGGCGACGTGGCGCAAGCCATCGGGCGGAGCGCGGAGGATACGCGGCCGTTAATTGTCGGGATCGGCGGCGGGGCGCGCAACGGCTCGAGCACCGAGCGTGCGATGGCGTTGACCCTGGCGGCGGTGGAAGCCCTGGGCGCGCGCACGGAATTGTTCGGTGGCCAGCAGCTTTATCAACTGCCGCTCTACGACAATTCCCATAGCGTCCGCACGCCCGAGGAGGAACGCCTTCTCGCCGCCGTGCGGCGCGCCGACGGCTTCGTTGTGGGCACCCCGGCCTATCACGGCGGTGTGGCTGGCGTGGTCAAGAACGCGCTGGACCTGCTGGAAGACACCGCCCGCGATGCACGCCCCTATCTGGAAGGCCGGGCCGTGGGTCTGATCGTCACCGCCTATGGATGGCAGGCGACGGGCGTGACCTTGACCTCAATGCGCTCGATCATCCACGCGCTGCGCGGCTGGCCAACGCCCGTGGCGCTGACACTCAACGCCACGGGGGGGCTCTTTGACGAGACCGGTCGCTTCAAGGATGCGCGCTGCGACGAGACGGTTAAGCTGATGGCCGGCCAGATCATGCATTTCGCCGCGGCGGGACGCCCGGTCGAGCGGGCGACGGCGCTGGAGAACGCCGGGTAAGGCGGCGATGGACGTCTACAAGCCGCCATCGCCGCTTCGTCGCCGTCCACGGCGACCGCCGCCGCGATCGCCGTGAGAAGGTCCTCCCCGTGTGACGATGGTCAGGGAGCGACCCGTTCGCAGATCCGCCCGCCTAAGGCTCGTTGACGAAGCGGTTCTCGATGTGGCCCAGGCCCGTGATCGTCACCCGCACGACGTCGCCTTCCTTCATGTAGCGGTCGGCGGCTATGCCGACGCCGGCGGGGGTGCCCGTGGCCAGGACATCGCCCGGCTCCAGGGTCATGACCTGGCTGAGGTAGGCGATCTGATCGTAGATGTCGTAGATCATGTCGCCCGTGGACGTCCGCTGGCGCTCCTCGCCGTTCAGCTCGAGCGTCATGGTCAGGTCGTGCGGATCTTCGATCTCATCATCGGTGGTCAGCCAGGGACCGATCGGGCCGTGGGTGTCGAAGGATTTGCCCAGGGTGAAGGTGGGCGTGCGGAACTGCCAGTCGCGCGCCGTCACGTCGTTGCACACAAGGTAGCCTGCGATAACCGAGCGCGCGTTTTCGCGAGAGACGTGGCGGCAGCGCTTGCCGATGACCACGCCCATTTCGGCCTCGTAGTCGACCCTGTCCGGCGCGGCCTTAGGCACATGCACGTCCGAGTAGGGGCCGTTGATGCAGGTGACCTGTTTGTTGAACCACAACTGACTGGTCGGGAGGGGAACGCCGGCTGCCGCGGCTTCGTCCGCGTGGGCCTGGTAGTTCATACCGATCGCCAGGTATTTGCGCGGGTCGTCGATCGGCGCTTCCAGGGTCACCTCAGCGAGGGGATAGGCCGGGGATTGCGCGGCCTCAAGGGCGGGGCGAACCTCGTCCAAGCGCTCTAACAGCAGCCGCATCGAATCGCCGACGCCGGGAATGAGCCCGTCCAGGTCCACGACCGTTTCGCCGACGACCTTGCCCAAGCGTGTGCGCCCGGCCGCTGTAAATCTCGCCAATTTCATTCACTCTATCCTTCTCACGGGGGACGCCGCGTTCGCTGAGCTGACGTGGTCACGCAGGCGCTTGCGAAAATACCTGACAGCGACCGCCCGCTTCGGTATTGACTAATTCGTACGGAATTGACTGTCTAGTCATGGCTGACGGTCGCGCCGCTCGCAAAACGGGCGGGAAAATGAAGGGGGGCGGATTCCTTGATTCTCAGGCGACAATTCACCACGTCCCGCATGCCAGCAAGAGATGAAGCGTGAGCGAGGCACTGCGCTTCCCTACGCCCCTTTAACCGACGAGATTATCGACATGACCTTTATTCCCAATCCCGGCTCGCGCTACAGGATGCCGATCATGTTCGGCCCCGCCCCCGGCCCGCGTCAAAATCCCGTGGGCAGGATGTGGACGGCCGAGGAATGCGGTCGGATGAATGCCGACTGGATGAAGATTGCCTACCGCACCGATCCGGCCAAGCTGGAGAAGTTGCTGCCGCCTGGGTTCAGCCTGCGCGGCGAGCCCATCGTTTCGGTCAGCTGCGCCTGGTTCCGCAACCTGTATTGGCTGGCCGGGCGCGGCTATGGCATTCTGTCGATCGACTTCCCCGTGACTTACCAAGGCAAGACTGAGCGCATTGACGGCGCCCTGTGCCCGGTGATCTGGGAAGGCTCGCCTGACGCCATCATGACCGGCCGCGAGGAGTTGGGTTTTCCCAAGATGTTCGCACGCTTCAGCGAGATTGCCTGGGATGAGGCTGCGGGAACGGCGTCGTGCGACGCGGCCTGGTATGAACACACCTTCTTTGACATCACCCTGACCGATCTGGTCGAGGAGGAGAACCCGCAGAAGAAGCTTCCCGGCTCGGGCGGCGGCGCGCAGATGTATTACAAATACATGCCGCGTACGAGCGTCGGCGGCCGTGACGGCGCGGACATCGCTTACGTCACCACCTCGGCGGCGCCGGCCAGCAGCGGTGGGGCGGTGACCAATATCAATTTCGATGAGTTCGAGTTCCGCCGCTGGACCGGGAAAGGCGCGTTGAACTGGCATCGCGCCACTTTCGAGCAGCTGCCGCTGTCATTCCACGTCGTTAATGGCATGGCCGACCTTGACATCCTCGAGATCGTTGACGCTGAGATGGTCCGCTTTTCCGGTCCGGGCGTCGGCATCGCCATGAATTCGCACCGCGCCGTCGAACCGGCATGACCCTGGGCGCCGGCTAACGATAACCACCCTTTGGGAGGACTGAACCATGAACCTTCATTCCCCGACTTTCGACCGCCTCAATCCGGTTACTGGCGAGATCGCCACAACGGCGAAGGCCTTCACCGTCGCCGACGCCAACCGGGCGGCCGAGGCCGCCGCCGCCGCATTCCCTGTCTGGTCGGCGATGGGGCCGAACGCGCGGCGCGCGCTGCTCAACAAGGCGGCCGACGCCCTGGCGGGCAAGGCCGACAAGTTTGTCGACGCGATGATGGGCGAGATCGGCGCCACCGAGGGCTGGACTCGCTTCAACCTGATGCTGGCCGTCGGCATGGTGCGCGAGGCGGCCGCCCTTACCACCCAAATCAGCGGTGAGGTGATCCCCTCGGACAAGCCCGGTTGCTTGTCCCTGGCGCTCCGCGAGCCGGTCGGCGTCATGCTCGGTATTGCCCCGTGGAACGCGCCGATCATCCTGGGCGTGCGGGCGGTGGCGACGGCGCTGGCCTGCGGCAACACCGTGGTGCTCAAGGCCAGCGAGCAGTGCCCGCGCACCCACTCGCTTATCGCCGAGGCCTTCGCCGAGGCTGGCCTGCCCGAGGGCGCGGTGAGCATGGTGACCAACGCGCCCGCCGACGCGGCGGCCATTGTCGGCGCTCTGATCGACAACCCGCATATTCGGCGTATCAACTTCACCGGCTCCACGGGGGTGGGAAAGATCATCGCCAAGCGGGCCGCGGAGCACCTAAAGCCGGTGCTGCTGGAGCTGGGCGGCAAGGCCCCGATGATCGTCCTGGAGGACGCCGACCTCGATGAGGCGGTCAAGGCCGCCGCCTTCGGCGCCTTCATGAACCAGGGCCAGATCTGTATGTCGACCGAGCGGATCATCGTCGTCGAGGCGGTCGCCGACGCGTTCGTGGAGAAGTTTAGGGCCAAGGTGGCGACCATGGCGGTGGGCGATCCGCGCCAGGGCAAGACTCCGCTGGGCGCAGTAGTCGGCCGCGAGACGGTCGGCCATGTGATGTCGCTGATCTCCGACGCGATTGGCCAGGGCGCCGTCCAGGTCAACGGCGGCGAAGCCCACGGCGTGCTGATGCCGGCCCACGTCATCGACAAGGTGACGCCGCAGATGAAACTGTTCCGTGAAGAGAGTTTCGGCCCGGTCGTCGCCGTTATCCGCGCTCGCGACGAGGCGCATGCCATCGAACTGGCTAACGACACCGAATACGGCCTGTCGGCGGCGGTTTTCACCCGCGACACGGCGCGCGGCCTGCGCGTCGCCAAGCAGATCAAGTCGGGTATCTGCCACGTCAACGGCCCGACTGTGCACGACGAGGCGCAGATGCCGTTCGGCGGGGTGAAGGCCTCGGGTTACGGCCGTTTTGGGGGCCGAGCAGGGATCGACGCGTTCACCGAGCTGCGCTGGATAACCATTGAGACTCAGCCGGGCCACTACCCGATCTGATCGGTCGGTGGAGGGCAGGCGATAACGGCTGATCCCAGCGCGTCGCCCTCCCTCAGTTGAAGGCGTACATCGATTGATTTGGTCGTTCATTATTGACTTGGGGGTCAAGTCTGCCCGATGCGCCGGAAGGCGGCGGTCTTGACCCACTCGTTCATTTATGACCGAATAGTTCAGAGATATTTGCCGCTACGGTTGGAGGACGCCTGGGCGAGCGAGAGCGCGAGATGCGCGCCGACAGGAGGTTGTCATGGGCAAAAGCTTTTTTCGGCCGGGGCGGGATTGTCCGCCGCGGGCGTGACGGTCGCCCTTGAACACGCCCCGATCCCGCTGCGCTTCCGTCCATACCATCGGGCGACGATCGGCTCGCCGTCTGTCGGCAGCGCATAGAAACGAACATAGGATGGAAGCTGGTTTTTCGCTTGTTGGGGAGCGCGACGACGCGCGGCGACGCAGCGCTTGCATGATTGGCGCTGAGACCCCGACCGGCAATCGCGCCCATGAGGCGGTGTTTTCCGTCGAGATGAACCTGCTGGAGCGGAGCTGGCCGGTTGGCGAATCGCTGGGCTCCCTGCCGGACGTGCAGAAGGCGTTGGGGATAGGCCGTCCCGCCTGCCGGGAGGCCATTACTATCCTTGAGGCGCGCGGCGTGCTGGAAAGCCGCCGGGGTCCGGGCGGCGGCCTCTTCGTTCGCGCGCCGACCCTCGAAGACGTCGTGGGCGCGACGCTGATGTATCTCGCCCTGACCGGCGCCACGCAGGACTGCGTGCCGGAATTTCGTAGGGTGGTCTGGCGCATGGTCGTGGCTGCGGCGATCCAGCGGCCCCTCCCGATCCAGCCGGCCAACGCCCAGCTCAGCGAATGGGGTTTCGCCGTCGACCTGGCCGAAAGGCTCGGCAACGGCGCCATGAAGGTGGCGGCCCAGCTTGCCGAGATGCTGGCCCGGATCTGCCAGGAGCCGGCGGCGCCGGCCCGCGACGCGCAGATCAACGCCGCCCTCCTGTCGCACGACGTGCAGGCCGCTTGGAGCCGGGTCGATGTGCTGGCCCAGTCGAATGGGCTCAATCCGCCGATGTTTGGCTTGGAGCTGGCGGAGCAAGGGCTGTCGCTGTCCGGTCGCAAGTCGGCCATGGCGCTGGCGGCGAGGATGGCCCGGGAGTTCCGGGACGGGCGCGGCGCTGTGGAAGCGGAGTGGGAGACGGCCGAGCGCCTGGGCTACACCGACGCGGTGGTGCGTCAGGCGCGGCGCATCCTGCAGGACTTTGACATCGTGCGCTGCCGGC
>PLRV01000019.1 GCA_003164925.1 Caulobacteraceae bacterium
GCCCATACCGGCCGGCATGCCTGGCTGCACGTCCCAGTGCTCCACCAGCTTGCCGTCCTTCACCCGGAACATGTTGAAGACGTAGGAGGGCTTCAACCCGCCTGTGGCCGGATCGGGCATGTCGCGGCTGGTCAGCAGCATCACCCTGTCGCCCTCGGCCATGACGGCGTCGGTCCGCTGGGCCGGCTGGGCCGGCTGGGCCGCGCCGACCGCCGGCCGGCTCTGGAACATCTTGATCAGCTTGTCACGGTCCGTGCCCGAACCCGGAAGGAACATGGTGTGCTGCTGGTACTCCGGGCTGAGGTACGTCTCGGCGATGCCCGCGATGCGGTCCTTCATGCTGTGAGTCGCATCGGCCTCGTTGAGGGCGGCGTAGAAGTCGAGCACGGCCTTCTTGTTGGCCGCTTCGGTGGGCGTGTTCTCCGCCAAAGCGGGGGAAGCCATGGCCAAACCAGCCGCCAGGATAAGGCCGACGCCGCTCAGCCGCAAAATGTTCGATGCGTAGCGCATGGGGTGTTTCCTTTATCCGAATTCAATCTTTGGGTTCGGGAAGCAGACCGGCGTCGGCGCTGACGCTTGGGTCTCCGATCTGCTCTTCGCAGTTGTATTCGTTAAACACAGTGAGGCTCGGCTGCCAACCGAAGGTGCGGACCACCGACCAGGGCCGCGTGTAATAGGTCGGGTCGACGATCGTGGTGATGACCTCGATGAACGGCGCTTGGTCGCCGTTGTCGACCTTGCGGATGCGCTGGATCAGCTTGCCCTTGGCCGACAGCGGCGTGCCGTCGACGTCGAGCCAGGGCGCCTGCTTGAAATCGCTGGTCTCGACCACGAGGGTGTTTCCGTCCCAATGGCCCACCGAATAGCCCATGTAGTCCTTCTGGGCCGGACGCGGCGCCTTGGCCGGATTCAGGATCACGTGCCAGCGGCCGTGGTACTCCTCGAACACGAACTCGATCCAATCCTTCGACTGGAATATCTGGAACGGCATGTTGAGGTCGTGCTGCCACTCAGGTCCCGGCGGACGGCAGATGGCCGAGGCGTTGGTGTACGGCTTGCCGTCCTTCAGCGATTGGACGCGGCGCGCGAGGACCTTGACCCCATCCATGTTGTACGGAGCGGGGGCGCCATACATGTCTCGCTGCATGCGGAACTCGAGATTCTGGTTGTGAAACCAAGTTCCCTGCAGGTCACGCGGGTTTGCGTTTGGCATCGGCGAACCGGCGGCCAGCACCGGTAGTGGCAGCGACCCGCCGGGCTGGGGCGGCGGCAGCGCGGCCGCCAGCTTCTGTGCGGGGCTCATCGGCGGCGGAGGCGGCGGCGCGAACGGACTGAACCCCTGGGAAGGAGCCTGACCGCCTGGCGGCGGACCTCCAGGCCCAGTCGCCGTCGGTGGGCCGCCATTGGCCGGTTGCGCGCTTGCGCCGCCCGCGCCGAGCGCCAGCATTGCGGCGCCCGCCAGGGCGAGCCCCTTCAGATTCCGCCAGGGAAATTCAGTCCTCATGCGGAGGCGCTCCAAATCTGAGATGCGGCGGATCATTGCGACGGGAAGGCTGGTTGATGCGCTTGGAGGCGGTCCAGGCAGACGTCCTCGGCAAACAGCGCTGCTGGCTGGCGCTTGTAGGTGACCACCGCGTCCCAGGGCCGCGTGAAATAGGCGGGATCCTCGATGGTGATGCGGTCTTGGAGCGTGTTGTGGTCAAGGAGCCGGATGTGCTCGGTCACCTTCATGTCCAGGGTGTGCGGGACCAAATCGTCCAGCAGCGTGCGGTCGGAGATGTTGGTGGTCTCCGCGACCAGGGTATTGCCCTCCCAATGCCCCTTGGAGGTTCCGGTCATCGTGGGGACCAGCCCCGCGCCCATGAAATCGTCTTTAGGCGGCAGATTGCTGGCGTTGATCTGACGCAGGGCGCGGTTCCACTCGAAGTCGAAGGTCAGAACCCCGAACCGCTGCCAGATCTTGAAGCGTTCGGGCGTCAGCATGAGCCGGGGCGTGCCCGGACTGTTGCACCGCGTGAGCGTGATGTCGTAGTCGTCGTAGTCGCCCTTGGCCTGCAGGCGTTTGTTCTCATCGTACTGCTTGCGCCCTTCCTCGGTGAAGGGAACGGTCCCTTTGACCGGCTTGAGGGTCTTGGTCGGCGTGGCGATTTTCCACACGCCTTCCAGATTGGGTGTGGCGGCCTGAGCCGCGGCTGACGCCGCGAGCCCGGCGGCCACAAGGACGCCGGCCAGGACGGCGCAGTGGCGAGGGCGAGA
Organism: Caulobacteraceae bacterium; assembly: GCA_003164925.1. GTDB lineage: Bacteria > Pseudomonadota > Alphaproteobacteria > Caulobacterales > Caulobacteraceae > BOG-938. The sequence goes on from PLRV01000019.1 coordinate 2,257, forward strand.
CTTGATCATGCTGATGCCGTGTTCCGCTTACTTGCCTGGAGGACCGGCAGGAGCAGCCGCATCGGCAGGCGGCGCGGCGGCGCCGACTTCGGCGTCCTTGTAGGTCTTGCCGTCGGGCAGGGTCAGGCTGGCCAGGGCTCCGCCGGGGGTGCCGGCGGTATTAGGATGGTAGGTGGCGGTCACCTTATCCCCGCGATGGAAATCACGCGGCGCGAACCCTTGCTTGGAGAACGCCAGCGGGCTGCCGCTGATCAGGGACATGGTCTGCTGCTGGCCGCCCTTGTCGACGGAAACCAGCACCACCGACGAATGGGGCGCGCCCCAGCGGAACTCCTTGATGGCGCCCGACACGGTTTCGATCTTGCTCATGTCGTAGGCGTTGAACGAGTGGTGGGCGAAGGCCGGAGCAGCCGCGAGGACGCCCAGCGCAGCCACGCAAAGGCCCAGCCGATGGCCAACGGGTCGATTTATCATGAAACTCTCCAACGAAGGTTATGGACTCACAGGTCCGGACAGACCGGCAAATCCAAGCTCAACAAGCGCTATAGACAAGGTTGTACGACGAGTTAGATGCATCAATTCCAGGCCGATCGACGATAACCCCCTATGCCAGCTTGCGGTAGCCGGGCTCGGACTGTTGAATCAACTCCCCCTTGTGGACGCCGAGGGGCCGCGCGTCGCGAAACTCGTGGACGGCGTCGACAGGCGCCTCAGGCGACATCGCGCCAGGTCTCCCCGCGCCCTGCATAATCCGCGACTTGGCCCAGGCGACATCGGCGGCCGCGCCAGGATCGCCGGCCTTGACCGCCTGCATGATCCGACGATTGAAGTCCACGATGTCCGCCGCTGTCGGCCAAGCGGGGGGTGCGCCGTCGACGAACACGTTCGCCAGGCCCAGCGAGCGGACCATGATGACCAGCAGCGGATTGCCGCTCAGGTCGAGAAGCATGTTCTCGCCCCGCATGACGTCGACGATGTGCGTGGGCGCGAACGGCGTAAGCAGCTTGATCGAATCGCGTCCGTGTCGGGCGACCCGGCGCGCGGCCAGGACCGGCGCACTGCAGGCTAGGAAAGCGGCGGCCTCACGGTTGTCGCGCGCCGATTGGCCGCCGGCGACCAAGCAGGGAGCCAGCAGCCGGATCACGCCGGCCGCGTTAGTCGGAACCCCCCACTCCGCGCCCTTACGCCCCTGCCGGCAGCGCACGATGTCAAAGTC
>PLRV01000069.1 GCA_003164925.1 Caulobacteraceae bacterium
CCTTCGCCATCGGCAACTGCCAGGCCGGCTACCAGACGCTGATGGTGGCCATGCTGCGGCCGGACCTGTTCGGGCCGTGCCTGGTGGTCGGCTCGCCGATGTCCTACTGGCAGGGCGTGCACGGCAAGGACCCGATGCGCTATTCCGCCGGCCTGTCCGGCGGCAGCTGGATCACGGCCATGACCAGCGACCTGGGCGACGGCCTGTTCGACGGGGTCTGGCTGATCCAGAACTTCGACAACCTGAATCCCGCCAACACGCTCTGGGGCAAGCAGTACGAGGTCTACGCCAATATCGACACGGGCGCGGACCGCTACCTCGAGTTCGAGAAGTGGTGGGGCGATTTCATTCAGCTGAACGGCGACGAGCTGCAGTTCCTGGTCGACAAACTGTTCATCGGCGACCAGCTCGCCCGTAGCGCCCTGCACGCCAGCGACGGGTCGACGTTCGACGTGCGGAGGATCAGCTCACCCATCGTCGCGTTCGCCTCCTCCGAAGACAACATCAGCCCGCCGCCGCAGGCCTTGGGCTGGATTGTCGACGTATACCGGGACGTGGGGGACATCCGGGCGGCAGGACAGACGATCATCTACGTCCTGAACCACAAGATCGGGCATCTGGCCCTGTTCGTCTCGGCCAAGGTGGGCGCCAAGGAGGACGAGGAGTTCGTGCAGTCGATGGACGTCATCGACTGCCTGCCGCCTGGCCTCTACGAGATGATCATTTCGCCGAGGCCCCCAGGCTTGGCTCCGGGCGGCCTCGTCGGAGGCGACTGGATCGCGCGTTTCGAGTCCCGCTCGCTGGACGACATCCGCGCGCTCGGCCGCAACAGCCCTGAGGACGACCGCGCCTTCGCCGCGGTCGCCCGGCTTTCGGCGCTGAACCTCTCGGCCTACCGCAGGTTCATGCAGCCTTGGGTACGGGCGCTCTCCCATCCGCTGACAGCCGAACTGGCTCGGGACTTCAACCCGCTCAGGCTCAGCTACACGGCCTTCGCCGACGGCAATCCCTGGATGACGGGGGTCAAGGAGCTGGCCGCCCAGGCGGCTGCGCGGCGCAAACCGGTCGCGAACGACAACCCTTTCCTGGAGCTGCAGACACAGATTTCCGATCAGATCACGGCGGCGCTGGACACCTATCGCACGGCTCGCGACCAGATGTCCGAACGGATGTTCTTCGGCTTCTACGGCTCGCCCGTGGTGCAGGCGCTGCTCAGCGTCAGCGGTGACGTGCGGCCGCCCCCGGGACCGGCCTCCGAACACCCGGCGCCCAGTGCGACCCAGGCCTGCGCGGCAAAACTGCAGGCCGGTGGCTTCGACGAAGCCCTGGCCCGGGCGGTGCTGTTCGTGACCGCGGCCGAGCGGCTGGTCGATCCGTATTGCGCCCTGGCGCTGAACCGCGTCCGCCGCCATCTGGCGCATCTGTCGCTCGACCAGTTCAAGTCCCTGGTCCGGGGCCAGTTCTCAATCCTCCAGATTATGCAGGACCAGGCTGTCGACGCCTTATCCGCCCTGGTTCCCGAGGCGAACGATCGCAAGCTCGTGCTTGAGCGGGTGCGGACCATCGTCGGTGCGAGCGCGGAGCGGGACCGTCTCGCCCGGCTGTCGCGGGCCTTGGCCCCGTCGCCGACCGCAAGTCTCTCCACCGTCCAGCCCGCCTGAAGCAACGGAACCCGGCGTGCCAATCCTCGTGAATAAGACGTTCGAAGAAGTCGCCATCGGCGACACCGCGTCATTCGAACGCACGCTGCAGGCCAGCGACATGAGGGCCTGGGCGGCGGCGTTCGGCGATGCCGATCCGCTCGCCGGACCGGGCGAGAGCCAAGCCGCCTCCGGCATCGTCACGGCCCTGCTGACCGCATTGGCCGGATCGGCGCTGCCCGGCCCCGGATCTTCGATCCGCGAGACCTCGGTGCAGTTGCTGGGCCTGCTGCCCGTCGGCGCGGTGATGAAGGCCCAGCTCGTCGTGCGCGAGAAGCGGCCCAATCAGGGCGTGGTGATGCTGGACGGCAGTTGCACGGACGCCGCCGGCCGGATCGTGGCAACTGCCATGCTGGAGGTGCTTGCGCCTACGACGCGGGTGGAGCGTCATGTCTCAGATCATCGGCTCGAGGGTTTGGTCGCGCATTGCCGGGATCTGAAACCCCTGCCGACAGGCGTGGTTCACCCCTGCAGCGCCGAGGCCTTAGCCGGCGCGGTCGAGGCCGCCCAGGCCGGACTGATCGTCCCGGTGCTGTTCGGCCCCGAAGCCGAGATCCGGCGCATCGCCGACCAGGCAGGTTTCGACCTCTCCCCATGCCGGATCGTGCCTTCCGAGGGGGCCGAGGACTCGGCGCTCAAGGCCGCCATGGCGGCCGGCCGGGGCGAAGTTGCGGCGCTGATGAAGGGCAGCCTGCATAGCGATGTGTTCCTGCACGCCATCATGCAGGCGGACGCCAAGCTGCGCGCCGGACGGCTGATCAGCCATTGCGCTCTGGTGTCGGCGCCGACCTACGGCCGCCGCTTCATCATCAGCGACGCCGCCCTGAACATCGCGCCGAACACCGACCAGAAGCGCGACATCTGCCAGAACGCAATCGGCTTCGCCCGCGCGCTCGGCATCGACACGCCGAAGGTGGCGGTGCTGGCCGCGGTGGAAATGGTCAACACCGCGATGCCGGCGTCCTTGGACGGAGCCATCCTGGCGAAGATGGCGGACCGCGGCCAGATCGTGGGCGGCGTCGTTGATGGCCCTCTCGACCTGGACGCAGCGGTCGACCCCGATGCCGCGCGCATCAAGCACATCGCCTCGCCCGTGGCCGGGGTCGCGGACGTGCTGATCGCGCCGAGCATCGAGGCCGGCAACATGGTCTACAAGAACCTAGCCTTCATGGCCGACGCCCAGACCGCCGGCCTGGTAGTCGGCGCCCGCGTGCCAGTGATCCTGACAAGCCGCGCCGACGCCGCTCCCGCCCGCATCTTTTCCGCCGCGGCGGCTGTCCTTTACGCCGACGCCCTGGCCCGCGATCCGAAGATCCTCCTGCCCGACGTGGCGGAGTGACCGGCGATGACTGAGATCATCATCGTCTTCAACAGCGGCTCCACGAGCGTGAAATTCGCCGCCTATGCCATAGGGGAAGCCAAGACCCTGAATCTCATGAGTCATGGCGAGATCGAGGGTCTCCAATCGGACCCCCGGTTCACGGCGAAGGATCCCAGCGGCAAGACGCTGGGCGTGAACGCATTCCCCAGGGGCCGCGAGATCGAACATCGCACAGCGCTGCACTACATCGTCACCTGGCTCGAGCAGAACCTGGCGGACGCCAAGGTGGTCGGAGCCGGGCACCGGATCGTGCTGGGCGGCGCGCGCTACGAAGCGCCGGTGCGGATTGACCACGATGTGCTGGCCTATCTCGACACGCTTGTGGCCATGGAGCCGTCGCACCAGCCCTACAATGTGGCCGGCGCCCGGGCGCTGGCGGACGCCTTCCCGGGCCTGCCGCAGGTCGGCTGCTTCGATACGTCGTTCCACCGGACCATGCCCGAGCTGGCCCAGACCTACGCCCTGCCCAAGGACGTGCTCGACACCGGCGCACGGCACTGGGGCTATCACGGGATCTCCTACGATTACATCAGCCGACAGATTCCGAAGTTCGCGCCGCTGGCGCGGCGGGTGATCGCCGCCCATCTGGGCGGCGGCGCCAGCATGTGCGCCATGCTGGACGCCAAGAGCGTCGAAACGACCATGGGATTCGGGGCTGTTACCGGCCTGCCCATGGCGACTCGCTCGGGCGACATACCGCAGGACCTTCTCTTCTACCTGCTGCGCGCCAAGCTGTTCGACGACCAGTCGCTGGAGAAGATGCTCTACGAGCGATCGGGTCTTCTGGGCCTGTCCGGCTTGAGTGGCGACATGCGCGAGCTGCAGGTCAGCGACGATCCCCGGGCCGCCCAAGCTATCGCCTACTTCGTGTACGCCATGACAAAGGTGGTCGGCGCCTATACGTCGGTGCTTGGCGGGCTGGACGCCCTCGTGTTCACCGCCGGCATTGGCGAGAACTCGGCGCCCGCGCGGGCCGGCCTCTGCCGCGCTCTGGGCTGGCTAGGCGTGGTGCTGGACGAAACCGCGAACCAGGGCAACGGCCCGCGCATCTCCACGCCGGACAGCCAGGTATCGGTCTGGGTCATTCCGACGGACGAGGAACTGATGATCGCCCAGCACACGCTCGCGCTCATCCGGCCCTAGAGGAGATCCCCATCGTGGCTGCGCAGGACATCCTCGATCCCCCAAGCCCGTCCGAAAAAGCCGGTTCGCCGAACCTGGGCGTGATCGTCGCCGTGCGCGGCAGCGTCGTGGACGTCCGGTTCGACGAGCGCCTGCCGCCGATCTATTCGGTGCTGCGTACGGGCACTGACAAGCAGATCGTCATCGAAGTGTTGGCCCAGCAGGACCCCCGCCACGTTCGCGGGATCGCCCTGACGCCGACCCAGGGCCTGGCCCGCGGCATGATGGTCGAGGACACCGGCGGTCCTTTGAAGGCGCCCGTCGGCGATGCGGTGCTCTCGCGGATGTTCGACGTCTTCGGCAACACAATCGATCGGGCGCCAGCGCTGTCGGAGGTTCAATGGCGTTCAGTGCATCAGCCGCCGCCGCCGCTGGCGCGACGGTCTACCAAGTCGGAGGTGTTCGAGACAGGCATCAAGGCCATCGACGTCCTCGTGCCGCTGGAGCGCGGCGGCAAGGCGGGACTGTTCGGCGGGGCTGGCGTCGGCAAGACCGTGCTGCTCACCGAGATGATCCACAACATGATCGGCCACCACGAGGGTGTGAGCATCTTTTGCGGCATCGGCGAGCGGTGCCGCGAGGGCGAGGAACTCTACGATGCGATGAAGGAAGCCGGCGTATTGCCGAACATGGTGATGGTGTTCGGCCAGATGAACGAGCCGCCGGGCGCCCGGTTTCGCGTGGGCCATGCGGCGCTGACCATGGCCGAGTATTTCCGCGACGATGAGCACCGCGATGTGCTGCTGCTTGTGGACAACATCTTCCGTTTCATCCAGGCCGGCATGGAGGTCTCCGGCCTGATGGGCCAGATGCCGTCGCGCCTGGGCTACCAGCCGACCATGGGCACAGAACTCTCGGGGCTTGAGGAGCGCATCGCCAACACCGACACCGGCGCCATCACCTCGATCCAGGCTGTCTATGTGCCGGCGGACGACTTCACCGATCCGGCGGCGGTGCACACCTTCTCGCATCTCTCCGCGTCGATCGTGCTGTCGCGCAAGCGCGCGAGTGAAGGGCTGTTCCCGGCCATCGACCCGTTGCAATCCAGCTCCAAGATGGCCACGCCCGGCATCGTCGGCGAACGGCACTACGCACTGGCGCAGGAAATTCGCCGCACCCTGGCGCAATATGCCGACCTCAAGGACATCATCGCCATGCTCGGCCTGGAGCAGCTTTCCCCTGAAGACCGTAAGGTGGTCATGCGCGCCAGGCGACTAGAGCGCTTTCTCACCCAACCCTTCTTCACGACCGAACAATTCACGGGCCTCAAGGGAAAGGCTGTCAGCCTCGCGGATGCGCTAGACGGCTGCGAGCGTATCCTGCGCGACGAATTCAAAGACTACCCCGAAAGCGCGCTCTACATGATCGGCGCCATCGGCGAGGCCAAGGCGCCGGCGAAACCCGCCCCCTCGAAGGCGCCGCCGGCCCCTGGCGTGGAACCTCTCCCGCAAGCGAAACAGCCGGCGGCCGCCCATGAATCTTAAGGTCCTCCTGCCGTTCGCGGTCTTCACCGAGAAGACCGGCGTGTCGCGCATCGTCGCGGAAACGCGCGAGGGATCGGTCGGCCTGCTGCCTCATCGGCTGGACTGCGTCGCGGCCCTGGCTCCCGGCATCCTGACCTACGAGACCGACGCGGACGGAGAGGTGTTCGTGGCCGTAGACGAGGGCATAATCGTCAAGGCCGGGCCGGACGTGCTCGTGTCGGTGCGCCGGGCCTTGGCCGGGGCGGACCTAGGCCAGTTGCGCGAGGCGGTGGAGCGTGAGTTCCTGACCTTGGACGAGCAGGAGAAAAGTCTGCGCACGGTGGTGGCCAAGATGGAAGGCGACCTCATCCGTCGCATGGCGGCGCTGCACGATGACTGACGAACCAGAGCATACGGTGGCCAAGCCCGGGCGCTCGCTCGGCGAGGCTGTTGGCGCCAAGGCCGCCCGCAAGCTCAGGGCGCGGCGCAACGCGAGCCAGGGCGTATGGTTCGGCCTGGGCATGATGGGATTGATCGGCTGGTCGGTGACCATCCCGACCCTGCTCGGCGCGGCGCTAGGCCTCTGGCTGGACCGGCACTATCCGGGCCGGCACCCCTGGACCTTGGCCTTGCTGATGGCCGGGCTCGCCATTGGCTGTTTCAACGCCTGGCGCTGGGTGGCCAAGGAAGACAAGGCAATACGGGACGAGCAGGAGGGCGATGATGAATGAAGTTCTGGCTCTGACGGTCCCGCTGGCCGCTGGCGTGCTGCTGGGCGCGGTGTTCTTCGGCGGACTGTGGTGGACGGTGGTCCGGGGCGTGTCGTCTCCGCGGCCGGCGCTATGGTTCATCGGCAGCAAGCTGCTGCGGATGGGCATCGCCCTGGGGGGCTTCTACCTTGTAGGGGGCGAACACTGGCAGAGATGGCTGCTGTGCCTGCTCGGCTTCGTCCTCGCGCGCCTGGCCACCTGGCGGCTGGCCCGTACGCCGGTGCAAAGTCGGCCCGGCCAAGCGTCGGAGGCGCGCTATGCGCCTTAGCCCTGACGACATGATCTTCTGGCGGTACGGCTTCCTCAAGCTCAACGGCACCATCGTGTTCACCTGGGCGCTGATGTTCGTGCTGGCCGTCGGATCCAAGCTCGTCACGCGCAAGCTCTCTACGGATCTGGAACGATCACCCTGGCAGAACCTGCTGGAGATCATCGTCACTGGCATCGAAAAGCAGATCGCGGATGTTGGCCTGCGCAATCCCGAGAAGTATATCGGCTTCCTGGGCACGCTCTTTCTGTTCGTCGCCCTGGCTAGCCTGTGTACCATCATTCCCGGCTACGAGCCGCCCACGGGGTCGCTATCGACCACCGCCGCGCTTGCCCTGTGCGTATTGGTGGCCGTGCCGTTCTTCGGCATCCAGGACCAGGGTCTGGTCGGCTACCTCAAATCCTATGCCGAACCGACCGTGATCATGCTGCCGTTCAACATTATCAGCGAGCTGTCGCGCACCCTGGCCCTGGCGGTGCGCCTGTTCGGCAACATGATGAGCGGGACGATGATCATCGCCATCCTGTTGACCATCACGCCCTTCATTTTCCCCATCGCCATGAGCGCGCTCGGCCTGCTCACTGGCATGGTCCAGGCCTACATCTTCAGCATCCTAGCCGGCGTCTACATCGCGGCCGCAACGCGCGGGCGCCAGGCGAAGGCCAAGCCGACGCTGGCTACGACCGCATGAACAGCAATCCCAAGAGGTGATCCCATGGACAGTATGACCCTCATAGCCATCGCATCGATCGTCACCGCCGGCCTGACGATCGCCCTTGGCAGTATCGGGCCGGCGCTCGGCGAAGGGCGCGCGGTGGCCACGGCGCTCACGTCTCTAGCGCAGCAGCCGGACGCCGCATCGACCATCACCCGCACCCTGTTCGTCGGGTTGGCGATGATCGAATCCATCGCGATCTATTGTTTCGTGGTGTCGATGATCCTGCTGTTCGCCAATCCGTTCTGGACGCACGTCATCGCTCAGACCGCAGGGAAGTAGCCATGCTCATCGACTGGTTCACCGTCGGTGCTCAGGCCCTCAACTTCCTCATCCTGGTGTGGTTGCTGAAGCGCTTTCTCTACAAGCCGATTCTCAATGCCGTCGATGCGCGGGAAAAGCTGATCGCCGCAAAACTGGCGGACGCTGCGGCCAAGGAGGCCGAAGCGCAAAAGGAGCGCGACGCGTTCCAGCAAAGGAACGAGGCCTTCGATCACCAGCGCGCCGAACTCATGAGGAAGGCGACGGACGAAGCGAACGCCGAGCGCCAGCGGCTGCTCGACGACGCGCGAAAGGCAGCTGACACCTTGAGCGCCAAGCGACAGGACGCCCTCAGCAACGACGCCCGCACCTTGCATCAAGCCCTTCGTCGCCGCACGGAGCAGGAGGTCTTCGCCATCGCGGGCAAGGCGCTGACGGATCTTGCCTCATCGAGCTTGGAAGAGCGTATGGGCGAGGTCTTCACAAGCCGTGTGCGCGCAATGGAGGGAAGGTCAAAGGAACGGGTCGCGCAAGGCCTCGTAACGGCGAAGGAACCCGCGCTCGTGCGCAGCGCATTCGACTTACCTGCGGCGCAACGCACAGCGATTCAGAAGGCCCTCAACGAGACCTTCTCGCGCGAGATCCCCCTACGGTTCGAGACCGCGCCAGAGCTCGTCAGCGGGATCGAACTGACCACGAACGGACAAAAGGTCGCTTGGAGCATCGCCGATTATCTCACGTCGCTGCAAACGGGTGTCGAAGATCTGCTGAAAGACAAGGACACACCTCGGCCGAGCGCCGCGCCCAAGCCGGCGGTTAACGCCAAGGCCGCGCCTAGGACAAAGGTTGCGCCAAAGCCCAGGACGGCGTCCAAATCGAAAAAAGCCAAGCCCGAAACAAAACATCCATGATCGGCGCGCCCGACAGCTTGCAGAGTGTGTTCGACGACACTTTCACCGCGATAGCGCGGGCGCGAGAAGCCTTCACGCCGCAGCTGGCGGCGCGAGAAATTGGCGCCATCACCAGCATCGCGACCGGCGTCGCTAAGGTGTCCGGCCTCCCCAACGTCGGCTTTGACGAGCTGGTGACCTTTCCCGGCGGGGTTCTCGGCATCGCGTTCAACGTGGACGAGGCCGAAATCGGCGTCGTGCTGCTTGGAGACTATGCGCATCTGAACGCCGGCGACGAGGTCGAGCGCACCGGCCGGGTGATGGACGTGATTGTTGGCGACGGATTGCTCGGGCGGGTCGTCGATCCCCTCGGCCGGCCTCTGGACGGCAAAGGCCCGGTCGACACGAGCGAGCGCCGGCCGATCGAACGCCCTGCGCCGCACATCATGGACCGCGCGCCTGTCACGACGCCGCTCCAGACCGGGCTCAAGGTCATCGACGCGCTCATTCCGGTCGGGCGCGGCCAGCGTGAATTGATCCTGGGCGACCGCCAGACCGGCAAGACCTCGATTGCGATCGACACGATCCTCAATCAGCGCGCCCAGAATGTGCTGTGCGTCTACTGCGCCATAGGCCAGCGCGCGTCGGCGGTGGCCAAGGCTGTGGCGGTCCTGCGGGACAATGGCGCGATGGACCAGACTGTCGTCATGGTGACCGAGGGCAGTGACCCAGCCGGTCTGGCCTATATCGCGCCCTATGCTGCGACCAGCGTCGCAGAGCACTTCATGGAGCACGGCCGAGACGTGTTGATCGTCTATGACGATCTCACCCAGCATGCGCGCGCCTACCGCGAACTCTCCTTGCTGCTGCGCCGACCGCCCGGCCGCGAAGCCTTTCCTGGTGACATTTTCTACATCCACGCCCGGCTCCTGGAGCGGGCCACGCACTTGCGCGAGGATTTGGGGGGTGGCTCGCTCACCGCCCTGCCGATCATCGAAACCGAGGCGCAGGACATATCCGCCTACATTCCGACCAACCTGANNNNGCCGTGGCGGGCGATCTCAAGCTCGCCTATGCGCAGTTCGAGGAGCTTGAAACCTTCGCCCGGTTCGGCGCCCGCCTGGACGAGAACACCCGCAAGACCATCGAACATGGGCGCCGCATCCGCGCCTGCCTGAAGCAGGGAGAAGCCGCCCCGGTATCCGCGCCTGCGCAGATCGCCGTTCTGTTGGCGCTGACCGCGGACCTGTTCGACCCCGTGCCGCTCGACCGGATGACGGCCGCGGAGCAGGCCGTCCAAGAGGCGGCGGCGCATATCCCGGCCGAGGTGCGCGCCCGTTTCGAGAGCGCCGACAAGCTGAGCGACGAAGACCGCAAGGCCATCGTCGAAATCGCCCGCCAAGCGCTCCTCCCCTTCCAACCCAAAGCGGAGCCCAAGGGTGCGGTCGCGCCCCGCCCAAAAGGCGATGGCCCCCCATGAGCGACACCGCCGAGAACCTCCGCCGAAAGATCAGCAGCGCCAGCGAGCTCCAGTCCGTCGTCCGCACGATGAAGGCCTTGGCGGCGTCGAGCATCACCCAATACCAGAAGTCGGTGCTTGCGCTGGCCGACTACTATCGGACCGTGGAGCTGGGACTGGGCGCGTGCCTGCGAGCAAGCGAGCCGGCAGCGCCGATCCCGTGCTCGTCCCGTCGCGAGGCGACCACCGCGATCGTGTTCGGGTCCGACCAGGGACTGGTCGGGCAGTTCAATGGCGTGGTGGCCGAGTACGCGATCGAGGCCCTCAAGGGTCGGCCGGGCGGGCATCAGGTCTGGGCGGTCGGCGAGCGGGTCCAGGCGCGCCTGGCGGACGCGGGCCTGCCCCTGCTCGGACTGTTCGCCGTGCCAAGCTCCGTGCGGGCCATCGCCGCGCTTGTGGGCCAAATTCAGATCGACTGCGAAGGGCGCTGGGCCAAGAACGAGAACGCCGAGCTATGGGTGTTCCACAACCGGCCCCTGTCCGGCGCGCTCTACGAACCGTCGAGCCAGCGGTTGTTGCCGCTCGACGCCCGATGGCGCCAAGGCTTGGCCAATGTCGCTTGGCCGACGGCAAACCTGGCGGAGGTCATGGGGGGCGCCGCGACTCTGCGCGCCCTTGTCCGCGAGTATCTCTTCATCTCGCTCTTTCGGGCCTGCGCCGAATCCCTGGCCGCCGAGAACGCCAGCCGCCTAGCGGCCATGCAACGGGCCGACAAGAACATCGACGACCTCTTGGAACAGCTCCACGCCACTTCCCATCAGCAGCGCCAGAGCGGTATCGACGAAGAACTGTTCGACGTAATCGCTGGCTTCGAGGCGCTCGGAGGGTCGCGGTAGCAAGGGGGCAACCCTGGGCCAATGTTGGAATGATCCGGGCCGGCTCGGGGGAACCCCCAATTGCGTCAGCGCGATCCAAGCCGCCGCCGACGCTGAGCACCAGCGGGTATCCGGCCTCGTCGAAGTAGTTCCCGCTGGCCTGCGGGGTGATCTCGTCGGGACAGAGTCCAATACGATCCCATAGATATAGCGACGCGCAATGATGATCGGTCCGGCGCGCAATAATGGGCCGTTTTTGGCGCACAATCCTTGAGACTGGAGCGCGAGTTCGACGCACGCTTCACGAGACGCGGCGCAAATTAGCTGAGACAGACGTGAGATCGCGGGACTCTGGCGCACGGTCCGTGAGACTGCGGAAATACCCTGGTAGACAAGCTGTTGCGGCCGGGTGAACCTTGCGTTGATTTTCTGACAGGTTATCTCGCGGCCTCTCATTCACAATGTGGCCTAGTACGGGACCGCCAGAATACCGGCCGTTTTCCTGGCGGTCAGGTCGCCCTATAGCTGACCTTCGGAATTTCAGAGATGGGTGGCCAAGCGACCTTCCGGCTTCTTGCAAGTCACGAGAAGCCGAAATAGGGTTTCCGCCCCCTAATGCTACGCTAGGCGCCGCGCCCCAAATTGCGAGGGACCGTGAAAGTAATCTTTAGTAGAAAGGGCTTTGACAGCGCTGCCGGCAGAGCCCCGTCTCCAATCATTGATGGAGAGCCAATCAGCCTTCCGATCCCGACTACACGACGCTCGCAGACGACCTACCTTTCGTTGGGGCTTGGAAAGATCGTCGAGCAGATGACCAAAGGGCGCATTGGCGCGTCTGATCTCTGCCACGAAGATCCCATGTTTCATGATGGGCGTTGGGCCTTTGGGCAGACTGGTGCAGCGCAATCACATTTGGAGCGGAATGGTGTCGGTGTCGGCGACGTGTTTCTTTTCTTCGGCTTGTTCGCTTCGCTCGAACGCCAGGACCGGCATCATCGTATTTTCGGCTATATGCAAGTGGAGGAAGTGCTGCGGCTCAGTGGCCGACCTTCCAAGAACGATGATCCTTTGGGTATTGGGCGGCGGCATCCGCATACGATTGGAGAGTGGAACGAGAACAACACGATTTACGTCGGCTCTGGTGCGAAGGCGAAGACTTCACATCCTCTTTTGCGCCTCACCAAACCTGGGGCCGCGGTTTCCGTTTGGACTGTACCGGCATGGCTGAAAGCGGCTGGGCTAACCTATAATGGCAACCCCAATCGATGGTTTGGCGACAACGAACTGCACGTTGCCTCACGCGGACAAGAATTTGTATCCGACATAGGTGATCGAATTCCGCCCAGGGAATGGCTTCGAAAGGTGCAGGCCACTATTGAGAGGTGAACCATGCGGACGCTAATTTACAAGAGAACGCACTCCGGCGATCCCGATCCGCAGACGGGCGAGTTTGGATGCAACGGTTGTATGGGTAAAGTCCGTGGCTGGAAATTTGGTGCTGTAATCGGTATCGGAGGAATAGGAGCGGAGCCAAAGAGATACGGCATTGCTGGCAAGCTGACATGGATCGGAATTGGTCCCCGAAAATCTTATGACCTTGATAATCCGAACAGTCCACGCGTTCGGTTCGACAACTTTTGGTATCGAGGACAGGGTGGGCCGCTATTGGAGGAAAGTTATCCGTCATTGGCGCGGCGAATGTTTGATCGGAACGTGAGGGTACACATGCATTGCGCGCCCGAAACCCCCGAACTTGATCGGGAGGTCGAAAAAATTCTCCGCCTGGCTATGGCTGCGCCACCCTCGGCTGAATTACCTGATCTGGACTTCCAGGATTCCCCCCACAAATGTGAGGCAATATCTGGCGTTGGTCGCACCGCTCATGGCCTTCCCGTAACCTCGGCGCCAAAAGTGACGCTAAGAAAGTTCTTTAATTTCAATGTGTTGAATGCGTAGAAAATCCTATCACATTGATTTATAAGCATATTCAGCTTTTCGCGGCCACTCAGCCTCGAGCGACCGCAGCCATCGACAATCCGAGCAGGGCGGATCGGTTGTGACCCAGATCAAAGGTCATGACCCCGCGCAGGTTGATGTGCCCATGCCCGATCGGCGCGATGTGGGCGAGGACGTCATCGGAAAAGATGATTGGGTCCCGGTCCGCCGTCCGCTGAATATGGTGCGTGTTCCAGGTCATCACGATATTCGCCAGCAAGGTCAGGGAGCCCGATATCGCTTCGAGCTGTTGAGTTGTTCGCCCGCGCTTGGCGGGAATAGCGCCGTTGTGGATGGCTCGCTGGAGGCTGTGAACGGCCTCGCCCTGGTTGAGAAGGTCCAGGATTTCGTTTCGGAACTCGCGGTTGCCGAGGTAGTCGCACAGATACAGGGTCAGCAGCAGCTTGCCGAGGGCGGCGCCGGCTTCATAGACGGTATCGCCCCGCGCGGCGGCTCCATACCGGTCCAGGGCATCGGTCGCCGGATACCAGCCGTCCTTGACCGAAGCCCCAAGCCTGAGCAATTCCTCCCATCCGCGCCCTATCACGCGTCGCGATATGGGTGTCGGGGCGATGAGCGGCTTGAGAACCTCCGGCACGGCGCCGGCGAACCCCGTCGGCAGATGAAGCTTGCGTGTCTTCAGGCGCGCCAATCTCGGGGTGAGATCGAAGCCCACCACCTTGGCCAGGGTCATGCCGAAATGGCTGTGGCCGTGGGTGTCGACCGCCACTTTCTCCAGATGATCGACCTGCCTCTGCCTGAGCGCTCCTTCGATCGCGGCGCCGGCCTGCCGACGGTTCAGAACGATTGGCTGGTCATAGAGGACACCCCACTGGTCCAGCACATGCGCGTAGGTCCCGATCGCGAAGGTCCGCCGGCGAGGATCCAATCGCGCCGACCAGAGGTATCGGGTCGCCTCCAGGCTCATCATGTCGGCGGACGCATTGAGACCCCGACCCCAAAGACCCGCCACCGGGTGATGGCGCATGAAACCAAGAACGGCCTCATTGGCCGCGCGCAGACGTCCGTCGGTCTCCAACCGCAAAACCATCTGTCCAAGGCTGTCGGCGTCGACCGAGGGGATCATGCGCGCTAACTCCGCCACGCTCAGGTCGGACCCCAGGCCGAGCAGGCCCCCATAGAGCGTGACCAGCTCCTTTTCTGACCGCGCGGGGCGCCCCAGGAGTTTCCACGAGAATCGTGTGAGCCGATCAACCTCGATCATCACCGCCGACAGCTCATGGATTCCCATGGCCGCGGTCATCCCGCGCCGCGCGGACTCCACCCGAGGATCCGTTGGCGCGGGTTTGCGGCGCGGCACGCGGACGGCGTCGCCCTCGATGGTGATTTCGCCGGCCTGCACCGCGGCGGCCAAGGCGCTCAAACCTGCTTCCAACCCGACCTCAAGCCGCTGGATATATTTCTCGGCCGTGGGCGGCAGCGACAANNTAACAGTTCATCGCCGCCTTTCGATCGGGCTGATCGAGGAGGCTGCGCCATGAGGGGCCGAAGAGGTTGGCGGCGCCCGCCGGCAAGATCCCTGCAGCCGTTCTTCCCACTTCGTCCAGGAGGGCCAACGCCTGCGCAAGCTTATGATCGGCTGGGGTCTGCAGCTTCGCCGTTTTCGCCGCGCGCAACAGGCGGTCCAATTCGCCCTGCCGCTGGGCGAGTTCTTTCCGGATGGCGGCGATCTGAGAAATCTGAAGCTCGGGTTGGAACGGCTCAAGCAACTTGGCGAGCCGCGCCCGCAAGCCAGCAGCGTCCAACGACTCATCGCCCGCCAGCGTCGTCAAATCCCCGATCAGACCGCGGAACCGTTTCAGACGCCCAGTTTGGCCGTCGGCGGCGCGCTCGCGGGCCTCTCGCCACTGGGCGGCGATCTGATGGTCGAGCAGAACCAGGCTTGAATCCATCAGGCGCTGCAGGGTCAGCCGCAGGAAACAGGCCAGCTCTATCGTGCGGCGCGGCTCCTTGATGAGGCCAAGGGCCCCGACCTTCCTGGTCATTGTCCGCTGGCCGTAGAACGCCAGGCCAGCAGCGGGCAGGTCCGCCAAGCCCACGCGATCGGCGCCCAGGCCGCGCAAGAACTCGACTTTCTTGAGCTGCTCCTCCAGCGCCTTGGCGCTCCGGGTCGCCGGCGTCACGCTCAGCCATTCGAGGTGCGTGATCTGGTCGTGTTCACGCGCTTCGGCGAGCTTCGCTACCCAGTCCTGACGCAACGACAGGGGCGCGGCGGCCTCAATCGCAGAGTAGATTCGCTGCTCCTGGTGTCGGCGTGCGGCGAGGGCTTGGCGGCGGATGTCTCGTTCCCGGGGCAGAACGTAGTTCCGGCCGACAAGCCAAATGCGTGCCCGCGTCATGAGTTCGGTCACATCGTAGGCGGCCGCCGCTTCGCGTCGGAGATAGGCGGTCAGGCCGCGCTCCGCGTGATCATTGAGCGGGCCGCGCCCGAGCGCCTGGCGCGCGGATTCCTGGTGATCGAATAGTGTCCGGCGGCGGCGGTAGAACGCCCTGATCGAGGCGACCCGTGGCGGCGGGGCGCCGATTTGCCGGCCAAGGTGTTCGAGCACCGCGGGCGGCACGATCTGCACTGAGTTCAACGTCCGGCCGGTCATCTTNNGAAACGCCCCAAAGCCCAGGTAGCG
This sequence comes from Caulobacteraceae bacterium, assembly GCA_003164925.1. Lineage (GTDB taxonomy): Bacteria > Pseudomonadota > Alphaproteobacteria > Caulobacterales > Caulobacteraceae > BOG-938. Next base: position 15,605 of record PLRV01000069.1, read on the forward strand.
TTGGTCCCATCCGCCCATCCCCCGCACTCCGCTAGACGACCCGCGCTCCGCAGCTCAACCCAATCCCCGTCCCGCGGAGCCGTCAATCGGCGCCGAAAAACACATCTTTGTCGTGGACGCCGCAGCGTCGGCCCAATGGACACCTCGACAGGTCGATTGGCCCACGAAAAAGCCGAATTAATCTATTGCCGAAAAGCATGTGGTCGGTGATATTTTTCGTGGCGATATTGGTTCGCTGAAGGCGCCAGGCCGAGAGGAAGACGCGGCCCATGCCCACGGTGATGAATGTTTCCGGGTTCCGCTTCTTCTTCTACAGCCTCGAAGGGGCGGAGCCGCTGCACATTCACGTCGAACGCGACCAGTGCACCGCCAAGTTTTGGCTCGATCCGGTCCAGCTCGCCGGCTCGCGCGGCTTTCGATCTCACGAGCTGAACCGTATCCGCGCCCTGGTCATCGAACACCGCGTGGCATTCAAGGAGGCCTGGCATGGGCATTTCGGCACTGAAGCTTGATAGCGACGCGGTCGATGTCCAAACGACCGATCTGGCGTTGCACATCGTCCTGGCGGACGGGCGAGAACTCGACGCGCCGTTGGAGTGGTTTCCGAGGCTGAGGGACGCCACCCCCGAGCAGCGCAAGCATTGGCGGCTGATCGGCGGCGGCCAGGGCATCCATTGGCCCGACATCGACGAAGACATCGCCGTGGCCACGCTTCTGCGGTCGAGCTGACCGGCGAGACCCCGATGGCTTTGGTTGGATATGCCCGTGTCTCGACACGCGAAGAGCGGCAGGTTCTCGATCGTCAGATCGATGCGCTGACGGCAGCGGGCTGCGAAAAGATCTTCGACGATCGGCTGAGCGGCGTTCAAGCCGATCGCCCGGGACTGGTCGCCTGCCTCGCTTACCTGCGCGCCGGCGACGTATTGACAGTGCTGGACCTTGATCGGCTCGGACGGCGGGCCCGCGACCTCATCGGGATGATCGAAGACCTCGAAAAGATAGGCATCGCGTTCAAGGCGCTCAATTCGCCCATGGACACGACCACGCCAGCGGGGCGCGCGTTCCTGCAGATCCAAGCCGCCTTCGCGGAAATGGAGCGCAATCTGATCCGACAGCGGGTCAACGAAGGTCTCACCGCGGCGCGCGCCCGGGGAAGGCAGGGCGGTCGCCCTCGGGTCATGACGCCGGAACGGCTGCGCTTCGCCCAGCACCTAATGGCCGACAAGAGCAGAACGATCCCTCAGATCTGTCGTGAGCTGGGCGATATCCCCTCAAGCACGCTTTATCACTACCTGCACGCCGACGGTACGCTGAAGGATCCCGGACTACGCCTCCTGGCCTCGGTCGCGGCGTAAGCTATCCCAACCGACCCGGCCCCAAAAGCTGAATGCCCATATTAATCAATATG
>PLRV01000034.1:0-18919 GCA_003164925.1 Caulobacteraceae bacterium
GGCCGTTCTTGCGCTCGGAGCCATCGCTCTCCCCTTCTGTCGCGGGCTCTGAACCGACCGCGCCGGTGGGTCCGTGTAGCACTGAATCACATGTTGGGCTGGCGATCAGAATTTCGCGGGGAGAATCACGCCCCACGTCCGCAGAGCCGAGATGAGGGTGTTGCGGAGAAGATAGGGCCCAAGGAGCCCAGGCTCACGGCGCTCTTGTGGCGGTTGTCGCCGAGGTTTCGGGCATAGGCTGTGATCGAATAGCGGCCCCCGGAGGAGGTGGCCCCTGCGCCGGTTCTCGAGCATAAACGCACTCCCGTGGGGCCCGAGGCCCGGGATTTAGCCGTCCGTGTTCGGCAAAAGCCCGGTCCCCAGGTTGTCCACGTTAGAGAAATGGCCGACCTATTTGACCCCAATCGTCGTCGTGCGTTGCAGAATTCGCCGCGCGCCGCCGCGCTTTTCCAGAATATCTAACGCAGGCCAGGACCGCTCCAGATAGCGAGCTTCGCATGCGGTTCGTTTTGTTTATCTCCCGACACGACGGTCGTTAGTGGACGCCACTTTGCTCAAGTCTTTTAAGGGTATCCACTGGATCCTCTTCGATCGTCTTGTTCTGAGTAGGATCGAACGCCATGATACTTGCAGTACTGCAAACCCATTCGTTGGGCCAACCAGCGTCGCCGTGGTTTCTTTTGAAAATCTGCACCGGCGTCGACACGTAGGGCTGCTTCCAGATTGTGTCGTCATAGATCGTCAATTGGTCTTCCAGCGTGTCCGGATCGGTCAACCGAATGCGTTCGACCATGCGCAGGTTTGGCCCATGCGGACCCAAGATTGTGTCGGGGATCGAGACCCCGATTGGGCTCAGCACTGCGCCCTGCTTCGCGCCATATTGAAGGATGATGTCGTCAGCAAACCCCACCGTGTCGACCACCAATGTATCGCCTTCGAAATGGCCGACCGACTCACCCAGATAGGTGGGATTGGGACGCGCCGAATGCTCTCCATTGAGCTTGATGAAGCGCGTCATGCTGTCGTTTTCGATGTAGATCGCGATCATGCCCGGCTCATAGAAAAATTTGAGCGGCGAGCCCGCGCGCTGGATAACCGGCATCCCCGGCGTTTTGCAGCCGGCGCCCGCATAGGGGATGTCTTGGACAGGCTTGTAGTGCGCTATGTAGTCCTGCGCCTTATCCGTAAACGGCGTGTTCGTCGGGTAGTCAAACATCGCGGATCGACTTTGCCAGTTGCCGGAAAAGAAGTCCGGCAACTTTTTCACGTCATCCCAACTGGATCCGAGCGGCGCCGCGCTGGACGGCGCCGCGTGCATTACCGCACTCAAAGCAACGGCGATAAAAAGCTTATACTTGTTCATGTTCATCAGCGCCCTAGTTGTACGGTTGGGGAGGGCTGGGAGGACCGCCAGCAGCATCCGGCGGAGGGCCGCCTTCTTTCAGCACTCGCCCATTGGACAATTGCACCTGGCTCAAAATCGCAAGGTGCGCGCCCGTGCGCTCAGGCGCCGCCGTGACCACGACCATGTCGCCAACCTTCAGGTCTGCGGCGTTCCAGCCCTCGCGGACCAACATGCTGGTGCCGCCGCCTTCGAAACCCCAAACTTCCTGCGTGTGATCCTTTTTTTCCAGGCGGACATAGAGCCACGCGTGCGGATTGGCCCAAATCCATTTTTCAACGGTGCCGGTGAACACCAGATGCTTGGTCAAATCAAACGCGCCTGCGGAATGGTGCGCCTGTGCGGGGCCACTGGCCGCCGCGATCAACAATGCCGCGGCGCCGACCGTTCGCCCGATTGCGCTATACCTATTCATTTGGTTTCCCGCCTTTTTATCGCGTGGCGTCCCACGATGGACTGCCGCAGTCTGTCAACCATCCGGAGCGAGGAAAACAGCTGCCCAATTGCCCTAAAGCGAACCAGTCGGCGGCCATTTTTTGTTGAAGGCGGCGCGCCAAATATGAACTTGGATCGGGGCGTCGAACACCAGGGCGCCTGGGCCTATTTGCCGAAATCGGCCATGCGGCGACGCCCGTCGAGCAACAGAAACAGCACGAGGACGGCCGCGACGGCCACAAGCGCCACGATCGATTCCAGAACAGCGCGCGCGCCGTAGCGTCCTGCCAGAACAAACCCAGCATAGAGCGGTCCGACGACGGAGCCGATGCGGCCGGTTCCCACCGCAGCGCCCACGGACAGGGTCCGCGCCTCGGCCGGATAGAAGTTCGGTATCACGCCGTTGAGGCAGTTCTGCCCGCCCAGCAGGAGAAAACCCATCGCCGTGAAACCCGCGAGATAGGCGCCATAGCTGTTCGCCACCGCGACGAGGACAGCGGCGGCGAGCATCAGAAAGTAGGCGACCGGGACCGTGCGCGCGGGGCCCAGTCGATCGGTCGCCATGCCGAGCAGGATGCTGCCGGCCGCCGCCGCAAGGTTGAAGGCCAGCGACAGGAGCTGGGCCTGGGCGGGCGCGAAACCCCGGCTGATCATCAGGGTCGGCAACCAGTTGAGCAGCAGATAGATGATCAGCAGGGTGATGAAATAGACGACCCAGATGGACAGGGTCGTCAAGATCCGGCCCTCCGCGAACAGCATGGCGAACGAGGGACCCTTGCGTCGAGGCTCGGTCGCGGCGACCCGAAGATTGGGCAGCAGCAGCAGAATCGGCAGCGTCAGCAGGGGCAAGGCGCCGCCGATGTAGAAGATCGTCTTCCAACCCCATCGACCCATGGTCGCCGCGGCCACCGCCGCCGCCACCGCGCCGCCGATGGGCAGGCCGGCCATGATCATGGTGACTGTGCGCACCCGCCGGGCCGGGGAGGCGAAGTCCAGGGCGAGGCCGATCACGCAAGGGATCGCCGCGCCCAGCCCCAGCCCGGCGGCGAGGCGGACCGTGAGCAGGGTTGCGAAGCTGTTAGCGATCGCCGTCGCCAAAGTCATCGAGCCGAAAATCGCCACGGCCGCCGCGAGGATGTTGCGGCGGCTCCAGCGATCCGCGCAATAGCCGCCGGCCACCGCGCCCAGCACCACGCCCCATTGCCCGATGCCGAAGAGCTCTCCGCTCTGGGTCATGGCGATGTGCAGGGCCGGCATCAGCTTCGGCGCGGCGACGCCGATAGCCTGAACGTCGTAGCCTTCGGCCAGCATAAGGACGAAGCAGACGGCGACGGTCAGCGCCAGGATGACGGGACTTCCGAACGCTCCAGGGGCTGCCGGAGCACGGCGATCTTGCAGGTCCATGGCGTCGTCTCCCAATCTGATCTGTTCTTGGCCGGCGTACGGGGCCCTGTGTTCGTGTTCCGTTACAGCTCTAGGCGCGGTGCGTTGTGGCCCGAATCCACTCCGCGATCAGGTCATGCTTGTCGGTCGGGTGGTTGTAGATGCAGTGGTCTCCATCGGAGTAGACAACCACTCGCACGTCGTCGGCGCCCGCCCGGGCCGCGATCTCCCGGACCTCCGCTTCGGTCACGAGGGGGTCGGCCCCGCCCTGGAGGATCAGCAGCGGCTGGGCCGAGCGGGCCATTTCCCGTCCCGAATCCAGGGCGCCCCAGACCGCGCCGGCGTCCGCCTCGCCGCAGAAAACGACAAACTTGCGCAGCTTGCTGGGCAGATCGCCCATGAGCGGCGGCGGGCGCAGGGGACCGCCATTGCTGCAGACGGCGCGGATGCGTGGGTCGTGGGGCGCATAGTTCATCACCATGCATCCGCCCATGCTGTTGCCCACCATGGCCAGGGGCAGGCCCCGCGTCTCGGCTTCGACCTGGTCGACCACCGCGCGCCAGTGGGCCTGCCAGTCGGGGTCGAAATAAAGGCCGTGGGCGAGACGCGTCTCGCCCTGCCCCGGCCCGTCGATCAAGTAGGCGACGATCCCTCGCGCGGCCAGGGCCTGGCCCATGGCGGCGAAGTCCATCGCCCAGCCCTCGACACCGCCCCATACCACCGCCGCGGCGACCGGCTGCGCCGCAGCGAAGCGCCAGCCCACCAGGGTCTTCCCACCCGCGCCGCGCAGAACCAAGCGCGCGCGGTCTCCGGCGATCACGCTGGCGGAGGCGTAAAGATCCGCGCCCTCGGCGAAAATGTCCCGCCGCTCCGCCGTGTCCTCGATCATCATCATCTGCGAGGCCCGCGCCAGGGCCGCCTTGCGGAACAGGAGGCCGGCGGCGGTCGCCGGAGCGAGGCCGGGGCCTGGCTCGGGCAATCGGTCGCCCAGCTCGCATGCGGCGGCGGCCCATCCTTCTCCCTGCGCCACCCGGCTCAGAAGCTCGTCCGCGTCTTCCCGCGCCAGGCCGTAGGCGACCAAGCGCTCTGGACTGAACTGGCGCAAGGCCGCCTGGGATTCCGGCGACAGCTGGTCGAGGCCTTCCGGCAATGTGGGCGGCCTGCGCCGGAAGGCATGGCGTTCGATGATTGGGGAATGCGCCATCAGCCGATCAGACTCTGCAGATAGGCCTCGACTTCGGCCGCGTCGGCGCGGTCGGTCGCCAGACCGAGGTACTTGTCCGGGCGGACGACGAGCAGGGGTGCGCCGGCAATCCCCAGGCCGGCCGCCAACCGGCCCTCGGCGTCGACCACGTCGCCACGCGGCCCAATCTGAACGATCGCGAGCTGCGCCTCGGGGAAGCGCGCGCGCAACGCCGCGAGCGCCCCGCCCCAGCCCTCGCCGAACGCCAGGACGGTCGGACGCGGCCCGCGCAGCACGTCGAATAGGCGCGCGGGCTTGCCGTTCCAGACGAGGCCGGTGGCGTCGGGTATGCGGTCGCCGGCCAGGACGCGGCCGGCAGCGGCGCGCTCTTCCCGCGCCAGGACGCTGTCCCGATAGTTGAGGGTCAGGTGCAGCATGCGCTCGTCGCGATCGGTCGGCAGCCCCTTCATGTCGAACGACTGCGCCTCCAGCGCCGAGGTCATCCCAAGCATCCAGGCCGCGATAGGTCGCCGTTCCGCTTCATAGCTGTCGAGTAGGGCGGCCGGGGCTCCCCGCAGCGCGCCGGCGATCTTCCAGCCGAGGTTGTAGGCGTCCTGGAAGCCCGTGTTGAGGCCCTGGGCGCCGGCCGGCGAATGGACGTGGCAGGCATCGCCGGCGAGGAAAGCCCGGCCAACGCGATAGTGAGCGGCCAGCCGCACGTTCAGCCGCCAGGCCGTGCTCCAGGCCATGTCCAGCACACGGATATTGTCGGAGCCTGTGCGCTCGTCGATAATCGACTGAAGAAGCTCGATGGTCGGCTGGTCGGGCGCCTGAGGCGGGATGGACGCCTGGCACTGGAAGAGGTCGGTGGTGGCCAGCGGCGCGAGGTTGAGCATTCCGGCCGGCCCGCGCCAGCTGTGCCACGTCGTGCGATCCAAGCCCGAGAGGCGCACATCGGCCACATAGAGCCGGCGCGTCTCGTCGGTGTCGCCGTCGAAGGACACGCCGAGCAGGCCGCGCACCGTGCTGCGCCCGCCATCGCAGCCGACAACATAGGACGCCCGCTGGGTTTCTTCGCCTGTCGCGGTGGAGAGGGTGAGGACGACGTCCTCGGCGGTCTGCTCCAGCGCGACGAGCCCCACGCCGTACTCGATCCGCCCGCCGAGCTCCGCCAGTCGCCTGCGCAAGATCTCTTCGGTGAGGTTCTGCGCGATAGTGAAGGCGCGCGGATAGGGCGTGTCGGGCGTCGGCGGGCGGGCGCCGAACAGGTGCTCGATCGTGATTTCACCGCCTTGCTGGTGCGTGCGGATCGCGGGCGTCCATTCCCCGCGGGCCATGATCCAGTCGATCACGCCCAGATCGTCCATAAGCTCCAGCGTGCGCGGCTGCAGCGTCTTGCCCCGCGAACCCTCGAACGGCCGCAGGGCGCTATCGATGAGCCGGAAGCCGGCGCCGCGCCGCGCCAGGTCGCAGGCCAGCGTCAATCCGACGGGTCCGGCTCCCACGATCAATACGTCCACTGGCTTCATTCCGGTGTCTTCCTTCCGCTCAAACGAGGTGCCGCATTCGCCGTAAAGAAACCAACTGCCTGTTCCCGGCGGCGACCTGGCCGGCCGGAAAAAGGCCGCTCGCGTGGGGCCCCGCCGCGACCTGCAAAATGAAGAACGAGTGCGGTCCGTGGGAAATCATCGCAGCCTGGACCCCGCAACCTGGCGATCTCGACTGAACGGGCGCGCCGGAAGGGGTAGCCGCGGTCGTCCACTGCGACAGATGAAAGCGACCGTGACACGGTCGCCGCCGCCGACTATCGAGGACCTTGATCCATCAATGAGAAGGAGGAGCGCTTTGGCGCCGCCCAAGGTTCAGTTGCTGACGCCCGACGTTCGGGGAGGCCTGCGCGAGCAGGTCAAGGCCGAGCGCGCCCGGGCGATCCTGAGCGCGGCGCGCGACCTTTTCCGGGAGAAGGGCTTCGATCAGACGACGACGCTTGAGATCGCCGAGCGCGCCGGCGTGGGCGCGGGGACAGTATTCAAGTACTTCCCGACCAAGGACGCCCTGCTGTTCGCGGTCGTGAACATGGACCTGATGCCGGTGCACCGGCGCGCCGCCCGCCTCGCGGCGACCGAAACGGAGCTCTTTTCGCGCCTCGTGACCTTCTACCGACCGATTCTGGATTTTCACCTGGCCAACGCCGACCTGTCGCGCGCTTTCCTGCGGCTGCTGACACCGGCGACGATCCCGCCGATAGAGATCGTGGACGACGAAGAAACCCATGTTCCGATCCTCACGACGATGGGTTTCATCGCCGCGTCCGCGTCGGCGGGCGAACTGGAAGCGGACATCCCCGTGGCCGATTTCGCCGAGAACTGTTTCGCTATCTTCTTGGACGTCCTCAATCGCGCGCTGATGCGCGATCCGGCAACGGCTGACCCTCACGAACGCCTCGCCCAGCGACTCTCGCTGCAGATCCGGCCGCTGCGCAGATCTGCGCCCTGATCATTCCTCCAGGGACGGAGGTTCGTTCGGGTCGGCGACCCTGGTCACGGAGGCCATATGAGCCACAGCGGCCTGGAAAGCCCCCAGGCCGTCGCGCCGCATCAGGGCGTCGATGATGGCCTGATGCTCGGCGATGAAGGCTTCGCGCTGGGCGCGGGAGGAACGGCTCACCCGCGCCCGGCGCGCACGCTTGAGCTGCGAGCCGAGCTTGACGTGCAAGTCGCTCAGGACGCGGTTGCCGGCGCTTTCCACGATCAGCCTGTGCAGCTGGATGTTGGCGCGGAAATACTCGGGCAGGGCCTCAGCCCTGGAGTAGACGGCCAGGTCTTCATGAGCCCGCGCGACGGCGCGCAGCTCCTCGTCGCTGGCGCGCTGAGCGCAGAACATTGCCGCTACGCCCTCCAGCATGCCGATCATCTCCAGGGAATCGACCACTTCGGGCATGTCCGGCGTGGTGACCACAGCGCCCCGGTTGGTCATCAGGGTGACCAGGCCCTCGAAGGCGAGGACCTTGATCGCTTCGCGCAGTGGGGTGCGCGAGACGCCCAGCCGTTCGCACAGCTCCTGTTCAGGCAGGCGGGAGCCGGGCTCCAGGTCGGTCTCGACGATCATGTCGCGCAGGGTGTCGACGATCCGCTCGTGCAGCGTGGGGATGGCGATGCGCCGGGAGGGAGGGGGCTGCGCCGAGGCCGGCCCCACCTGATCGGCGCCAGACGAACCTTCAGCGGTCCCTGCCCGCCCCTGAACCCTGGAATCCGTGATCACACGGTTATCCCAATCCGGAGGACGCATTTATCGCAATCCCGTGCCAACGCAGGACGGCTTCGCCCATGATCAAAGCCAGATCGGCGGGCGGCAGCCACGGCATGTGCTCGGTGTACACAGTGATGCATTCCCGCCAGCTGAGCTTCATGCGGGTGATGTCGGTTCCCCAGAACAACCGCTCGGGGCCGAAGGCGTCGTAGAGGCGCCGCACTTCATTCGTAAGCGAAGGGACGGGATAGGCCTCATTGAAGTAGCCGGGGCCGCCGGTCAGCTTGACGGCCACGTTGGGCAGCTTGGCGAGATCGAACAGCCCAGCAAACTGGGCCAGGCCCGGGCCCATCGTCGCGGCGCCGAAGTGGTCGATGATGATCTTGAGGCTTGGATAGCGCCGCGCGGCCTCCTCGACATGGGGAAGTATGGCTCCGCCACAGACCGCGAGCGGCAGGCCGCTGTCGGCCATGGCCCGCCAGAACCAGTCCAGGCTGCCGTCGCTTGGCCAACGGATCCGGCTCATGGTCGAGGTCTCGCCGGGCGGGGCCTTTGGCGAGGCGGTGATGAAGCGCATGCCGATCATGCCAGGCAGGGCGGCGCAGGCGGCCAGCCGTTCACGCGCGTCGGGTTCGAGCAGATCGACCCAGCCATGCGTCAGGAAGCGGCCGGGGTGGGCGCGATGGGCCTCGACCGCATAGGCAAGCGAGGCCTCGTCCCAGATTGGCGGACAGTCGATGGCGATGTCCACACCCGCCTCGTCCATGCGGGCGAGGGCGTCGGTATAGGTGAACCGCTCGCCGTGCACTGGTGGCGCACCGGGATTTTCCCAGAGGTGGATCTGGGCGTCGACGACCATCATGCGGTGGTTTCTCCTGGCGGGACGAGGTGAGACTGGGTTATCAGGCAACCGCCGGGCAGGCGGGCGGCGGATCCAAGGCCGGAAGACCGACGGCGGCCCAGACAGCGTAGTGATCGATCGCCGGCAACAGGGCGTCAAGAATCAGGCGGTGGCGGGCGGGGCCTTGCCTAGCCATGATCACGCGCAGACGCGTGGCGCAATTGTTGGCCTGCCGGGGCGTGGCGCCCCGCGCGGTGAGATAGGAAAAGAGCTGGGCGCGCGACAACGTCAGCTGCGGCTCGCGTGTGTAGATGCCGCCGTTGCGCCCCACCCGGACCTCGACCAGCTCCATGCCTTCCAGGATCCGCGACGCCTGGCGCACGATCTCCAGGCTGTAGCCATAGCGGGCGACCAGCTCCCACTCCGATCCGAGGCAATGGGGATGGCGTTCCTTGGCGCTGACGATGTCGTCCATGATCCGGACCGCGAGCTGCCGCGCATAGCAGAGCGCGTTCAACGAGGCCCCGCCGGCGGAGGTCAGCATCAGACGGCGCAGATGAGACCGATCGTCACCTTCGTCCTGGCCGGCGAACATGGCCCAGACGCGGTCGAGCAGGGCCGCCAAGAAGGCCGAGACCGGATCGTGGTCCTGGAACAGTTGGAGTTTCCGAACCGTCGCGATCGCCTCCCGCACCGTTTCCCCGTCGCCCCGCGACAGCGTGACGAAGATCGCCAATTGCCGGGCGAAGTTGTCGAGGCCCGGCTCGAGCGCCCATAGGCCGCCCTGCGAGCCCCGCCTCATCTTCGCTGAGCCGCGCGTCTCCAGCACCTTCGCGGTCTCACGGAACGCCCATCGCCCGATGCCGAAGCGCTGCTGGATCGCCATCTGCGAGCCCACCAATCGTCCGTGGGGCCAGCCGTCGCGCAGGAGAGCCTCCTCGATGGCCATCGCCACCCGAAGGCTCAGAGTCCTCGCCGAGGCGTCGGAAGACTCCAGGCGTTGGGCCGCCTGCAGCATCGTTCTCCCTCCCGCAAAACCGTGAGCGTACTCACCATAATTATGAATTATAATTGTTCGGCAGGATGCTCTTTGGCAAGGGAAAGTTATGGGCTGTCCAATGTTGGCGGGCCGTGCAGCCGGTCCAATTCGGATATGCAGCAGCAGCCAGAATGATCGGCCGAACCACACCCCGAAGGGCCTCATAGGACGGGTTGCCTGACCATTTCGGCGCACGGACGGCGCTGACGGAACCGCGTCGTGTTGGCCGCGCCGTTCTGAGGCCTCTCAGCCGGCGGTTCATTCCTGTCCAACGCCGGCTTGTCGGCGCCCCTCGGGCGGCGCGATCTAGTCGACGCGCACCCGCAGGTCGGTCAGACCCTCGATCGTCCCGTCCAGCAGGTCCCCCGACACGACCGGACCGACGCCCTCCGGCGTTCCGGTAAAGATCAAGTCCCCCGGCCGAAGCTCCCAAGCCGCGGACAGGTGTTCGATCGTCTCGGCGATGCTCCAGATCAGTTGTGAGATGGCGCCCTTCTGGCGAACGGACCCGTTAACCGCCAAGGCGATGGCCGCCGAGCCGATGTCGGGGACCTCATTCATGGGGGTGATCGGCCCCATCGGCGCACTCAGTTCGAAGGCCTTGCCGATCTCCCACGGCCGACCTTCCTTCTTCATCTGGTTCTGCAGGTCGCGACGGGTCATGTCGAGACCGACCGCGTAGCCGAACACCAGCGCCATCGCGTCGGCAGCCTTGATGTCACGCCCGCCCCGGCCGAGCGCCACGACCAGTTCGATCTCATGGTGGAGATTCTTGGTCAGGGTGGGATAAGGCATGGCGCCGACGGCGCCCTCCTCGACCACGAGCAGGCTATCGGCCGGTTTCATGAAGAAGAACGGCGGCTCGCGCCCGGTGAACCCCATCTCCTTGGCGTGGTCCTCGTAGTTGCGACCCACGCAGTAGATCCGATGGACAGGAAACAGCTCCGAGCGACCCGCTATGGGAACGGTAACGGGCTCAGGCGCGGCGAAAAGCAGCTGACCCTTCGTGAGAATGGCGGACGCGGCGGAAGACATGTGCAAATCCTGTCAGAAGCTCGAGGCGGGGATGGGAGGCTGATCGGTCATCACCTCGGCGACGGGCCTGTCGTTGCTCCCCGCGTCGGTCCAGGCGGGCACGCGCCCGATGCGCACGGCCTCATGCCAGGCGAAGTTGAGCTCGACCTTGATGCCGTTGATCGGCTCGCGCATGAACAACTGGTAGAGGTTGGAGTTGTGCGCCTTGCGCTCGTTGAACTCCACGCTGTTCCGCGTCAGGCGCTCGATGAACTCCTCGATCCCTTCGCAATTCAAGCAAAGATGGTCGATGCGCCCCGAGCCGGGCGCGCCGCCCGCGGAATAGTCCGTTCCCTGAACGTCGTTGGGCGTCTGGAGGTAGATATCCTGGTGGTCGGAGAAGCGGGCCTTGCCGATGTGGATAACGTCCTGGTCGCCGATGTAGAGCCAGTAGACCGGGAAACCGAATTCCGGGTGATAACCCTCGCGGAAGCCGAGGTTGTCTATGAACCAGTCGCGGGTGCCTTCCGGGTCGTGGGTGAGGATAAGGAGGTGTTCCAGAAAACGAAGGCCCATGGCGGCGTCCTCGATGTCGAGCCTTAGGAGGCGTGTTCGACCGAGACGGAACGGGTCTCGCCCGTCTCGGTAAGCGTGCGTGTGGCATCCGGCCGCGCATAGATCCAGAGGATCTTCATCGGCTCGATTGACGACAGGTTGCGGAATCGGTGAGAGACGTTCGGCGCGATGTAGGTCGTATCGAAGGGCTTGAGCTCGTGGGTCGCGCCTTCCACATCCAGGCAGGCTCGGCCGCTGAGCAGTATGACGCTCTCTGGGCAGTTGTGGCTGTGGAACGGGACGGCCGCACCACCTTCGAACTCGGTGATGCCGTTGATGAACGTGGCCTCGCCTACCGAAGGGACTACCAGGGGCGTCGTGCGCGCGCCGCCGCCACGGTCGTAACTCGTCATCTGCTCCGGGCGGAGCACGGCGTAAAAAGCCCGCTCCTTAGGCCCGTCGGCGACATCTTGGTTTGTGGGGGCCGTAGACATGGTCATAGCCTCGCTGGTCCGGTCCAGATGGTCTTGGCGTTGGTGAACTCGCGCACGCCCAGGACCCCGAGTTCGCGACCGTATCCGGACTCCTTGACGCCGCCGAACGGCAGACGCGGGTCCGAGGCCACCACGCCATTGACGAATACGGCGCCAACTTCGAGCTGGCGGGCCAGCGCCGCCGCACGGTCGTGGTCTGTCGTCCACAGCGCGGCTCCAAGGCCGAAAGACGTTCCATTCGCGATCCGCACGGCCTCAGCGGCGTCGCGCGTCCGCAGTATAGCGGCGGCGGGACCAAACGTCTCCTCGCGCGCAACGGTCATCTCCGGCGTGACGGCGTCAAGCACCGTGGGGGTGTAGAATGCGCCTGGACCAGGCAAACTCTTTCCTCCGCGCAGCAGGCGGGCCCCCTCGCACACCGAAGCCTGGACCTGTGCGTCGAGTTCGTCCCTCAGGTTGGTGCGGGCCATGGGGCCCTGGGTGACGCCCTCGGCGAACGGATCGCCTACCACCAGGCGATCAACCTCGGCCAGCACCGCGTCCACGAAGTCGTCCGCCACCTCGGCCTGAACGATGAAGCGCTTGGCCGCGATACAGCTCTGGCCGGTGTTTTGGAAACGCGAGCGCACCGCCGCCTTCGCCGCCGACGAGATATCCGCGTCGGCGAGGACAATGAACGGGTCCGAGCCGCCCAGCTCGAGCACCTGCTTCTTGAGCGCGCGGCCAGCCTCGGCGGCGATGCTGCGGCCCGCCGGCGTCGATCCGGTGAAGGTGACCGCCGCGATTCGCCGGTCCCCAATGACGCCCGCGACCCGACCGGCGCCGACCAGAAGCGTCGTGACCAGACCCGCCGGGAACCCGGCGTCGGCGAACACCGATTCAATGGCCAGGGAGCACCCGGGGACGTTGCTGGCGTGCTTGAGCACCAAGCCATTGCCGCCGACCAGGATTGGCGCCACGGCGCGAATGACCTGCCAGAAGGGATAGTTCCAAGGCATGATCGCCAGCACCAAGCCGAGCGGCTCATAGACCACGCGGCTGTCAGCGGCGGCGGTGGGAACGATGTCCTCCCGCAGGAAGTCCGGGCCGGCGTCCGCATAAAATTCCAGACACCAAACGCACTTCTCAAGCTCGGCGAGGGCCTCCGTTAGGGGCTTCCCCATTTCCAAGCTGGCCTGCGGCGCCAGCTCCTCCTTGCGTTGCCGTAGCAAGCTGGCGGCGCGCCGAAGGAGCGGCAGCCGCTCCGACAAGGACCTGGCGGCCCATTCACGCTGGGCCGCTCCGGCGGCGGAGAGGGCGGCGTCGACCGCAGCCTCCGTCGGCTCCTCGTATCGGCGGATCGTCTGACCCGTCGCCGGGTTGCAGGACGCAATCATGCCGACGCCATCTGGATGAGCGGTTCGATGTCGAGCTCTTGGGCGAGGGCGTTCAACTCGTCGAGCAGGCCCTGGGAAAGGGGAAAGCCGCCAGCGGTGTAGCGAGCGTGTTTCTCGAAGCTCTGTTCGCCGGGCAGCCAGATCCTATCCACGCCGGACATCCGCTCGCTGGAGCGGATGTCACGCACCACCGTGTCCGCCGACTTGCGGAATTCCTCTGCATCGCCGAAAGCGGCCGGGTCGATCACAGCCACCGCCTGGCCGGTGTTGGTCAAGCTCGTGTGGTCGGCGTTGAAGTCGACGACCTGCCGGCCCATGGCGGCTCCGCCAAGGGTGCCTGCAAGGAGCCCCACAACCAGCGCCAGGCCGTAGCCCTTGTAGCCGCCGATCGGCAGCAATAGGCCCTCGGCGGAGCGGGCCGGGTCTAGGAGCGGTTGGCCTTGGCGATCAATCATCCAGCCGGGCGGCATCATCTCACCCCGCTTGGCCTTGGCCTTCACCTTGCCGTAGGCGGCCATGGTCGTGGCCATATCCAGTATGACTGGAGGCTCGTCCCGCGTCGGCAGGCCGACCGCGATAGGGTTGGTCGACAGCATCAGCTCTGTCCCGCCCCAGGGCGCGAGGTGGTTGGCGTTGCCTACGGCGAAGTAGAGGCAGATCAGCCCTTCGGCGACCACGCGGCGCACGTACAGCGATGCGGGGCCGGCATGGTTGCTCATCCGGGTGTTGACCCAGGCCATCCCGCTCTGTCGCGCTTTGCCTATCGCCAGTTCCGTGGCGAAGGAGACCACCAGGTGACCCATGCCGTTGTCGCCGTCCACAAGAGCCGTCGCGGCCTGTTCGCGGACCACCCGAATGTGCGGATCCTTGTTTATGCCGCCGGCGCGGATTCGCTTGATGTACTGCGGGAGGCGGATGATCCCATGGCCGTCGGACCCCTGCAGATCCGCCTCGACCATCAAAGCGGCGACCTTGTCCGCTGCGCCGGCGTCGAAACCCTGGCTCTCGAACGCCGCCCGGATGAACCGCTGGGCCGACGCGGCGGGGATGGAATGCTCGATCATGCCCGGCTTCCTAAGTCATCCTGGCCGCTGCGTTCCAATGCTCAATTTGCGCTCCTCCATATCGTTTAGGTATGCTTTCGGTCGAAACACCCGGGGAACCTACAATGAACCTGCGGACGCTCAAGTATTTTATCGCCATAGCGGACGCCGGCAGCTTCACCGGCGCGGCGTCCACAGTCGCCATCGCGCAGCCGGCGCTCACCCGACAAATGCGCGAGCTGGAAACGGAACTGGGGGTGCAGTTGCTCGAGCGCCGGCCGCGCGGGGTCGTGCTCACTTCGGCAGGGGCCACCTTCTACGCCTCCGCCCGGCGCATTCTGGCCGAAGCCGCCCGCGTCCGTGAGAAGCTGGCCCGCAGCCAGTTCGCCGGCAAGGCCGCGGTGACCATCGGCGCTCCACCCACCCTGGCCCGTCTGCTCCTGCCCGGTCTCCTGGAGACCTGCTCCCACACCTTGGAGGGCATCGAGCTGAAGAGCCGGGAGGCCTTCACCCCCGTTTTGCTGGAATGGCTTGAACGCGGGGTGATCGACATGGCCGTAGTCACCAACCCCGAGGGGGGGCGCGCCTTGTCCTTCCAGCCATTGCTTAGCGAGCCCTTCGCCCTGGTGTCGCACCGCGACATGGGCTTGGGCGAACTGGTGCAGATCCACCAGATCGCGCGAATCCCTCTGCTCATGACCAGCCTGCATAGAGGAATCGTCGAAGAACAGCTGCGCATTCTCGGTCAATCGCTCAACGTTCACTGGGAAATAGACTCGGTCGACGCCATTCGCGAACTTGTCTGCCGAGGCCAATGGGCGACCATCATGCCGATCTCCGTGTTCAAGGATGTCACGGAACCGGCGCGGCTGACCTTGTCGGAGATCTCCTCCGTCCAGCTCAACCGTCACCTCGCCCTGGCCACCCGCGCCGACAGCTCCGCGACCCCGGCTGTTTCGCTCGTGCAGCAACTGATCGAGGGGGAGTTCGATCGGTTGTCGCAGGACGGCCGCTTCAGCTTCAAAGCGAGCCTTCGGCCGCGGCTTCCCGGCGCAGGTCTATAGCACTCTAATATGGGACAGGCCGAACTCAGCATTGGTCCCGACGGCGCCTCGCCGCCATAGTGGCTCAGGCTGTGATCCACCGAAACGCGGGGATCAGGCAGTTAGTTTATACGGCCGCTTGCCTTCACAAGCGGAGGGAAGGCAGCGTCGGCTAGATCGCCGCCTCTCAAAAAGGCGCTTATTTTCTGAGTCGTAGCGAGGCGCGGCTCAGGACTGATTTGGGAGGAGTTGTCCGTTGAGGGCAAAAACGCGAGTGACTTACTTGGCGATTGCGTTGCTCGGCATGAGCTGGGCTGGAGCCGCCTACGCCCACCATTCCTTCGCCGCCTACGACATGACGAAAAGCGTGACGGCGGAAGCGACCGTCAAGGAATTTCGATGGGGCGCGCCGCACTCCAGCGTCATTCTCGTCTTTAAATCGCCCGACGGCAAAGACCAGGAGCTTAACCTGGTGACGGGGCCTCCGGATCTCTTTGTCCGCCAAGGCATCAAGCCCAAAAGCTGGCGCGTGGGCGACAAGGTGGAAGCGACCTATCACCCGAACTTCAACGGCTCTCCCGGCGGCGCGTTGGCCGCCCTCACGTTGCCGGACGGACGGATATTCAAAGATACGGAATCGTTTGGCGCCCAGCGCTGATGTTGATGAGTCCACAATGATGAAACGTTTGCGCGCATTTTTCTCTTCGCTCGTTTGGATGAGCGCCGGCGTTTTCTTTTGTTCGATCGGGACCCCGGCGTTGGCCAAGGTCGATCTGGATGGGACCTGGAAAATCGAACGGCCGGAGGCGATCCTGAATCCGACGGACGGCGCTGTCCCGTTCAAGCCTGAGGCGCGCAAGCTTTACGAGGACAACAAGCGCGCGTCGGCCTCGAAGCATTACGACTACGACAATGTTCAAATGCTTTGCTCAACCCCAGGCCTTCCGCGTCTGATGTTGACGCCAGATCGCTTTCACATCTGGCAGCGGCCCGACTTCATAACGTTCCAGTTCGAGTGGAACCGCCTTTTTTATCAAGTCGATATGACGGGGCGCAAGACCGAACCCCCGCTGGTTGGCATCAACGTCGGCGTGTCAAAAGGGCATTGGCAAGGTGCTACGCTCGTCGTCACGACCGACAATTTCACCGATCAAACACTGATCGACGCGCTGACGCCGCACAGCGAAGACATGAAGTTGACGCAGCGATTTAAGCTGCTTGGTCCCAATACGCTTGAAGACCGCATCACCATTGAGGATCCGCAGACTTTTACACGGCCGTGGGACGCGATCGTCAAATATGTGCGTCAGCCTGACGCGCCGTTCCCAGAAGACATCTGCGTTGACCGGCGAAATGCCGGCAAATTGCCGCTGCCGCCAAAATGAGGATGCCCGTGTTCGCTCATCTTAGTTCTTCTTCCGGCGCAAGGGTGTTGCGCCGAAGCGCCTTGATGGTCGTTGGCGCAGCTTGCTTGGCGGCGTCCGCGCAACAGGCCGCCGCCCAGGGCGCTTTCCCACCACCCGGGGCCTCCCCTCCACCCGGCGCTTCCCTGCCGCCCGGCGCTTTCCCGCCGCCTGGAGCGGCTCCCCCGGGTGGCGCGGGGCCTCCGCCCGGCGGAGCGCCCCCGGGCGGCGGCATACCTGCCGGAGCCCTTGCCGCTTTCAAGGCCAGGTTGGCGGCGGACATGCTGCCGCTCTCGGGCCATTGGCCGTCGCCATCGCCCAATCCAAGGAATTTCGAGGGCTTCTGGAGAAATTACAATATCCTCCAGAGCCAGCGCACCAGCGACATGTTCGGCGCCGCCCTGCCTCTTAACGAGGCGGGAAGCGCCCTTCTCGCAAAGCGGATGGCCGCTGACAGCGCCGGAAAACCCTATGCCAACGCCTCGTCGGTCTGCCTTCCAACGGGCCAGCCGGTGCAGATCGACATCAACCTGCCCTTCGTGGTCCACCAGACTAAAGGTTGGGTCCAATTCATATTCCAGCAGTACCACGGCGTCTGGACAGTGGCGCTCGATCCGGCGAAGCAACCGGACGGCGCCGTTCGTCCTTACATGGGACGCTCAGTCGGGCACTGGGACGGTGACACCTTGGTCGTGGAGACCAGCGGCTTCAAGCAAGGGTTCTGGCTGGACATCGCCGGCACGCCGGCCTCCGCCGACGCCAAGTTCACATTCCGTATTCGCAAAGTGCATCAAGGCGCGCAGCTGGGCGATTGGTCGCTGGAGATCATCACTACCCTTGACGACCCCAAATACTATACGCGGCCGTGGTCGTGGGCGACCGCCCTTGTCTGGCGGCCGGATAAGGGGCCGCTGGAGGAGTTTGACTGCGAATATTCGTCCAATCGCCCGGACTATCTGACGAGCTCTGGGCTCACGCCCGAACCTAAAGATTGATGAGAGAGGTGAGCCATGCGCGCGCGCATTTTTAATCTGGCCGCGCTGGCGGCTTCGACGGCGGCTCTTGTCCTGACCGCGGCCACAGCTGCGCCGGCGGCGGCTCAGGGCGCGCCGACGGCGGCCCAAGCCTACAAGCCGACTATCGATGACTGGGTGGGGGTGAACGCAGCCATCAACGCTTACCAACTTGGACTCGAACGCAAGATGCCGTCGTACACGGACCGGGCCTTCTGGGACGATGCGGTGGAGATCATAGAGCCCACCCCCGGTCAAATCATGCGCGTGCCGGCTAAGAGAGCCATAGGGGATGGTCCGCCGCCCGGTGCGCCACCGGTGTTAGGCGTGGGCGGGAAGCCTATGGTTTTTGGAGAATCCAACGCCCTTGGCAACAAGCTGGAGCCCTGGCACCTGTTGATCAGCAGCAGCTTCGAATTCCAAAGCCCGACACGGGCCACCCACTACGGCTACTTCCTCAGCATCTATCCGGACCAGACGACCCGTCAGTCTATTACCGGCATGCCCGGCCACTACGAGGACATACTGGAGAAGCGGGGCGACGAGTGGCGGATTCTGGAACGCAGGAGCGTCATCGGCCAGAAGTGACCTGAAGGGGACGCCTATAGCCTTGTCGGTCTCGTGCCGCGCCCGTGCGCCAGTCCAGGGGGAGCGGAGCGATCGCCATCGTGAGTGCGCTCATTCAGGCAGCTAGTTTATCCGGCCGCCCGCCATCATAATCAGGGCAGGAAGGCAGCATTGCTAGCTCGCTGCCCCTCAAGAAAAGCGATCGTTTCCCGTGCCTTAACTAGAGTGAGGGGCGGACGCGGCAAAACTTGGCGCCGATTGTCTTTCGCAGCGCAAACGAAGAGGGATTCGGCAAACTCTACACGGCGGGAGACGTGAAGCCAGACAGGATCGTCGGGCGAATCCTGAAGAGCAATGCAAAAATCGCTCTCTCCCCTGGACACGCTCAACGGTTTTTCGAGGGTCACTACAAATTGACCTGGCCGACGCCAGGCATAGAGGGGAAATACAATGAATCGTATTCAATTTCTGTTGTCGACTACGCTTCTAAGTTGCGCCATCGTGGCTCCGCCGGCGTTCGCCCAGAACGCCCCCGCCCCGGCGGCGGCTCAGCCTCAGGTGCTGCAAGAGGTGGTGGTCACGGCCGAGCACCGGACCAGCACGGCCCAGAAAACGGCCGCTTCGGTCACCGTCCGGTCCGGCTCGGACATGCTCACCCAGGGCCGCTACCAGCTCAGCGACATTCTCGAGGACGTGCCGGGCGTGGTGGGCGGCGCCGCCATTAACACGGGCACAGCCAACGGCAGCGGCACGGACAACCCGGCCTCGGGCCTGACCATCCGCGGCGTGCAGTCCAACCAAGGCGCCGGCGGCAGCGTCACCTCCACCGCGGCCTCGGCGGCCATCTATGTAGACGACGTCTATAACGGCGTCGGCGGC
>PLRV01000034.1:18928-20019 GCA_003164925.1 Caulobacteraceae bacterium
ACCGGCGACGTGAACGTGCCGATCATTCAGGACAAGCTGGCGGTGCGGCTGTCAGGCAATGAGTACGAGCGAGACGGCTACTATACGGCCGATGGGGATGCGCGCTCGAACGCGGACTTCAAGGCCAAGGCGCTTTGGACCCCGACCGACAATTTCTCCACCCTGCTCGGCTACGCGCAAGAATACAACGTGACCCACACCGGGGGGTTGACGATAACTCAGGCGGGTTCACCGTCGAACTTCGTTTACACGCCACAAGCCGTGGCCCCTGGAAAGAACAACTTCCATCAGTATTGGGGCGACTTCAACCTGAACCTCGGGCCGGTGGCGATCACCTACATACCGGCCTACCGCACCTGGTACCAGAACGCGGAGGTCTACCTGCGAGGCGCCTTCAACGGCAACCAGGCCATCTCCACGCCGACCGACTGGTTCATGACCCACGAGTTGCGGATCCACAGCACGGACACCGATTCCAAGCTCAAGTGGCAAGCCGGGTTCCTGTATTACGACAATAAACTGAGAGACAGCAACGAACTGTACCTCCTTCCTCCGCTCTCAACATACGCGTTCAAGTCGCACTCGACCAAATCCACCACCGCTGAAGGCGGCTTCGCCGAAGCCACCTATGCCTTCGCGCCGGACACCCGCCTGACCGCGGGACTCCGCTACGACCATACCCAGATCGTTGATATCGGGGATTACACGAGCATTACCGGGAGCACCGCGTATCTGACCGGCGATCAGGGCCTGCGAAACTTCGACAACTTCACCTACAAGGTGCGGCTGGAACACGATCTGACGCCGCGCAACCTGCTGTACGCGATGATCTCCACCGGCGCCTCGCCCGGCGATGTCGTTCTGACCACGAACCAGAACTTCCAGCCCACAGTGCAAGAGCTGAGGGCTGAAACCCTGACGGCCTATGAGGCCGGTTCGAAGAACCGGTTCTTTGCCAATCATCTGCAGGTGAACGGCGACCTCTTTTTCAACGACTATGGCGGTTACCAGACCTCGGGGCTCAACATAACGCCCCTTGCCTCCCAACCGACCTTCGCGACTGTCGCCTCGCCGATGAAGTCCTACGGCGC
>PLRV01000066.1 GCA_003164925.1 Caulobacteraceae bacterium
GTCAGGCGGCAGGATGTCCAGCATCGCCATCAATGCTGTGTCGGTGGCCGGCGCCGACCAAGGCACGCCCATGCAGAACTGAAACAGCGGCCGGCCTTTGATGACTCCCGTCTGACAGAGGTGGGCAGCCAAGCGCACATGGCCCAAATCAAACACCTCCAGTTCAGGCTTCACGCCCGCTTCCTGGACCAGTTCCGCCATTCGAATGACGTCTTGCGGGACGTTGACGAAGGCGTAGCTGGGGAACGTCATGGTCGCCACGTCAAGACTGCATAGATCCGGCTGCAGCCGCACCACATGCTCCACCCGAGCCTGCGGGCTAGCCATGGTGCTGTCGGCGTTGGCGACCATCGGGTTGTCCTTGCTGGGCGCGAAGCGCGCCCCAGGCCCGGTCGTCAAATTGATCAGGACATCGCAACCGGAGTCTCGAATCCGCTTCACGACCTCTTCGTAGAGGCGAAACTCCATGCTCGGCTTGCCCGTCTCGGGGTCACGAACATGGATGTGCGCCACCGCGGCGCCGGCGCCGTGTGCCGCGATGACTTCGTCGGCGATCTGTTTGGGCGTGACCGGCACGGCGGGATTGATACGCAAGGCGTCCATGGTCGAACCGGTCACCGCACAGGTGATGATGACCTTTTCCAACATTCACTCGCTCCTCGCCCCTGGCCGGGCACTGTCGAGGCCAGCGGACGACCCCAAGTATCATCGCTTGCGAACATGACGCGATTAAACGAGCACAAAGCAGTTATGCGGCCCAGGCAAGCGAACTTGTTGCGCTGGTCCGCGACCGACCAACCGCTCAGCCACGGCGCCTTTGGCTTATGAAACGCAGCACGGAAGCATTGAACATTTCAGGTTGTTCCCAATAGGCGAAATGTCCGGCCTGCCGCACCACAACCAAATCTGGGTTCGCAAAGTACTTGGCTAGGAACCGCAGGCGGGTCGGCGGCATGAATAGATCGGCGTCGCCGGTCAACAAAAGGACCGGGACCTTGATCGAGGCTAAGGCGTCCAATTTCACCGCATTGCGGGCGCTCTGAACCACCGGCGGGCCAGAGGCGGCATGTCGTTCGAGGTCAACCCACCGAGCGACCCCCTCGGGGTAGGAAAATCGATAGGAGGGGCCCAATTCCCGGAATTCCGGCGGAAGCTGCATAAATCCTTCCGGCGTCAGGGCCCGGGTCTGGGCCTGGTAGGCTGGGTCGGTCACTCCGGCCAGACTGTTCGCGAGGGTAAGGGAAAAAAGCCGCTCAGGATGGCTCAACGCGTAGTCCGGTCCAATGAAGGCCCCGCCCGCGGATCCGACCAGATGAAAGCGATCAAGACCCCTTTCGCCGGCAACGGCGTCGAGATCATCGACGGCAAAGCTGGGATCGGTCGAAGCCCCCCGCTCTGATTGACCGAACCCCCTTCGGGAGTAGGCGACAACGCGGTAGCCGGCGCGAGTAAACGCCTCGTACTGGTAGCCCCATATCGCGTCGCTTCCGGTAAATGGGTGAAGCAAAACAATCGCTTCTCCCGATCCGCCGCTATCCCACGCCCACAGGCGTGCGCCCGAAACCTGGATCAATCCGGTCCAGCTAGGCGTAATCGGCGGGGCAGGGCGCCATGCCGTCTGCCCGACAGAATCAACGACTGTCGTTGTGGCCCGCGCCGCTTCAGTCGCGCCGACCGTCCCTACAATGGCGGAGAGGATCAGCATGCGCCGATCAATCCGCCCTCGACGTCCTTGTCCAATCATCAGCGAGCCCGAACCCGTTGGGATGAATCGTAACGCCAGGGAGTTCCGCCTCAACCCTTGGCAGGGCAAAGCCGTTATGCTGAAAAGACATGACCTAAGCATCACAAAGATACGGAGCGCGCCGTCGCCGTGAAATTGGTCCTTTTTGGTAACCAAATTTGACAAACGCTTGAACAGCGACTCCTGACGGCCTGTTTGCTTGAGGAATTCTCAAGCACACGCACAAGCTGATCGCTCGTTCAACTGATCCTCGTGCTCGGCCGCTATCTGCGGGGGTCGAGAACTTCGATGATCAAGGGCTCCAAAGCCTTGGCGACGACCCTCATGCCCGCAGTGTACGGGCGCAGGGCCGACGCCGCGAGGACAGCCGTACGAACAATGGAGGGCTCGACGATACGCGCCGCGCGGAGTTGTCCAGCGTCCCGTTCCCTGATGATCGCCTGGGCGCCAAGGACCGCGTAACCAAACCCGTCTGTGACCAGGTTCTTCTGGATTGGCAGGGAATCCGCTTCCATCGCCACGTTCAGGACAAACCCATGTTGCTTGGCCATCTCATCGAGGGATATGCGCAGCGAGTTTGGGCGGCTCGGCAGCACGAGCGGCAGCCCCTCAAGCTTGGAGAACGGAACCTCGCCGTTTGCGGTTAAAGGATCTTCGGCCTGGCCGATAAGGCAAGCGTCGGTCACGCCGAGGACCTTGATCTCCGACCCATCAACCTCGCTGTAGTGGTAGACCACCGCCAGGTCCAACTTGCCGGTTCCCATCCACTCGATCAGCTGGCCGTTGGAACCTTCAAAGAGCTGGAGGTGCAGCTTGGGGTACTTGGACTTCAGCTGTCGGTATAGACGGCTGATGGCGGGGTAGGAAAACGCAGGCAGGACGCCAAGCCGGACCTCGCCGCCGACGACGCCGACTTCCGAGCGAATTTCCTCAGTAATCTGCTCCGCCTCAGCCAGGAGAGCCTTGGCCTTGGGCAGAAAGATCTTGCCGATGTCAGTTAGAGTCATGCCGCGCCCTGTCCGGTGGAACAATCGTGCGCCCAGCTGGTTCTCCAGCGCCTGCAACTGACGGCTAATGACGGATTGTTCGATGTCCAAGGCAATGGAAGTCTTGGTCAGGCTTCCCTGAATGGCGATCTCGGTGAAAAGCTTAAGCTGACCTAGCTCCATCTGTGGTCCCAACCCCCCTTGGGCGCCCAGCGGCGGCCAGCCCCGGGAGCGTTCAATTGTCTCCGGCGGACCATGCGCGCCGCCGGTGTTGTCAGTCTAACGCGAACATGTCCCCACCTTATGCCACAGGGATTTCCGAAGAGCAGGGGCCCATGGCGGAGATCTCGTACAAGCGTCGTCGGTTCCCCCTTTATTCGAACCGTGTTTAGGATCACCCAGAGCAATGCTATGGCGTTTGAGACCCATGCCAACGCCCTGCGCTACAAGGCAGCCGGCTTCACCGACGCCCAGGTGGAGGCGTTGATCGAAGCCGACCGCGAGATCGTCAGCGCGCGGCGCGTCTCCCAGTTGGTCACCAAAGCCGACGTTCAGGCCGAGCTCGCCAAGCTCAAGTTTGACCTGCTTATTTGGGTCACCGGCGCGGTGATCGTGATCCAGGGCTTCTCTACCACGACCCTCTACTTTGCCGCCTTGAGAGGACCTGGGCGTCCTGGAAGCGTTTCAGATACGCAGTGGGCTGAGGCTAGGGGCTTCTTTGAGGCGGGAGAAACGTCAGTAGCCAAGGTTGCACGTAAAATCGGCGTGTCCCGGCAAGCGCTCTATCGAAAGCGTGATGCGGAAGGGACCGGATTTGGCGGGAGATGCGGCCGTCACTGACTTTAAACCTTGCGACTCGCGGGCCTTAGCAGATGAGGGTTTGCGGCGACGAAAATCGATCGACTGACTCTTTTGACCACGGACCTGACTCCAAAATCTGCGACTGGAGTTAGAGCGATCCGATGTCGCTGGCGCTTCCGTGTCCACGCCAGGCCCCTAAAGAGGCGATGCGACGGCAGGTTGCCTGCAGACTCCGTCAACGTCCCTTGGGGGGATTTGGTTATTCGGCCACAGCCTCAGCGTGAATTTCCGGGATCTCCGAAAACTCGTCTCGGACGCCAAATTTTGGGAATGAGGTTTCGAGAGAGGGTTCTCGGAGGCATCGCCTATTGGCGGCCCCGTGTAAATAATCCCGATGCATCGCATCCCGAAATCGGAGGTTTTTGAGATGGATCGGGATGTCGGCTATCCGGCACGACGGCAACGCGAAAAATCGACCCGAGGCGGCTGTTCGCAAGGTCTGCTTACGGGGCGCGTCGCCGACTGCCATAGCGCCGGGTGAGTATATGGGCGAAACTGAGAACGGGCTCGTGGGTGCGCGCCTTGGCGCTCGAACACCGGGGCAATTGGACCCTTTTTGCGCCTATGGAAGGCCCCGATTGAAAAGAGGCGTGAAATCAGGTTTCTCGTTCGAGTTTAGCCGGAATTTGGCCTTCGGCCTGCTGACGGGCTTCAAGAGGTGAACCATGCAACTCAGACCTATGGGTTTGGTCATCGCCGCGGTTCTTGCGGCCCCTGCGGCGCAAGCCGGTTCGGCGCTATCCCCCGCAGCCAGTTTCGTCTCGACGCTTCGAACTTTGCCGACCGTTGTAACGTCCGAAACGGATGCCAAGCGCGTTCTGGGCGCCCCCCAGCGGGAGGCTGGCGCCGGTGACGGGATGTCAGTGCTCATCTACGCACCGGGGGACGGGGTTGGGAGCAGTGGGGGAATCGGCGGATTCGCCGATCTGGCAGGGATGGCGGCGTGGCTGATGCCTACTCAATTGGGCATGGCGACCGAGACGGTTAGCGCCGTGGCCGGGATGGGGAGCAACGTCGTCACCGCAACAGCAGGTAAGGGCAGGCCGAGAGGCGATTACGCCATCCTGATGCTGTTCGACCGAGAAGGCCGCCTAGTGGGCTGGAAAGGCACAGCCGATGGCCAGCCGGTTCGCTCGAGCGACGGGGGAACGCTGAGCGGCGCAACCGATGAAGAGCTGCAGCAAGCCGGCCGGACATTGGCCGCCCAGCCCGCTCCCACCAACGACGGCAAGCCTCACTTAGGCGCTAGAGTTATCCTGGTCCCAGGCGGGATTACCCTATCCGAGGCGAAAGCACAGGCCGAGCGCACAGGCATGTGCGGGTTGCTGATCATGAGCCTCGCGCCTGGCTCGCCCGCCGAACGCGCAGGGTTACGCCTCAACGATCTTGTTTTTGTCATGGACGGGGACCTCATCGCCACGGCGGACGATCTTCAGCACGTCCTAACCAGGGCTCACGCCGGCAAAGCTATGAATGTCCTCTACTATCGCATCGACCCCGCGAAAAATGAGTGGGCTATGGCGCAAGCTAAGGTGACTTTCTGACTACGTGGCCGATCAGTGTGCTTGTGGCCAGTCGATAACGACATCTACGCCAAGGGCGAGCGGGAGAAGTGCAGGTTTCGCGTAGAAGCTTAAAGCCAAGGTCCGCTCACCCCCCGTTTGACGCCTTCCGAAAG
>PLRV01000004.1 GCA_003164925.1 Caulobacteraceae bacterium
GATTATGTCCCGTGCCGGACTATGTACAGCCACTCGGCGATCCTCCGGTGAAAACGGGTCGATGGGCTCGATATGCTGGACATAGGCGCCGCGCTACAGCGCCTTCAGGAACGCCAACAACCGGTCATCGGGTCGATACCGACCGGGCTTTCCATTGGGCGGCGTGGTTTTGTCGAGGATCTTCTCTTTCAGGGCAAGATTTGCGTCCAGGTAGATTTGCGTCGTTTCGATCGATTCGTGCCCGAGCCATAGCGCGATGACGGATTGATCGACGCCCTCTTGCAGCAAATCCATTGCTGTGGTGTGGCGCAGGACNNGCCAACAGGTATTGCACACCGTGTCCGCTCAATTGGCCGCCACGCGCGTTGGGAAACAGCGGTTGGCCGGCGGCCCTGGCCGGCTCGCGCATCCATGCCGTCATGACGGCCCTGGTGTTCTTGCTCAGCGGCGTACATCGTTCCTTACGCCCCTTGCCGATGACCCGGACATGCGCGCCGGCGCCGAGATGCAAATCCTCATGCTGAAGGCCGGTCAGTTCCGACAGGCGCAACCCTGTCTGCACCGCCAGCAGGATCAACGCGTGATCACGCCGCCCCGACCAGGTCCGCTGGTCTGGCGCGGCCAGGAGGGCGTCGACCTCCGGTCGGCTCAGGAAAGGCACCAGGGCTTGCGTAAAGCGTTTGGCCGGGATGGCCAGCACGCGTTGGATCTGTCCGGCGTGCGATGGCGCTTCAAGCGCGGCGTAGCGGAAGAAGGAATGCACGGCGGTCAAACGAAGGTTGCGCGTTCGAGCCTTCGCGCCTCGAACTTTCTCCATGTCATCCAAAAAGGCGGCGACCAACGGCGCGTCGATATCTTCCAGCGCCAGCGCCGACGGCGCTTTGTGCAATCGGGTCTGAATGAAATACAACAGCAGCCGGAAGGTATCGCGGTAAGCGGCGATCGTGTGCCTGCTGGCCTGACGTTGTTGCATCAGCCGTTGAGTGAAGAATCCTTCGAGCAGCGGCGCAAAGTTCATGCGGTCGGTCATGATGGCTCTCCCCAGCGTCGCTCCAATCGGGCCATCGCCTGCGCCATCAGTTCCGGCCAATCGCTCAGATACCAATAGGTGTCGGTCACGCAGATGTGGCCGAGATAGGTCGAGAGCACGGACAGCCGCCGCACGGGGTCCTCGCCCGATTGATACCAACGGGTCAGAACCTGAACGGCGAATCGGTGGCGAAAATCGTGCAGTCGCGGCCCTTTGCTCGCGTCCGGCGCTCGCAGCCCCACGCGTCGCGACAGCGCGTAAAAGGTTCGACGAACATGGCCGCCGTCGAGCCGATTACCGGAGTGGCCGACAAACGCGAACATCGAAATCGGCCGACCGAAGAACTGTTCGCGCCGCCGGAGGTAATCCGCCAGCACGGCGTTGGTGGACGGATGGATGGGCACGAGACGCGAGCGACCGAGCTTGGCGGCACGGATCGTCAGGACCGCGTGTTCAAGGTCGATGTCGCCAAGCTTGAGGTTGAGCGCTTCGGAGATTCGCAGGCCGGTCACGCTCAGCAGCCCGAGAAGGCAATAGAACACCCATGGCCGCAGAGGCGTCGATGGCCAGGCAGTCGGCAATTGCAGCGCCGCATCCAACAGGCGCTGCACGTCCTCTTCCGTATATAGATAGGGCTTGGCCCTGGTCGATCGAAACGGCAACAAACCCACCGGCGGAACTTCGGTCAGGACATCGGTGGCGCTTCGGTGGCGGGCGAAGCCGCGCAAGAAGCACAAGCGTCGGGCCCATTCCGCCGGCTGGACGGATTGTGCCTGCGCCCATTCAAGCGCCAGGCGGGTGGTAATGTGCACGGCTTGCCGCTCTTCCATGAATCTGACGAAGCGCGGCAATAGCAGGCCTTCGTCACCCATCTTGAAGCCGAGTCCGTGCCGCAGTTCTAGGTACTCATCCAAGGATTCCCGAAGCGTATTCATCGTGCGCCTCCCGGCCACGCGGCGGCCAGATCACG
This sequence comes from Caulobacteraceae bacterium, assembly GCA_003164925.1. GTDB lineage: Bacteria > Pseudomonadota > Alphaproteobacteria > Caulobacterales > Caulobacteraceae > BOG-938. The sequence continues at coordinate 2,001 of PLRV01000004.1, forward strand.
CAACGATTCGATGTCGACCTTTGCGTAGATGCTGGTGGACTGCGGGCTGCGATGACGCAGCACCTCGCCAATCTCTGGCAGCGATGCGCCGCTGTGCAGCATGCGGACGGCCAGCGCATGTCGGAACTGGTGCGATCCCCTGTGGGGCGCGTCGACTTTGGCCCGCCTGAGCGCGCGGCAGACGATTGAGCCGATCCCGTCCCCACGTTCCTTCAGCCCCCGAATCGGTGCGCTTGATCGGAGGAACAGATGCCGGTCCTCGTTCACCGGCCGTCCGTGTTCGAGATAGGCTGCGACTGCTTCGCCCACATCGGCGGGCAGCGGAAGGAGAGCTTCGTGTCGGCCCTTGCCCCGCACACGCAGGTGACCGCTGTCCCAATCGATGTCGCTCAGTTCCAGCTTGATGATCTCAGCAGCGCGAAGCCCCAGCCGCGCCAGGATGAGCAACACGGCGCGATCGCGCCGACCGACCACAGTGGCGCGGTCACAGCTGTCGATCGCGGACTGCGCGTGCTCGAACGCGATGGCTCTGGGTAACTGCGGCGTTGTTGACCAAGCCGCGACGGACGGCACGCTGGCGACAAGTTCTGCGCCGATCTCGCCACGATATTGGGCGTACCGAAGAAACGAGCGCAATCCCGTCGTCACCCGCTTCAGCGCGCAAGGCCGCATGCGCTTGGACTGGCATCGCACGAACGCGACGACATCCGCGGCATGGACCGTTGCGAGCTTCACCGGGCCGTTGCCAAAGCATCCGATCAGAAACTGCTGGGCGATCGTCGAGAAGTGGCTGGCTGTTACGGCGGCCAATCCCCGGTCATGTCGCAGATGGCGTTCGAAATCGGTCGCCACATCCTTGGCCGGTATGATCTCGGCAGCGAGGGCTGGCGCGCAGGCGCCCTGCTTGCGTAAGAAGGCCAGTAGCTGCGTCAGGTTGCACAGCTCACGGCACACCGTATCGGGGCGGCGCGATCGGCGTCGGTGCGAATCCGACCGCTGGTATTGCGAAATGTGCTTCTCGCCCAAGTCACACAGCGCAACGCCCTGCTTATCAAGCCAGCGATCGAAGGCAACCGCATGCAGTGCCTTCACATAGGTGCAGGCGATTACGTATTGCTCCTCGATCAACGAGGCGACGAACGCACCAAGATGTGTTGCCAAAGGCCCAACGGCACGGCAAGTGAGCGCCTGTGCGCTCTCGTAGGATCGTTCCATAGTGCTCTCCTTGCGGGCGGAAGTGCCCGGCAAGGACGATGACTATGCCCAGAATGGATGGCGTTGCTCGGTAGCAAATCAGATGCCGCAGCATCGACGGGACATAGTCCGGCACGGGACATAATC
>PLRV01000015.1 GCA_003164925.1 Caulobacteraceae bacterium
GGGCGGCGATCAGGTCAACTTCTAGTGGCTAAAGCAGGCAGGGGAAGGCGTGGCGCTCCGCTATGCCCGTTCCTGGACGTCACCCGTTTACGTTGACCATCGCTTCCGAAAAGGCGCGGCTCAAGAGGCTTGCGTCGGCGCACGCTAGGCGGGCGGCCTTGGCCGCAGACGCGTCAAGGCGAGAAAGCCAGTATTGGGACAGACCAACCATGTGCGCATCCGATGGGGCGAAAAGCAGCATCAACGCGACGTAGGCGGTGGCGGCTAAGCTAGCCAGTTCCAGGAACGCGCTCGCGCCAGCCTCCGCCTCGAAGGCGCGGTGTTCGAGGGCCGACAGTTGGCCGGCCGTCGTCGTCAGACGCTGCAGCACGCGCCTCGCCTCGCTGGTCGCGTCCATGTGCTCAGGGGGAACCCGCGCCAGGGCGTCCTCGAACGCCTCGACGAAAGCCTTCAATCCAGCCCCCTTATCCCGCCATAGACGACGATGGAGAAGGTCCAGGCCTTGGATACCGCTCGTTCCCTCGTAGATGCTGAAGACGCGGGAATCGCGGAATAGCTGTTCGGCGGGCCACTCGCGGGTATAGCCGGCGCCGCCGAGCACCTGGATCGCCATACTGGACGCCCAAGCGGCGGTCTCCGCGCCATAGGTCTTGGCGATCGGCATGAGCCATTGCGCCAGTGCGCCGGCGCGCGCCCGGGCTTCGGGCTCGGGCTCACTGGCCGAAAGGTCCATCTGCACCGCCAAGGCCAGGACCACGCCGCGCAACATCTCCACCCGCGCGGCAAGGTCCATGAGCATAAGTTGCACGTCCGCATGGGCGGTGATCGGCGTGGGGGGGGCTTCGGGCGCTCCGCCCTGCCGCCGTTCCTGGGCGTAACGCCAAGCGAGGTCCGATGCGGCGGCGGCGACCCCGAGGCCCTGGACGCCGACGCTCTGGCGCATGATGCCGATCATCGTGAACATCTGGGCCAGGCCGCGGCCTTGCTGTCCGATCAACCAGCCGCGCGCGCCTTCGAAGCCGATCGAGCAGGTGGGCGAGCCATGCAGCCCGAGCTTCTCCTCGATCCGTCGCACGACCACGCCATTGTCCGCGGGCGCTCCTTGCGGGTCCTGCATCCAATCGGGCGCCAGGAACAGGCTGAGGCCGCGGCCTCCGGCGGGCGCGCCCGGGGTTCGAGCGAGGACGCAGTGACCGATGCGCTGGGTCAGGTCGTGTGCCCCGAAACTGATCCAGCACTTCTCGCCGGTGATCTTCCACAGTCCATCACCGGCCGGTTCCGCGATGGTTCGGATGCGCCCGACGTCCGAGCCGGCGTCCGGTTCGGACACGCAGATTGTCGTCGTCCATTCGCCCGCCGCCATTCGCGGCAGCCACTCCTCCTGGACCGGGCTCGTCGCATGTTCGGAGAGCAGGGCGAAGCCGCCGCGTTGCGGCGTCAGCAACATGCCAAACGCGACACAGCCTCGATCAAATTGCTCCTGACACAGGGTCTGAACACAAAGCGGCAAGCCGCTGCCGCCCAAGTCGCTAGGAAAGTCGATTGTCGCCCAGCCTTCCGCAACCATGGCGGCCCAAGCCGAACCAAAGCCCGGCGGCGTGCGAACCTTGCCATTCTCGAACACGCAACCCTTGTCCGCCGCCGCATTGATCGGCGACAGGCATCCTTGCCCGAACTTGGCCGCCGCGTCGGCGATCATCTCCAATGTGGCGTCAGCCAAGTCCGAGGTTTCGCCGAAGATCTCCTTCAACCGGGCGAACCCCGGATTGGACCTGAGATGCGCGAGACCTGAGGCCATGTCCTGTCCTGTCTTTGTTTAAATCTCGTCGGCCCGCCGCGGGGCACAACGTGATCCTCCCGCTTCCGGGTGTATGGGCGCAAGCGCCAAGGCTGAGCCTTGGCGCTTGCGATCTTGCGACATCAGAGGGGCGCGTCGCCTGACCTTTTTCTAAACAGTTGCGACGTTGTCAGTTTCGCCGGCTCGCAACACTGGCCGGTCCGGCGATCAAGGCCGGAGCCTCAGTATTTGAAGCTGAGAATCACCCCGAAGGTCCGAGGATCACTGAGGTTTGGGCGGTCCGCGCTTAAGACGGACGCCGTGCCGGGCGGAGAGAGCGCCGGGGGGCCATAGTTGACGAGCCAGTCGTCCGGAATGAACCGAGTGTCGGCAATATTCCGAACATAGGCGGAGATCGAGTAGTGGGGGCCGAGTAACAGGGTGGCGTTGAGATCTCCGACAGCCTGGGACTGGACGTGGACAAAGGGTCCCACGCCCGCCGCCGCCCACGCTTGGCTGATGGACATGGTGTCGTGAGCCGTGAAGAAGTGAACGTCGCCGTGCAGCAGCAGAGTGGCGCTGCCGAGCTTCAGGCGATGTTCATAGGCCACGCTTCCCTGGAACGGGGCTACGCCGGGGACCTCGCTCTTGGAGAACAGGTATGCATATTGGCCGAAGTCGCCGTACCGAGCGTTCGTGTAGGACGCATTGACGCTTATCGTGCCGTTGGCCCAGGGGCGCGCCTGAACCTCCAATTCCGCGCCGTAGGACTTCAGCGGCAAAACGATCGTATTGAAGGTCGGAAAAATCGAACTGGGCGTGATGTTGATCCCGACGGTCTGGTAGCCGCCGTAGTCGTTGTAATAGAGGTCGCCGTTCACCTGCAGGCGGTTACCGAAGAACCGGTTTTTCGACCCGACCTCGTAGGCCGTCAGGGTTTCGGCCCTCAGTTCCTGCGCTTGGGGCTGGCTTTCTGCGTTTGTGGAAATGGCGATGTCGCCGGGTGAGGCGCCGGTGGAGATCATCGCGTACAGCAGATTGCGCGGCGTTAGATCGTGCTCCAGTCGCACCTTATAGGTGAGGTTGTTGAAGATCCGCAGGCCTTGGTCGCCGGTCAGAGACGCGGTGGGGATTAGCCCGGCGCGCTCGGAACGGTGAAGCGGAAGATCGCGCCGCCGGCGGGACCGTTCTCGGCCCATAACCGGCCGCTATGGGCCTCAATGATGGAGCGGCAGAGCGACAGGCCGACACCCATGCCGGTGGTCTTGCTGGTGACGAACGGCTGGAACAGCTTCTCTTTGATTTCCGAGGCGATGCCGGCCCCCGTATCGGCGACTGAAACCTCCACCATGTCGTTCTCTATAGCGCAGGTGGTGATTGTGACGTCCCGTTGCGAGCAATCCGTCATCGCTTCGACGGCGTTTCTGATGAGGTTCACCAGCACTTGCTGGACCTGAATCTTGTCGATGAAGACGCTCTGCGCATCGGCGTCGAACCAGACCGTCAGCCTGACACCGTCGCTCCTGGCGCCGACCAGGGCGAGCGCGCTGGCTTCCTCGATTGTTGTCGCCAGGCTCTCGACGCGGCGATCCGCTTCGCCCTTGCGCACGAACTCCCTGAGGCGATGGATGATCTGGCCGGCACGATCCACCTGTTCGCTCGCCCGGCGCATCGCGTCGAGCGCCTTTGTCTTGTCGCCCTGCTCCAGAATGCGCCGTCCGCCGGATAGGTACATGCTGATCGCCGATAGCGGCTGGTTCAACTCGTGCGCCAGGGCCGACGCCATCTGGCCCATTTCGCTGACCCGCGCGACATGCAGCAGTTCGGACTGAAGTTCGTGCAGGTGACGCTCAGTCTCCCGGCGCTCGGTGAGATCACGGACAAAGCCGGTGAATTGACGCCGGCCTTCGAGCAGCACTTCGCCGACTTTGAGCTCCATGGGAAAGGTTGAGCCGTCCTTGCGCTGACCAACAACGATGCGGCCCGTTCCGATCACGCGACGCTCGCCTGTGGCATGGTGATGCTCAAGATACCCGTCGTGCTCGCGACGATAGGGCTCTGGCATCAATAGGCTGACGTTGCAGCCTAGAACCTCGTGCGGGGCGTAGCCGAACAGGCCCTGGGCGGTCTGGCTGAAGGTCTGGATCGTCCCCCGCTCGTCGATGACGATCATCGCGTCGGGCACCGTCAACAGAATCGAGCTGAGGCGCGCCTCTTGGGTCTTGAGCTCCTCCGCCAAACCGCGAAATCGCTCCTCGCTCGCGCGCAATGCAATTTCGCTGGCCGCCAGAGCTTCGTTGGCGCTTCGAAGCTGAGCAAGCATCCGTTGCTGCTCCTGCGCGAAATCCTTGGCCTCATGCTGCTGATGCTGCAGCCGCGCGATCTCCGTGACGTCCTCCACAGCATGGACGATCCATCGAATGTCATCGAAGGCGTCGAGGACCGGGTGGTTTCGAGGGCTCCAATGCCGCTCCTCGAGTATACCGTCGGCGCGCCTCACGTCATATTTCTGCACCGCCATGATGTCGGGCTGCTTGAACTGCCGCACCCTGTCCAGCGAGGCTGCCAGGTTGCGGACCCCGCTCGCTTCAGGGTCCGCCGGGTTATCCGGGAAGACCTCGAACAGGTCGCGCCCCACGATCTCATCACGTCGGGTCATGGTGGCGGTCAAATAGGCATCGCTCGCCCCGACGATGGATAGGTCAGGGTTCAGGATCAGATAGAGTCCGGGGGATGCCTCGAACAAGGCCCGAAAGTCGGTGAGAGCCTGTGCGTCCATATCCCATCCCCCGGGAAGCTCTGGCGGCAAAGGGCCCAACGCCCATGGTCGGAACCGAATTGGGTCGACAACACGGGCTTGGATTAAAAGCCCGACCCCCCAAAATTACCAATACCTTAGCACCACCCATAGTTGCTCGTCAAAATGATCAAATTCACGATATATCCAAAAAGTGTAATAGAGGGATGTCATTTATATAAAAATATAACATCTAAGTTTGCAGTATTATTTTTTTTGGACGTGTCTTGATGTAGTGCAATTAATGTTGCTAAATGTCATATGGCGTTGCTTAAATTGGTCGGAATAGGCATATGACTGATGATCGTGCACTCACATCGCTAGAAATACGTGAGATCGGCGAAGTTCTTTATGGCTCAGCTTGGCAGGGCGAGATGGCCAAGGCCGTTGGCGTGCCTCGGCAATCCATCGGTTACTATTTGAAAACCGGCGGCGTGAAAGGAACCCAGGCCGCGGCCATCGTTGGCTTGCTCGCGCGTATGGCGGTTCGGGAATTTATAAACGCCAGGGAACGGCAGGCCGCTTTTGACTCCCGTCACGCTGAGCTTTCCAGCCTGTTGATTCGCTTCGAGTCTCGGGCTCTGTAGCGACGGCGCGGTTGACCAATATCAATGCCCCTAGCCGTTGAGCCTGTCATTCACGGGTTCGGAGGCCCCGCATTTGGCGGGCTACTGGCCGTCTGGCTTAAGGAGCAGGGCATCCGCTCAAAGGCCTATCTGTCCAAGTCAGGCCGGCGCATCGGCGGCGTAGCCTTCAGTCGAGGGGCGCTGTTTCACTTGATCACAAACCGCACCTACCTGGGAGAAATCCCGCATAAGGATCAGAGCTATCCGGGGGCTCACCCGCCCATCATTGATCCGGAACTGTTCGCTGCGGCTCAGAGCCTGATGTCCGAGAACACGCGCCGACATCACAGCCGGCCCACTCGGGTTTCCACCATGCTTCTCAAGGGACTTATCTTCGACGCCGATGGCGCCGCTATGTGTCCGGCTTTCGGATATGGCCGCGGCGGGCAGGTCTATCGCTACTATGTGTCGTCGCCCCTCCAGCAGGGTGGTCGCCGGCCCGCAGGAGACGAAGCGATCCGCCGAGTGCCGGCCGGTGCAATCGAGGCGCTTGTCCTGGGCCGGCTATCGGGTCTCGCGCCAAAAAGGCTGCGACGAGCCCTGGATACAGGCAAGGGCATCGAAGGTTTGCGCCGCGTCGAGATCCACCCCAATGCGGTCCATCTCGAACTCTTTGGTCAGGCCCTATTCGGCCTTCATGCTGACATTGCCGTGGAGACGGTCAACTTCAACAAGCGTCTTGAGGCTGGCGAGCGAGCGTTCGTGGACCAGGACGATCCCCAGGTGGTCAGGGTCGTCCTGCCCGCCCGGCTTAAAGTTCGTGGCGGGCGAAGCTGGATGGTCGGCCCATCAGGCATGCCGGCGCTGGACGAGGCGCGAACCGATCGGACCCTCATTGCCGGTCTGCGCAATGCTCATCGCCTGGCCGGTCGGCTGAAGGCCGACGGAGCTTCGGCCAAGGCGCCGGAGCGAGCCTATGATCGGCAGCTTTGCCTGCTGGCGTTTCTCGCGCCTGATATTCAGCGCGCGATCCTTGAGGGCCGGCAGCCGCCAGGCTTCAATCTTGAAAGCCTGATTCACGGTTCGATCCCGTTGGCGTGGGTCGATCAACGGCCCGCGTTTGGATTCCCTGCTTCCAATAATTAGCCCGCAAATTTTCCCTGCACGCCGGAATAATTTCCCTGCTCGGAATTAATGCTCGGTGGAAGTTGCGATTAAGAGAGTCCATTAGATTACAATGGGCTGTGGCGAGCTTCTCACGCCGATACCGGAATTGCGGCCGAAATTCGCGTTTATGTCCCTGCTAAATTCCCTGCCAGCAGGGAAACTCCTCCGGATCGCAGACCTGCGGAGACCAAACGGGTCTTAGGGCCGATTATTGGGCGTTATAGGCGAGGTATTTGGGGCGGGCGCGGCGGCTTAGTGCGAAATTCCTAGTCAAATTCAATGTGTTGTCGAATCTGGATTCCGCTGGAGCACATTTCCACGGATTGTTGGCGGTGAGAGAGGGATTCGAACCCTCGTTACGGTTTCCCGTAAACACGCTTTCCAAGCGTGCGCCTTCAACCACTCGGCCACCTCACCCCCGGACGGCCGCCCATAAGGGGCCGCAGGAGGCGCGCAATATACTGACGAAGCGCCTGGGGGCAAGGCCGCGTGAACATGTGGCGAAACCGCTGCGGGAGGCTTACATGGAAAGCGTGGGAAAAGGGTTGCAGGATCGACCATGACGACGACCTCGATCACCCAGCGGGCGGTGCTGGCGGGCGGCTGTTTCTGGGGCATGCAGGCCCTGATCCGGCGTCTGCCCGGCGTGCTCTCGACTCGGGTGGGCTACACCGGCGGCGATACGCCCAACGCCAGCTACCGCAATCACGGCCTGCACGCCGAGGCGATCGAGATCGTCTTCGACCCTGCGGCGACCAGCTACCGGCGGCTGCTGGAATTCTTCTTCCAGATTCACGATCCCACCACGCCCGATCGCCAGGGCAACGACCGAGGGACCAGCTATCGGTCGGCCATCTATTATGTCGACGAGGCCCAGAAGCGCGCGGCTGAAGACGTCATTGCCGACGTGGACGCTTCAGGCCTTTGGCCGGGCAAGGTGGTGACGCAGGTTGCCCCCGCCGGGCCGTTCTGGGAGGCCGAGCCGGAACATCAGGATTATCTGGAGCGCTATCCCGGCGGCTATACCTGCCATTTCCCCCGGCCTAACTGGCGCTTGCCGCAGCGCGCGGAAGGCCGGGCGGGACTCCAGACCTCGGCCTGAACCGCGGGGCGGCCAAAGCATCAAATCTTGAATTCAGCGCCATGAGAGGCGAAACTAAATGGGTTAGCGAGCGTTCAGGCCCAGTCCCGAAAAAAAGGGGTCTTCACGTGCTGTACTCGATATTGAATCGGTTCTTGACGGTTGGCCGGCTCGTGGTCCGAGGCCCCGATGGAGTGGCCCATAGGTACGGAGACGGGGCGGGACCGGAGGTGGTCATACGCCTCGGCCGGGGTTGGCCGCTCAGGCTGCTGCTCAATCCGGATCTGGCCCTGGGCGAGGCCTATATGGAAGGCGGCCTGATCTTTGAGCAGGGCGACATCGTCCAGCTACTCCATATCGTCGGCAAAAATGTGCTGCTGCATCGCCGCGGCCATGGGCCCCTCATGCGCGTGCTGGCCCATGCCTTCAGCCTGCTGTCCCAAATCAATGATCGACAGACGGCCCGCCGTAACGTGGCGCATCATTACGACCTGTCCAACGACCTGTATCGCCGCTTTCTCGACGAGGACATGCAGTACTCATGCGGCTATTTTCTGCGGCCGGATGCGACGCTGGAGGAGGCGCAGAAGGCCAAAAAAAGCCATATCGCAGCGAAGCTGAGGATCGAGCCCGGCCATCGCGTGCTGGATATAGGCTGTGGCTGGGGCGGTCTGGGCCTGGAATTGGCCAGGACTTATGGGGCCCAGGTGCATGGCGTTACCCTGTCCAAGGAGCAACTCGCCGTCGCCCGGGCGCGCGCCAAGGCGGAAGGCCTGGAGGACAGGGCACTGTTTTCCCTGACCGATTATCGCGACGTGTCTGGCCCGTTCGACCGCATCGTGTCGGTGGGCATGTTGGAGCACGTGGGCGCGCCGAACTTCCAGGCCTACTTCGAAACCGTCCGCGGCCTGCTGACCGAGGACGGCGTGGCCCTGATCCACACCATTGGCCGGCGCACGCCTCCGGGCATCACCCAGCCGTGGATCGCCAAGTACATCTTTCCCGGCGGCTACATCCCCTCCCTGTCGGAAGTGGCTCAGGCGGTGGAGGTGTCCGATCTATGGATCTCGGATGTCGAGATCCTGCGCCTGCATTACGCGGAGACCCTGCGCCATTGGCGCCAGCGTTTCATGGCCCAGCGCGCGGAAATCGCCGAGATCTACGACGAACGGTTCTGCCGGATGTGGGAGTTTTATCTGGCGATCAGCGAGATCGGCTTCCGCTACACGGGCATGATGGTCCTGCAGCTGCAGCTGACCAAGAACGTGGATGCGCTGCCGATCACGCGCGATTACATGATGGATGGCGAGCGGGCTCAGTCCCAGCCCGTGTCCCGCAGGCGCTCCGCCGCCTGATCCGGCGCTTTGGCCTCAGGCCATTTGGGCCAGTTTGACCGGCGCGGATTCTGGCAGGAGCGTCACGGCGCCCAGGCCGACCAGATCGGCCGCCAGCAGATACCAGCCCGGCGCCATCAGATCGCCGGTGACGTGGATCAGGCCGGTGACCACCAGCTGGGCCGTGCCGCCGAACAGGCCGATGGCCAGGGCGTAGATGAGCGCGACCGACCGACCGCGCGAGGCCTTGGGCGTTAACTCGGTCATGGCGCCATACAGCGCGCCCCAGGCGGGCGTGCTCAGCAGCGCCAGGAGCACGGAGCCGCCAAGCAGGGCTGCCGGCGTGCGGGCCGATACGATCCAGTGGAACAGGGGCAGGGTGGCCAGGCTGAAAGCCAGCAAGGCTCCGATCATCACCGGCTTTCGGCCGATCCGGTCGGACAGCCATCCGCCTAGTAGTCCCCCGCCGATGGCCGTCGCGCTCGGCAAAGCGCTGGCGGCGAAGGCGATCTGCGAACCCAGATGCAGGGCGTTCTGGGCGAAGGTGGTCATGTAGTTTTGCATGTAGGTGGCGATGGTGGCGTTGCTGAGCGCCAAAAAGCATAGGACGACAATCTTGGTCTGGGCCGGGGCGCTTCGCCCGGCATGGGCGGTGGCGGCGGCCATATCCGGGCGATGCAGGGTTTCGTGCAGTGCGCCGCGCAATACCAAGCCCACCGGCAGCGTCAAAGCGCCCAGCAGGAAGGCTATGCGCCAGCCGTAGGTTTCCAGCGCGGCATGGGGCAGGGCCAAGCTTAGGAGCAGGCCAACCAGCGCTCCGGCCAGGGCGGCGACCTGCTGGCTGACCCCCTGCAGGCATACCGCCAGGCCGCGTCTATGGGCGGGCGCGGCTTCCGCCAAATAGGCAAGGTTAGGCCCGACCTCGCCGCCCAGCGCAAAGCCTTGGACCAGGCGCGCCAGTACGGCCAGGACCGGGGCCGCAGGGCCGATGGCGGCGTAGGATGGGATCAGGGCCAGGAACAGCACCGATCCGCCCATCAGCGAAAAGCTGAGGACCATGGCGGGGCGCCGTCCCGCTTTGTCGGCGTAGGCGCCGATCACCCATGCGCCCAGTGGCCGGGTCAGGAATCCCGCCCCGAAAGTCGCCAGCGACGCCATCAGGCTGGCGAAGGCGCCGCCCGCCGGGAAGAAGGCGTGGCCGATCTGGATCGCGAAGAAGGCGTAGGTGACGAAGTCGTAGAATTCCAGGCCGTTGCCTAGGGTCGCGGCCAGGATATGGCGCGCCGACAACTTCACGTCCGCAGCCTGCGCGGCCGGCGTCTCGCCTTGCAGTGTTTGCATCGAGCCCCCGCTGCGGCGAGGCTAAAGCGCGCTCACCAGCTTGTCCACGATCAGGTCCGCAGCCGCCTCGGGCGTCATGCCCGTGGTGTCGATGTGGATTTCGGGATGCTCCGGCGGCTCATAGGGGGAGTCGATGCCGGTGAAGTGCTTGAGCTGGCCGGCGCGCGCCTTTTTGTACAGCCCCTTCACGTCCCGGCGCTCGGCCTCGGCCAAGGGTGTGTCGATGAACACCTCCAGGAACTCGCCCGGCGCCATCATGTCGCGCACCATCTGTCGTTCGGCGCGGAAGGGCGAGATGAAGGCGGTGATCACGATCAATCCGGCGTCGGTCATCAGCTTGGCGACTTCGCCCACGCGCCGTATATTTTCCACCCGGTCGGTGTCGGTGAAGCCCAGGTCCTTGTTCAGGCCGTGGCGCACATTGTCGCCGTCGAGCAGGAAGGTGTGGCGGTTCATCCGGTGCAGCTTCTTCTCCACCAGATTGGCGATGGTGGATTTGCCGGCGCCCGACAGGCCGGTGAACCAAAGCACCGCCGGGGTCTGGTTCTTGAGAGCGGCGTGACCCTCGCGCGTGACGTCCAGCGCTTGGGGATGGATGTTCTGGCTGCGGCGCAGGGCGAAGTGCAGCATGCCCGCCGCCACCGTGGCGTTGGTCAGCTTGTCGATCAGGATGAACCCGCCCAGGTCGCGATTGGCCTCATAGGGCTCAAAGGCGATGTTACGGTCCGTGGACAGATTGACCACGCCGATGGCGTTGAGCTCCAGCGTCTTGGCCGCTACGTGTTCCAGGCTGTTGACGTTGACCTGGTACTTGGGCGGCTGAACATTGGCCGTGACGGTCTGGGTTCCCAGCTTGAGCCAATAAGGCCGCCCCGGCAGCAATGGCTCATCCGCCATCCAGACAAGGGTCGCCTCGAACTGGTCCGCGACCTGAGGCGGCGCATCGGCCTTGGCTAGGACGTCGCCGCGCGAGCAGTCGATCTCGTCGGCCAGGCATAGGGTCACGGACTGGCCGGCGACGGCCTCAGGCAGATCGCCGTCCAGGGTGACGATGCGTGAGAGCGTCGAGGTCTTGCCCGATGGAACCACGCGCACCGCGTCGCCCACCCGCGCCACGCCGGTGGCGATCAAGCCCGAGAAACCACGGAAGTCGAGGTTCGGCCGATTGACCCACTGCACCGGCATGGTGAAGGGCTTGGCTTGGTCGGCCACCACGTCCAGTTCCACCGTTTCCAGGTGCTCGATCAGAGTCGGTCCGGCGTACCAGGGCGTATTGGCCGAGCGGCTGGCGATGTTGTCGCCCGCCAGGCCGGATAAGGGTATCGACAGGAAGGTCTCGATGCCGATTGACGCAGCGAACTGGCGGTAGTTCTCGACGATGGCGTTGTACCGGGCCTGGTCGTAGCCGATCAGGTCCATCTTGTTCACGGCCAGCACCACATGGCGAATACCGATCAGGCGCACCAGGTAGCTGTGACGGCGGGTCTGGGTAAGCACGCCCTTGCGCGCATCGATTAAGATCACGGCCAGGTCGGCGGTGGAGGCGCCGGTGACCATGTTGCGCGTGTACTGCTCGTGGCCCGGCGTGTCGGCGACGATGAACTTGCGCTTGTCGGTGGCGAAGAAGCGGTAGGCCACGTCGATGGTGATGCCTTGCTCGCGCTCGGCGGCCAGACCGTCGACCAAGAGGGCGAAGTCGATGTTCTGGCCTTGGGTGCCCATGCGCTTGGAATCGGCCTCCAGCGCGGCGAGCTGGTCTTCAAAGATAAGCTTGGAATCGTACAGCAACCGGCCGATCAGGGTCGACTTGCCGTCGTCCACCGACCCGCAGGTGATGAAGCGCAGCAGGGATTTGTGCTGATGCTGCTCCAGGTAGGCGTCGATGTCCTGGGCGACCAAATCGGAGGCCTTGTAGGCGTTTTCTTGGACCTCGGCGTCCATCAGAAATAGCCCTCCTGCTTCTTCTTCTCCATGCTGGCGGTCTGGTCGTGATCGATGGCTCGGCCCTGGCGTTCGGAGGTGGTGGTCAGCAGCATCTCCTGGATCACCTCGGGCAGGGTGGAGGCAGTGCTCTCCACCGCGCCGGTCAGAGGGTAGCAGCCCAGGGTGCGGAAGCGCACGGAGCGCTCCACCGGGACCTCGCCGGGCTTCAGGCGGAAGCGTCCGTCATCGACCATCAGGATCAGGCCATCGCGTTCCACCGTGGGCCGCGGCGCGGCGAAATAGAGCGGCACGATGGGGATGTTCTCCAGGTGGATGTATTGCCAGATATCCAGCTCGGTCCAGTTGGAGATGGGGAACACCCGGATGCTCTCGCCCTTGGCTTTCTTGGCGTTATAGAGCCGCCATAGCTCGGGTCTTTGGCTCTTGGGGTCCCAGCGATGGTTGGCTGAGCGAAAGGAGAAAATACGTTCCTTGGCCCGGCTCTTTTCCTCGTCGCGTCGGGCGCCGCCGAAGGCCGCATCGAAACCGTACTTGTCCAAGGCCTGTTTCAGCCCCTCGGTCTTCCATAGATCGGTGTGCAGCGAGCCATGGTCGAAAGGGTTGATGCCCCGCTCGAGGGCCTCGGGGTTCTGATAGACGATCAGCTCCATGCCGCTCTCGCGCGCCATCCGGTCGCGCAGGGCATACATGTCCTTGAATTTCCACGTCGTATCGACGTGGAGCAGAGGGAAGGGCGGGGGGGAGGGATAGAAGGCCTTGCGCGCCAGGTGCAACATCACGGCGCTGTCCTTGCCCACAGAATAGAGCATGACCGGGCGTTCGGCCTCGGCCGCCACCTCGCGCATGATGTGGATGCTCTCCGCCTCCAGACGTTCGAGGTGGGTGAGGGTTGTTTGGCTCATGAGCGGACGCATACCTGACTGGCGTGAACGGCGATCTGCGAACGCATCTGCGCCGTTCGTCAACGGACGCGAGAGGTAGTCATCGGCGCGCTCATCGCCAAACCCGAAATACTCACAGCGGCGTAAGCAAAAGGCCAAGGCCCGATGCCTTGCGGGCCAGCAAGCGGAAAATGGCGTCCCCGGCGTGACTCGAACACGCGACCCCAGGTTTCATCCCACTTCGGCTTTCGCCGCCGTATGCCTTGAGGGCCGACGTTCGTGGTCTGGACTATCCCTTCGCCATAGCTCGCATGAGCCTTAGGCGCCGCCCGTCTAGTCTCTACACCTTCCGAAGGCTTTCGCCCTGCGGCTTGGCTCGGGATCGGCATGGCTCCAGAGAAAGACTCTGGGGCCGAAGCTTTCCCCGAATTTGAGCGGATCCGCCGAGGCGTTTCCGACCTCGACGCCCAATTTGATCTAGGAAACCTGTGCTCTATCCGGCTGAGCTACGGAGACTCCGCAGCCTCCTTAGCCTAGACGAGCGCCCTATTCCATAGCTTGGGATCACATAACGGCGGTCGACGGGCCAAGACATATTTACAAGAGGCGACCCCTCGGAAACCGTTGCGGCAGGCCTGTCCGGCCGCACAGTTCAACGCCGATGGGGAGCATCCCATGCTATCTCGCCGAGGTCTGCTGGCCGTTGGGTTGTCGCCCACGCCGGCCTTGCTGGCGGGCCCAGGCGACACCCGGGCGCAGGGGATAGACCCATCGATCGCCTTTGCGGCGAACGCAGCGGCGTTGGCCGCATCCAAGCCCTCAGCCGCAGTCATGGGCATTACCCTGGCCGGCTACCGCACGCCGATGGACGGCGGCGGGGCGCAATATCGACGGGGATCCAGCGAGCCGGCTCACCCCGGAAAGATCAGATCGGCGGACGGCTCATGGTGGGAGCTGTGCGAGCCCCGTCCGACCCCGGAAATGTTCGGGGCTAATGGAAGCTACGAGACCGACACGCCCGCGTTGCAGGCCTGCTGCGATTACGTGCGGCTGAATTATCCAGGGACGGGGCTGGGCAATCAGGCGAAAGTCTATCTGACGGGCCGCAGCTATTTCGTGAACCGATCGATTGATTTCACCGACAACGGCGTCAGGCCGGGCCTCGGCATCATCGGCGTCTACGGCACATCCAAGATTCTTGGGCTGCTGACCACGCCGCCCTATCCCATCGTGGACATGTCGGGCGTGTTCGAGGCGCATCTTGAAGGCGTGGAGATCAGCAGCGCCTCGACCGCGGATCAGTCGGCCGCTTGCCTGATCATCGCCAACGTCGTGGGCATGACGCACCACGCCAACAACACGGTGATGCGCAACTGCGTCTTCAATCACAGCTCCGCCAACAGTGTGGGGGCTCTGCTCCTGGGCGGCGACGATCTTGTCGTGCTGGACACCGTGTACGCCAACTGCCATCCGCCCGGTCAGGCCTGCGGGTTTCGGCACGGCGAGTTGCCTGCTTCGTATTTTGGGCATTGCGCCGCCGGTTCGAGCACGACCTCCGCTCGGCTCGACGTCACCCCCGCCCCCTATGGCTATGGCGACCCCGGTGGACTTGGTCCGGGCGTGGCGGGCAAGCTGGCGATCATATTCGGCGGCAAGGCCAGCGGCTCGATCATCCGGATCACGGACTACAACGCTGGTTCTCAAACCATTAGCTGGTCCGGGGCGCTCCCGGTCGCGCCGGACGCCACCAGCAGGATCGTCATCCTGGCGGTCGACAGCGCCTATCGCACGCTCAACAACGTGCTAGACAACACCAGCGCCCACTACGTGAACTGCATATTCGCCGGCGCCAACGGCGCGGAATGCGCGGTCGCGGTCGGGAGTTGCACGTTCGACCGCTGCTACATCACGTCGGTGATTCCAAGCCATAAGGCTGTCGCGAACGTACTGGTGTCGTCTTACGTCTTCCCTGGCAACGGGGTCAGGCTTCAGCTGAAGAACAACTGTCGGTTCGAGAACGAGGGACAGAACGCCGATCTGGTCGGCGTGATGTCCTGGACTGGCCTGTTTCACATCGATTTCGACGTCGACGTTGGCATCAACACCCCAGGGGGATTCCAGGCCGTATTCGGGACGGCCCGCGGCGGCGTCATCGGCGATATCGACCTGCAGGGCGGCTCTTTCGGCTGCGCGCTGTTGGACCTGCGCGACGGCGCAGGCAATCCGGCGTCGATCGCGTCCCTGACTGGGCATTGCGGCATGCCCGGTCAGGGCCTGCAACTGGGGACCGTGAAGTCCATCGGCTGGGTCGACGTCAGCAACTGGGAAAATCCCTCGCGCGATAACGCCGCCGTTCTGGCGGCGGTGGCCGCCGGAGGCCGCGTCGATGGTGTTCCCATCATCCCCAAAAGCCACGGCTATCGCGCGGGTGTGACGGCAAGCAACGCTTCGATGTGTTTTCCCCGCGTCAGCCTCAATGCCGTTGCGGTCATTCGCCCGACGAGCGGTCTGGGCGCGCCGCAAACCCGATTTGAATGGATCGTGCCTCCCAATGTCCTGGATAGTCCGGAGCGCGGGGTCGGCCGCTTAAAATTGCGGTTCGTGGCTTATGGCGGCGCGGCGGCGGCCATTTCGAACCTGCAGCTTCAATTCGCCCAAAGCGGAGCCGTGATTGGCAGGCTGCCCGGCGGCCCCTTGATGGCCGGCAACGCTTGGAAATGGCAGGTCGATCTGGATGTCCATGCGACTTCGCTCTCTTTCGGAGCCGAACTTTGGAATGGAACCTCCATGGCCTATCTCGGCCAGGGAAGCATGACCCCGTTCGATCCCGAGCTCGAACTGGACATCTTGATGCTCGAGACGGCCGCGCACGCCAATGCCGCCGGCCTGACCCTGGCCGTCGTCGAACTCGGCTGATGGAACATGGCTGAAGGCATGAGGAAGGGCGCAGCGACAGGGCCGCCGTCGCGCCGGTCGTTCCTGGCTTCCTGCGGCGAAGGCTCGCTGCTCGCGGCCTTGCCGTGGATGCTCGCAGGCTGCGCCGGCGGTCTGGATCAATTGGCGCGTGGCCCTGCGGGCAAGGTCGCCCAGGCGCGCAGCGGCGATAGCGTGGTGCTGGAGGGTGGCCAGGTGGTGCGCTTGGCTGGCCTTGAGGCGCCTTATGGCCAGGCTATCTACGCCGCCGAGGCGCAAATGGCGCTGAATGATCTTCTGGCTGGCCAGGCGGTGGAGCTGTTCTATGGCGGCGCGCGCCAGGACGCCTACGGCCGCGCCCTGGCGCATCTGCGCCTGCGCAAGAGCGGGCTTTGGGTGCAGAAGGCCATGCTGGAGCAAGGCGCGGCCCGGGTGCGCACCTATGCCGACAACCGGGCTCTGGCGCGGCCCATGCTCGACGCCGAGGCGCGCGCCCGCAAAGCCAAGCGCGGACTATGGACCTTGCTGGCCTACCGCGTGCGTTTGCCCGAGGAGGCCGCTCTTGATCCCTACGGGTTCCAGGTGGTCGAGGGGCGGGTCACCTCGGCCAAGGACAGAGGTTATGGCCTGACGCTCGATCTGGAGCATTGGGTGCAGGCCGATATCGCCCGTTCGGCCCAGGCGCAGTTCGCTGCAGCGGGCCTTACGGCTGATCAGTTGCAAGGTCGGCTGATCCGGGTGCGCGGCGAGCTTCGGCGCGGCGGGGGCGGAGCCTTGATGAGCCTGGATCACCCCGAGCAAGTTGAGCGGTTGGGTCAGTCTTGAAACATGGACTTGGCAAACGAAAAACGCCCCGGCGGGCCGGGGCGCTCTCATTCGATCCGTGGGCAGACCTTTTGCGTCAGGCCGCCTTGGACAGCGACTTGGTCAGGATGCCGATGGCGGCGTCGCGGTCGATCTGCTCGATGGCGGCCACTTCGCGCGCCATTCGGTCCAGCGCCGATTCATAGAGCTGCCGTTCGGAATAGGACTGCTCAGGTTGATTGTCGGCCCGGTGCAGATCGCGCACCACTTCGGCGATGGAGACCAAGTCGCCGGAATTGATCTTGGCTTCATACTCTTGGGCGCGACGGCTCCACATGGTGCGTTTTACGCGCGCGCGGCCCTTGAGGGTGACCAGAGCTTGCGAGACCACGTCGTTGGCCGCCAGCGGGCGCAGGCCCGCGCCTTTCGCTTTGCGGGTGGGCACGCGCAGGGTCATTTTCTCGTGGTCGAAAGTGATCACGTAAACTTCCAGAGACAGCCCGGCCACTTCCTGCGTCTCGATGCCCTGCACCCGACCGACGCCGTGCGCTGGGTAAACAACGTGATCTCCGATCGAGAAATCATGACCGATGTTGCTCATGGACAAACCTTTCTGAAATGCGCCCGCCGTCTACGCGCTTATCCGTCCGTGCTCATATATAAAGGACAGCATCTCCTCCCCCCGCTGGGCGGCAGGGTGGAAGACGATTGTCGCAAAGTTTTCTAAGACACTCTTCGCCTTTGCTGGCGCGTCGGTGCGCGATATGAATATGACGCATGGGCAAACGTCATCGCCCTCACCGCGTCGCCTGCGACATTAACACAAATATACAGGGAAGTGAAGCGCGTGGTGCGGCGGGGCCGATCGGCCCTTGATATCCGGAGAGCTTTTTAGGAGCCTTTGCCCGGTTTTTCGCTGAAGTATTTTTCAAACTTCCCGGTTTCGGTCTCGAACTTTTCCCGGTCGGCGGGCGGTTCGCCCTTGAGCGTGATGTTCGGCCAAAGCTTGGCGTAGTCAGAGTTGATCTTCAGCCACTTGCCGTCGGCTTCATCCTCGGTGTCAGGCTTGATCGCGTCCACCGGGCATTCCGGTTCGCAAACGCCGCAATCGATGCACTCATCCGGGTTGATCGCCAGGAAGTTCTCACCCTCGTAGAAGCAGTCCACCGGACATACCTCGACGCAGTCCATGAACTTGCATTTGATGCAGGGATCCATGACGATATAGGTCATTGAACGCTCTTGCTGACTTTGCGGTCTGATTTGCGGGCCCCGGACATGCAGTCGGGGGGCCGGCTTGTCAATGGCCCAAGGCTTGCGAATAGAGCGACCGGGCCTCGTCGCCTGGTCCTCTGTGCTCGCCCAGAGCCCTCACTTCGATGTCCACCAGGCGCCCGCCGATGGCGAAAATCAGGCTGTCGCCTGATCTGACGGTGCGACTGGGCTTGTCCACGCGCACCGGCTCAGCGCCAGGGCGGGCCACGCGCAGCCGGCCCTTTTCCACGAAGCGGGCCGCCAGGGCCCGGGTCTTGAAGAAGCGCGCGCGCCACAGCCAGACGTCCAGGCGACAGCTTTCGGGTTCAGGGGTCAAATGCTGTCTCCTCTCGCTCATTGCCCTTCGGGAATTTAGTTCATTCGAGCTATCAGCCCTTGCGGTCGCAAGCGGTTACGGACCGAGCCCCGTGATTTTTTCCAGCCTGGCTAATGAAAATCGCGCGATCGAGGCAGAATCCTCACATTGCGCGGATGCCGATGCAGGCTTTCGCGCCCGCGCGGATCCGGCGAACCCGTCGCCGCATCGGCCGATGGGCGCAAGGCGGCCGAAAGCTGTGTGGACCGCGACAGCAAAGCCAGGTCGGCGCTGATGTCTTGCAGCGTCTCGCCGATCAAGTGCACGACTCCGTCGGCGCGCTGCACCTTGCCGCGCACCAGCAAGAGGCGCGCGCTCATCACCTGGGGCCGGAAGGCTTCAAACAGGCGTGGCCACAGCACCACATTGGCGATGCCGGTCTCGTCTTCCAGGGTCAGGAAAATAGCGTTGCCTTCTCCCGGCCGCTGACGCACCAGCACCACCCCGGCCACGCTCACGCGTCGGCCGTCGGGCAGGCGCTCATAAACCCCGGCCGGGACGGCGCCCAGGTCCGTCAGCCGCTGGCGCAGGAAGCTGACCGGATGCCCCTTCAGGGACAGGCGGAGGGTTTCGTAATCGCTCATCACCTCCTGCGAGGCGGTCGGGCGGGGCAGGGCGGAGGGTGGCGCACCGTCGGCCTCGTTCAGGCCCGCGGCGACGAACAGGGGTGCGGGCGCCGCGCGCGGCAGGCCTTTGGCCGCCCACAGGCCCTCGCGACGCGATAGGTTGAGGCCGCCCAGGGCGTCGGCGGCGGCCAGCGCGTCCAGGGCCGCGGCGGGAAGGACAGCCCGACGACGCAGATCGTCGATATCGGCGAAGGGCCGCCGGAAGCGCTCCACCATGATCTGTTCGGCCCAATCCTTGCGCAGGCCGTCGATCTGACGCAGGCCCAGGCGCAGAGCTCTTGTCTCCCCCGCTTCGCAGGGGCCGAGAAGGGGCTCCAGCGTGCAATCCCAATCGCTCGCGCCTATGTCCGGCGGCCTCACCTGCACGCCGTGCGCCTGTGCGTCGCGCACGATCTGGGCGGGGGCGTAGAAGCCCATGGGTTGGCTGTTGAGCAGGGCCGCGGCGAACACGGCCGGATAAAGGCATTTGATCCAGGCGGAGACATAGACCAGTTGGGCGAAGGCGGCGGCGTGGCTTTCGGGAAATCCGTATTCGCCAAAGCCCTTGATCTGGTTGAAGCATCTCTGGGCGAATTCCGGCGGATAGCCGCGGGCGATCATGCGGCCCACCAGCATGGTCTCGTAGCTGTGGATGGTCCCCATGTGGCGGAAGGTGGCCATGGCTCGGCGCAGGCCGTTGGCCTCCTCGCCGGTGAACTCGGCCGCGACCATGGCGATGCGCATGGCCTGTTCCTGAAACAGGGGCACGCCCAGGGTCTTCCTGAGGACGGCCTTCAGTTCGTCCGGCGGATAGGCCGGCCCGGGCGAAGGGAAATCGATGTCGTAGGTCCCGCCCTCCGTCTCGATGAGACGCTTCTCCTTGCGCGCCTTCAGATACGGATGGACCATGCCGCCCTTGATCGGGCCGGGCCGCACGATCGCCACCTCAACTACGAGATCGTAGAATTCGCGCGGTCTGAGGCGCGGCAGCATGGCCATCTGCGCCCGGCTCTCCACTTGGAACACGCCTACCGAGTCCGCCTTGCACAGCATGTCGTAGACCTCGGGCGCTTCGCGCGGGACGGTGGCCAGTTCGAAGCGCTGACCATGATGCTCGGCGATCAGATCCAGGCCCTTGCGAATGGCGGTCAACATGCCCAGGGCCAGCACGTCCACCTTCATGATGTTCAATGCGTCGATATCGTCCTTGTCCCATTCGATGAAGGTGCGGTCCGGCATGGCCGCATTGCCGATGGGCACAGTCTCGATCAACGGCGCCTGGGTCAGCACGAAGCCGCCCACATGCTGGGACAGGTGGCGTGGAAAGCCGATCAGTTCCTGGGTCAGCTCCAGCGCCAGCTTTAGCCGGGGCGAATCCTGATCCAGGCCGGTGCGCTGGACGTGATCCTTCTGCAAGCCGGCGCCCCACGAGCCCCACACTGTTTTGGCCAGGGCCGAGGTGACGTCCTCGGTCAGGCCCAGCGCCTTGCCCACGTCGCGGATCGCCGAACGCGGGCGATAGCAGATCTGGGTGGCGCAGATGGCGGCTCTGTGGCGGCCATAGCGGCGATAGATGTACTGGATCACCTCCTCGCGCCGCTCATGCTCGAAATCCACGTCGATATCCGGCGGTTCGCTGCGCTCTTGCGAGATAAACCGCTCGAACAGCACATCCTGTTTAGTCGGATCGACCGAGGTGATCCCCAGGCAGAAACACACGACTGAATTGGCCGCCGAGCCACGCCCCTGGCATAAAATCGGCTTCTCCTGCGCGCGGGCCCAGGCGACGATGTCGTGCACGGTCAGGAAATAGTGCTCGTATTTGACCTTGCGGATCATTTTCAGTTCCTTGCGCAAGATCTTGACGATCTCGGTGGGCGCGCCATCCGGATAGAATCTGCGGGCGCCGGCGAAGGTCAGGGCGCGCAGATGCTGGCTGGCGGTCTTGCCCGGCGGGATCGGTTCATCCGGATAGCGGTATTTCAGGTCGTCCAGGCGGAAGGCGCAGGCCTGCGCGATCTCGATGGAGCGTTCGATCGCCGCCTCGTGGCCGGCAAACAGACGCGCCATCTCCTCGGGCGGCTTCAGATGGCGCTCGGCATTGGCCTGCAGTCTCAAGCCCGCTTCGTCGATGGTCACGCCATGCCGGATGCAGGTCAGGACGTCCTGCAACCGGCGCCGCTCGGGCTGGTGGTAGAGCACCGCGTTGCTGGCGACCATAAGCGCGCCCGTCCGCTGAGCGATCAGAGCCAGGGCGTTCAGCCGCGCCCGGTCATCGCCCCGATTAAGCGGGGCGGCCAACAGATAGAGCCGATCCGGCCAGGTCTTGCCCCAGTCGAGCAGCCGCGCCTCGAAGACCGCGTCGATGACCGCCGGCGCGGGCGCCAAGGCGATCAATCCTTCGCCGAGTTGGGCGGCTTGGGCGAAGCTGAGCCGGCATTCGTTCTTGGGGATGGGCTTGCCGGCGCCCTGCGCCTGCTCCAGCCCGATGCGCGCCTTGCCGATCGACAGCAGCCGGCACAGGCGGCCATAGGCGGCTCGGTCTCGCGGATAGACGATCAGCTCGGCGCCGTCAGTGAACTGCAGGCGGCAGCCGGTCAGTACGGCCAGGCCTGCGTCCTTGCCCGCCTGCCAGGCCCGCACCACCCCTGCCAGGGAATTGCGGTCGGCCACGCCCAGCGCCGCCATCCCCAGCCGCTTCGCCTCCGCCGCCAGCTCCTGCGGATAGGAGGCGCCCTCCAGGAAACTGTAATGCGTCCGGCAATCCAGTTCGGCGAAACCCAGTTCGGCGAAGCGATGAGGGACCGGGATGGCGCGGAGGAGTTTCATAGGCGCGCGCCTCTCCCCTTTGAGAAAGGAGAGGTCGGGAGTTGGAGTGGTTTTCTCCTTCATCCGAACACCCCATGCATGCGCCAGGTGGGTAAACGCATGGCGTCCTCGCGGCCGTACAGACCCTCGCGGAACAGCCAGAACCTGTGGCCGGCTTCATCCTCCACGGCGTAGTAGTCACGCGTACGCTCGGGGCCCTGGGACGAGGCGGGCGCGCGCCACCATTCGGGGCCGAGCCGTTCTGGCCCCTCGGCCTTGACGACCTTGTGCGAGCAGCGGCGCCAGACGAAGCTTGAGGGCGCCGTATCGGGCAGTTCGGCTATGGCCTCCACCGGCTGGGGAGGATCAAACAACAGCAGGGGGCGCGGACGGCCAGAGTGGGCGACGGTCCCGCCCGATGTTTCGGGTCCAGCGCGCCGCCAACGCTCGCTGCGTTCGGGCATGTGGCTCTCATAAGGCTCAGGCCGCAGCACTGCGCTCTCGCCGAGTTTGGCCTGCAGCCGGTCGATCAGGCCGGCCAGCGCTTCTGAGCAGGCCTGCGGCTTCTCCTTGGGCGAGCCCGCCAGCAGGGGCGCCTGGCGTGCGGCTAGCGGCTCGGCCTTAAGCGCCGATAGCATCAAGGCGTCTGCGCCGAAGCCCAGCTCCAGCCGCTCCAGGCCCTTTTCCCTGAGCAGACGCAGCCAATGGACCGGCGCGCGCGAGGGCGCGCTCAGCCCGGCTTGCAGCCGCACGCGCCGTCCGTCGGTGCGGAAGGCGTCCAGCGCCAGGACCCGCGCGCCCATGCCGTCGCGCTCCAGTTGGGCGGCCAAGGCGCCGGCCAACCCCGGCAGTACATGACCCACGCCCTCCGCTTCGATCAGCGGCTCGGCGAAGGCTTGCCACGCGCGGTAGTCGGCGGGTGGCTGCACCGACCGCAGCGGCTCGGCCTCCGCGCCCAGGGCCTGGTCCAACCGGCGCACCAGGGCCAGGCCCGCCTCTGCGCGAAACCGCCGGGCCAGGCCCGCCCGCGGCAGGCCGTAGAGATCGCCGATGCTATGCAGGCCGAAACGGTTCAGCAGTCGGGTGGTCTCCTCGTCCAAACGCAGGGCCTGGACGGGTAGGGGCGCCAGAGCCTCTCGCGTGCGCCCAGGTTCGGCGATGGGCTGGGCGCCATAACGGGCCAGGGCCCAGGCCGCGCCGGGCGTGTCGGCCATGGCCAGGGCCGCGGCAATGCCGGCGCCCTTAAGCCGCGCGGCGATCTCGTCCAGCAGGGCCGCCTCGCCGCCGAACAGGTGCGCGGCCCCGCTCATGTCCAGCGTCAGGCCCTCCGCGCCCGGCGGGTCAGCGTCGATGGCCACGGCGGGCGAGAACCGCTCGAACCATAGGGCCAGGGCGTGCAGGGCGCGGGCCTCCGCTTCCGGCTCGGCCGGCGCGCTGACGAGGCCCGGCGCTATGGCGAGGGCGTCAGCGTGCGTCTGGCCTCGGCGCAGACCGAGCGCCCGGCCCGCATCGTCGACCGCATGCAGCAGCAGCCCCCGCCCGGTGCGCTGGGTAAGGGCGAACGCCTCGTGATCAGGCGGCTGAACGTGTCTGGCTCGCCGCCAGGCCGTGATCGGCCAGTTCGGCAGCCAGATGCAAACCACGCGTCTCATGGTCCTGCTCCAGCATAAAGACGGCGCCCATGCCCATGCGGCTGCGCACCAGTTCGGCCGTAAGCCGCGCGGAGCCCGGCGCGTGCGGGTCCAGCGGATGGACGGCGGAAGGCGCCGAACCGATACGCCAGCGCAAACGTGCGGCGCTGAGGTCGGCCGGCGGACGGGGGCGCAGCAGCAGACCCTGGGCGCGGCCGGCCTTGGCGGCGAAGTCCAGTCGGCGCGTGGCGACGAAGGACGGGGCTGCGGCGGGGCCGAGGGCCGCGCAGACAGCGCCGGATTTCAGCGTCTCCTCCAGCGCCCACAAGGCCTCGGCCTCACGCGCGGCCTCGATGAGGATCAGCCGGTCATGGCCAAGGCCCAGCCCCCGCCAGCCCCAGCCGAACGGGCGACCGTGTTCGTTGAGCCAAGCGCTGGTCGCGACAAAGGCCAAGGGCCGGGCGTCGGCTGCTCGCACGGCGCGGCCCAGAGCGAAGGCGAGGGCGGCGGGCAGGTCCTGGGCCACGGCCGGCGCCACTTCTTCCAGGGCCTCAGGCGCGGGCAAGGCCTTGGCGAAGTCCTGGGCCGCGAAAGGCTTTGCGGGAATGGACGAGAGGGCGGCAAGCGGCATGTTCCTAATTTGTTCTAATGCCGAAATGAAGTCAAGAAGGGTCGGACTCAGGCTTCATGAAGCCGCCCGGCTTCGCGGGCGACGCGCGCGCCGTGTAGGGGCCGTTCGCTGAGAGGCGGGGGGCGGCGCCTTCAAGGCGGCGAGGGCGGCGAAGGGCGAATCCGCGGCTTCGGCCGGGATCGGTTCGAGCGTGTTGGCGGATGAGCGCCGGCGCCAGGCCATGGGCTCGCCGGGCGCGGGCCGCGACGCGGGGGCAAAGCCGAGGCCGCGCATGATCGTCCGAGCTTGCGCCTCGCTCCAGCCCAAGGCGGCGATGGCCTCCGGCGTCAGCACCATGGCCCCATGCCGACGCGGCGCGGCGCGCAGCAGGGCGTCCAGCCGCTCCAGCGCCTCCACGGGCGCAGCCATGGCCCCCACGGCGCGAAGGCCGCGCCGCGCTAGGGCCTTGGCCGAAGGCCGGGGGTGAGGCAGCGGCGACAGGCGGTCTGGCGCCGGCCTCCAGTCCCTCTCCTCAGGCGCGGTGAAGGCGGCGTTGAAGGTCAGGGCCTGAGGCTTGAGCAGACTGGGCAGGAATACCGAAAAGGCGCCGAAGCGCACGCCCAGCCCCTGCAGCGAACGCCGCTCGGACTGGCTCAGGGCGCGGATATCGGCGGCCGCATCGGCGCGATCCATCACGCCGCCTGCCTCGATCAGACGCCAGGCGACGCCGCGCGCCAGGCCCTTCAGGGCGCCGGCGGCAAGAGCTGTTTCCAGCCTGCGCAGCGCCTTGAGGCGACGCCCAGCCTCGGCCGCGACGAAGGCCTCCAGCCGCTGGACCGCCCGCTCGCGCGCCGGCGCCAAACCGAGGTCCGCGAACAGACGCGCCTTGGGCTGCAGCGACTGCTCACCACTCACCCGTCCCGCCGCCTCGCCGCGCCAGGTGATGGTCCCGTCGGGCAGCAGGGCGAAGGCCTCGTCCGGTTCGGCGGCCAGCTTGCCCATGCGCCGGGCCAACTCCGGCGCCACCACCCGTTCGGCGGCGGCGCGCAAGGCCTTGTCCTCCAGCGCGGAACCGCCCCGCGCCGGCTCGAAGCGCAGGCCCCGCAGCTTGCCGACAAAGTGGCCTTCCACGGTCACCTCGCCCTCGCCGCTCACGGCGGCCAGGATCTCCTGGCGCTGCTGCAGGCCGCGCAGGAGGGCGCTGGTGCGCCGATCGATGAAGCGCTGCATCAGGCGGGCGTGCAAGGTGTCGGACAGGCGATCCTCCAGCCCGCGCATGCGCCCTTGCCAGTGGGCGGGATCGCGCAGCCAGTCCGGCCGGTTGGCGCAATAGGCCAAGGTGCGCACGCCCGCTAGGCGCGCCGCCAGGGCGTCGATGTCGCCGTCCATGCGGTCCAGCCCCCGGAACTGCTCGTCGATCCAGTCTTCCGGCAGGCGCTCAGCGCCTTCGGTCAGGCGCTCGAACAGGGTGCGCACCAGGCCCAGGTGCTCGTCCGGCGACATTTTGCGGAAGTCCGGCGTCTGGCACGTCTCCCATAGGCGCAGCAGATGTGCTCGGTTGCGGCAGCGGGCCTGGATGTCGCTGTCCTGGGCCAATTGACGCAACACCTTCTCGTCCAGGCTTTCCTGGGACAGCTTCAGGCCGTCGCGGTCTGGCGCTTCGCCCAAGGAGCGCATCAGGGCGCCCAGGGAATTGAAATCGAGCCGGCTGTTGCGCCANNGTGCGATAGCGGCCCGCGCGGCCGGCGATCTGGCCGACCTCCTGCGGATTGAGCCAGCGCGTGCGCCGCCCGTCGAATTTGCGCAGTCCCGAGAAGGCGACATGGTCCACGTCCATGTTCAGGCCCATGCCGATGGCGTCGGTGGCCACCAGGAAATCGACCTCGCCCGATTGATACAGGGCGACTTGGGCGTTGCGCGTGCGCGGGGACAGGCTGCCCATGACCACGGCCGCGCCGCCGCGCTGGCGGCGGATCAACTCGGCGATGGCGTAGACCGCGTCGGTGGAGAAGGCGACCACGGCGGTGCGGCGCGGCAGCCGCGTGAGCTTCTTGGAGCCGGCGTAGGTCAGGCGCGAAAAGCGCTCGCGGGTCTGAATCTCAGCCTGGGGCAACAGGCGGCGCACCAGCGGGGCCATAGCGCCGGAGCCCAGGAACATGGTTTCGTACTTGCCCCGCGCGTGCAGCAGGCGCTGGGTGAACACATGGCCCCGCTCCGGATCGGCGCATAGCTGGATCTCGTCCACCGCCAGGAACTCCACCTCGCGGGTCAGGGGCATGGCCTCGACGGTGCACACGTAATAGTGCGGCAGGGGCGGGACGATCTTCTCCTCGCCCGTGATCAGCGCCACGGCCCTGGGGCCACGCAGTTTGACGATGCGGTCGTAGACCTCGCGCGCGAGCAGGCGCAGGGGCAGGCCGATCATGCCCGAGGCGTGACCCAGCATGCGCTCGACGGCCAAGTGCGTCTTGCCCGTGTTGGTTGGTCCCAGAACCGCGACGAGCCGCGAGGGCGCCGCGCCTGTAGGGCGGTCGGTCATGGTGCGAAGGTGGGATATCCTGCGTGCGTCGGCAAGCACGAGCGCGCTTATGCGACAGCTTTGTCCGACTTTTGAATCGCCTTGGGGCCGGCCTGAAAATAGGCCTGGGCGTAGAGTGCGCCCGAACGGGGAATGCTGAGGTTTTCGATCACGTAGTCGCGGGGCCTGTAGGTCTCGCGTTTGGTCATGAAGGCGTCGAGCTTGGCCGGAAAATCCTCCATGCCGACAAAGCGTTCGCCGCAGTCCGGCGAGAAGAACGGCACGGAGGAGGCCCAGGGCGCGACGTCCATGAACGGCTTCCACTGCGGATCGGCCCAGTAGCCGCGGTCCCAAGCCAGCACCGGAACACCAGAGGCCATGGCCTCCTGGTAGGCGATGCCCTGGGTTTCGTTCTCGCACAGGAACAAAAGACCCTTGGCGCGGCCCAGCAGCGATTTGAAGGTCGCATGGTCGTGGAACTTGTAGCGGATCAGTTCGGCCTTGAGGCCTCGCGCCTGCAACTCGGCCAGTATCGGATCGATCAGACTGGCCTGGTATTGGTCGTGGTCCCAGCGGACCTTGTCGTAGATCAGGAAATCCAGGTCCTTGGGTTGGGCCGAAAGATCGGGCCAGGCCTGCGTGTCGATGCCGGCGAACCACTTGACGCAGCGGCCGGCGTAGACCGTCTCGAACAGGTCATACATCCAGTTCGCCAGGCAGACGTAGGTCTGGAAGCGCGCGTCGTCGAACAGGGTGGGCGCCTGCCCCGGCTGGTCGTAGATGGAGGGGCCCAGGATCGCCGGATTGGGCAGGCGCCAGTTCTCCAGCAGCGCGGGCCCGCCGATGATTCCCACCGGGTAGTCAGGGTTGGCGCGGGCCAGGGCGTAGTCGTTGCGGTGAACGATATAGCCAGCCTCGACCAGGCCCCGGTGCAGCATGTTGAAGGACACGCCAAAGCCGGTGACCTTCTGATTGTGGTGCAGGCGGTCGTACAGCGGCCGCACCAGCCGCTTCAGATAGCGGTCGCCACGGACAAACCGGTCGGTCTCATGCTCGCGGTAGAACAGCAGAATGTGCTCGCCGCCGGCCTTTTGCGGGTCCAGGCGCAGTTTCATGGTTCACCCATCGTCAGTTTCTGGCCGAAGGGGAATTTGCACAGCAGCTTGTCGGCGAAGCCCCGCGCGCCGCCCAGGTCCAGACCATAGGCCAAGCCGCCATAGATCATCACGCCCAGCGCGGGCTTGATCATGAGATCCAGCGCCACGCCCAGCGGCGGGATCAGGCCCAGGACGGCGGCCATCAATGTCGCCGCGCCGGCGATCTTAGCCAGCTCCAAGGCTGGAATGGGCATGGGCTGGGCCTTTTGCCCCAGAGCCCAGGCGGCGGCTATGCCGATGACAAAGCTGGCCAGATAGGCGCAAGCCGCGCCTGTCAGGCCCAAACGGGGGATCAAAATCCAGTTCAGCGCGATGTTGACCGCAGCCGGGATCATCATGGCCATGACCAGCAGGCGGGTCTTCTTGGCCAGGGTGAAGGACAACAGGAAATAGCCGTTGTTCATGCCGGCCAGCAGCGCGCCCATCGTGACCAGGGGCGTGATCGACAGGGCGCGTCCGCGCAGGCCCTCGCCGATCAGCACGCCCGACAGGGGTTGGGCCACGCTGATGACGCCCGCGACGGCCGGGAACAGCACCAGGGCCATCAAGGTGATCTGCCGGCGGGCCTCAGCCTTCAGGCCCATCTGGCCGCCGTTTTCCAGGGCGTGGATCATGGCCGGCACGCCCGCCGCCCCGAACCAGATGAACAGCACGTCGATCACCCGCGAGGCGATGGAGAAACCGGCGTGGTAGGCGCCCGCGTCCGCCTCGGTCAGGAAGTGGGCGATCATGAAGCGATCCACGGTGTACAGCACGATGGTCATGATCAAGCTGAGGCTGATGGGGTAGCCGTATTGGCTATAGGCCTTGGCCGCCTTGGCGCTGAACTGGCCGCGCCAGGCCCGGCTCCAGTCCTCGCGCACCACGAACGGCATGATCAGCAGGGCCATCACGCCCAGGCCGGCCAGGGGCGAAGCGCCCTTTAGGCCGAGAAAGGCGAAGCCCAGGCTCAGCAGGAATCCTCCGCCGGTCATGGCCATGTCGATGCTGGAGGCTTCGCGCACCCGGCCCACCGAGCGGCGCTGCTCCTGCGCCAGCTTGACCAGGCTGCGCGGGGCGTTGGCCGCCAGGCCCACCGCGATGGTGAACTTCAGCGTCTGCTCGTTGGCGGCGTGCGTCGGCCACAGAGCCGCGCCGGCCGCCAGCAGCGCCAGGAACAGCACGGCGATGACCGCGAACAGACGGTAGAGGGTGCCATAGAGCAGGGGGGCGTGCGGGTCGCTGTTGCGCTCGGCCGGATAGAAGCGGGCCATGGCCGATTCCATCCAGGTGAACACCAGGGTGTAGGCGATGGAGGACACGCCCAGCGCCAGCACATAGGCGCCATAGTCGGTCGGCGTCAGGATGCGGGTGAACGCCATCAAGCTGGCGAAACCGACGATCCCCTGCAGGATATTGGCGGGCAGATAGCCCAAAAGGCCTTTGGAGAACACGCGCTGGGTCCGCAGTTGCTGGCGGGCGCGACCCTAGCGCGGGGCCGTATAAGATAGGTTTAATCAGGTGGGAGCGTGCCGGGCGGGGGATTAACGGCGCGGCCGCCGTGGGGAGAACATGGGCGAAACGAATCATGACCGAATCAGTGACACCCACCGATTCAGTCTTTGTTCCCTACGATATAAGGTATCCCGATTCGGGGTTAACCATAGAGTCAAGCTTGTGGGCGGGCGGCAATACGGCTGTAGCGGCGGCGAGGCGACAGCTCCCGCCTTGACCAGACCCACGGCTTCAGACTATATCGCCCGCTCCGCGCCAGGGCTCTGTCCTGTGCGCCCTATACCGTTTTCGAAGGTTTTCGCTATGTCGCGCCGCTGCGAGCTTACTGGGGTTGGTCCGCTGGTCGGCCACAACGTCAGCCACTCGAACATCAAGACCAAGCGCCGCTTCCTGCCGGCCCTGGCGACCACCACGCTTCAGTCTGAAGCCCTGGGCCAGAGTTTCCGCCTGCGCATCACTAATGGCGCCCTGCGCACCTTGGACTTCCGCGGCGGCCTGGACGTGTTCCTGATGAAGGCCAAGGACGAGGAGCTGTCGCCCCGCGCCCTGAAGATCAAGAAGCAGGTCAAGGCCAAGCTCGCCACCCAAGCGGCCTGAGCTTAGCTGGGGCTTAGCGCTCCCGTATTTTCCATCGTCATCCTCGGAAAATGCGTAGCATTTGTCTGAGGACCCAGCAGGCGCTGAGCTCAAAGCTTGGCGCCTGTTCGTTTGCGCTCAGGTGTCTGCGCTGCTGGGTCCTCGGGCTCGACTTTCAGTCGCCCCGAGGAAGACGCTGAGTTTTCATCGCGCCTCAATGTCCGCCGCCACCGCTTGCAGGCTTGAGCGGCTCAGCCCGCCGCGCGGCGCCGGCTTGGCGATGGTCATGGCGCCGGTCCGAGCGCGTGTGGCGTGCGGTTGTTCCTCGAACAGGCCGGCCAACTGCTCGACCATGGCGCCGCCGAGCTGCTCCACGTCCACGATGGTCAGGGCGCGCTTGTAGTATCGGGTCACGTCGTGGCCGATGCCGATGGCGATCAGCTCCACCGGCGACAGAGCCTCGATCTCGCCGATCACCTCGCGCAGGTGCCGCTCCAGATAGTGGCCGGAATTGACCGACAGGGTGGAATCGTCCACCGGCGCGCCGTCGGAGATCACCATCAGGATGCGCCGCTGCTCAGGCCGACCCAGCAGGCGCCCGTGGGCCCAGATCAGGGCCTCGCCGTCGATGTTCTCCTTCAGCAGGCCTTCCTTCATCATCAGGCCGAGGTTGCGCCGGGCCCGCCGCCAGGGCGCGTCCGCGGCCTTGTAGACGATATGGCGCAAGTCGTTCAGACGGCCGGGGTGAGGGGTCTTGCCCGCCTTGATCCATTGCTCGCGCGACTGTCCGCCCTTCCAGGCTCGGGTAGTGAAGCCGAGAATCTCCACCTTGACCGCGCAACGCTCCAAGGTGCGCGCCAGAATGTCGGCGCATACCGCCGCCACCATGATCGGGCGCCCACGCATGGAGCCGGAGTTGTCGATCAGGAGGGTGACCACCGTGTCGCGAAACTCGGTGTCCTGCTCCTGCTTGAAGGACAGGGGCGCGGTGGGGTCGACGATCACGCGGGTAAGCCGCGCGGCGTCCAGCATCCCTTCTTCAAGGTCGAAGGACCAGGCGCGGTTCTGCTGGGCCAAGAGGCGGCGCTGCAGCTTGTTGGCCAGGCGCGAGACCACGCTGGACAGGCTGGAGAGCTGCTGGTCCAGATAGTCGCGCAGGCGCCCCAACTCCTCCGGATCGGCCAGGTCATTGGGCGTGACCACCTCGTCGAAGGCGGTGGTGAACACCTTGTAGTTCGGTTCCTTGGCCAGATCGTCCGAAGGGGTGGGACGGGCGGGCTTTTCCCCGTCGCCCATGTCCACCGGTTCTTCCGTCCCGTCGCCAGGCTTCACGTCGCCCGCTTCGGACATGGCGTGTTCGCCGCCATCGGATTCCCGCTCACTCATCTCGCTGGAGGGCGCGCTGTCGGAATCGCCTTCGGATTGGCCTTCGTCGCCTTGCTCATTCTCGGTTTCGGAAGGACCTTCCTGTTTCGCCTCCGCCTCGCTCTCCTCCAGCTCCTTGGACTGGGCGTCGTCGGCCGCGTCGGTCATGTCCAGATCCTGCAGCACCGAGCGGACGATGCGCGCGAAGGCCGGCTGGTCCTCCACCGCGCCGGCCAGCCGGTCGAGGTCCGATCCCGCCTTGCGCTCGATGTCGGCGCGCAGCAGGTCCACCAGCGGGCGCACGATGGGAGGAGGCGCCTCGCCGGTCAGGCGCTCGCGCACCAGAAGGCCCAGGATCTCGGCCATGGGCGGATTGGCCATCGCTTCGGGCCGGGTCAGGCCGCGCCGGTCAAGCTGGGATTCCAGCGCCGCCTTCAGATTGGCCCGCACTCCGCCCATGGCGTTGGCGCCTATGGCCTCGACGCGAGCCTGTTCCAGGGCCTCGAAAGCGGCCCCAGCCTCGGGCGAAACCGGCTTGAAGCGGGCGTGCTGAGCCTTGTCGTGGTGAGCCAGGCGCAGGGCCATCTGGTCGGCCAGCCCCCGCATGCGCGCCGCCTCCTTGGCGGGCAGGTCGCGCGGCGGGTGTGGCAGCACCGCTCGATTGGCGTAGAGCATCGGCCCTTCGTTGGAGAACACCACTTCCAGGTCAGGCGTCTCAGCCAGTGACCGCGTGGCGTGCGCCAGGGCGCGCTTGAAAGGCTCGAGGGGGTTTTGCGGCGTCTGAGGCATGGGCCGTTAGAGATAGCGCGTGCAGGGCCGTGCGGTAAGAGCGGACTGGCGCCTGAACAGCAGGACGCAAACGGTGGAGCGGTCCGGCCCGCCTAGATGTTTAGGCCACCTTCACCCGTGCGGCGCTTTCCGGCAGGTCGTGGCCGAAGGCGCGTTGGTAGAACTCCGCCACCGTGGGCCGCTCCAGCTCGTCACACTTGTTAAGGAAGGTCATGCGGAAGGCCAGGCCGATGTCGCCGGCGAATATCTCGGCGTTCTGCGCCCAGGTGATCACCGTGCGCGGACTCATGACGGTGGAGATGTCGCCGTTCATGAAGGCGTTGCGGGTCATGTCGGCCACGCGGACCATGGCGGCGATGGTGCGCTTGCCTTCAGGCGTGTCGTACTGAGGCGACTTGGCCAGGACGATCTCGCCCTCCACCTCGTGCGACAGGTAGTTGAGGGTGGTGACGATCGACCAGCGGTCCATCTGTCCTTGGTTGATCTGCTGGGTGCCGTGGTACAGGCCCGTCGTGTCGCCCAGGCCGATGGTGTTGGTGGTCGAGAACAGGCGGAACAGCGGATTGGGCCGGATTACCCGGTTCTGGTCCAGCAGCGTCAGGCGGCCAGACTGCTCCAGCACCCGCTGGATGACGAACATCACGTCCGGGCGGCCGGCGTCGTATTCATCGAACACCAGGGCGATGGGTCGTTGCAGGGCCCAGGGCAGAATGCCTTCGCGGAACTCGGTGACCTGCTTGCCCTCGCGCAGGACGATAGCGTCCTTGCCCACCAGGTCGATGCGCGAAACGTGGCTGTCGAGGTTGACTCGCACCAGAGGCCAGTTAAGCCGCGCCGCCACCTGCTCGATGTGGGTCGACTTACCGGTGCCGTGATAGCCCTGGATCATCACGCGCCGATCGAAGGCGAACCCCGCAAGGATCGCCAGCGTGGTCAGGGGATCAAAGCGGTATGCCGGATCGATCTCGGGCACGTGGGCGTCGCGCTCGGAAAAGGCGGGAACCTGCATGTCCGAATCCACGCCGAACAGGTCGCGCGCGGACACCCGCTTGTCAGCGGTGAGGGACAGAAGCGTGTCGTCGGTGGTTAGGGACGGAGCCATGGGCGTTTCTTTAGGTAAGGCGGGCTTCCGGGTCCAGTGATTCACTTCGCGCGGGCGCCGGGCCGACGGCTTGGGTTGGGAGCTGCGGGCTAGCTTTTCCAACGAGCTGGGCCGGCCGCTACAGTCATCCAGATCATAGTTCTGAATAGATGTATCGGCCTTAAGTTGGGGACCTGTAACATTCAGGTTTCCTGCCGAAAGTTCAGGCGGTTACGGGCGCCGTTGAGCCCCCTGGCCCCACCCCGCAGCTACGCCAGTTCATCGATTTCCAGAATGGGGACTTGCGAATCGAGCGCGATCCTGGCAAAGACCGGTTTAGTCATTCCCCTGCTCCTTTCGTGAGTTAGCTGGGGACGCAGTTCGGGGCTTTGAGAGAGTCGGTTCCGGAAGGCTGTCGGGGGGCGTATCGCCCTCGCGGAATAGGACACGAAAGCTTTGATTGGTAAGACCTTGCCGCAGGCAAGCGTGCGCGCCCTATTGGGCGCGGCGGCGGCTGGATCAGCTCTGGGCCTGGGTTTTTCGGCGGCATACCTCGCCGGCGCCGACGCGCCCAACGCCCTGATGCGCGCCCGCGCCCAAGCCCTGGTTTCCAATACGGACGTCAGCTTTTCGGAGGCGGCTCTGCAGCGGACCATCCGCGGCATGTCTCCGGGCGCCCTGGCTATCGCCCAGCGCCACGATCCGGAGCTGGTGGCCAACGCCGCTCTGCGCGATCGCCAGGCCGCCCAGTTCGCCGCCCGCCTGGAGCGGGCCGATCCGGCGCCCAAGGCGCCGACTGTGGCTAGCCTGATGCTGCGGCCCAGCCTTGGCGTCGGCCGATTCGACGTCTCCAGCCGGTTCGATCTGACGGTGATCGATCCGCTGGACAGCACGCGCGACCTGGAATGCCTGACCCAGGCGGTCTACTACGAGGCCCGCGGCGAAAGCCCTGCGGGCCAGGCGGCGGTGGCCCAGGTGGTGCTGAACCGCGTCAAGCATCCTGCCTTCCCCAAGACCGTGTGCGCGGTGGTGTTCCAGGGCGCCTCGGTCGGTCACGGCTGCCAGTTCAGCTTCGCCTGCGACGGCTCCATGCACGACCGCCGCGAACCGGCCGCGTGGCGCCGGGCCGAGACCGTGGCCGCCCGCGCCCTGTCCGGCGCGGTGATGGCCGAAGTCGGCAAATCCACCCACTTCCACACGCTCGGCCTGGCGCCCGAGTGGGAGCAGGACATGATCCGCGTGGCCCAGGTGGGCATGCACGTATTCTACCGCTTCGGTCACAACAACGCGGCGGCAACACAACTGGCCGCCGAGGCGCTGCACGCCGCGCCGTCGTCGCCGCAGCCGGTGCTGGCCAGTTTCTTGCCGACCGCGTTAGATTCCCCCCTTGCACACGCTGATTCCAAGGCCCCAGCGCCCAAGGAAGCACCGGCGTCCGCGGCGGGAGCTCCCGCTGAGATGCAGCCCGCGGCGGGGCCAGCGTCGGCCAAGGTCGACCAGCCCACCGCCTAATCCGAAGGGCCGCGAGCTTCATCCCTTGCCTCGGCCGTCGGCCCGGATATGAACGGGCTGGCGACGCGCACCGTCCGCAGGGAACCGATGTCCATGGCCGACCAGCCCCAACGCTCTGCCGCGATGACGATCCTGGAGGGAATCAAGGATCCCGCGAGCGGCCTGGGTCTGGTCAGCGCGGGACTGGTCCAGGGGCTGGTGGCGGCGCCCGGCCGCGTGGGTTTCATGATGGAGGTGTCCGCCGAAGACGCGGACCTCTACAAGCCGGTGGCCCAGGCCGCCGAAGCGGCGCTGCGCGTCGGTTTGCCGGATATCGAACGGGTCCAGGTTGTCCTCACCGCCGACCGCACGTCCCAGCCCCGGACCGTCGCCCCGCGCCAGCGGACGGTGGAGCGGCCCCGAGAGCCGCATGCCCCCGAGCCTCAGGCGCCGTCTTCCATGAAGCCGGCCCATGTGCGCCACCTACTGGCGGTGGCCAGCGGCAAGGGCGGGGTTGGCAAGTCCACCGTGGCGGTCAACCTGGCCTGCGCCTTCGCCGCGCTGGGTCTTCGCACAGGCTTGCTGGACGCCGATGTGTACGGCCCCTCGGCGCCGTTGATGATGGGCCTCGTCGGCCGGCGCCCGGGCAAGCGTGCGGACGGCAAGATCGAGCCGCTCGAGGCGTTCGGTTTAAAGGTGATGTCGATTGGCTTTCTGGTGGATGAAAGCCAAGCGGTGATCTGGCGCGGTCCCATGGCGTCGGGCGCTGTGAACCAGATGCTGAACGACGTGGCTTGGGCCAGCGAGGCCGAACCCATGGACGTGCTGGTGATCGACATGCCCCCGGGGACGGGCGACATCCAGTTGACCCTGGCCCAGCGCACCGCCCTATCGGGCGCGGTGGTGGTGTCGACACCGCAGGAAGCCGCCCTGGCCGATGTGCGCCGGGGCATCAGTATGTTCGAGAAGACCCGTGTTCCAATCCTGGGCGTGGTCGAGAACATGGCCTATTTCCCGGACCCCTCTACGGGCGAACCCATCGCTATTTTCGGGCGAGGGGGCGCCAAGGCCACGGCCGAGGCGCTGGGCGCCCCGTTTCTGGGCGAAATTCCCATCGATCCAAGCCTGCGCCAAGCCTGCGACGAGGGCGTTCCCTTGGTGGTGTCCCAGCCGGAAGGGCCTACCGCCTTCGCTCTGATCCACATCGCCCATGCCGTGGCTGAGCGCCTTAAGATTGGCGCAGGCCTTAAACCCGCCCCAACCATCCTGTTCGACCGTTGAAATCGCTAGGTGCAAGGGCCCTCGTAAGGCCGCGCATGGGCATGATCCGTGTCGCGGTCCTGTCGCTGCTGGCGGCGCTGACGCTCGGTCCAGGCCCCGTCTTGGCCGACGAGGGGATGTGGACCTTCGACAACTTTCCGGTCAAGGCCGTGCAGAAAGCCTACGGCGTGACCATCGACCCGGCCTGGCTCGACCATGTGCGCCTGTCGACGTTGCGCTTGACCAGCGGCTGTTCGGGGGCGGTGGCGTCTGGCCATGGCCTAGCCTTGACCAACTACCATTGCGTGGTCGACTGCGTAACGGCCCTGTCTGCCGGCGGACCCGACCTTATGGCACAGGGATTTCACAGCGCCGCCGCGAGCGAGGAGCGCCGCTGCCCGGGCTTGCAGGCCGAAATCCTGGTCAGTTGGACCGATGTCACCCGCCAACTCCGCGCCGCGACGGGCGGCGTAGGGGCGAGAGACGCGGTCATCGCCCGATTGGAAAAGGATGGGTGCGGGCTTGACCCTCTCGTCCATTGCCAGGTGACGGCGCTCTATCACGGCGCCCAGTACATGCTTTACCGCTTCCGCAGGTACACGGACGTGCGCCTGGTGTTCGCGCCGGAGTTCGACAGCGCCTTCTTCGGCGGAGATCCGGACAACTTCAACTTTCCCCGCTACGACCTGGACGTGGCTTTTATTCGTCTCTACGTCGATGGCGTACCGGCCTCCACGCCCGAGCGCCTGGCCTTCGATGAGGCGACGCCTCGGGACGGGCAACCGGTGTTCGTCGCAGGAAATCCGGGCGGCACCGCGCGGCTGTCGACCCTGACCCAGCTCGAGGTTGAGCGCGACGTCGCCCTGCCGCCTATGCAACTGCAGCGCTCCGAGGAACGGGGACGGCTGCTGCAGTACGCGGCCGAGAGCCCTGCGCACACGCGTGCGACGGCCGATGTTCTGTTCAGCCTGGAAAACAACTTCAAGGTCTTCGTCGGCCGTCAGAAAGCCTTGTCGGACCCCGCCTTCCTTGAGATCAAGCGCCGCCAAGAGGCCGAGCTTAGGGCCAAGGTCGCGAGCAACTCCGAATTGAGGTCGCGCATCGGCGACCCCTGGGCCGATATGGACGCCGCGCAGATGGCCTACAGGGCCTCGTTTCTCCGCTACGCCGCGTTGGAGGCCGGGGCGGGCAACGTGTCGCAACTTTACGACTATGCCCGCATTCTGGTGCGCGGCGCGGCCGAACGGGGCAAGCCCGACAGCGAACGGCTGCGCGAATTTGGCGATGCGCGCCTGCCGCCCATCGAAAAGGCGCTGCTCGATTCCCGACCGATCGATGTTGATCTTGAGACGGTCTATTTGGCGTTCTGGCTGTCGAAGACCCGCGAATATCTCGGCGTAGACGATCCAGCGGTAAAGGCGCTGCTGGGCGCAGACTCGCCCGAGGCCGTGGCCCGCCGTCTGGCGGCCGGCACGCGACTAGCTGATCCGGCCGTTCGCAAGGCCCTTTGGGAAGGCGGGCGCAGTGCGATCGAGGCCTCGTCCGACCCCATGATCCGCTTCGTGGCGGCCAACGACGCCGCCGCGCGCGCGGTTCGTCGAGCCTGGGAGGATCAGGTCTCGGGTCCGACCGACGAGGCCGCCGGCAGGATCGCCCAGGCCGCATTCGCGGTCTACGGCGGCAGGGCCTATCCGGACGCCACCTTCACTCCGCGCTTGAGCTTTGGCCGCGTAGCGGGCTGGACTTATCAGGGGACCAAGATCGCGCCCTTCACCCGCTTTTCGGGGCTTTACGCCCGCGCCACAGGGGCCGAGCCGTTCAAACTGCCGCCATCCTGGCTCAAGGCGCAGCCGACACTGGACGCCGACACGGTATTCAACCTGTCCACCAGCACCGACATCATCGGCGGCAACTCGGGCTCGGCGCTGATCGACGCCGAGGGCCGCATGATCGGGGTCGTGTTCGACGGTAATATTCACTCTCTGGGCGGCGACTATCTGTACGACGGGGCGCTCAACCGCTCGGTCGCCCTGTCCAGCGCCGCTATCGGCGAGGCCCTGGCCAAGGTCTACGGCGACACCCGTCTGCTGAACGAACTGAGGGAGCCTTGAATATGTCGCCCATCGAAGAGGCCATCTTCGCGGCGCTGGCCGCGACAGACGCCGGTAAGAGCCTGGATCCCGCCGCGGTGGCCAAGGCGCTGGCTGCCGAAGGCTGGAGGCGCATGCTGCCGCAGGTGCGTTCCACGGCCGTGGGCTTGGCGCGGCAGGGCAAGGTGGTGATCCTGCGGCACAACAAGCCCGCCGATCCGGACACATTCAAGGGCGTGTGGCGCCTGCGCCTGCCTTGAACTTTAACGCGATCGCCGCGCGCCAATCGATGTGATCCGCGAGTATGGCGATCGTCAGAAGGGTAGGCATGATCAATACGCTGACGTGCCGCGTATAGCAGAAGCCGATGACATAAGGCGCTGCGATCGCCATGCAGGTTACGAGATACAAAGCGCACAGCTTTTTCAACGGAAACGCGGTGGGCGCGCAAATCAGCGCCGCCGAGCCCGCCATTGCCCCGATGTTGGCGATTCTGAAGACGACTAAGCTCAGTGTCTCCCATACGCCTCGCAGCCCAGTCGACTTCGTGGATCCAATCTTCTCAATGGACAGAAAGAATTCAAAAAGCTTTCGGCCTACACCTTCGAGGAAAATAAGGGGGTAATTAAATATGAATTTAATCGCCTCGGATTTATGGTAAGCATCAAAGCTCCATTCTGACTTGAAGAATCTTCCTGCATTTAGTTCGGAATCGAACTGGTCTAGGGCCTGGCCGGGCGCTGGTGGATATCTGTCGAGAAAATGAAGGTTATTGCCTTTATGAAAGTTAATGCCATCCAGGCTAGTCCCGACGCTGGCATGGCCGGTGTAGACATAGACGTAGGCCGCCCATCCGCCGACAGCGACCAACAATGCCAGGAGCGGCGTCGCCCTTTTGCTCAAGGCGCCGCCGCCGAGAATTATCGATAAAAGAGCGATGAGCCCGCACAGGGGCAAGAATGAGCTTTTTGTCAGGTATATTAGCACCAAAGCGCAGCTCAATATGATCCAGTCCGCCCAGCTGCTCTCCTTACTCGCCGGCTGGTTCGAAATGAGAACCGCGCAATAGACGAAGGCCAGGGCTACGAAACCATAAGCATAACCTTCCTCCACTTGCGGGTTGACCACGTCCGCCAGAAATGGCGCCATTAGAAATGGCGTGAACGCCGCCAAGACAAGAATGGGAGGGGGCAGGTTGCGTGATCGGCGCAACAAATTCCAGGCGACGAGCCAGATGGGGATCAGGAAAATAACAGCCTTCAGCGAGCTGATCTCTGATTGCGTAGTATTGTGCGTGATTTCCGCCAACAACGACAGCGCAATAACGGGCACAGGCATTCTCGCGGCATAGAAATCGATGGGCTGCCCTGGTGTACCCATCGCATCGGTCCTCACTAGCATGGCGCTATGATGTGTCAGGCTATAGGTGGCTGGTCCGATCAGGTTACTTAACGAAAAGATCGATGCGTGAGGGGAATTCGACCAGGATTTCCAGCTTGTCATTAGGGATAAAATTGTACTAAACAAAATGAAAATAAATAGTAATGATTTTTTAGATGATATTTTGCAAAATAAATCGCTCATTGAATTATCCATTACCTATTATCTAATTTCATTTTATGTGGATTAAACTCCAAGCTGATTTACTCACGATCTGGGCCGATGCCACGAAGCTATGAACGCGGGTAAGCAGGTCGCCACTCAATTCAATGTCATTGCAAGTTGTACAATGGCCGTGCTTGAGGGCGCTAAAGACTGTTGGCCAGATCGACGAAAATGCCGCGCCTTGGGCTATATTGCGGCGCCAAACGTCCACGCTGCTGCAGATTCTGTAGACCGGGTCGAACATGTCTGACCAAAGCGAATGATCAGCGGCCCGAGTCGGGGCGATGTCTAGGTCCTGCGAGGGCTTCCTGGAATGATGGCGGTTAGAGGCTAGCTAGGCTTCCGGCTCCAGCACCGTCAGGTGGCGCACTGTGAGGGAGTCGATCTCGACCGCGCCGAGCTTCAGCCGCCGCACAGTTGCGCGGCCGATGACCAGGGTTCCGATGGCCAGGGCGCCGACCGCGAAAGCGCCCAGGGCGAAGGCGCCAACGGCGCTCGATCCCACGACAGCGGCGGGTAGGCTGGCAGCCGGCAAGGTCCTGCGACGGAAGGCGCGCCTGTTCATGGGATGTTTCCTGCTCTTCGGCGCCCAGCATAGGCTGGGCCGCCTCGCGCGCCTATATGGGTCGCATGTCTCTTGAGGTGTTGCTCGCCGAAATCGCCGCCTGCCGCGCCTGCGTGCTGGACCTGTCACATGAGCCGCGGCCGGTGGTGCGGGTGTTTCCCGAAACCCGCCTGCTCATCTGTGGCCAGGCGCCCGGCCGACGGGTGCACGAAAGCGGCCTGCCGTTCGATGACGCTTCAGGCCAGCGCCTACGCGCCTGGCTGGGGGTGGACCGTCAGACCTTCTACGGCGACCGCCGCATCGGTGTGGCGGCCATGGCCTTCTGCTTTCCCGGGACCGACCTGAAGGGCGGGGACTATCCGCCGCCGCCGCGATGCGCGGCTCTCTGGCGGGCCCGGCTGATGGCGGCTCTGCCCAAGGTCGAGCTGGTTCTGACAGTCGGCGCCTATGCTCAGCAATGGCATACCCCGGCCGCGAGGGGACGATCGATGACCCAGACCGTGCTGGCGTGGAGGGAGAGCCTTCCCGGGGTTATCCCATTGCCACACCCCTCATGGCGCAACACCGCTTGGTTGAGGCGCAATCCTTGGTTCGAGGACGAGGTCGCGCCCTATCTGCGCGCCCGAACGGCGGCCATCCTGGGCGATTAAGCGGTTTGGCCGCCCATTCAGCGGCTTGTCGATTGCGCCCGAGCGGTCCATGAGGCACATCACACGCCTCAATCGCCTGCGGATAACACCCATCATGTCGCTGGAAGCGGAGCTGATCGACCTGATTGCCAAGGAAGCCCTGGTTGATGTCGACAAGCTGAAGAAGGACGCCACTCTCGAAGAGATCGGGCTGGATTCCGTCGATTTGGTCAGCGTGGTCT
Source organism: Caulobacteraceae bacterium (assembly GCA_003164925.1). Taxonomy (GTDB): domain Bacteria; phylum Pseudomonadota; class Alphaproteobacteria; order Caulobacterales; family Caulobacteraceae; genus BOG-938. The sequence continues at coordinate 40,752 of PLRV01000015.1, forward strand.
TCGCGATCGAAGACAAATACGGCGTGACCATCGGTGAGAACGACTTGGAGAAGAGCGCCACGCTTGGCCAGATGCTCGACCTGGTCGAAGCCAAGATCGCCGCGAAGGCCGCCTCTCAGTGACGCTGAGGCGCATCGCCGTCACCGGCCTGGGCGCCGTGTCGGCGTTGGGCGGCGACGTGGACGCGACGTGGCAGGGGGCGCGTGACGGCGTCAGTGGCCTTGAACAGGTGTTTCTCGATCCGGGTCCCCACGGACCGCCGGGCAGGACCTGGCTGGTGGGCTTGGTCAAGGGCGATACCTTGTCGGCCCTTGAGGCGGCGCTCAGCCGGCGGGTTGGCGCATCGCTCGACCCGTTTGCGATGTTCTCGCTCAAGGCGGCGCACGAGGCTTTGAGCGCCTCCGGCTTGCTGGGCGACGCCGCCCTGGCCAAGGGGGCGGTTGTCTTCGGCCACGGCATCGGCGGGCTGAGCACCCAGGAGAAGGCCTACGAGCGCTTCTTTGGCATGAAGATGAACAAGGTGCATCCCCTGACCGTGCCCCGAGTGATGGTCTCGGCGCCCGCCAGCGCCATCGCCATGGAGTTCGGCGTCAAAGGGCCGGTATTCGCTGTCTCCAGCGCCTGTTCCTCCTCCGGCCACGCCATCGGCCAGGGCGCCATGCTGATCCAGAGCGGCCGCGCTGCGGTGGCCGTGGTCGGCGGCGGCGAGGCGCTCGTCACGCCTGCGGACATGCTTTGCTGGGAGGGCATACAGGCCGCCAGTTCGACCGCCATCCGGCCATTTTCCCTGAACCGCGACGGCATGGTCATCGCCGAGGGCGCCGCGGCCATGGTGCTGGAAGACTGGGAGCACGCCCAACGGCGGGGCGCTACGATCCTGGCGGAGTTGTCAGGCTTCGGCATGTCCTCCGATGCGGGACACCTGACTCAGCCGGCGCTCGACGGCGCAGTGTCCTCCATGACCCAGGCTTGCGAACTGGCTGGGGTGCTGCAGGACGAGAACATCTTGATCGGGGCCCATGGAACGGGCACGCCGCTCAACGACAAGAACGAGGCCGAGGCGATCCGCGCGGTGTTCGGCGCTCGGGCCGCCAGCCATCCGCTCACGGCCACCAAGAGCGCCCACGGCCATCTGATCGGCGCGACGACGGCGTTGCAGGCCGTTATCGGCATCGAGGCCCTGCGCGCCGGCCTGGCGCCGCCGATCCTCAATTTCGAAGCGCCCGATCCAGATTGCGCCGGCCTCGACCTGGTGCTGGGAAAAGCTCGTCCCATCGACTGCCGGATCTTGTTGGTGAATTCCTTCGCGTTCGGCGGCTTGAATACGAGCCTGGTGTTCAAGGCGGCGTAGCCCCGCGCGCCGCGTCCGCCCGCAGGAGAGGTTGATGCGATATCTTCACACCATGGTCCGGGTGGCCGATCTGGACGCGGCGCTGGACTTTTATTGCACCAAGCTTGGCCTCGTGCAGACGAGGCGCATGGACCACGAGAAGGGGCGCTTTTCCCTGGTGTTCCTGGCCGCGCCGCAGGATGAGGCCCGAGCCCAGGCCGAGCGGGCGCCGCTGATCGAGCTGACCTACAACTGGGATCCGGAAACCTACGCCGGCGGCCGCAACTTCGGCCATCTGGCGTTCGAGGTGGACGACATCTTCGCCCTGTGCGCGCGTCTACAAGACGCGGGCGTGACCATCAACCGGCCCCCGCGGGATGGTCACATGGCCTTCGTCCGCTCGCCCGACGGCATCTCCATCGAGCTGCTGCAGAAGGGCGAGCCTCTTGCGCCCCAGGAGCCCTGGGCGTCCATGGCCAACTCCGGCGCCTGGTAGGGGTCAGCGTCGGCGCGGGGGTCCGTGCAGATGCGCGCCCGCATTGGCCGGCAGGCGCGCATAGACCAGGATCGACGACGCGGCCGCCAGTCCGACCATACAGAATGGCAGCACGAAATTCTGCGGCGCCAGGGACCTGACGCCATGGGGCGCAGAGGCCTGCTGCGCGATATGCAGCATCAGACCCGCCAGGGTGATGCCGAAGGCTTGAGCCATCTGCTGGAGCACCGCCGCGAGGCTCGAGGCTTGGCTGACGGCGTTGTCGGGGATGTCGGCGAAAGCGATGGTGGACGCCGAGGTCAGATGGTTGGAGCGCAGGAACCCGCCCACGGCCAAGACCGCAACCATCACCGCGACCGGCGTGGTTGGACGAAAAAGGCCGGTGGCCGCCACTATGAGGCCGCTGGTCGCCGCCGTGGCGATCAGCACGACCCTAAAGCCGAATTTGCGGATGAAGAACTGGGCGCCCACGCGCGCGCCCATCTGTCCCAGAGCGCTGGACATGGTGGCCGCTCCCGCCTGCAGCGGGGTCCAGCCCAGCCCGGCCTGCAGGAGCAGCGGCAATAGGAACGGCAGGGCGCCTATGGTCATACGCATTAGGCTGCCGCCCACGGCGTTGGCGCGAAAGGTGGCGATCTTGAGCAGTCCCAGGTTCAGCACCGGCCGCTCACGCCCACGGGCATGGAGGAAATAAGCGACCGCGGCGAAAAGGGCGGTCAGCCAAACCGCCGCTTGGACCCATCCGGAGAACAGGTCAACGCCAGCCGATTCGGCTCCCAACATGGACGCGCTAATGACGGCCGCGGCCAGCAGAAACCCCAGAGAATCGAACCGGCCGGGATGGGGTTGTTTGATCTTCGGCACGAACTTGAGCACCGCGGCGATGCCCAGCAGGCCCATGGGCACATTGATGTAGAAGATCCAATGCCAGCTCGCGATCGAAAGGATGAAGCCCGACAGCGGCGGACCCAGGATCGGGCCCAGCGTGGCGGGGGTCGTCAGCCAGACCATGGCACGGATCAGCTGATCTCGCGGGTGGGAAGCCACGACGATGATCCGGCCCACCGGGGTCATCATGGCGCCGCCGGCTCCCTGCAGGATACGCGCCGCGACCAGCTCGCCCAGGGAATGGGACAGGGCGCATAGCACCGAACCGATCTCGAACACCATCATGGCCGTGATGAACACGCGCCGGGCGCCGAAACGGTCCGCCGCCCAGGCCGAGGCGGGTACGAACACGGCCAGGGCCATGATGTAGGCCGTCAGGCACAGCTTCAGATGGATCGGATCGGTGGCGAAGGCCCGCGCCAGGGTGGGCAGGGCGGTCGAAAGGGCGGTGGAGTCGATCGACTGCATGAACAGGGCGCAGGCGACCGAAACCAAGGTCATGCGGGACGCCAACAGGTTGGGGCCGGCGGCCGAGGATTGGGTCGGCGTTGGGGCTGATTCGGTTTCTTGAGGGCTCACCCCGCCAGGCTAAGGCCTTCAGGGTGGCGCGATCAACGTGGTTTGGCCGTGAAATACGTGGCTTGCGAGGCCCTTGTTCGTCGGCTGTTTTAATGTCGAGCGTGGACGCGGCTTAGCTTCAAGATCGCCTTTGCGCCGCAGCAAGGTTGATGTTGCGGCGCGCTCGCCTAAGGTATGAGCCAATGGCGAGTCTTACCGCGATTTTTCGAGATACCCGATGACAGACGCCAAAGACGTCTCCAGCCTTTCCTTCGAACAGGCGCTGGCCGAATTGGAAGCCATCGTGCAGGAATTGGAATCGGGACAAGCGCCGCTGGAGCAATCGATCGAAATGTACGAGCGTGGCGCACGCCTGAAAGCTCACTGCGAAGCTCGGCTTGAAGCTGCCCGGCTGAAGGTGGAAAAGATCGTGGTCGGTCCGCAGGGTGCGGCCGAGCGCAGCGAAGCCGCCGATTTTGCCTGAATTCCGTCGCGGCGCTCGCCCCCGGCGCGCTGCCGGTCTATAACGCTTTCAACCCTTTAGCAGTCTCCACGTCAAAGATGCCGAAAACACCCTTGCTCGACACGGTCAAAAGCCCCGCCGACATCCGCTCGTTTTCGCTCGCGGAGCTGAAAAATCTTGCGGATGAGGTGCGCCTCGAGACCATCGATGCTGTCTCCACCACCGGCGGCCATTTGGGCGCCGGGCTAGGCGTTGTGGAGCTGACGGTGGCTTTGCACCACGTCTTCGAAACGCCCAAAGACATCGTGATTTGGGACGTGGGCCACCAAGCCTACCCTCACAAGATCGTCACCGGCCGCCGCGACCGGATTCGCACCCTGCGCCAGCCAGGCGGCTTGTCCGGCTTCACCAAGCGCGCGGAGAGCGAATACGACCCCTTCGGCGCGGCCCACGCATCGACCTCGATCTCCGCGGCTCTGGGCTTCTGTACGGCGCGGGACCAGCAGGGCAAGAACAACAAGGTCATCGCCGTGATCGGCGACGGCGCCATGAGCGCCGGCATGGCCTATGAAGCGATGAACAACGCCGCCCATACCACGGGCCAACTGATTGTGGTGCTCAACGACAACGACATGTCGATCGCGCCGCCGGTGGGCGGCATGAGCGCCTATCTGGCGCGCCTGGTGTCCGGCGGCGTCTATCAGACCCTGCGCAAGTTCGGCAAAACCATGGTGCATGTGCTGCCCAAGCCCATGCAGGAAGTGGCGCGCAAGGCTGAGGAATATGCGCGCGGCATGGTCGCCGGGGGCACCCTGTTCGAAGAACTGGGCTTCTATTACGTCGGTCCGGTCGATGGGCATAACCTGGACCATCTGGTGCCGATCCTGCGCAATGTGCGCGATATCGACGACCGGCCGGTCCTGGTGCACGTGGTCACTCAGAAGGGCAAGGGCTATGCGCCCGCCGAAAGCGCCGAGGACAAGTACCACGGCGTGGTCAAGTTCGACGTGGTCACTGGCAAGCAGGCCAAGGCCGCGTCCAACGCGCCCAGTTACACCAAGGTGTTTGCCGAATCCCTGATCAAGCAGGCTGAGCGCGACGAGAAGATCGTGGCGATCAGCGCGGCTATGCCGTCGGGCACGGGCCTGGACCTGTTCGCACAGCGCTTCCCCGAGCGCACCTTCGATGTTGGCATTGCCGAACAGCACGCGGTCACCTTCGCCGCCGGCATGGCCGCGGATGGTCTGAAGCCGTTCTGCGCCATCTATTCCACCTTTCTGCAGCGCGGCTACGACCAGGTGGTGCACGACGTCGCCATCCAGAAGCTGCCGGTGCGTTTCGCCATCGATCGCGCCGGACTGGTCGGCGCCGACGGCCCAACCCATGCCGGTTCCTTCGACATCGGCTTTCTGGGCGCCTTGCCCGACTTTGTGCTGATGGCGGCGGCCGACGAGTCGGATCTTGCCCGCATGGTGGCGACTTCGGCCGCCATCGATGATCGTCCAAGCGCTTTCCGCTATCCGCGCGGCGAGGGCGTTGGCATCGACATTCCCGATCCGGCCGAGCCGCTGGAAATCGGGAGGGGCCGCATCGTACGCGAAGGCTCGACCGTGGCGATCCTGTCTTACGGCACGCGGCTGGCCGAGGCGCTCAAGGCGGCCGATCACGTGGCGGCGCACGGCTTCTCGGCGACGGTGGCGGACGCCCGCTTCGCCAAACCGCTGGACGTGGATTTGGTGCTGCGCCTGGCGCGCGAGCACGAAGCTTTGATCATCGTTGAGGAAGGCGCTGTGGGCGGCTTTGGCTCATTCGTGCTGCAAGCCCTGGCTACCCACGGCGCTCTGGACAAGGGGCTGAAGGTGCGCAGCCTGGTGCTGCCCGACATCTTCCAGGATCAGGACAAGCCTGAGGTGATGTATGCCGAGGCCGGACTGGACGCCACGGGCATCGCCCGCGCTATCTTGGAGGCCCTTAACGGCGAAGAAATCGCGGCCAAGTTGATGGCGTCGGCTCGTTAGGGCGCGATGGGTTCAGGTGTATTCGCCTACACGCTGAATCGTGGTCGCCGCCGCATACGACTCGTCCCATTGGCTCGAAGGCCGGCGGTTGGAATCAAGACCGTTCGCAAGCCGAGAAGAAGTCCGACACGGCGGCCCGTTCCTCGCGCCGTGCCTTCAGTCCGTAGTGCGACCGGCCCAGGCTGACGGCGATGACGCCGCTGCGGCGAAATCCCTGCAGCACGGGTGAGTTCAGCGGAAGCATAGCTTCGGCTAGGGCTGCTCCGCTTTCATCGATGCTGAGCTTCGCGGCTAGGACCGCGCTCTGGGCGCCGGAGGCCAGCACGAATGGCGCGTTGGCGTTGGCGGCCGCGACGTCGGTCAGCTCAACCTGGCGGGAACCCTTGGCGCACTGAAGCATCAGGCCCACATCATCCGAATTGGCTTCGCCATAGGCCAGGTTCGCCGCCTGATCATCCTGGTTGAAATAGAAGCCGAAGTGGGCCGGCGCCCAGATTGTCCTGCCTTGGCAGCTCGCCATCAAAAGGCAAATGGCCCCCAGGCAAGCCGCCGTCATCCCGCCGCGCAGCTTCACCGGCTTACTCCGTCGCCCATCCCGCAGGGCTAGAACCCGGATACTCAAACGACGCCGCGAGCCCTGCAGTTCCCCCGTCCTGAGTTCGCGATCAGAACGGTTCGAACGTTTCCAGCAAGGCCTGCCCCCCGGGCGCGGTGTTGGAGCGCATCATATCGCCCTTGCCGCCATAGTTGATCCGGGCTTCGGCGATCTGGGTGTGGTTGATGGTGTTGGACGAAGAGATATCCTCCGGCCGCACGATGCCGCCGACGGTCAGTTCGCGCAGATCGTTGTTGGTCTTCACTTCCTGACGGCCTTGGATCACCAGGTTGCCGTTGGGCATCACCTTGGTGACCACCGCGGCGATGGTCAGGTTGATCTTCTCCGCCCGGTTGATGGTGCCGGTGCCGGTCAGGGCGCTGTCGCCGTTGGTGTTGACCATGCTCGACGGCGTCATGCCTGGCAGGGCGGCCTTCAGCACCGTCTCAAGGCCAAAGAAGTTGGTCATGCCCATGGTATTGGCGGTCTTGCGCTCGCGGGAGGTGTCATTCTGCACCTGGGCGCTGTCGTCGATGGTGATCAGCACGGTAAGAATGTCGCCAACCCTGGCCGCGCGCTGGTCGTTGAAGAAGGTGCGTGCGCCGGCCCGCCAGATGGAATTGGCGGATGCGGGTCTGGGATTTTCGTCATGCGCGCGGTAGGCCGAAAGCACAGAAGGCTGTTCGGCGACCAGCGGCGTGGGGTCGCCGACGGGCGTCAGCTTGGGGCCTTTCAGCGCCTCGTTGGCGCTGGCGCAGGCGGCGAGCGGCAGGATGGCGGCCAGGGCGATCAGGGGTAGGCGGGCGAGCGGGCGCATGGCGAACCTCAAGGCAGGGAAGCGAGCAGGGATGGGTTGAGACGGGCGGCGGTCTTCATCTGTTCGGCCTGAGGGCCCACCACGGCCTGGCCCGGACCAGCGGCCACGGCCTGAATGATCTTTTTGGATTCCGGATTCAGCGCGTTGAAGGTTTGCCCGGTCACGGCGTTTTCCAGCGCCTTGGCTTGCAAGGTCAGGGTGACGCCGTCCTGGCTGTAGATCAGGTCAATCACATCGTCCCTTTTGATCACTTCGGACGGCCTGACGTCATGCTGAGCGACCGCTTGGCCTTCGCGTAGAGGCCGCCGTGCCGCCATGCCGACTACGGCCTGAGCATCGCGCGGCGCGTCGGGGAGGGGGGCGGCCGTGCGGCTCCAGAACACGTCATCTGACTGAACGATGTCTCCGGCGTTGATATCGCGGGCGTAGGCTAGAACCTGGATCGCGTGGGTGGACGGGGCGGTGACCACCAGGCCGCCGCTCGATGCGCCGGACGATTGCGAGCGCGCCGCGCCGGCGCGCACGATCAGCCGGCGGATGCCATTGGAATTGTCCCAGTCCAGCCCATGGGCTCGGGCGAACACCTGCACGCGGCCAGCGTCCAGCACCATGCCCACCCCCGCGGTACCGCCAGCCACCAACACATCGGCCTGGTCGCCGGCGCCGTCGAACAGATCGCCGAGAGTCACGCGCCCGTTCTCGGTGGCGGGGCCATCCCGCAGCGTTACTGGCTGTCCGGCGTGAGCAGGACCGGCCCGTAGGTCGCCGCAGGCCAATGCGAGCAGGCCCGCAAGGATCAGCAGTATGCGCGGCGGCCGCATCATCACGATTTCTCCTGAACCGTGGTCGACAGCATCTGGTCGGCCGTGGTGACCACCTTGGAGTTCATCTCATAGGCGCGCTGTGCGGCGATCAGGTTGGTCACTTCGCCAACCGCATCCACATTGGACGCCTCGGTGTAGCCCTGCAGCAGGCTGCCAAGGCCGTTCGTTCCCGGCTGGCCAACCACGGCGGGCCCCGAGGCCCCGCTGACCTGCCAAAGATTCCCGCCCAGGCCTTCCAGTCCGGCCTCGTTGACGAAACTGGCCAGCTCGAACTGGCCCAGGGTCTGGGGCGTGGTTTGGCTTGGCAGAGTCGCTTGCACCAGACCGCTTTGAGAGATCACAACGTTGGTGGCGCCGGACGGAACGGTGATCTGGGGCAGTACAGGGTAGCCCTGTGCGGTGACGATGACGCCCGCGTTGTTGACCGACAGGTTTCCAGCTCGGGTATAGGCGGTTTCGCCGGTCGGCAGTTGCACCTGCAGATAGCCGATGCCCTGGACCGCCACGTCCAGCGGATTGCTGGTCTGGGTCATCGATCCTTGCGTGGTGATGCGATAGATCGAGCCGGCCTTGACGCCGGAGCCGACCTGCAGGCCGGTGGGCACGATGGTGCCCGAGGAGTCGGACTGCGAGCCGACCTGTTCCTGGTCCTGGTACAGCAGATCCTGGAACTGGGCCCTTTGGCTCTTGTAGCCAACGGTGTTCATGTTGGCGATGTTGTTCGAGATGACCTCGACGTTCAGTTGCTGGGCTGCCATGCCGGTCGCGGCGGTGGAGAGGGCGCGCATGCTGATGCTTCCTTAGTTGACCTTGCCCAGACGCTGTATCGACTCGTCTTCGATGCTTCCGGTCTGGGTCATCATGTTGGAGATTTGTTCGTAGGCCCGGCTCACCTCGATGAGACGGGAGATCTGGGTGATGGAATTGACGTTGGAGCTTTCCACCATCCCTTGCTCGATCTTGGTGTCGGGCGCCGGCTGAGAGCCGGTGTTGGAAACGTTCTGGTAGTAGCCCCCGCCATCCTTCTGCAGGGCCGTGAGAGAGGCGAAGCGAACCACGCCGATCTTGCCGGCGATTTGCGCGCCTTGGGTCACCGTGCCGTCTGCGCCGATCACCGCTGGCCCCTTGTTGGGATCGATCGTGATCGGCGAGCCGCCGTCGCCGAGTACGGGGTCGCCCGCGGCGGTCACGATCTGGCCCTGGGCGTTCAGGGTGAAACGGCCGTCGCGGGTGTAGCGGGTCCCACCCGCCGATTGCACCTGAAAGAAGCCGTCCCCGCGCAGGCCCATGTCGTAGGTCCCTCCGGTGGCCTTCAGGGCGCCCTGGCTAAAGTCACGGGCCAAGCCGTTGTCGTAGACGAACAGGATCGGGCGCGCGCCCGGCGCGGACTTCGGCGTTTGGGCATCGGTCCCCACCATCACCGATTCGACCTTGAATCCGGCGGTATCGGCGTTGGCGATGTTGTTGGCCACGACGTCCAGCTCTTTTTGGAGGACGAGTTGACGTGACAAGCTGACGTACTGGGTATTGTCCATTAACGGTCTCCCGGTGCTTGCCAGGATGGATTGCAAGGGTCGGGCCAAAGAAAATACCATAAAAAACAATACTATATAAAGTTAACGGCGGCCTTTGGGGCGGAGTCAGCCCGGCAAAATCTGCAGGCCCCGTCGGGGTGGGAAAAATAATTCCTTAACCATGTTCGCGGGATTCATAAGGCGGGCCGGAATCTGCATATCCGGCGCGTCGGGGCCGCAGATAGACAATGTTTGGGAAGAAGAAAGCCAAGGCCGAAGATGTCGCCCCGGAGGACGCGGCTGGCGACGAGGTTTCGGCCGAAGGCGAGGCGCCGCCTAAGAAGGCCGCTAAGAAAAAAGGTCCGCCGGTCGTCCTGGTCGCCGCGGCTGCGGCGGTCGTGTTGGTCGGGGGGGGCGGAACGGCCGCCTTGCTGTTGATGGGCAAGGGCGGCGCGACCCACGCGGCCAAGCCGGTAAAGAAAGACGAGAAGAAGGACGCCAACAAGAAGCAGGATCCGAACGGGCCGCAGGTGGCTGACGGCCCCAACGGCGTGGTGTTCTACACACTGCCGGATCTGGTGGTGAACATACAGACTGCCGACGGCAGGCCGAGCTTTCTCAAGCTTAAGCTCACGCTGGAACTGCCTGACCACGACACGGCCGACGCGCTCGACCCAAACCTGCCCCGCCTGCAGGATATGTTCCAGACCTTCTTGCGCGAATTGCGCCCCGAAGACCTTGCCGGCAGTCAGGGCGCCTTTCAGCTTCGCATGGAGATTCTGCGCCGGGTCAATCTGGTGATCGCGCCGTCGAAGGCCAATGCGGTGCTGATCGAAGAAATGTTGGTCAACTAGCTCATGTCGGACGAGGAACAAGAAAACCCGCTGGCGGCTCTAGGCGGCATCGGGGGCCCGGGCTGGAGCGAGGCCGACCTGGGCTCGGAGCGCATCCTTAATCAGGATGAGATCGACAGTCTGCTGGGCTTCGATTTGGCGGATGAGACGGTCGAGCGCAGCGGCATCCGCGCCATCATCAACTCGGCCCTTGTCTCCTACGAACGCTTGCCGATGCTGGAGATCGTCTTCGACCGCCTCGTGCGGCTGATGACCACTTCCTTGCGCAATTTCACCTCGGACAACGTCGAAGTCAGCCTGGACAACATATCGTCGGTGCGCTTCGGCGACTATCTGAACTCCATTCCGCTGCCGGCCATATTGGCGGTGTTCCGCGCTGAGGAGTTAGACAACTACGGTCTGCTGATCGTGGATTCCAACCTGATCTATTCTATCGTCGATGTGCTGCTGGGCGGCAGGCGCGGGTCGGCGGCCATGCGCATCGAAGGCCGGCCCTACACCACCATCGAGCGGGTGCTGGTGCAGCGGATGGTGGAGGTGGTGCTCAACGACGCCCGCGCCGCTTTCGAGCCCCTGACCGCTGTGAGCTTCAATCTGGACCGACTGGAGACCAACCCTCGGTTCGCGGCCATCGCTAGGCCGGCCAACGCCGCCATCCTGGTCAAGCTGCGCATCGACATGGACGACCGGGGCGGTCGTATCGAGCTTTTGTTGCCCTACGCCACGCTTGAGCCGATCCGCAAGATGCTGCTCCAGCAGTTCATGGGCGAAAAGTTCGGCCGCGACAACATATGGGAAAGCCATTTGGCCACAGAATTGTGGACCACCCAGATGGAGGTCCGGGCCGTGCTTGACGAACAGTTGATCAGCCTGAAGCGCGTGCTCGACCTGAAGGTCGGCGATACCCTGATGCTGAACGCCACGCCCGACAGCCCGGTCGAAATCCGTTCCGGCGCGATCACCCTCACGCGCGGACGCATGGGACGACGAAACCATTCCGTGGCCGTGCGCTGCGAGGAGCCGCTCAACCATACCGCCCGCCTAGCCCTTAAGGATATGCGATGAGCCCGATCGCCCTGATCTTGAACTTGACGCTCGGCGCGCTCCTGCTGGGCGCCATGATCCTCGGCCAGCGCCTGGACAGGCGCCTGCGCGCCCTGCGCGAAAGCCACAACAGCTTCGCCAAGGCCGTGGCCGAACTGGACCAGGCCGCTCGGCGCACCCAGGACGGCCTGAACGAGCTGAAGGCCACGGCCGAAGATGCACGCACGGCTCTGGCCGATCGGATAGACTCCGCCCGCGAGTGGTCGGAGCGGATGACCAAACTGACGGTCGAGGCCCAGGCCAAGACGGAGGCGCTGGAACGGATCAATGCTCAGGTGAAGGCGCCCCGGCCGATCCTGTTGCGTGCGTCTCAGCAGACCGAAGCGCCGCCGCCCCGCGCCAAACCGGCTCCGGCCGCGGCGCCCGCGCCGCGTTCGCGCGCGGCCGTGGATGATGAACTGTTCGAGAGCGTGCGACCGTCGTTGTCGGCCTTCACCGGAGGGCGTCGATGAAGCCGTTTCCACGCATCTTGCCCCTGGTGGTGATCGCGGCGGGCGGAGCTTTGGCCCTGCGCCTGATCGCCGGCGTGGCCTCGCTGCCTGACATCGCCGCCGGCGCCAAGGCCTGGGCCGAGGATATCGCGCCGGGCGCCAAGGCCACGGCTTCGGCCAATATGTCCACGCCCGACGCGGCGCGTTCTGCGCGGGCGGCTAACGGTCCGGCGCCCGCCGCGCCCGCGGGGGACATCATGGCGGTGAATACCGCGCCCGCGCCGCAGGTCTGTGCGCCTACGCCGGAGGAGCTGGCCAAACAGGCCGGCCTGTCGCCCGCGGAGCTGCAGACCCTGCAGAACCTCGGCGCACGCCGCACTCAGCTCGATCAGCGTGAGCGCGACATGAGCACTCAGCTGGCCCTGCTTTCGGCGGCGGAAACCAAAATCGACGCCAAGCTCCAGCAATTGGCGGGGCTGAAGACCGACATCCAGGGCCTTCTAGGCCAGGCCGACGCGGAGAAGGCGGCGGAGGTCGATCGCCTGGTCAACGTGTTCCAGGCGATGAAGCCAAAGGACGCGGCCGCTCGCTTCGGCCTTCTAGACGACAGCGTGCGGCTGCCGGTTGCGGCCAAGATGAAGGACAAAGCATTCTCGGCGATCCTGGCTCAGATGACGCCGACCGACGCCAAGGTGCTGACCGAGCGCCTGGCGGCGCGTATGGCGCCGGCGGATCAGGCGCGCGACGCGCTTGCGTCAAATGCGCCGTCCCCCGCGCCAGCAGGCGCCGCGCCGTCCTCCAATGCCGGCGGAGCGGCCAAGCCCGGACAGAGCGCATCGGCCGCGCCGGCCCCCCCGACGAACGGCAAGGGTTAGACCTGCATGCGCCTGCCTCGCGCCCTGCGCTGGATGGCGCTCGCCGCGACCCTGGCGGCGCCCGCCGTTGTTAAGGCTGAGCAGGCCGCCGCCCAGAAGGAGCCGCTGGAGATCCGCGTAGGCCAGGCCCNNACTCTGCATTTCGAGCGTTCGTCCGACCCGGACATGTCCATGCTCCGGGTCGATCCTCCGCCATTCCTGAAAACGGCGGCGTTGCAGAAGGGCAAGGGCTCGACGGATGTTGTGCTGACCCTGCAGCCCGGGGCGGACGCCCGGACGGGCCAGGCGGATGGCGCGATCTTCGTCAGTCTGTTTCCCGCCAAGCCAGCCGATCTGGCGCCTGCGGCGGTGTCCGCCGCCGATGCCCACCGGCCGGATCCCCGGCCGCCCGGCGGGGTTGTCCACCTGAAAGGCGAAATCGTCGCCGGGCAGATTCTGCTGCACTTTCCTTGGAACAACCCTCTGGGCGCCGCAGCCTTCCGGCGCGGCGACGGCGTGTGGATGGTGTTTGACGCTCCGGTCAAGCTGGACCTGTCGGGCGCGCCGCCGCAGACGCCGATCTTCAAGGGCATTAAAGCGGTCTATGGCGATGGCTTCAGCGCGGTGCGCATCGCCTCGCCCGGCGGCGCGGCGGTGCGCGCATGGGCCGAGGGGCCGGTCTGGAGCTTGGCCATCGGGGCCGGGCCTCAGACCTGGCCCGCGCCCATCAAGGCCGAACGAGACGATGCTGCGCCGCTGGCGACCCTGCGGGCCCAGATGGCCGGCGCGACCAAGGCGGTGTGGATCGACGACCCGGCCGTGGGCGACCGTATCGGGGCGGTGATGGCGCTGGCCCCCTCCAAGGGCATGGCCTCGCGGCGCGACCTGGTTGACTTCAACATGCTGCCTTCGGCCCAGGGTCTGGCCTTCGAGCCCATTGCGGAAGATCTGACGGTCAGCTTCGATCGCGACTGGGTGCGTATCAGCCGGCCCAAGGGCCTGAGCCTGTCATCGCCATCCACGCTTGCTGGCGGGGCCAACGTCTCCATCGGCGCGCCCCAACCTGCGGCCATGCCCGCCCTGATCGAATACGCCGACTGGTCGCGCACCGACGCCCGCGGTTTCATGGGCCGATACAGCGATCTGCAGAACGCAGCGGCCGAAGAGATCAATCGCGAGGCGGGCGGGGACAAGACAGCGGGGGTCAAGGCGCGCATGGCCCTGGCCCGCTTCCTGGCCGGCTCGGAGCTGTCCTACGAAGCCATCGGGGTGCTCAATCTGACGGCGAAGTCCCATCCGGAGATGTTAGGCGATCCGGAGTTTCACGGCCTGCGCGGCGCCGCGCGGGCTATGGTGGGCCGCTACAAGGAGGCGGAGAACGACTTTTCCGCGGTCCAACTGGCGGCCGACCCTTCCAGCGCCCTTTGGCGTGGCTATATCGCCGCCAAACAGAGCGACTGGACGGCCGCCAAAGACGCCTTCGTTCACGGAACGCCGGCCATGAACCAGTTCGCGCCCGCCTGGCAGGCGCGCTTCGCCCGCGCTTACGCCGAGACGGCGCTGCAGATGGGGCAGCTGGACATAGCCTCCACCGAGATCGCCCTTTCCCTGACCCAGACCAAGGACCCGATGGAGATCCTGCAGTCGCAGCTCCTGCAGGCTCGCCTGGTCGAGGCCCAAGGCTATCCCAAGCGCGCCCTCGTCTTTTACGACACAGTGGCCCGCTCGCCGTTGGATCAGATCGCTGCGCCGGCCATCATGCGCGCCACCCAGATCCGCCTCGCGCTGGGCCAGCTGAGTCCAGCCCAGGCGGTCGATATATACGACGGATTGCGCTTCCGTTGGCGCGGAGACGCCACCGAACTGCAGGTGATCCGGACCCTTGGCCAGCTCTATCTCAGCCAGGGTCATTACCGGGAGGCCCTGGAGGCCATGCGCTCGGCCAACGCCGCCAACGACAATTCTCCCGACGCCATCGCCGTCCAAAACGATATGCACGGGGCCTTCCGCGCCCTGTTCCTGGATGGCCGAGCCGACGGCATGGAGCCGGTGCAGGCCCTGGCCCTGTTTTCGGACTTCCAGCAGCTCACGCCGATCGGAGCAGACGGCGACCTGATGGTGCGCAAGATGGTGCAGCGTCTGGTGGATGTGGATCTGCTCGACCAAGCTGCGGCGCTACTAAAGTATCAGGTTGAAAATCGGCTGGATGGCGTTCCAAAAGCTCAGGTTTCTGGCGACCTTGCGACAATCTACTTGATGAACCGGCAGGCGGAGGCGGCGCTCGATGTGCTGAACGCCTCACGCTCCACGGTTCTGCCGACGGCGCTCGCCAATCAGCGTCGGATGGTTGAGGCCCAAGCCTGGTTGGCGCTGAATCAGAACGACCACGCCCTGGAACTCCTGGGCAAGGACACGGGCCCCGACGCCGACGATATCCGCGCCGAAGTGGCTTGGCGCGAACATCAATGGCCGCAGGCGGGCGCCCTGATGGAGAAGATGTTGGGCGAGCGATGGAAGCAGCCGGGACCGCTCAATGGGGACCAAGAGGCTCGGCTGTTGCGGGCAGGCGTGGCCTACAGCCTTGCGCTGGACGACGCCTCGCTTGAGCGTCTGCGCTCGCACTACGAGGCTATGATCGACAAGGCCCGCGCGCCGGAGGCTTTGCGCGTGGCCCTGGCCGGAACGGCGCAGATGCAGGCCAATCCGGGCGACTTCACCAAGCTGGCCGCGACCGACGACGCCTTCGCGGGCTGGGTGTCACGCATGAAAGCCCGCTTCCACGCCGGTCCTGGGCCGCCGCCGCCCCGCGGGAAGGTGGCCAGCGCAGATACGGCCGCCCGTTCCTGATTGTTGCTTGGCCGGCTTAGCTACCCGCCCGAGCCGTGCTGGAAGCTTTCGATCAGGCTTCCGGCCACTAGACGCCAGCCGTCCACCAGCACGAAGAAGATTAGCTTGAACGGCAGGCTGATCACGGCCGGCGGAAGCATCATCATGCCCATGCTCATCAGCACGCTGGCCACCACCAGATCGATCACGAGGAAGGGCACGAACAGGAGAAAGCCGATCTCGAACGCCCGTTTCAACTCGCTGATCATGAAGGCCGGGGTCACCACTTGGATGGGGGTGTCGGCGGCGGTTTTGGGCTTGGCGATTTTGGACAGGCGCACGAACAGAGCCAGATCGTCGGGCTTGACCTGGGTCAGCATGAATCCCTTCACGGGCGTGGAGGCGGCGGTGAAGGCCTGTGGCAGCTCCATCTTGTGGTCGAGCAGGGGCTTGATCCCGTTGTTGTAGGAGGCGGTCCACGTCGGCGCCATGACAATGGCCGACAGGAACAGGGCCAGGGAGATCAGCACCGAATTGGGAGGACTCTGCTGCAGTCCCATGGCGGTGCGCAGCAAGGACAGCACCACCACGATGCGGACGAAGGAGGTGGTCATGATCACGATGGACGGGGCCAGCGACAGCACCGTAAGCAGGCCCACCAGCTGAACCACCCGGTCCGTCAGGCCCGCGCCGTCGCCGAGGTTGACGTTGAGCGCCTGAGCTGCAGCCACCGCGGGAAAGACGGCATAGCCCACGGTGCAGATGGCCGACATCAGGGCGGCCTGCTTGAGGTCCTCTGCCTCGAAGCGCTTCAGATAGGCCGCCAGCCAACGCATCACGACTGTTCCTTAACGGTGGAGACGGAGGAGAGAAGGCGCCCTTCGCCAAGCAGGATCAGGCGCTCCTGGTCGTCGAGGCGCACCAGCACCAGGCGACGTTGGGTGTCGAGCATCAGGCTTTCGACGATGGCCAGGCGTCGCGCGGCGCGGGGCGGCGCAAGCGGAATGACGCCCTCGGGGACGTAGCGGCGAAAAGCCCATACGGCCAGGCCGAACAGGCCGAGCGTCACGGCCAGCGCCGCAAGCATGCTGAGAATCTGGACCAGGCCCATGGGCCAATCATAGCCAGATTCGGCGGCGATCCGTTAATTCGCGACTGAGATCGGAAAGGTTTGATTAACCCCGTTCGTTCACGATTTCCCTCGCAGGCCGTTAAAGGCCAGACCGAGTCTGGACTGACCATGGATATCGAATCCGTTCCGCTGTTTGCCATGCTCAAGAGCCGAATGGGCTATTTGAACCAGCGCCAGCAGGTGATCGCCGAGAACGTAGCCAACGCCTCGACCCCCGGCTTCGTCCCACAGGACCTGCAGCCGTTCACCACCAAGTCCTCGGGGGGCTCGGGCGGACTGGCCCTGGCGCAGCCGGCTCAGTCGGATCTGACCCGATCCGGATCGGGTGAAGCGGCCGGCATGATCGCCTTTAGCCATTCATCTTCGAGCGACAGCGGTTCGTCCGACTTTAAGGCCGTGCAAGCGCCTGACGCCGATGCCGAACTCAATGGCAACCAGGTGGTGCTGGAGCAACAGATGCTGAAGATGAATGAGACTCGCAGTCAATACGACATCGCTGTGGGCCTCTACCAGAAGGCTATGGGCTTCCTGCAACTGGCCGCCCAAGAGCCTGGCAAGTAGGAGAGTTGATCCATGGCGAACGTCAGCGCGCCCACCGATACAGCCCAGGCCATCGCCGCCTCGGCCCTGCTCGCGCAGCAGCAGCGCATGCGCATCATTGCCGAGAACATCGCCAACGCCGACTCTACGGCAAAGACCGCCGGCGGCGACCCCTATCGGCGGCAGACCCCGATTTTCGAGACCAAGCTGGTCGCCGCCGGCGCCAAGGGCGTGAAGATGACCCAGGTGGGTCAGGACAGCACGCCTTTCCGCGAGGAGTACCAGCCTGGCAACCCTGCGGCTGACGCCAAGGGCTATGTGAAAATGCCCAATGTGGATCCGCTGATCGAGTCGCTGGACATGCGCGAGGCCCAGCGCGCCTACGAGGCCAATCTCAGCGTGATCGAGACGGCGCGGGCGATCCAGTCATCCACCGTGGACCTTTTGAAGAAATAGGCTGACCCATGATCACTCCAATGATCGCGGCTAAGGCCTACGCCGCCGCCCAGGCCCAGGCCAGTCCCGCCGCCGCCGCGGCCAGCGAAGTCGCCGCTCCTGGGCAAGACTTCGGCCAGATGGTGCAGGGCGCCATCAACAATGCGGTGCAGTCCTCGCGCACGGCCGAGACCCAGATGGCCGCCCAGGTCCAGGGCAAGGCGCAGCTGGTAGATGTGGTTACGGCCATTTCCTCCGCCCAGGCCAGCCTGCAGACGGTGATGGCTGTGCGCGACGAGGTGATCTCCGCCTACAAAGAGATCATGGCGATGACGATCTGAGGTGCGAATCCGTTAATCTTCGTAGCCGTTCATTAACCATGTTCGACCACGGTCGTTAACCGTGGGGCGCGGGAGTCGATATGAGCGGAGCTGACGTATTGGACATTGGACGGTCGGCTATCTGGCTGACGGTTCAGCTTTGTGGCCCGATCATGCTCGTCGGCCTGGTGGTCGGCGTGGTCATCGGCTTCCTGCAGGCCCTGACCCAGATTCAGGAGGCCACGCTGGTCTCGGCGCCCAAGATCATCGCGGTGTTCCTGGCGCTGCTGATGTTCCTGCCGTACATGGGCGCGTCGATGTCATCCTTCATGACCCAGATCGCCTCGCGCATCGCCGGCCTGTAGGGCGAAAACCATGTCGCCCTTCGCCGTGCCGGCGGAAATCTACCACTCAGGCCTGATCTTCATGAGGATCGGCGCCCTCGTGATGCTGATGCCGGCGCTGGGCGATAAGTCGGTTCCGGTGAGCGCGCGCCTGGTGTTCGCCCTGTTGCTCTCCCTGTGCCTGGGCCCGGTTGCGGCGCCCTATCTTCCTGCCTTGCCCGACTCCCTCGGGGCCATGGCGGGCCAGGCCCTCAAAGAGTTTTTTATCGGCGTGATGCTGGGGCTCCTGCTTCAGATATTGACCATGGCGCTGGCTGTTTGCGGCGAGGCTGTGGCCATCCAGAGCACCTTGTCCTTCGCCCAGACCGCCAATCCAATGGAGGCGCAGGCGGGTTCGAGCTTGAGCAGCTTCCTGAGCGTCCTGGGCGTGACCCTCATCTTCGCCACGGGTCTGGATCACCTGTTTCTGTCGGCCATGGCGCGTTCCTACAGCCTGTTCCAGCCGGTCAAGGCCGTACCCCTGATGGATGCGGCGGCCCTCGCCGTGAGAACCTTCAGCCAGGCCTTCGCCCTGGGCCTGCAATTGGCCGCGCCGGTGGTGGTGTTCTCGGTCGTGTTTAACGTCGCTGTCGGTCTGGTCGGCCGGATGATGCCGCAGTTCCAGGTGTTTTTCGTGGCCACGCCCCTGCATGTGCTGTTCGGCCTGTCGCTGTTCGCCCTCAGTCTTGGCGCTATCGGCCTGGTCTGGCTCGATCGCTATCAAACCTTCCTGCGCCTGTTCGCCTAGGAGACCGTCGTGGCTGAAGAGACCGACAAGCAGTCCAAGACAGAAGAGCCGACATCGCGAAGGCTGGACGAAGCTCGCCGCCAGGGCGACGTCGCCAAGAGCCCCGACCTGCCGCCCTGGGCCTCAATGTCCGCCGCCGTCGCCGTGATCCTCATTGGCGGAGGCGTGCTGTCGCGCAACATGGTCGTGGCCCTGTTGCCCTTCGTGGCCCATCCCGACGCCTTCGAGCTGGATCACGGCGGCGCCATCGCCGTGGCGCGTTTGGCGATCAATGCGGCGTGGCCTGTCCTGCTGACGGTGTTGTTGACCGCCGCCGCGGCGGGCGCGGCGGGCAATCTCATTCAGACCGGCTTTCTGTGGGCTCCGGCCAAGATCGCACCCAGTCCGGGCAAGATGTCGCCCATGGCGGGTTTCCAACGCCTGTTCGGCATCGACGGGTTCATCCATTTCGGCAAGTCAATCGCTAAAGTCTTCATGATTGGCGTGGTTTGCTGGCTTTCATTAAAGCCTCGCCTGGACCAGATGGCGAACCTCAGCCTGTTGAGCCCCCTGGCCATGGGGCCGTTCATGATGGAGGCGCTGAGGGCCCTGTTCTTCTCGGTTCTGGGCGTTCTTGGCGTGGGCGCGATCGGCGACTGGGTGCTCCAACGCCAGCGCTTCACCGCGCGCCTGCGTATGAGCCGCGAGGAGATCAAGGAAGAGCTGCGGCAATCGGAAGGCGACCCCCATGTCAAAGGGCGCCAGAAGCAGATCAGGCTTCAGCGCGGCAAGCGGCGCATGATGCAGAAGGTGCCCAAGGCGACGGTCATCATAGCCAACCCGACCCACTTCGCCGTGGCGCTTCGCTATGACACCAGCGAGGCTCCAGCGCCGATCTGCGTGGCCAAGGGCGTGGACAGCCTGGCCCTCAAAATCCGCGAGGTGGCTAAGAAACACAACGTGCCCGTTATCGAGGATCCGCCCCTGGCCCGCGCCCTCTATGCGGCGGTGGAGATGGACCAGATGATCCCTCAGTTGCACTACGAAGCGGTAGCCAAGATCATCGGCTTTATCCTTGGTACCGGCCGCAAGACCGCGCGCAGACCGAAGCTTTAGCGCTATCGTGGGGCTGTTGATTCGCGCGCCGCAAGGCCTCTGTTGAAGGACGCCCATGGCTGAATCGGTGGAGAGACGCGAAGAGGCCAGTCGCGGCCGTCGCGACCCATTGATCCTCGCTGGCGCAGGCTGCTTCGCGGCCGCGATCGCCGCCGCCGCCTATCCGGCTGTCACGGCCGGGCCGGCTATGGGCGGCGCCTTGCTTTTGCTGCTGGGGCTCGCCGGCGTGGCCTTTCTGGGTCTGTTCGTCTTTCGTCAGCCGCCCGCCGGCGCGGGTCTGGAGGCGGCGGATTGGCTTGAGGCCCTGGGCGAGCCCTGCGCCCTTTTGTCCATGGACGGACGGCCCACCGCGGCCAATGCGGCCTGGCGCGCCTTGCCCGGCGCGTTGCGCAGACTAGGACGCGCCAACGGCGGGGCGGCCCTGTTCGCCGCGCTTAAGGCCGCCGGCCCCGGCGATATCGTCCGGGCCTCCTTGCCCCTGGGTGGAAGGACTTGGGAGGCTAGCGTCTCACGCCTGGACGATCGTCGGTTGCTCGTGCGGCTGGCCGAGCCGGCGCAGCCCGCAGCCGCACCCGCTCAGACGCCGCCCGCCCTGTCGCACTCGACAGCGCTGCACAGTTCGCGTCTGGACCCTCTGGCGGAAGCGGCCCCCTTCGGCGCGGCGGTCCTGGATGGCCCCGATCCGTTCGAGTCGGTGATTTTGGGCGTCAACCCGGCTCTGGAGAAGATGAGCCAGGGGCGAGCGCGCGAGGGCGTTACGCTGGGCCCCTTGATAGATCCCGCCAGCCGGGCTGAGGTGCTGGCCCGCATCCAGTCCGGGCGGGCGGGCGCGGTGGAGGTCAAGCTGGCGCTGAACCCGCCGCGGATCGCGCACCTTTATCTGACCGCACTGCAAGGGCGCACCTTGGCCTATCTCGTCGATGTGTCCGAGCAGAAGCAGTTGGAGCTGCAGCTCTCGCAATCGCAGAAGATGCAGGCCATCGGCCAATTGGCCGGCGGCGTGGCCCACGACTTCAACAATCTGCTGACCGCCATCCAGCTCAGGCTGGACGAACTGCTGCATCGCCACCCTGTGGGCGATCCCTCCTATGAGGGTCTGAATGAAATCCGTCAGACGGCGGTACGCGCCGCCGATCTTGTGCGCAAGCTTTTGGCCTTCTCGCGCAAACAGACGGTTCAGCGCGAGATCCTCGATCTGGGCGAGTTGATCAGCGAGTTCGAAGTCCTGCTGCGACGCTTGCTGCGCGAGGATGTCAAACTGGAGACCGACTACGGCCGCAATCTGCCGCTGGTGCGGGCCGACAAGAGCCAGCTCGAAACCGCCGTGATGAATCTGGCTGTCAACGCCCGCGACGCCATGCGCAGCCAAGGGCGAGATACTCCGGGCGTCGTGCGCATTATCACGGCGCGCGTGACCCAGGCTGAGGCGATAGCTCTGGGCTATGTCGGCGCGCCGTTGGCCGACTGCGCCCTGATCGAGGTGGCTGATACCGGGCCCGGCATGAGTCCCGAGGTGCAGGCCAAGATCTTCGAGCCCTTTTTCACGACCAAGCCAGTGGGCGAGGGAACCGGCCTGGGCCTGGCTACGGTCTACGGCATCGTCAAACAGGCCGACGGTTGGATCCACGTGGACAGCTCGCCGGGCAAGGGCGCGGCTTTCCGCATCTTCCTGCCCGTGCATGAGGCCGGCGCCGCCGGACCGGTTGCCATTGAGCCGCCCAAGCCCAGGCCCGCTGCGCGTGACCTGTCGGGGGTGGGTCGCATCCTGTTCGTCGAGGACGAGGACGCTGTGCGTGGCGTGGCTGCGCGGCTGCTGCGCGCCCGGGGTTATGAGGTGATTGAGGCGTGTGACGGCGAGGAGGCCTTGGCCCTGGCCGAGCAGCACGCGGGCCAGATCGACCTTCTGATCTCGGATGTGATCATGCCTGGCCTGGATGGCCCGACCCTGCTCAAAAAGGCGCGCAAGTTCCTGGGCGCGGCGCCGGTGATGTTCATCTCGGGCTATGCGGAAGCGGAGTTCTCCGACCTGCTGGAGGGCGAAACCGGCGTGACTTTCCTGCCCAAGCCCCTTGACATCAAGGTCCTAGCTGAGCGGGTCAAGCAGCAACTCGCGGCTTAGAGGCTCGCTATAGATATCTGAATCTAGCGGTCTATTGAGCCGGAGCGGCGGTGGAATCCGGCGCGGCGGCGGATGAATCGCCCGCGGCCGGGGGAGGCTGATCTTGTGTTCCAGGCGGCGGGCATTCGGCGCTGATGCGATGGGCGTCGGTGGCGGCGCTTACCGGAATAGGCAGGCCGCCGATCATAATGCGTATGCGGCCGTTCATGGTGAAGCTGGTTTGCGTATAGACGCCCTGCACGGCGATCTTCGCCGGAATGCCGCTATGGTCCACGCAGTCGCCGCTCATACTGAACGTGTGGCCGTCCATCTTCCGGTTGTTGTAATGGCAGCTGTAATGGTTGTTCACCGGGCCGGTCATGTAGGACTCGATCTGGTCCGCGGTGATGCATTTTCGGGAGGTCTTGGTCTGCTGGATCGGGGAGGTCACCGTGTCGGTGCTCTCCCAGTACCCGGGCAATATCGGAGAGGAGCCGGAGGCCAGGGCGCGAGAGGGCAGCAGCGTCAGGGCGCAAGCCAAATTGGCCAGTGTCAGGACAACCAGGGTTGCGGTAGGGACACCTGCCGCAAATGCGTTCGCCGGGGGCCGGGTCATGGAACTCTCCAAACTGGACGCGTCAAACCTGGACGCGAGCGCTGATATGGATGTCCCAAGGATGGGGCGGCAACAAGGCCTTTGATGAGGGGGCGACGTCGCCTGAAAAGGACAGCGCGTTCAGGCGGGGGCGTCTATTTCCTGGCCCGGTTCTGCAGGCCCCGCCGCCAATCGGGTTTGGAGCACCACGGCGCCGGTTGACCGGTCCACAGCCGTATAGATGAAAAAGCCATCTTCGCCCGTCTCTTGGATCAGAAGCCGCGGCCCGGGCGCGGCGGCCTCCTGAACGGGAGTGGATTGCGCGCCGTCTGTGGCAAGAAGTGCGTTTCGACTCATGCATGCCTCCGCCAGGATGGCCGGCGGCGCCGGCTAATCCGCGGCGGCGGGGGGCGAAACCCCCGCCGCCGCGTCCGCGATTAGCGGAACAGGCTGAGGACGGACGAGGTGGACTGGTTGGCGATCGACAGCGCCTGAATGCCCAATTGCTGCTTGGTTTGCAGCGCTTGGAGCTTAGCGCTCTCGGCGGCCATGTCCGCGTCGACGAGGTTTGAGATGCCGGTGTTCAGCGAGTCCTGCAGCTTGGACACGAAGGACAGCTGACCCGCCAAGGCGTTCGACCCGGTGCCCAGATTGGTCAACGCGGTGTTCACGTTGGTGATATCGGTGGTCAGGGTCGCCACATAGGCGCTCGCGGCCGCGGCGGTCGCGAAGGACGCGGCGGACGCGATGGTCACGAGCGAGCCGCCCAGGGACAGGTTCTGGGCCGCCACCGTGATCTTGGAGGTGCCGCTGTCGCTGGCCAGGGCTTGGATCGTGGTGCCGCCCGTGTTGATCATGTTGACGCCGTTGAAGGAGGCGTTGTTCACGACGTCCGAGATCTGGCTGAGCAGGGACTTGAAGTTGGCGTTCATCGCCTGCCGGCTGGTGGTGTTCAGCGAGGTGTCCGAAGCGGCCAGGGCCTTGGTCTTCAGTTGGGTGAGCAGGTCGGAGACTTGCTGACCCGCCGACATGGCCACGTCGACGGTGGAGGTGGCCCGGTTCAGCGAGTCCTTGACCGCGTCCAGGGCGGAGACCTTGCTGGTCATGGTGTTGGCGATGGACCAGACGGCGCCGTTGTCCGCCGCGGTGTTCACCATCTTGCCGGTCGAAATAACGTTCTGCACCTTGCCCAGTTGATTTGCGGTCTGGGACAGGTTTTGCAGGGCGATGAGCGCGCCGGCGTTGGAATTGATGCTGAAAGTCATTAGTCAGAATCCTTTTCTAAGGAAGCCCGGTCCTTTTGGACCGGTGGGAATTATTCCCAGCAACGTGCGCGTCATTTCCCCCCGCAAAAATCGCGGCGCTTGATGGCGACGTTAGGGCAACTGTCTCAGAGGGTAGTTAATGCCGCGTGAAAATTATGCCGGCGGGCAAGAACGCCTTGCCTGTGAGAATTGCTGGGGGGAGGCGGCGCGGCAAATGGCCTGGGTGGCCCCCCGCCGCGTCGGCGCATGGGCGGTCCAGGCAATCCCGTTTTTTTAAGCGCGCGTATGGCGGGGGCTTATCCCAAAAAAAACGACACGGAACGTAAAGAGAACTTGTCGACCGGAACAAACCATGTACATTGGTCGGGTCGGCGGGGGTGTTCCGGGCCAGGGGGCCTCTTCTGATCGAATGCGGCGCGGGCCGCGGGCAGAATCGGATATGAAGGACGCCTTCAATGAGCCAATCGGTGTTGCGGTTAGTGGGACGGGACGAAGCAGATAAACAGCGCGCCCTCGAGGCCGCTTTGGCGCAGATCGATCGCGCCTTCGGCAAGGGCTCGGTAATGAAGCTCGGCGACAAGGGCAAGATCGTCGAGATCGAGTCTGTGTCCACCGGCTCGCTCGGCCTGGACTTGGCGCTGGGTATAGGCGGCCTACCGCGCGGACGCGTGGTGGAGATTTATGGGCCGGAAAGCTCTGGCAAAACCACCTTGGCCCTGCATGTGGTGGCTGAGGTTCAGAAGGTCGGCGGCACGGCCGCATTTATCGACGCCGAGCATGCCCTGGACCCGAGCTATGCCCATAAGCTGGGGGTCAATCTGGATGATCTGCTGGTGTCTCAACCCGACACCGGCGAGCAGGCTCTGGAAATCTGCGACACCCTGGTGCGCTCCGGCGCCGTCGACATCGTCATCATCGACTCCGTGGCGGCCCTGACGCCCAAGGCGGAAATCGAAGGGGAGATGGGCGACAGCCTGCCCGGCCTGCAGGCGCGGTTGATGAGCCAGGCTCTGCGCAAGCTGACGGCGTCCATCTCCAAGTCCAAGACTCTGGTGATCTTCATCAACCAGATCCGCATGAAGATCGGGGTCATGTACGGTAGCCCGGAGACCACCACCGGCGGCCACGCCCTGAAGTTTTACGCCTCCGTCCGCCTGGACATCCGGCGCACCGGCTCGGTCAAGCTGCGGGATGAGATCATCGGCAACAACGTTCGGGTGAAGGTGGTCAAGAACAAGGTGGCTCCGCCGTTCCGCGAGGTCGAGTTCGACATCATGTACGGCCAGGGCATTTCCAAGCTGGGCGAGATCATCGACCTGGGCGTCAAGGCCGGCGTGGTCGAGAAGTCAGGCTCCTGGTTCTCTTACAACAGTCAACGCATCGGCCAGGGGCGCGATAACGCCCGCGAATTCCTTAAGGCGAATCCCGACATGGCCGCGGAGATCGAACTGGCCGTGCGCAAGAACGCCGGCGTCATCGTGGAGGAGCTGCTGGTCGGTCCCTCTGCGGAAGATGACGTTTAGAGCAAGATGCGGTCGGCTCGAATTGAGCCGATCATTCAATTTTGATCTAAATCATTAAATTGGAGCTGGATTCAGACTTCAAGAGAAGTCCTCCGGCCCTTCATTTCGAATTCGGTCGGGTCGCTGCGCGGGCCTCCCCCCGCACCCGCAGCCTGCGCATCCGCGCGATCTGGCCGTCCGGGCGTCCGGTTTTCAAGACCGGACGCCCGTTTTTTGTTCGTTCGCGCGCCTATCGGCGCCTGTCCTTCGAGAAGCCGACGGAGGCTTTCCTTTGCAATCGCGGCGGGCTTGGCTAAGGGAGGCGATGAACCGATATTCGGCCTGAACCGATTTCGGCCCGAACCGATATTCGACTGGCGCCGAAGACGCGCCCGCCCAGGTCCCCGTCCGGAGTGCTCATGTCGAGCTTGAACGAAATCCGCAGCGCCTTTCTTAGCTACTTTGCGGGTGAAGACCACACGGTGATCGCCTCAGCGCCCCTGGTGCCGCAGAGCGATCCAACCTTGCTGTTTGTCAATGCGGGCATGGTCCCGTTCAAGAACGTGTTCACCGGCGCCGAGGCGGCCCAGGCTCCGCGCGCGGCATCCTCGCAGAAGTGCGTGCGCGCCGGAGGCAAGCACAACGACCTGGACAACGTCGGCTACACCGCCCGCCACCACACCTTCTTCGAAATGCTGGGCAACTTCTCGTTCGGCGACTACTTCAAGGCCCGGGCGATTGAGCTAGCCTGGACCCTGATCACGCGCGAGTGGGCCGTTGCCAAGGATCGGCTGACGGTAACGGTCTACCACACCGACGACGAGGCCTTCGACCTGTGGCGCAAGATCGCCGGTCTGCCTGAACAACGCATTATCCGTATCCCGACCAAGGACAACTTCTGGGCCATGGGCGACAGCGGTCCGTGCGGGCCCTGTTCGGAAATCTTCTACGACCATGGTTCCCACATTCCCGGCGGTCCGCCTGGATCGGCCGACGAGGACGGCGACCGGTTCGTGGAGATCTGGAATTTGGTCTTCATGCAATACGAGCAGGAGGCCAACGAAATCGTCGGCGACTTGCCCAAGAAATCCATCGACACGGGCATGGGGCTGGAGCGCGTCGCCGCCGTGCTGCAGGGCGTGCACGACAACTACGACACCGACCTGTTCCGCACCCTGATCGCCGCCTCGGAATCCCTCACCGGCGTGAAGGCCCAAGGCGATCAGCAGCCTTCACACCGCGTGATTGCCGACCATTTGCGCTCCGCGTCCTTCCTTATCGCCGACGGCGTGTCGCCGTCCAATGAAGGCCGTGGCTATGTGCTGCGCCGGATCATGCGTCGGGCCATGCGCCACGCCCATCTGCTGGGCGCGGCCGAGCCCCTGATGCACCGTCTGGCGCCCACCTTGGTGCAGGAAATGGGCGCGGCCTATCCGGAGCTGCGCCGAGCCCAGCCCGTGATCGTGGAGACGCTGCGCCAGGAAGAGGAACGCTTCCGCCGAACCCTCGGTCGCGGCATGTCGCTCCTTGAAGAGGCCACCGACGGCCTGGGCCACGGCTCCGTGCTGTCCGGCGAGACCGCTTTCAGGCTGTACGATACCTACGGCTTCCCGCTTGACCTGACCCAGGACGCTGTGCGCGCCAAGGGCCTGACGGTGGATATGGAAGGCTTTGACGCGGCCATGGCTCGCCAGCGCCAGATGGCCCGCGAGAACTGGACCGGCTCGGGCCAGCAAGCCCAAGGCGCGGAGTGGTTCGCTCTGCTCTCGCGGCTCGGACCGACTCTGTTCACCGGCTATGAGGCGGTTGAATCCGCTTCCGAGACCCTGGCTTTGGTCAGGGACGGCTTGGCGGTGGATGCGGCTGAGGCGGGCGAGACAGTGGAAGCTCTGTTCGACCGCACACCCTTCTACGCGGAAGGCGGCGGCCAGGCCGGCGATCAGGGCGAGATCACATGGACCGGCGGACGCGGCCTGGTCACCGATACTCACAAGCAGGCCGGCGAGCTATATGTGCACCACATCAAGGTGTTGCATGGCCGCCTGGCCGAAGGTGAGCTGGTGCGCCTGCTGGTGGACCCCCAGCGGCGCCTGACCACTCGAGCCAATCATTCCGCGGCCCACCTGGCGCACACGGCCCTGCGGCACGTGCTGGGTCCCCACGTGGCCCAGAAGGGTCAGTTGGTGGATGGAGAGCGCATGCGTTTCGACTTCAGCCACGGGGCTCCGCTCACGGCTGACGAGCTCGACCGCATTGAGGCCGAGGTCAATGCGGTGATCCGCCAGAATGTGCCGGCGGTCACCCGCGTCATGTCCCCGGAGGCGGCCATCGAAGCCGGCGCGATCGCCTTGTTTGGCGAAAAGTACGGCAGCGAGGTGCGGGTCCTGGCGCTGGGCAAGACGCTGGACGGAGAAGGCGACTATTCTGTGGAGTTGTGCGGGGGCACCCATGTGGCGCGCACCGGCGACATCGCCCTGTTCAAGATCGTCTCCGAAGGCGGCGTGGCCGCCGGCGTGCGCCGCATCGAGGCGCTAACCGGCGAGGCCGCACGCCGCTGGCTGCTGGATCAGGCCGGCGTGGCCAAGGCCCTGGCCGAACAGTTCAAGGTTCCGGTCAGCGAAGTTACGGCGCGTGTCGACGCCCTGCAGGCCGAGCGCCGGTCCCTGGAAAAGGCCCTGTCGGACGCCAAGCGCGCCCTGGCCACCGGCGGCGGGGGCGGCGCCTCTTCCATCGAGGACATCGGCGGGATCAATCTCATCGCACGGGTGCTTGAGGGCATCGGCGGCAAGGAGCTGCGCGGCGTGGCCGAGGATTTCAAGAAGCAGCTCGGCTCGGGCGTGGTGGCCCTGGTCGGTCAGGCCGAGGGCAAGGCCGCCGTCACCGTGGCCGTCACCGCCGACCTTTTGGCTCGTTTCAGCGCCGTGGACCTGGCCCGCGCCGCCGTGGCGGCCATGGGCGGACAGGGCGCGGGGGGAAAGCCCGACTTCGCCCAAGGCGGCGCGCCTGACGCTTCCCGCGCCGAGGACGGGCTGGCGGCGATCAAAGCGGCGCTGGCCGGCTGATTGCGCCAGCAGATTTTCTGGCGCGCCGAACAATGGGCCTGCTCCTAATAAGACAGGCAGCGTGGCGTTTGTTTAGCCGCCGAGGAGTCGGTCCATGGGAGACAATCACTTCGTCCGGCCTGGCGTTCTAGGTCAGGCCGCCCTGGCCTTGGCGGACGGATTCGCGCGGGTGTTGCTGGAAAAGGGCGTGCTGACCCGGGCCGAATATGTGCGCGGCTTCGACCTGGCCATCGGCGAATGGGAACAGGCGTCCGGCCATCCCAACCAGGACGAGGTTCTGGCGGCGCTCAAAAAGATTCATCCCGAGGGACGGTGAGCGTGACACCGCGTCGCTAGTGTGGCGATTCAGAAATTCGCACCTCGGTCTACCCAAAGCGCCGGCGAACTTCAGATCCAGCACACTAGCGCTGGGCGTGCGTAAATTCGACAATGTCGTCTCAGGGGGGGACGAATGAGTCGGGGCCAGGATGTTGCGCGGTGGGTTGCTACGGGCCTGCCGCCCGGCGTGATCATTTTCGTCACGGTCAGCCTGGCGCTTGGCGCCACGGTGCTGGTCGCGGTCTTGAGTTCGACCCACGGCGCGTTCACCTTCTCGCTGGATGATCCCTATGTTCACCTGGCCTTGGCCCAAAAACTTCAGGCCGGTCACTATGGGTTGAACGCTTCGGAATATTCCTCTCCCTCGTCCTCGATTCTCTATCCTTTTGCGTTGGCTGCGCTGATCAAGGTCGGCATGGGCGGTCAATGGGCGGCGTTGGCGCTGAACCTGTGCGCCACGGCCGTCAGCGCCGGACTTTTGGCCGTCTTGGTCGGCGTGGCCGACATCCCCCTCTCGGGCAAGACCATCGCGCGCCTCTTCATTGTCGCCGCGGCGCTGTTGCTGGGGCTCAACCTCATCGGGCTGGCCTTCACCGGGCTCGAACACGCCCTGCATGTGGCCGATACCTTGGCTTGCCTCATGGGCGTGGTTCGCCTGGCCCGAACCAAAACGGCGCCCCATTGGCTCGGTCTGGCGCTGGTGGTCAGTCCATTGATCCGGTTGGAGGGACTGGCGATCTGGGCGGCGGGGCTCGTCGTCCTGATGCTGATGGGGCGGCGCAGGATGGCGCTCGCGGTGTTCGCGGGGGGGGTGCTGCTGGTGGGCGGGTTTTGTCTCTACCTGCGCCATCTGGGATTGCCCTGGCTGCCCAGCTCCGTCCTGGCCAAATCGCCTGCCGCCGGCGTCCATGGGTTCCGCGCCTTGGTGGCGGTCATGACCGCTGCGACGGCGCGCAACTTCATGAGCTACGGCATTCAATTTGGCGTTATTCTGGCGTTGCTGGTCCTCGCGGCCGTTCGCGGCGACGCGAAAGACAGGCCGGTGGCGATCTTCGCTGCCTTGCCTGTTCTGGCGCATCTGGCGATCGGTCCCTTCGGCTGGTTCGGACGCTATGAAATCTATGCGCTGACCTTGGGCTGGGCCGCCATCATGGTCTTGTATGGGGCGCTGATCGAACGGTGGTTCAACGGCGGGGGGCTCGCCTTCGCCGCGGGCATTGCGGTTTGGCTCGTTGTGCAGTCGGACTACGTCGTGTTCGCGCTGCAGACCCCGGAGGCGGCCGCCGAAATCCATCTTCAGCAGTATCAGATGCACCGATTTGCGGTGGACGTCTGGAAGCAGCCTGTGGCCGTCAACGACATTGGCTGGGTCGCTTACGACAATCAAAACTATGTCCTGGATCTGTGGGGCTTGGCGTCGGAAACGGCGCGGGTGGAGCGCCTCAAGGACGGGAACAATCCGGCGTGGATGGACCGGCTCGCCCAGCAACACCATGCCGGGCTCGCCATGATCTATGACGCCTGGTTCATGCGGCGGCCGAAGGATTGGATCGCAGTGGCGAGGCTCACCCTCGACCGGCCGGACACCTTGGTGGCGAGTGCAAGAGTGGTGACCTTCTACGCCACGAGACCCGATCAAATACCCGCCGTGCGGAAAGCTGTCGCCGAATTTGCGAAAACCCTGCCCGCCGGCGCGACCTTGAGCCTCGTAATCTGAGCCGCCAGCCGCGCCTTACCCCGGTAGCCGGATCTGGCTCAGGGTCCAGGTGAACGCGCCATGGCGCTGGAAAGTGAGCAGAGTGACACGGCGCGGGTCGGCGGGGTCGGTCACCGCCAGGCGGCAGCGGTCGAAGCCCCAATAGCGCAGGCGGGGCCAAGGATGGCGCGTCACCGGCTGGCCGAGGGGGCGGCCGTTCAACAGGGCGGTCAGGCCATCCGCTGTCAGATAGGCGTCCACGCTCGGTCCCATGGGCGCGCTGGCGGCGAACGCTTGGCGCATGGCCTCCAGGGGATGCGTCCACGGGTTCACCGGAGCTGGCGCCGGCAGTCCGGCCAGTTGAGCGCGTAGGCTCGCGCGCACCTGGCCCACATCCACGAGTTCGGTCAGGGCGGCGTTGTCGTGGCTTTCGGCGGCGGAGCGGACCGCCATCAAGGCGAACCAAGGCGCCGCGAAAAAGGAAATGGCGGCGATGAGGATCGCCGCCAGAACCAGTTTCGAGAACAATCCGCCGCCGCGGGAAGGCTTAGGCTCCGCCTTGACCGACGCCGGCCTGGCCACGCCGGCGTCGATCCTGCCCATCGGTCCCAGATCGTCGTCGGCGGCCAATGTCTCGCTTCCTAAGGCTTGGGGGTTGGGGAAAAATCGCTTCGCACTTTTCCCCAACCCGCTTCAGGCGGCGATTAAGGCCCTAGGCCAGGGCCTTGTCCAGGTTCTGGGCGACTTTGTCCAAGAAGCCCTCGGTGGATAGCCAGCCCTGATGGGCGCCGACCAGCAGCGCCAGGTCCTTGGTCATGTCGCCGGCTTCCACCGTGTCGACCGTGACCTTTTCCAGCTTGGCAGCGAACCGGGCCAGGGCTTCGTTGCCGTCCAGCTTGGCCCGGTGCGACAGGCCGCGCGTCCAGGCGAAGATGGAGGCGATGGAGTTGGTCGAGGTGGATTCACCGCGCTGATGCTGGCGATAGTGGCGCGTGACGGTGCCGTGGGCGGCCTCCGCCTCCATGGTTTTGCCGTCGGGCGTCATGAGCACCGAGGTCATCAGGCCCAGCGAGCCGAAGCCCTGGGCGACGATGTCGGACTGCACGTCGCCGTCATAGTTCTTGCACGCCCACACATAGCCGCCGGACCACTTCAGGGACGCGGCCACCATGTCGTCGATCAGGCGGTGCTCGTAGGTCAGGCCGGCCGTCTTGAACTTGTCGGCGTATTCGGCCTCGAAAATCTCCTGGAAGATGTCCTTGAAGCGGCCGTCATAGCGCTTGAGGATGGTGTTCTTGGTCGACAGATACAGCGGATAGCCGCGCATCAGGCTGTAGGCGAAAGAGGCGTGGGCGAAGTCGCGGATCGACTGGTCCAGGTTGTACATCACCATCGCCGGGCCGGGGCCGGGATAGTCGAATACCTCGCGCTCGATGGTGTCGCCGTTTTCACCTTCCCACTTGACCGTCAGCTTGCCCTTGCTGGGCACCAGGAAATCGGTGGCGCGGTACTGGTCGCCGTAGGCATGACGGCCGACCACGATGGGCTGGGTCCAGCCGGGCACCAAGCGTGGCACGTTCTGGCAAATAATCGGTTCGCGGAAGATCACGCCGCCCAGGATGTTGCGGATGGTGCCGTTGGGAGACTTCCACATCTCCTTCAGATTGAACTCCTTCACCCGCGCTTCGTCGGGGGTGATGGTGGCGCACTTCACGGCCACGCCATACTTAAGCGTGGCCTTGGCCGCGTCGATGGTGATCTGGTCGTTGGTCTCGTCGCGCTTCTCGACACTCAAGTCGTAATATTCCAGCGGAACATCGAGATAGGGAAAGATCAGCTTGTCCTTGATCATCTTCCAGATGATCCGGGTCATCTCGTCGCCGTCGATATCGACGACGGGATTGGCGACTTTGATTTTCGACATCGGCAAAACGGCTCCACGAGGCCCAGGCGGGGCATTGACGGCGCGATCGCACGAACGGCTCACAGGGCCGCCCATGGCGCAGCGAGGCTGCTATAGACGGTTGCGCCGCGGCGGGAAACTGTGCGGTGGAGTTCAATGCCCTCAGGGCGGGAAAAACTGTCAATGAGTGAGCTTATCGGCGCCCCTTGCGTCATCCTGAATGAACCGCAGCTAGCCGAAAACATCGGCTCAGTGGCGCGAGTCATGGCCAATTTCGGCCTTGCCGACCTGCGCATGGTGCGTCCGCGAGACGGCTGGCCCCAAGAGCGGGCCTGGGCCTCGGCCTCCGGCGCCAACTGGCCGCTGGATGGGGCGCGCGTGTTCGACACCCTGCAGGCGGCATGCGCCGACCTTCACCGACTCTACGCCACGACGGCTCGCCCGCGCGAGGTCGTGTTGCCGATCATCACCCCGCGCGAGGCGGCCGCCCAGCTTAGGACGGCCGCGGCGGAAGGGTTGAACACCGGCCTGCTGTTCGGTGGGGAGCGGGCCGGGTTGGAAACACAGGACATCGCCCTGTGCCAGGCGATCGTCACCATTCCCATCGATCCGCGCTTCCGTTCGCTCAACCTGGCCCAGGCGGTGGCGATCAACGCCTATGAATGGCGCACCGCCGACGCCGATCGCCCGCCGCCCGCTTTTCGGGAGGGCGCGCCACCGGCCGATCAGGCCATGCTCGATGGTCTTTACGGCCAGTTGGAGGGCGAGCTGGAGGGCGCGGGGTTCTTCCACCCGCCGGAGAAGCAGCCCTCCATGGTGCGCAATCTGCGCGCCATCTTCGCCCGCGCCCTGTTGAACGAGCAGGAGGTGCGCACCTTGAGGGGGGTCATCACCGCGCTCAGCAAGGGGCGGGGGCGGGTGCTGGCCAAGCTGGCGGCCAAGCGCGCCGAGACTGAGCCGTCATCCGATGAACGTCCGTAAAGCCTCAACGATTCCTTAATGCGGGGGTGTAAGATTTCGGGCGCTCCAGACAGGAGGCCGCCTTGCAGATCGTGAACGGCTACCTCTGCCAAACTTGCTGCGATGTGGCCCTAGCCAAGCAGGGCAAGAATCCCGCCCATCCCAACGCGCCGGCCTGGCAGTCAGACAAGACAGGTCAGGTAGGCCAGAGCGGAAACACCAACCAGGCCGCCGGCGCTTCGTCTTCAAGCACCAACGCGCCCGCGGTGACTTTCGGCGGCGCCCTGGCCCAGGCCAACGGCGGGGCGTCCTCCCAGGCGGGCTCCCAGCAAGCCGGCGCACCCTATAGTCCGGGAACGGTGTTCAGCCTGATGGCGTGACCGCAGGGGCTCTGGCGCGTCCAAACCATTGACTTTCCACTGTGCGGCCCTCATACCCCCGCCTTTCCCGCCCTGGCCCCGAGCCATGGCGCGGAAAATCTATGACGGGTGACGTGAAGCCGCCGTTGCAATCGCCGCTCCAACAGGGGAGGGGCCGGCCCGCGTCAAGTAGAAGAGATGACCTATGTCGAAGCGCCATTCGGCGAAGTATAAGATTGACCGGCGTATGGGCGAGAACATTTGGGGCCGTCCCAAATCGCCCATCAATCAGCGCCAATACGGTCCGGGCCAACACGGCCAACGCCGCAAGTCCAAGGTGTCTGATTTCGGCCTGCAGCTTCGCGCCAAGCAGAAGCTGAAGGGCTACTACGGCAACCTGACCGAAAAGCAGTTCCGCCGCACCTACGACGAGGCCGCCCGCCGCAAGGGCAACACCTCGGAGAACCTGATCGCGCTGCTGGAAAGCCGGCTGGACGCAGTGGTTTACCGCTCAAAGTTCACCCCGACCCCGTTCGCCGCGCGCCAGTTCGTCAACCACGGCCACGTGCTGGTCAACGGCAAGCGTGTGAACATCGCCTCCTTCCGCGTGAAGCCGGGCGATGTGGTGCAGGTGCGCGAGCGTTCGCGCAACATGGCCCTGGTGCTGGAAGCCCTCCAGTCTGCCGAGCGCGAAACGCCCGACTATCTGGAAGTGGACGCCAAACACCTGGCCTCCAAGTTCGTCCGCGCCCCCGATCTGGCCGAAGTGCCCTATCCGGTGAAGATGGAGCCGAACCTGGTCGTCGAATTCTACGCCTCTTAAGCAGCGTCAAATTTCGAGCTAATGCGAAGGGCCCGGGAAACCGGGCCCTTTTGCTTTGGGGAAAGCTCATGAAAGCCGTCCTTCTGGCCGCCGGCCTGCTGCTCGCCGCGCCCGCCCTGGCGCAGGCGCCGCAAGCGTCCCAGGGCCAAAGTCCGATGATGCTCTACGGCGTGACGGCCGGTCCGGCGGGCGTGACCTTCCGTGCGCCCATGAGCGCCTGCCGTCAGCGGGGCGACTTCACCATCGCTGTGCTCGAGCGGGAGCCCCAGGCTCTGGTGCTCTTGGCTCCCCGGCGGCAAGGCGCTTGCATGCCCGCCGGGGTCGGCCATCTCGACCTGACCTACGCCTTGACGGACCTGGGGCTCAAGCCGGGCGACAGCTTTGTCCTGGGCAATCCCCTGACGCCCGAACCTTGATGTTGAGACTGTTTGTCGCAGGTGAAGCTTGCGCGGGTGTCTGAACCCACACAATAATCGGGCGGATAGAATTCAAACCCGGCAGTGAGGCATTCCAGATGCAGCGCGATAAACTCAACATGGATCGCAGGGACTTGGCCAAGGCGGCCTTTCTGGGCGCGGCCATGGCGGCTCTGCCGGCGATGAGCCGGGCGCAGGCGGCCTCGGCGGACGAGAACCTGGTCTTCACGGCCGACGACCCCGGCCATTGGGGAGATGCGGTAAAGGCCAAGCACGTGCCCGTGGCCACGGTGAGCGGCTCGACCCTGACGGTGACAACGCCCCATGTGATGACCCCGGCGCACTATATCGTCAGCCACAGCGTGGTGCTGGCCGGCGGCCAATACCTTGGCCGCAGGACCTTCACCCCCGCGGATATGCCAACGTCGACCTACACCCTGCCCGATGGCTACAAGGGCAAGGTGACGGTGACCAGCACCTGCAATCTGCATGACTTCTGGGTGTCGAGCCTTACGGTCTAGGCTCGATAGGTCATAGAGCCGAGGCGCGCTCAGCCCGCCTCGGCCTTGGCCACGCCCTTCTCGGCCAGGAAGCCCTTCAGCTCTCCGGTCTCGTACATCTCGCGCACGATGTCGCAGCCGCCGACGAACTCGCCCTTCACATAGAGCTGGGGAATGGTGGGCCAGCTGGAGAAGTCCTTGATGGCTTGGCGCAGACTGTCGTCCTGCAGGATGTTCACGCCGACGTAGTCGACCTCCAGATGGTCGAGAATCTGCACCACGGCGTTGGAGAAGCCGCATTGCGGGCTATCTGGCACGCCTTTCATGAACAGCACGACCGGATGATCGGTCACGGTCTTTTCGATGAATTCGCGAACGGGGTCAGTCAACGGGGCGTCCTCACTGAAGGCTCATGCCCTCAGCTAGGGAGCCGAGCGCTCGCGGTCAAGCGCGCGTCTTGTCTTTCCCTAGGGCGGCGAAGTGAGACATCTCGATCTGTGCAGGCAGGCCCGCTGGCAATTCCCGTTCAGCCACCGCCGCCAGGGCTTGCAGGTGCGCAATATCCCGCGGCGTAACCTGGACGGAAGCTAGGCTCGGCTCGGTCAGGGCGAAGGCCAAGCATATCTCTTCGACCGTCCAATCGGGCGTCGCATGCAGGAAGCCATAGGGCGCGGACGAGGCGCCTTCATTGCGTCGCGGCCAACCCAGCAGGTTCTTCTTGGGGGCGGACGCCTCAGCCACGACCAGCATCGCTTCTGGGTAGGACGCCCCGCCCAGGACCGACATGTTGCGTTCGCCCGCCGCCCGCATGCGTCGTCGCTCGCGCGAGCCGGACAGCATGTTGAAGGGCATGGTCAGAACATCGAAGGCGCCGGTGGAGATGTAGGCGTCAATTTCGGGTCCCTCGCCGGCCACGCCCAAGGCATTAACTAGGCCCTCGGTCTTGGCCTGCTTCAGCGCCTGAAGGGCTTCGGCGGAAAGATCCTGCTGGCCTGGATCATCCAGTTGAATCAGGTCGAGATAGTCCAGTCCCGTGCGGGCCACGACGGCCATCGCCTGACCGGTCAGAGCAGCGGGCGTGAAGGCGGCGGCCCCGGCGTTGGAGGAAGGCATGGAGCAGGGGCCCGCGCGCAGGATCACATAGATCAGGCGCCGCTCCACCGTGCGCAGCGCCTGGCCCAGGCCGTCCACCAGGGAGGGGCTGCGACCGGCGATCTCAAAGCAGTTCATGCCGCAGTCCAGCGCGGCCAAGCCGATGGCCGCCCATTGGGCCGGGGTGCGGGCGTAGCTGTCATCGAGCTTGAGCGATATGGCCGATACGGCCATGGGCAGGTGTGCAAGAGGCCGGTAGCGCATGTCAGTTCCTCTGCGGAGCGGAGGTTTCTAGCGCCAGGGCGTGCAATGCGCCGCCGACCTTGCCCTTCAGGGCCTGGTACACAAGCTGATGTTGGCGAACCCGGCTCAGTCCGTCGAAGGCATTGGACACAATGCGCGCGCGATAATGATCGCCGTCGCCCGCGAGGTCCTCGATGTGGATATCCGCATCGGGAAAGGCCTCGCGAAGATCGGCTTCGATCTGGGCGGAGGTCATGGGCATGGCCGCAATCCTAGCTAAATCGGCGAGCCTATTTATTCCATGTAATGCTTAAGAAGCGCCTACACGCCGGCGCCCATGAACGTCGGCATCCAGCCTTCGTGCGCTTGGCGCAGGCGTTCCAGGGGCAAAGACAGGACTCCCTGGACGATGAGGGTCGAGCCGCCGGCTTTTCCCGCCTGGGCGATCACCACGCCGGCTGCGGCGGCGTCGTGAGCAATCTGGGCCACGGCCGAAGGCGCAACGGCTAGCAGATAACGGGCCTGATCCTCGCCGAAAAGGGCGGCGTGAACCGGTAGGCCCGTGTCCTCGTCCAGGCTCACGCCGACGTTGGAAGCCAGGGCCATGTCAGCCGCCGCCGCGATCAGCCCCCCGTCGGAAAGATCATGGACCACATCGACCCGGCCCGAGACGATCAGGCCGCGCACGAAATCGCCATTGCGCCGCTCGGCGGCCAGGTCCACCGGCGGCGGTGCGCCGTCTTCGCGGCCAAACACCTCGCGCAGATAAAGGCTGGCGCCCAGCTCCCCGCGGCTTTCGCCGACCAGCAGCAGGACCTGCCCGGCCTTCATGGCGCCAAAGCCGGCCCGGCGGCCGTAATCGGCCAGCAAGCCTACGCCTCCGACGGTTGGCGTGGGCGGAATGGCGACGCCGTTTGTCTCATTGTAGAGCGACACGTTGCCCGACACGACCGGGAAGTCCAGGACGCGGCAGGCCTCGGCCATGCCTTCGATGGCGCCCACGATCTGGCCCATGATCTCGGGCCGTTCCGGGTTGCCGAAATTGAGGTTGTCGGTGATGGCCAGGGGCTCGGCGCCCACGGCGGTCAAGTTGCGCCAGGCCTCCGCCACCACCTGCTTGCCGCCCTCGTAGGGGTCGGCCTGCACATAGCGGGGGGTGCAGTCGGAGGTGACCGCCAGGGCCTTGCGCGAGCCGTGCACGCGAACAATCCCCGCGTCCGCGCCGGTGGCGGAGTCGGCCAGGGTGTCGGCCATGACGTGTCGGTCGTATTGCTCCCACAACCAGCGCTTTGAAGCCATGTCGGGGCAGGACATCAGCTTGACCACTGCCGCCTCGTAGTCGGCGGGGGCCAGGGCCTCGTCCAGCGCCAGGCGGTGGGGCTTTTTCGGGGGCAGGTGTGGCCTGTCGTAAAGCGGCGCGTCGTCCGACAGGGGCGCCAGGGGCAGATCGCACACCACCTGGCCCTGGTGTCTGAGAACAATGCGGCCGGTATCGGTGGTGAACCCGATTGTGGCGGCGTCCAGGCCCCATTTGGCGAAGATGCGGCGCCCGTCGGCCTCGCGGCCGGGTTTGAGGATCGCCAGCATGCGCTCCTGGCTTTCCGACAGCATCATCTCGTAAGCGCTCATGCCCTCTTCGCGCTGGGGCACGGCGTCCAGGTCAAGGTCTATGCCGACGCCGCCCTTGCCCGCCATTTCCACCGAAGACGAAGTCAGGCCGGCGGCGCCCATGTCCTGGATGGCGGCCACCGCGCCGGAAGCCATCAGCTCAAGTGTCGCCTCGATCAGCAGCTTCTCGGCGAAGGGGTCGCCGACCTGGACGGTGGGGCGCTTCTCGTCGGAGTTCTCATCGAACTCGGCCGAGGCCATGGTAGCCCCGTGGATGCCGTCGCGCCCGGTTTTGGAGCCGAAGTAGACCACGGGCAGCCCGGCGGCAGGGGCGGCGGAATAGAAGATCTTATCGGCGTCGGCCAGGCCCACGCACATGGCGTTGACCAGGATGTTGCCGTTGTAGCCGGAGTGGAAATTGGTCTCGCCCGCCACGGTGGGCACGCCCACGCAGTTGCCGTAGCCGCCAATGCCGGCCACCACGCCCTCCACCAGGCGGCGGGTCTTAGGATGGTCCGGCGCCCCGAAGCGCAAGGCGTTTAGCAGGGCGACGGGGCGCGCGCCCATGGTGAACACGTCGCGCATGATGCCGCCCACGCCCGTGGCCGCGCCCTGGTAGGGCTCGATGTAGGAGGGATGGTTGTGGCTCTCCATCTTGAACACCACCGCCAGTTTTCGACCATCCGGGCCGTCGCCGATGTCGACCACGCCGGCGTTCTCGCCCGGTCCGCAAATCACCCTGGGCCCCGTGGTGGGGAACTTGGCCAGATGTTTGCGCGACGACTTGTAGGAGCAATGCTCGCTCCACATCACCGAGAACACGCCCAACTCCACCAGATTGGGCTCACGGCCCAGTCGATCGAGGATCAGAGCGTACTCGTCGCTCTTCAGGCCGAATTCACGGGCAAGTTCTGCGGGGGGCTTTGGGGATAAGGCGCTCATGAGGTCCGAGTTAGCGGATTCAAGCGGCCCTGTCAGGGGCAAAGGCGTCTTGCCAGTCCGGGGTCGCACGCTCCGCGTCAGGGCGCGGGCTGGGCAGGGCAGGACGCCGGATTGAGCGCCTGGAATTTGGTCCGCGCCTCAGCCAAAAGGCTGTCGCGGGCATCAATGTTCGACAGGCCAAAGCTTTCGGTCTCCAGGACGACGCCATCCTGCTGCACGGAGATGGTCAGGGGTTGAGCATCGGCCACTGCCGATATCACGCCGCGGCCGTAGGGCCAGTCCAGATCGAAAGCCAGGTGCGCCTGCACGTCGGAATCGGACTTGATGACCTTACCGTCGAAGCCCCACGAGCGGCCGTTGCGAGCCTGGACCAACACCGACAGAGTATCGGGGTTGAGATTAGCGTGGGTGCGGAAGCGGATCATCACGCCGCTCGGCTCGTCCATCCGCGTCACGGCGCTGGCGGGGTAGGTCAGCCACAGACTGATGCTGGGGCCGGAGGCTACTGGACGCCACATCAATTGCGGCCCGCCGCTTTGGCCCGGCGCGGAGGCAATGATTTCGATCACGCCGGCTGTGCGCGACTGAACCGCCACGGCGCAGGGATTGGCCGCAGCCTGCGATGCTGACGTTTGGGCGTGGACCGATCCCGCCAGGATCAACACGGCGGACAATCCGGCGAACGCGGCTTTGCATGTCATGGTGTCTCTCAAGCCCAGGAGTCTCTCACGACAATATTTGCCTCAGATCAAGGTAGCCGCCTCGCTCGGCGAGCATTGTCGCTGTTATGGAGGCGTGCATGGACGACGAACAGGACAGGGGTAATCCCGCGATCACGATCATGGTGTTGGTTATTGTGGCGCTAGCCGCCGCCGGCCTGTTTTTTGGCCTGCACCTCATGACCGCCTCCTATCCCTAAGCCATTGCCTCAGCTTGACCGGCGGCCGTGAAAGCGGACGTATGGAATCAGGCGCAGCCCATCACGCTGCGGAACAGGGTCGCCCCGTCCGTCGAACCCAGTTCCGGTTCGAACGCCCGGTCCGGATGGGGCATCATCCCCAGAACATTGCCCCGGGCGTTGACGATGCCCGCGATGCCGTGCGCCGAACCGTTGGGGTTCTGCCGGTAGCGAAACGCCACCTGGCCTTCGCCTTCCAGCCGTGCGAGCGTTTGTTCGTCGGCGAAGAAATTACCTTCACCGTTGCCCACGGTCATGCGCGCCGTGCTTTGGCCGCCAAAGCCCGCGGTGAAGCGGGTGTTGGCGTTGATCACGTCCAGATCCACCGACTTGCAGATGTACTTGAGCGCGCTGTTACGCAGCAGGGTGCCGGGCAACAGATGCGCCTCGCATAAGATCTGGAAACCGTTGCAGATGCCGATGACGGCGACGCCATCGTTTGCGGCCTTGACCACCTCGCGCATGACCGGCGACTGGGCGGCCATGGCCCCGCAGCGCAGATAGTCGCCATAGGAAAAGCCGCCGGGCAGCACGATCAGGTCCAGCCCCTCGGGCAGGGTCGTTTCCTGATGCCAGATCATATCGACGGCGGCCCCAGTCGAGCGTTCGATGCCCACGGCGCAATCGCGGTCGCAGTTGGAGCCGGGGAAAACGACGACGGCGGCTTTCATAGAGTTGCTCCAGCAAAACCCTCTTCGCGCAAAAGCGCTGCGAGGGTTTGTTAGACGATTTCCACGCGGTAGCTTTCGATCACGGTGTTGGCCAAAAGCTTGTCCGCCATGGCCTTGGCTTCCGCCTCGGCCTTGACGCGATCGGCGCCCGCAACCTCGAACTCGATGGTCTTGCCCACGCGCACATTGGCCACGTCGCCCCAGCCCAGGTCGTGCAGGGCGCCTTCGATGGCCTTGCCCTGCACGTCCAGCACGCCCGGTTTCAGATATACATGGACCTTGGTTTTCATGCTCAGGTTCGTCCCTCTAGGCGGCTCCGCCCTCGATCACGCGGGGCATCTCCTTCATGATTCCGAGCCGGCGCGCCACCTCGG
Organism: Caulobacteraceae bacterium; assembly: GCA_003164925.1. Taxonomy (GTDB): domain Bacteria; phylum Pseudomonadota; class Alphaproteobacteria; order Caulobacterales; family Caulobacteraceae; genus BOG-938. Next base: position 82,362 of record PLRV01000015.1, read on the forward strand.
TGTAGCTCTCGATGACATTGCCCAGGTCCCGACGGAAGCGGTCCTTGTCCAGCTTTTCGTTGGTGGTGGAGTCCCACAGGCGGCAGCTGTCGGGGCTGATCTCGTCGGCCAGGATCACACGCGAGAACTCGCCCTCCCAGATCCGGCCGTACTCGATCTTGAAGTCCACCAGGGTGATGCCGACCGCGTTGAACATGCCGAGCAGGAAGTCGTTGACCCGCAGCGTCATGGCCAGGATGTCGTCGATCTCCTGGGTGGTGGCCCAGTTGAAGCAGGTGATGTGCTCCTCGGTCACCAACGGGTCGTTGAGCTTGTCTTCCTTGAAGTAGAACTCGATGATCGAGCGCGGCAGAGGCTGGCCCTCGGGCAGGCCGAAACGGGTGGCTAGTGAACCGGCCACGATGTTGCGGCACACCACCTCGAGGGGAATGATCTCCACTTCGCGGATCAACTGCTCGCGCAGGTTCAGCCGTTTGATGAAGTGATTCTGCACTCCGATCGTGTTCAGCCGCGTCATCACATATTCGGAGATGCGGTTGTTGATGACGCCCTTGCCTTCCAGCACGGCTTTCTTCTGCGCGTTGAAGGCGGTGGCGTCATCCTTGAAGTATTGGATCAGCGTGCCAGGCTCAGGGCCCTCATAGAGGATCTTGGCCTTGCCCTCGTAAATCTTCTTGCGGCGGGTCATGGAACGGATTCCCGTCAAATGGTCGGACAAATGCAAAACGCGCGCGACCGATCCGCGCGCGCTGTCCGACTCGGGGCTTATCCTCAGATAAGACCAAAGGCACCCTAACGGAATGGGGCCATGTGCGCAAACGCCCGGCTTAGGCGAATGAGCGCATTCTGGGATGAGCCAAACGGCGCATTGCGGCCAGCCGCACGGCGCTATATGCACCGTCTGAGTTTATTTGGGGCGGCCATGACGATCTTCGACGACCGGGAACAGGGCTACGAGAGCAAGTTCGCCCACGATCAGGAACTGGACTTCAAGGCGCTGGCGCGTCGCAATCGGCAACTTGGCCTGTGGGCGGCGGGCCTTATGGGTCTGGAAGGCGACCGCCGGGACGACTACGCCAATGCTGTGGTCAAGTCCGAGGTCGATTTGCCGGGTGACGAGGACGTGCTGCGCAAAGTGGCCAAGGATTTGTCGGCTTCGGGCCTGAAGGTGTCCGAAGGCGAGGTGATGGCCAAGATGGACGAGTTCCTGGCCATCGCGCGCGACCAACTGAAGTCGGTCTGAGCTTCGCTAGAGCACGATGGGTTTAGGCGGGATCGCCTAAACGCTGAATCGTGCTCTAGATTCAAATATGTAGAGCCGGATTCAGACTTCGAGAGAAGTCATCCGGCTCTAGGCCCCGAATACCCGCTGGAAAACCAGGTCCACCGCCTTGAAGTGGTAGTTGAGGTCGAACAGGGCCTCCAGTTCGGCGTCGGGCAACAGGGGCGCGATCTGCGGATCGGCCTTGAGGAAGTCCAGGAACTGGCCCTCTCCGCGCCACACTCTCATAGCGTTACGCTGGACCGCGGAATAGGCCGCCTCGCGCGCCATGCCCTTCTGGGTCAGGGCCAGCAGTACGCGTTGTGAGTGCACCAGGCCGCCCAGGCGGTCGAGATTCTTCTGCATGTTCTCGGGGTAGATCAGCAGACGCTCGACCACGCCGGCCAGACGGTTCAGAGCGAAGTCCAGGTGCACCGTGGCGTCCGGACCGATGCCGCGCTCCACCGAGGAGTGGCTTATGTCGCGCTCGTGCCATAGGGCCACGTCCTCAAGCGCTGGAACCACCGCTGAACGCACCAGCCGGGCGAGGCCCGTGAGGTTCTCGGTCAGCACGGGGTTGCGCTTGTGCGGCATGGCCGAGGAGCCCTTTTGGCCCACGTCGAAATATTCCTCCGCCTCCAGCACTTCAGTGCGCTGCAGGTGGCGGATCTCGGTGGCCAGGCGTTCGACCGAGGCTGCGACGACGGCCAGGGCGGCGAAAAAGGCCGCGTGCCGGTCGCGCGGGATCACCTGGGTGGACACCGGCTCGACCGACAGGCCCATCTTGGCGGCTACGTGAGCTTCCACTCGGGGATCGATGTTGGCGAAGGTGCCTACGGCGCCGGAGATGGCGCAGGTGGCGATCTCCTCTCGCGCGGCGAGCAGGCGCACGCGGCCTCGCTGGAATTCTGCGTAATGGCCGGCCAGCTTTAGGCCGAAGGTGGTGGGCTCGGCGTGTATACCGTGGCTGCGGCCGACCGTTGGCGTGAACTTGTGCTCCAGGGCGCGGGTCTTCAGCGCCGCCAGCACCCGGTCGACGCCTTCGATCAGCAGGTCTGCGGAGCGGGCCAGTTGCACGGCCAGGCAAGTGTCCAGCACGTCCGAGGAGGTCATTCCCTGGTGTAGGAAGCGGGCCTCGGGTCCGACGATCTCGGCTACATGGGTGAGGAAGGCGATCACATCGTGCTTCACCACCCGTTCGATGTCGTCGATCCGGTCCGAATCGAACACCGCGTCCTTGCCCTTGGCCCAGATCGCCGCCGCCGCCGCCTCGGGCACCACGCCCAGTTCGGCCAGGGCGTCGGTCGCGTGCGCCTCGATTTCGAACCAGATGCGATACTTGGTCTGCGGCGACCAGATGTCTGCGGCTTGCGGCCGAGCGTAGCGAGGGATCATTCTTGGGGCTCTCCGAACCAGCCCGCAGATGGCCGGGGGCGGCCGGGGTGTCAAGCACGAGCGCATTTTCGCCCTAGGGAGGAATCCCTACCCGTATTGGGTGAATGGACGCAACCGCCGGCTCTCCGAGCGACTAAACTCGCCGTTCGGAGCCCTGATCAATGCCCAAGTTTGTCCTTCTCGCCGCTGCCAGCCTCCTCGCCATGGGCGCGGCCACGACCAGTCATGCCGGTGACGACAAGATCCGGCTGGTGGGCGGCTGCCCCGACATTCTCGGCCGTCCGGACTGCCCGAGCGCTCCGCCTCCCGCGCCCCTCCCGCCGCCCGGCGGCTACCCCCAGGGCGCTCAGCCAGGCCAGTGCTTCGCCCAGGTGCGCACGCCGGCATCCTATGAAACCTACGCCGAGCAGGCGGTGGTATCGGCCGCGCATGTGGAGAAGCGCTTCGTTGCGGCGCAGTACGAGTGGAGCGAGCGGCCGGTCCTGATCAGTCCCGAGCGGCTGGTGCGTCACGTCACCCCCGCCACCTATCGCACCGTCACCGAGACCGTGGTGGTCCAGCCGGCCGGCGTGCGCGAGCGGGTGATCGCGCCCGTCTACGAGACGGTCACCGAACAGGTCATTGTGCATCCGGCTCGCACCGAATGGCGGCGCACCTTCGTGGGGCCCGACGGCGTGATTCCGCCCGGCGCCCGGGTTGAGCCCACCGGGGAGATTGTCTGCTTGGTCGAGGTGCCCGCCCAATACGCCACGGTTACCCGCCAGGTGGTGCGCGAGCCGGGCCGTTCGGTGCAGATTCCAGTCCCCGCCGTGACCCAGACCGTCACGCGCCAAGTGATCGATCAGCCCGAGCATGTGGAGATCGAACAAATCCCGGCCCAGTATGGCTCGGAGAAGGTTCGCCGTCTGGTCCGCCCGGCCCACGCCGAGCGCGTGAGCGTGCCGCCGGTCTACGAGACCCGCATGCGGCAGCGCATGGTCTCGCCAGGCGGTCTGGAATGGCGCCAGGTGGACTGTGACGCCAAGGGCGCGCCGATCTCGCCGCCGTCCTGAACCGGCTTCTTTTGCAAGGTTGATCACCGCCCCGCTTGTCACGCCGTCTGCGGCGTGTTGCCTTTCGCCTTGTTGAAATTCCGAAGGAGCAGGCGATGGATCTGGTGATCGGCACCCGCAGATGGTCGACCTGGTCGCTGCGCCCATGGCTGGTGTTGAAGCGCCTGGGCCAGCCGTTCAGCGAAACCCTGGTGCCTTTGCGCACGCCCGAAACCTCGGCCACGCTGGAGCCCTTTTCGCCGGGCGGGCAGGTCCCGGTGCTTAAGGATGAGACCCTCGTGGTGTGGGACTCCCTGGCGATCTGCGAATACCTCAACGACCGCTTTGCCCAGGCCAAGCTGTGGCCGGACGACCTGTCCAGGCGCGCCCGGGGCCGCGCCGCCGTGGCCCAGATGCATGCCGGCTTTTCCTCCCTGCGCGGGGAATGCCCCATGGATCTGATCGCGCAGCCAGCGGCCCTGGAACTGACCGACGCCACGGTCCATGACGTGCGCAAGATGGTGCGGTTGTGGCTGACGCTGCTGGACGCCTCGGGCGGGCCGTTCCTGTTGGGCGACTGGTCCATCGCCGACGCCTATTTCACCCCGGTAGCCACGCGCTTTCGCACCTATGCCGTGCCCTTGACCGATTTTGGCGACGATGGACGTTGTGGCGCCTATGCGGCCCTGCTGCTGGAGCAGCCGGCGTTCCTGGAATGGGAGCGGCTAGCCAAGGCCGAGGACTGAGCGGAAGGCCGTCGGCGAATTTGCCCGCTTATTTCCGCGAAAGCGGAACCAAAAAATTTACCGCGAAGATCACGAAGGAAACGCCGAGCTCTTGGTGATCTTTGTGATCTTCGTGGTTCAATATTTCTTGTCACGGAGCGCTATGATCTTGGCTCTGCTTTCGCGGGAATGAGTGGGTTTGGGTTGCGCCGTCGCGAATATCCTTACAGCAACCCCAGCGCCTTGAAGCTGGCCACGCCGTCCTTGCCCACCACTAGGTGGTCGTGCAGGGCGATATTCAGTACACGGATCGCTGCGGCGACCTGGCGTGTCATATCCACATCGGCGGCCGAGGGGTGCGGGTCGCCTGACGGGTGGTTGTGCACCAGGATCAGGGCCGAGGCTGACAGCTCCAGCGCCCGCCGCGCCACCTCGCGCGGATAGACGGGGGCATGGTCCACCGTGCCCTGGCCAAGCATCTCGTCCGCGATCAGGCGGTTCTTCTTGTCGAGAAACAGCACTCGAAACTGCTCGCGCGGCTCGTGCGCCAACTCGGTTTTCACATAGGCGAGCAAGGCGCTCCAGGAGGAGATCACCGGGCGCTTTTGCACCTGTTCGCGCCCTATGCGCAGAGCCGCCTCATGCATCAGCTTCAGATCGAGCGCCACCGCCTCGCCCACGCCCGCGACCGTGCGCAGGTCGGCCAGGGGCGCCGACAGCACGCCGGTCAGTCCGCCGAACCGCGCCAGCAGCGCCTTGGCCAGGGGCTTGACGTCGGCGCGCGGAATGGCGCGGTAAAGGCACAGCTCCAAAAGCTCATAGTCGGGCAGGGCGCCCAGGCCGCCGGCCCGCGCACGATCCCTCAGCCGTTCGCGGTGGCCCAGATGATGGGGCCGCGCGGCCACGTCGACGGGCTTGTCCAAGGCGAAAAGACCGGGCGAACCGTCCTGCAGCATAGGGTCAGGCTAGAACAAAGACGGAACAATGGCAAGGTCAGTAGACCCAGGGAATCAGCCGCCAAGTGCGGGCCTTCCAGGCAGCGAACTCGTCGCCGAACTGGCTGGCCAGCATCCTTTCCTCGGCGTTTATCCGCGCGATCAGCGGCGGGATCATCAGCACGGCGCAGAGCACGCCGGCCCATGCGTTGAACGCCATGGCCCAGCCGAAATTCATCAGGACCAGGCCCAGGTAGCTGGGGTTGCGCACCTTGCAGTACACGCCGGTGGTCACCAGCGTGTGGCCTGGCTGGATGGCGACCAGGCCGCTGAACCGGTTGCCCAGGACGAATACCGGGACCATGCGCGCGATGGTCCCAAGCGTATAAACCACAAGTCCCGCCTGGCGCACGGGCTCGCCGTCGATGGGCCAGAGTCCGCGACCGTCGAAAAAGGCGGGCAGCAGGCCGCCCAGGAGGTTCAGCACGATCAGGGCGTAGAGCGAGCGCTTGTCGGCCTCGTCGTGCTTGACGCCCATGGAGAGGTTGCCGTCGCTGAAGCAGGAGATGATCCCGGCGATGAGGGTGACCAGCAGGGCCCCCGCCGGCATGGGCTTGGCCAAGGTCGCGCCCCACCCGCCCTCCAACCAGATCATTACCGCCAAATAGATCGGAGTGCTGATCAGGGCGTAGAGGGCCGTATTGAACTTCGAGGGGGGCTTGGCGAGCTCGTCCATGGAAGCGCCTCCTTGCCGGATGCCGCCCCGCGAACGCCTCAGCCCAGGCCTTGGATCGGCGGTTTATCCAGCCCCGCGGGCGACAGGGTGAATATCTCGCAGCCGCTCTCGGTCACGCCTACCGAATGCTCGAACTGGGCCGACAGGGATTTGTCGCGCGTCACCGCGGTCCAACCGTCGGACAGCACCTTCACCTGCGGCTTGCCCAGGTTCACCATGGGTTCGATGGTGAACAGCATGCCGGGCTTGATCAACTCGCCTTCGCCCTTACGGCCGAAGTGCAGCACATTGGGGCTGTCGTGGAACACCTGGCCCAGGCCGTGGCCGCAGAAGTCGCGCACCACGCTGCAGCGCTGGGCCTCCACATAGATCTGGATCGCCGCGCCGATGTCGCCAAAGCGCGCGCCGGGCTTGACCACGGCCAGGCCCCGCTGCAGGGCCTCGAACGTCACGTCCACCAGGCGCCGCGCGCGCGGCGGCACATCGCCCACCCCGTACATGCGGCTGGTGTCGCCGTGCCAGCCGTCGACGATCACGGTCACGTCGATATTGAGGATGTCGCCTTCGCGCAGATAGCGCTCGCCGGGAATGCCGTGGCACACCACATGGTTGGGCGAGATGCACACCGTCTTGGGATAGCCGCGGTAGAACAGGCAGGCGGGCGTAGCGCCATGGTCCAGGGTGAACTCGCGCGCCAGCCGGTCCAGCTCGTCCGTCAGCACCCCGGGTTGCACGTGGGCCGCCAGCATGTCCAGGCATTCGGCCGCGATCTTGCCCGCGCGCCGCATGCCCTCGAACCCCTCCTCGCCATGCACCTTGATCTGCGAGGTGCGCAGGACGCGCTCAGGAACGTTGAGGTCGGCGAGGCCTTGTTGGGTCATGGGATAAGTCTAAACCTGGGTCCAATCCGAGCTTGCATCACGTCGCTCCTCCGCGCCAGGGCAGGCGGCGGCGAAGCTCGACGCGCTCCGAGCTTATGTCGCAACCGTAGCACAAAATCATACCCCATGTCCCGCACCGTCCTGGACATTCCTGGTAACGAACTGAAATGATTGAATATCAGTAGGCATTTCAAACAGGAGTCAGGCAGGCCCCTTGTGGGGCCCAGCAGAACGCCGAGATTTTGTTTGGCCTGTCGTGCGTTTGAGCCAGGTCAAAGCGGCGCCCGCTCGGATGCCGCAGCCTTGATGATGTTGCTTAGAACAAGGATTGGGGTCTGATGGGCATCGTCACGTCGCCTATGAGCGCGTTGCGCCCGATCGACTTGCCTCCCGTGGCCACGGATCGCACCCTCTCGTTTCATGACGCTGTGGCGCAGCGCCGGACCACTCGTGAGATCGCCGCCACGCCGCTGACCTTGGGCCAGCTTTCAAACCTCCTCTGGACGGCCTGTGGCGTGAACCGCGATATCGGTCCTTTCGGAGCGCCCGGCCGAACGGCGGCGTCGGCCAGCAACTCCCAGGAAATCGACCTCTACATCGCGATTGAAAGCGGCGTTTATCTCTACGACGCCGTCTCGCATCGACTTGACCCGGTGATCGCCGGCGATCACCGATCCCTGGCGATGAACGCCCGTCAGGGCGTCGGATCGCTGTCGCCGGTCCAGCTGATCTACGTCGTCGATCTTCGCCGCCTGACGCACACGGTCGGCTTTGACGAACCGGGCCTGCACGACCCCGAAATTCAGAAGGCCTACTACTTCGTCGACACCGGCATTATCGCCGGCAACGTCTATCTGTTCGCCGCGGCGCACGGCTTGGCGAGTTGGTTTCACAATTGCGAGCGACAGGCTTTGACGACCAGCTTGGGGTTGAGACCCGAGCAGACGGTGCTGTTCGCACAGTCCGTGGGCTGGCCCGCTCAGACAGAGGCGAGGCCATGAAGCTGTCCGGCAACACGGTGCTGATCACCGGCGGTTCGAGCGGCATAGGCTTGGCCATGGCCGAAGCCTTTCTGGATGGGGGCAGCAAGGTCATCGTCTGCGCCCGCGACCAACAGCACCTTCTCGATGCGCAACGTAAGCGCCCGGACCTGGAGGTCCAGGTTTGTGATATCGCCGACGAGGCGGCGCGCAAGACATTGGCGGCGTTCGTCACAGAGCGATTCCCCGGCCTCAATGTGCTGGTCAACAATGCCGGCGTGCAACGCGACATCGATCTGACCCGGGGACTCGATGACTTCGGCGCCGGCGACAACGAGCTGCGCGTCAACCTCGAAGCGCCGATCATTCTGTCCGCCCTGCTGGTTCCGCTGTTGGCCCGAAATCCCAATCCGGCTCTGATCAACGTCTCGTCGGGTCTGGGCTTCGTGCCGATGGCGAACATGCCCGTCTATTGCGCCAGCAAAGCGGGGATGCATGCGTTCTCCCTGGCGATCCGCGTGCAACTCGCCAAGCTCGGCGTGAAAGTCTTCGAGATCGTTCCGCCCATGGTCGACACCGACCTCAACCCCGCCGGCCGCGCCAAGCGCGGCGGCTTCAAGGCCGGTCTTGGCCCTGAGGAATTCGTCGGCGCGGTGATGCAAGGTCTCGCAAACGACACGCCGGAAATCGGTTACGGCATGACGGCCGGATACGCGGCTGCGTCGCGCGCGGAACTCGACCGTCGCTTCGCTGAAATGAATGCTCGCTGGGGCTCCTAAGCTGCCGAGTCAGAAAATCCGATAGGCGCCAGGGCCATGCCGCCGCCCGGTCCAACATGCGTTTTATGGCGCAGTAAGACTTGCGGGCCTTGAAATTTGGGCTGACAACACCCCGGCCGTTTCCAACCCCGAATATCGACTTGGAGCAGCCGAGTAAAAGGCCGACAATAACGGCAGAACAACAGGCCCAAGCCGCCCCTTCAAGGAAACGCATCATGAGACTGCTGACCCCTGTGCTCCTCGCGGCGATGTCGATGACCATCACCGCCGCTCCTGCTGTCGCTGGCCCGTATGAAGACGCCATGGATCGTTTCATGATCACGGAGCTGATGTACCGTTACGCTTTGATGCACAACGAGTCTGACATCGAAGGCTGGGCGAACCTCTTCACTGACGACGCCGTTCTCTACGACCAGACCATGGGCTTTACCTACGCAAAGGGCAGAGCCGAGATCATTGCGCAAGCGAAGAAGGATCGCGCGAAGTACAATCCCGCGGCAGCCACCGCCACGCCCACAGAAGGCAAGTTGCAGTTGATGTCCATCAGGCACAACATAACCGACCCGGTCGTGACTCTGAACGGAGACGGGACGGCGTCCGGTATCTGCTATGTTCAGATCGTGGGCAACCAGCCCGGCGTGGGTCCCATTCTGCTGGCTCAGGGCTACTACAAGGACCAGTACATCAAGAAGAACGGTAAGTGGCTCTTCACCCGGCGGGATCTGAACGCCATGGAGTGGAGCAACTGGGGCGCCGCCAAGACGTTAGGCTTCATCAATGGCCCCCTACCGGCCGGGGTGAAGCCCTAGGCGACGCCCGTTTCCAGCGAAGGCGCATTTCGTCCTCCCCGCGCGCATGTGCTGGACCCGCTTGCGGCGCATCCCGGATGCGAGCATCGGGCCAAATCGGTTCCACCAGAGCCGCACGGTTCCGTAGCGCGCACGCCTTGACATCGCTCAAAGCGGACAGCGCCGCCGCGTCTAAGAGTAACCTGTCGAGAAGGCAGGCGGACGTCAGCAGTCGTCACGGAGCCAATGCGCGGGATTTTATCATGAAGCCCTTAAGGACCGAATTCATAATCGCCGACGGAGCGCGCGCGCGTTGGGTGAAGCGCGCCGAAAACGCCGACGATTTCGTGACCATAAAGGAGCTGAAGGCAGGTCGCAGGCCGCAGGGCAAAACCAAGGGCGTGGTGTTCGACAGCACGACCCATCGCGGCTACGGCATGGAAGCGCGCGCCGACGCGGTGCTTGAGCATTCGGCTATGTTCGCAAAGCAGGTTGCCGAGGCGATCAACGTCGACGCCGATCGCCAAGACCTTGAACGCCTGGTGATCGCGGCGCCAGCCCGCACCTTGGCCGCGATCAGCGATCATCTCTCGGCGGCCGCCAAGGCAAAATTGGCCAAGACGCTGGCCAAGGACCTGACCAAGACGCCCGATCATGAGCTCAAGGACTGGCTGCACCCGCTGGAACTCGGCTAATCTGCAGAGCAGAAGACCTGAAAGCATAAGGGCGGATCTCTCGCCCCCGCCCGCTCCAGCCGCCGCTGGCTTCTAGGCGGAATGCTGCTTTCGCCGCACCCAAGGCATCCGTCGCTCGATGGTCACTGCGCCTATCCCCACATGGCATCCATAGACGAGAACCTCCACACCCGCGTCGGCGGCTCGATCAAGGGCGCGAGCGAAGGCGGAGTCGAGGTCCTGGCAGGCGCAAAACGCTTCACAGTCCATCCGCTGCACGACGAACAGCACGACAGCCCGATCCCCTTCGGCGACCATGGCTTCAAGCTCCTTGAGGTGCTTGGTCGATCGCGCCGCAACGCAATCCGGAAATTCGGCCAGTCCTTTAGTCCTTGAAAGGTGGCAATTTTTGACCTCCAGCCAGCAGGGCGCCTGGTCCGGATCGGTCAGCAGGAAGTCCACGCGACTGGCGGCGCCATACTTCACCTCGCGCCGCACACTGGCATAGTTGGCCAGCTCGGGGATGGCCCCCGCCGCCAGCGCCTCGGCCACGATGCGATTGGGGTGCATGGTGTTGATGCCCACCAGTCCCCCATCGGTCTGCACCAGCTCCAGCGTATGAGCCAATTTGCGCGTGGGGCTGTCCGAACGCGAGACCCAGGCGGGCAGGCCCGGCGTATTCAGGCCCAGCATGGCGCCGGGGTTGGGACAATGGGCGGTGATCTCGCGCCCGTCATCCATCAGGACATCGGCGAAGAAGCGCTTGTAGCGCTGGACGAGGCGGCCGCGCTGGAGAGGACTGCAGAATTCCATGACGGGGCGCACTATAGGCGCCGCGGCGGACGCGTCACGTCCCGGGCAGGCTAGCCTATAGCTGCATGCACACGATCGCCGCGCGGTAGGTGACGGCGCCGCCCGCCGCCTCGAAGCCTCGCAGGGCCCGGCGCATGGTGCCGCCGCTCAGCGGCCGGCCCAGGCCGACGTCCACCCCAGCCTGCCGCGCCGCCCGCAGGAAGGCGATCCCGTCCACGTGGCGCTCGTGCAGATCAAGGATCTCGATGCGGGCGCCGGGCGCCCAAGCCCGCAGTTGCTCTAGGCTCGCCATGGGCGGACCGGGCTCGGCGGCTCCCGCGGCGATGAGCGCCTTGCGCCATTCGGCGAAGGAGCCCTCGATCAGGGTGGAAAAGGCCAGAACACCGTCCGGGCTCACCAGAGCCCGCCACCGGGCGATCGCGGCCTGTGGGTCGGCCAGCCACTGCAGGGTCAGGCTGGAGCAGACCAGGTCGAATCCCGGCCGCACCGCCGGCGCCTGGGCGTCGGTCAACAGGCGGCGCACGGCGGGGTGGGGGGCGGCCTTGCCCAGGACCTCCAGCATGGCTGGGGCGATGTCGCTGGCGATCCACAGCGCCGGTTGCAGGGGGCCCGCGAGGCGGGCCGTGAGCTGGCCGGCGCCGCAGCCCAGCTCCAGCACTCGCCCGCCCGGCATCAGGTTCGCTGCCAGAATCTGTGCGGCCAGAGCATCGGCCACGCGTCGCTGAACAAGCGCTGCTTCGCCATAGGTGGGGGCCGCGGCGTCGAACCGGGCCGCGATCCGCTTGGTCCGCGTCATTCGGCGATGGCCTGCACGGCTGCGCGGACCAGGGCGGCGCATTCGCCCGGCGCTGTGATGGGCGACAGATGGTCCTGGGCCTGGCGCAGGAGGCGTAGCCGCGTAGGGACGCCTTCGAAGGAGGCGTCGGCCAGTCCGAGGGGCGCGATGGGGTCTTCGCAGGCGTGCAGCCGCCAGACGGGCAGCCGCCGCGCCGCCGCGCGGCCGTCCAGCCGGGTGAGCCGCTCTAGTCCGCGCGCAAGGCTTTGAGGGTCCGGCTCGCCGGCCGCGGGGCTCATCCCGCGCAAGGCCCGTCCCAGGAAATCCGCCACCAGCGGCCCCGGCCCATGGTCCAGGCGCTTGACCATGAGTTGGATCCTGCGCGGGTCCTGACCGGCGGGGAAGTCGGCGGCGGCGGCGAAGCGCGCGAAGCCGTCGATGGCGACCAGGCCGCACAGAGGCGCGGGCGGATCGGCAAGCAGCTCCAAGGCCCCGAGCGATTGGCCCACGCCCAACCACGCCGTTCCTTCCTGATAGGGCAATCCCTGTGGCGCGCCGTAGTAGCCCGCGTCGAGCACCGCGGCGTCCTTGGCCAGATCGCCCAGCGCGTCCAGCACGCCATTCCACAGCGTGCGGTCCAGGGCCCAGCCGTGGGCGAAGAGCAGGCGCACCCTCAATCCAGAGCTCCGATCGCTTCGATCAGGCGGTCGACGGTTTCGGGCGCATGGGCCGCGCTGAGGGTGAGGCGCAGTCGACTGGCCCCGGCGGGCACGGTCGGCGGCCGGATGGCGACCGCCAGCAAGCCGGCCGACTCCATGGCCGCCATGGCGCGCATGGCCCGCGCTTCCGCGCCCAGGCCAATGGGTGCAATCTGGCTGCAAGAGCCGAAGGTGGCCAGGCCCCTTTGTTCGGCGGCCGCCCGCACACGCGCCGCTTGGGCCAGCACATAGGCCCGTTCCGCGTCCATCGCGGGGACAAGGTCGAGGGCGGCGTCCAGGGCGCCCAGCACGGCCGGGGGCGGGGCGGTGGAATAGATGAAGCCGCCGCAGGTCTGTACCAAGGCGTCGATCAGCAGGCCCGGTCCGGCCACATAGGCGCCGAAGCCGCCCAGCGCCTTGCCCAAGGTGCCCATGACGATCACCGGCGCGTCCTTGGGCAATTGCGCGCATAGGCCTGCTCCGCGCGGTCCGAACACGCCGGTCGCGTGGGCCTCGTCCACATAGAGCAGCGCCTCATGACGCTCGGCGAGGGCCAGAAGGGCGGGCAGGTCGGCGTGGTCGCCGTCCATGCTGAATACCGACTCGGTCAGGATCAGGCGCATCCCGCCCTGTCGCGCAATGAGCAGCCGCTCCAGGTGCTCCAGGTCGTTGTGGCGGAAGCGGACCTGTTGCAGTCCGGCCAAGGCGGCGCCGGCGTGCAGGCTGGCGTGGATCAGGCGGTCCGCGAACAGGGTGACGGGGCCATCGGCCAGGGCGGCGATGGCCGGCAGGACCGAGGCGTTGGCCTGCCAGCCGGACGCGAACAGCAGCGCCGCCTGCGCGCCCTTGAAAGCCGCCAGCTTTTCTTCCACGGCCAGATGCTGGGGAGAGGTTCCCGTTACAAGCCGGGAGGCCGGCGATCCGGCGCCGAAGCGCCCCGCATAGTCCGCCGCCCGGGCCATGACCTTAGGATGCAGGGCCAGGCCGAGATAGTCGTTGGAGGAGAAATCCGCCAGGACCCGCCCGTCAGCCAGGCGGATCTTGCCGCCAGCCTCACGCGACATCGAGCGCAGACGTCTACGCCGTCCCGCCTGCTCGGCCTGTTCGAGGCGTTCGGCCAGGGTTTGCTGAAATGCGGCCCAGGCCTCGTTCACACCGCGCTCCTAGACCATTGCGTCACGACCTCGACGACGGCGCCGGTGAGATGCGTCAGGTCCTCCTGGCCGATGATCAGGGGCGGCGTCAGATAGACGACCCGTCCGAACGGCCGCACCCACACGCCGCGCGCCACGAAGCCGTGGCGCAGCGCGTCCGATGGGCGCTGCAGCTCGACCACGCCGATGGCACCCTTCACGCGCACGTCGACCACGCCCGGCAGCCCGACGCAGGGCTCAAGTTCCGCCTTGAGCTGCAGCTCCAGCGCTTGGGCCTGGGCCAGCCGGGGTTGGGTCTCGAACAGGTCGAGCGAGGCGTTGGCCGCCGCGCAGGCGAGGGGATTGGCCATGAAGGTCGGCCCATGCATCAGCACCGCCGCGGGGTGCTCGGCCTCGAACGCCTCGGCTATGGGTCGGCGCGCCAGGGTCGCCGCCAATGGCAGTATGCCGCCGCTGAGCGCCTTGGATAGGCACAGAATGTCGGGGATCGCCTCGCTCTGCTCGAAGGCGAACATGGAGCCGGTGCGCGCGAAGCCGGTGAATATCTCGTCGAAGATCAACAGTATGCCATGGCGGTCGCACAGCCGACGCAGGACGTCGAGCGCGTGCGGCGGATAGAAGCGCATGCCGCCGGCGCCCTGCGCCAGTGGCTCGACCACGAGCGCGGCCACGCCATCAGCGTGGCGGGCCAGCGTCTCGTCCAGCGCCGCCTCGGTCTGTGCATTGATGGGCAGATCGGCCAACAGGGCCGGGCTGAACACGCCGGCGTACATGGCGTGCATGCCTTCTTCGGGGTCGCACAGGGGCATGGTCCCCAAGGTATCGCCGTGATAGCCGCCGCGGAAGGCTAGGAACCGGGTCTTCTCGGGTTTTCCCGCGATCATCCAGTACTGGACGGCCATCTTGAGGGCCACTTCAACGCTGACCGAGCCGGATTCGCTGAGGAAGACCCTTGTGAAATCGCCGGGGACGAGCCGCGTCAGGCGTTCGGCCAGGCGATAGGCGCCCTCGTGGGCCAAGCCGGCGAACATGACGTGGGGCAAGGTCGCGGCCTGCGCGCGAATGGCTTCGACCAGATGAGGATGGGCGTGGCCATGGCAGGCGGTCCACCAGTTGGCCATGCCGTCGATCAGTTCGCGTCCATCCGCTAGCCGCAGCCGCACGCCGCTGGCCGAGACCACCGGCAAGGCTTCTGCGCCGAAGCGGGCGTAAGGCGGCCAGATGTGGTCGTGGCCGGCGCTCAGCCAGGAGGGCGTGTCGTGTTGGCTCATGGCTCGCTATAGGACGCTAGTGTGGCGATTCAGAAACTCGCCTGCGGCTTGTGGAGCGCGCGGAGCGAATTCCTGAATCTACAGCCACACTAGAAATATATGATTCTAGTGTGCTTTTTTGAATCTGAAGTTCGCTTCGAGGCTTACCCAATGTGCAGGCGAACTTCAGATCCAGCACACTAGGATGGGCGCTTTCTAGCAGAGACGGACGCAGCCATGACGGCGTTTTTCGTGACCGGCTCCGGCACGGACATTGGCAAGACCTATGTGTGCGCTGGCCTGTTGAGGCTTTGGCGTGCGCGCGGTCTTAGCCCTTCCGCGTTCAAGCCGGCGGTCAGCGGGTTCGATGACGACGCCGCGGCCGACAGCGATCCGGCCGCCTTGCTGGCCGCCCTTGGCCTTCCGGCCGACCCGGCCTCGATTGAGGCGATCGCGCCATTCCGGCTGCGCGCGCCTCTGTCTCTCGATCAGGCCGCCGCTATGGAGGGCCGGTGCCTTACGCTTGACGTGCTGACTCAAGCCTGCCGCGCGGCTCGGGCCAAGGCGTACGGCCCACTGCTCATCGAGGGCGCCGGCGGGGTGATGAGCCCCCTCAACGACAGCGAGACCATGCTGGATCTTGTCCGGCAGGTCGGCGCCCCGGTGTTGTTCGTCACGGGCAGCTATCTGGGCGCCCTGAGCCACGCTCTGACCGGGCTGGCCTCCTTGGCGGCAGGAGGCGCGACCGTGCAGGCCGTGGTGGTCAACGAATCCGTCGAGGGGTCGGTCGGATTGGAGGAAACCGTCGCCAGCCTCAGGCGCCATTACGCCGCCGCGCCGGTGGCGGCCCTACCGCGTGAAGGGAGCGAACAGGCCTGGCGATCTGTGTCAGCCGCTTTGGGCGTCGAATAGGCGCCGGACTCAGGGCGGAGGCGTCAGAACTGCGGACCGTCCACCAGCAGCCTGACGGCGTAGCCATCAGGCCCGTCGTAATGATGTTCAGTGATCAGCCGGAAGCGCACATTGCTTTTGGTCACCACCGTGAGGTCCGAGCTGAAGTCGCTTTTGGTCACGTCCGCGTCCAGGCACAGGGCGATACGCTTGGCCTGGTCCGCCGCCGCAAAATCGGGCTGTTCAGACTTCCACAGGCATGAATAGGCGTTTTTGCCGGGGCGCAGGCTGGAAGCCCTCACATCGCAGCGGTCGGCGTCCGGCAACACCAGCTTGGCCGGCGCCAGTCTCGGGGCCAGGAAGCTGGGCGTCAGGCGAATGAACGGGCTGAAATGGCTGAACTTGCCTGCGACCGGCGTGAAGTCCTGCAAGGCGGCCCGTTCAACGGCCTTATAGTCGTCGCAGGCCACTCGCCCCGCGCCATCGGCTGCCGGGGTGTCGGCCCAGGCGGCCATCGCGGTGATTGCAGCGCAAAGCGCCGCCGGCAGGACCGTCCAACCTCTGACCATGCGTCGCCTCCCGCGATTCGCAACGCATTAGACCACGGCCGGGCCAATGGCCACACTGCGCCGGCTGCCAGAGCCAGCGTCGAGAGCCGAAGTCTTGACGGCCAAGGCCTTGATCGCCTTGGCGGACCTGCTTCGCCCCGCTAGGATGCTTCTTGGCAAGCGGGCGTGGCGAAACTGGTAGACGCAACGGACTTAAGCCAAGGATTGAGTGCCCTGGTGGAAACGCTAGGCGTAGAACTGCTCAAATTCGGGGAACCCTGTCAGATGGCGATCCCGAGCCAAGCCCTGCGGGGAAGGTGTAGAGACTAGACGGGCAGCGCCTAAGGCCGAACGGCTAAGGTGAAGGGATAGTCCAGACCACGAACGCCAGTTCGGCGGCGGCGAAAGCCGAAGTGGGATGAAAATCCGTAGGGTCGAAAGACTCGTGCCGGTTCGATTCCGGCCGCCCGCACCAACTTCATCCGCCAAAATTGGTCGAAGCCGCCGCCCCATGCAGTTTGCACGGCGCCGGACGGGCGGGTTTTGGCATTGGGTTTTCAGCGTGGCGGGCTGTGCGCTCAGGCCAGACCCATCGCTTCGCGCGCTTCAAATGAGGTAGCGCGTTTTGTGCATATCGGACTTGATGAACTCACTGTCGGGTTGCATACGAATTCGGGTAATGGTCACCATTACGTGCTCTTCAACGAAAAAGCGGTGCTCTGCCGCTTGCGAGTCCGTTTCCGGTCACCCAGCTCGCCTCGGAGCGAGGGCGTCCATTCTCAACCGCTTTAGGAGGTCCACAGTGAAGAATAGCCTATTTCCGTTGGGCGCGGCCTTGGCCGCAGGCCTTTTCGCCACCGTGGCTGTCTATGCTCAGACGCCGCCCGGCCCGTCTATGCCGTCGGCTATGCCGCCGGGTATGAAAATGCCGCCCCCGCCGACCAAGAATCCCGCTGACGGCCCGGCGGGCGCCTACAACATCGACCTCGACCATCAGGCGGTTATCGCGCGCGTCTTGCACGGCGGGCTGTCCTACAGCGTTCTGCGCTTTGGCGTGACAAAGGCGGTGCTGAATTGGGATCCCGCGAACCCCGCGGCGATGTCGCTGTCGGCCACGGTGGACGCCAAGCCGCACACCGACCCGATCGTCTACCGGATCAAGCCGGAGCAGATCCTCAACGTCGCCCAGTTCCCCGAGGCGAGCTTCGTCTCCACCGCCGTGCGGCAAACCGGCCCGGCGAGCGCTGATGTCGAGGGCAATCTCACCGTGATGGGCATCACCAAGCCTGAGGTGATCCACGTCCAAATCGTGGGTGTCGGCAAGTCGGTGTTCGGCCACCCGTCGATGGGCTTCACGGGCAGAATGGACGTCAAGCTGTCGGATTTTATCACCAAGGGGATGCTCAGCGGCGGGGCGGGTGAATCCGACATCTGCAGGCTGGAGCTCGAGGCTGAATTCAACAAGGCCTGACGGCAGCGCCAGGCGCGGAATTGGAAGACTGGCGGCCTGCACAGCTTTGCGCCGGGGCCAGAGGTGAAGACCGATAAAAAGTTAAGCGGGCGGCGCTTTGCGCCGCCCGCTCCGTTTTGTTTCCGCGTTCGCCGCTTACCAACTTGCTGCGGCGAGACCCCGACCAGAACTCGATATTCAGAACAGCGCCAAAGGTGCGCTGGTCGCATAGGCAGGCGAGGGTCGAGGACGGCGGAGCCGGAATAGGGGCGCAGCGCTTCGGGCGCGAAATGCCGGCCGAAGCCGCATCGCAAGCCCCACCGCTTCAGGGCGCGCTCCATCCGGACTTATGGGCAGTGGCCGCCCATCAAGTATCAGAAAATATTATATAAAATCGCAATCAAAAGCAGAATCGTTGCGTTGTTTCGCCTTGCGCCGCGCTTGGCGCCATTTTCTCGGGCGAGAATCGGATGAAAGTACAAATAACGTAGATATATTGCCTAAAATCGGATCAAAACTTATCAAAAGAGGCAAAAATATATGCAAATCTGTAGCTAAAATTGAGTTTTCCTCCTCTCGTTTGGCTGTGCGGGCCGGGACGCAGTACCGCTGCCCTGCGGAACATTCGTCGGTCATCGCGGTGGTTTCGGTTCGGTCGAACCGCGCGCGACGATCCAGCAGCCGCACATGAACGACCAACAATTGTAGGGGAATAATATGAATTACCGGATGACCGCGCTGCTTGCCTCCGCGGCGTTTACCTTGGCCGCGGGCTCTGCCTTCGCCCAAACCGCTCCGGCTCCCGCTGCCGCGCCAGCGCCGCCAGCGCCGCCGTCCCTGATGCCCGCCATGTCGGCTTCGCTGGCGGCCAACGGCAGCCCGATGAGCTATGACTTTGGTCCGCTCGGCAACAAGGTCTATGTGACCGGCGCCCTAACGGGCATTGCCCTGACCGAGAACAATCCGGTCAAGGGCGACTTCGCCAACCAGGCTGACATCGACAACGCCCAGGTCATCATCAACAAGGCCGACGGTCTGGTGCAGTACTTCGTTCAGGTCGGCGCCTACAGCATTCCTGCCTTGGCCACGCCTTACGTGAAATCCGGCGTCGCGACCAACGCCAACTACGGCATCGTGCCACAGGGCTATGTCAAGCTGCAGCCGACGGCCGCGTTCTCGGTCGAAGCCGGCAAGCTGCCGACCCTGATCGGGGCCGAGTACACCTTCAGCTACGAGAACCTGAACATCGAACGCGGTCTGCTGTGGGGCGCCGAACCCGCCGTCAGCCGCGGCGTGCAGGCCAACTACACGCAAGGCCCGGTGGCGGTCTCCGTGTCGTTGAACGACGGTCTGTACTCGAACCAGTACAACACGGTCTCTGGCCTCGCGACCTGGACCGTCACCCCGACGGACACCTTGGCCTTCGCTGGCACCGGATCGACCAAGTACACCGGCTTCTCGGCCGCGAACAACCAGACCCTCTACAACGTCATGTACACCCACACCATGGGACCGTGGACGTTCAATCCCTACTTCCAGTACGACACGATTCCGGCCTACAAGTCGGTCGGCCAATTGTCCGACCAGACGATTACCTCGGGCGCCTTGCTCGTGAATTACGCGTTCGACTCCAAGTCGTCGCTGTCAGGCGTCAGCCTTCCGCTTCGTGTGGAATATGAATCCAGCACCGGCTTCCAGGCTTACAACGCCTACTCTGTGACCTTCACCCCCACGTATCAGTACAAGATTTACTTTATCCGGGGTGAAGTCTCCTACGTGGACGCCAACGTTGCCGTCTTCGGCGTCAACGGCACTGAGAAGAGCCAGACCCGCGGTCTGGTCGAAACCGGCGTCCTGTTCTAGGCCGCGATCGGTATCAGCAAGCGAGAGGGCGGCCCTCCCGGCCG
This sequence comes from Caulobacteraceae bacterium, assembly GCA_003164925.1. Taxonomy (GTDB): domain Bacteria; phylum Pseudomonadota; class Alphaproteobacteria; order Caulobacterales; family Caulobacteraceae; genus BOG-938. The sequence continues at coordinate 102,033 of PLRV01000015.1, forward strand.
CCCTCTTTTGCTTTTCACGCTGGTCGTACGCTTGGCCCGGTGATTGAAAATGGGTGTGCGCCCTGCGTTTCAGCGCTAACCCTAGGCCCATGACCGATTTCAACCTGACTCAGCTCGGCAAGCTGTCCAATGGCTTCGCCAGCCCCGATGAGGCCGTACTGGAGCGCGTGCCCAATCCCCAGAAGGGGACGCTCTATTTGGCCCGCTTCACGGCGCCGGAGTTCACCTCCCTGTGCCCGGTCACCGGTCAGCCGGACTTCGCGCACATGGTGATCGACTATGCGCCGGACAGCTGGTTGATCGAATCCAAGTCGTTGAAGCTCTATCTGGCCGCTTTCCGCAACCATGGCGCTTTCCATGAGGATTGCACGGTGGCCATCGGCCGCAAGATCGCCGAGGTCGCCCAGCCGCTGTGGATGCGGATCGGCGGCTACTGGTATCCGCGCGGCGGCATTCCCATCGACGTTTTCTATCAGACCGGTCCGGCGCCCGAGGGGCTGTGGCTGCCCGACCAGGGTGTGGCGCCCTACCGGGGGCGAGGATAGTTGAACCCAGGCTCCGGGGGCGCTTGCGAGGGGCGCGGGCGCCTGATAAACGGCTCCCCTTCCATTGCGTCGGGGGCGGTCGCTTTCCGGCGCGATGGGTGCTGTTCGGAGGATAGCCTTTAGGAGTGTAGCTCAGCTGGTAGAGCATCGGTCTCCAAAACCGAGGGCCGGGGGTTCGAGTCCCTCCACTCCTGCCACCGACCGCACCATTATGATTGTCACGGCGTGATCCAAGGTCCTGCGGGGCCGAATTTGAGAGTTTCAGAGCCAGCCATGGCCAGACCCACGGGCGCCCGCCCGAAAGCGCAGAAATCCAAGACGCCCGCGCCGCGGCCTGCGGCGGCGGCGCCTTTGGCCGCGCCAGCCGTCGTGGCGCCCGAGGCGCCCGTCAAAAAGCGCACCAGCCTGTCCCAGTTCTTTCGCGAGGTTCGCGCCGAGTTCCGCAAGGTCACCTGGCCTTCCCGCAAGGAAACCTGGATCACCTCCGTGATGGTGCTGATCATGGTGGTGGTGGTCTCCCTGTTTCTGTCCCTGGTCGACCTGATCCTGCGCTTCGGGATCAGCGGCATCCTGAGGCTTGGTAGTTGAGGTCTGTCATGAACGCCGAAACCGGCCAAGCTCCGGCCTCCAATCCCCATCACAAGTGGTACATCGTCCACGCCTACTCGAACTTCGAGAAGAAGGTGGCCGAGAGCATCCGCGAGCAGGCCCACAACCAGGGCCTGGACGACAGGTTCTCCGAGATCCTGGTGCCCACCGAGGACGTGGTCGAGGTCCGTCGCGGCCGGAAGATCAACTCCGAACGGAAGTTCTTCCCGGGCTACGTGCTGGTGAAGATGGACCTGACGGACGAGGCCTATCACCTGGTCAAGAACACGCCCAAGGTGACCGGCTTCCTCGGCTCTGGCTCCAAGCCCATGCCGGTGTCGGAAAAGGAAGTTGCGCGCATCATCGGCGCTATCGAAGACGGGGTCGAGCGGCCCAAGCCCGCCATCCGCTTCGAGATCGGCGAGACGGTGCGGGTCACCGATGGCCCGTTCCAAAGCTTCAACGGGGTGGTCGAACAGGTCGACGAGGAACGCACCCGCCTGCGCGTCACCGTGTCGATCTTCGGCCGCGCCACGCCGGTGGAGTTGGAATATCAGCAGGTCGAGAAGGTTTCTTGACCTGAGCAGCCAAAGCGCGACAGCCAAAAGGGTTTTGGCGACCGTCGCGCGTCTTGAACTGACAGCATTCCCAACGCCCCATAGGGGCGGCGGGTCAAAATCCGTGGGAGGGGAGGCAAGCCTGACCCCGCACCACGGCTCAAACGGCCGGATTGCCGGCCACAGAGGAGAACATGGCTAAGAAGATACTCGGCTACATCAAGTTGCAGGTGAAGGCTGGCTCCGCCACGCCTTCCCCGCCCATCGGCCCGGCCTTGGGTCAGCGCGGCGTCAACATCATGGGCTTCTGCAAGGAGTTCAACGCGCGCACCGAGAACGTGGCCAAGGGCACGCCCCTGCCCACCGTGATCACGGTCTACCAGGACAAGTCGTTCACCTTTGTCACCAAGACGCCCCCGGCGACCTTCTTCCTCAAGGAAGCGGCCAAGATTACCTCGGGGGCCAAGCTCACCGGACGCGAAACGGTCGGCCAGGTGACCCGCGCCCAGCTGCGCGAGATCGCCGAAAGGAAGATGAAGGATCTGAACGCCAACGACATCGAGGCGGCGGCGCGGATCATTGAAGGCTCGGCCAAGGCCATGGGCCTGCGCGTGGTGGAGGGCTGAACATGAGCAAGATTGCAAAGCGCGTTCAAGCCTTCACCGGCGACCGTTCCAAGACCCTGGCGCTCGAAGAGGCCGTCAAGCAGGTCAAGGCAAACGCCAAGGCCAAGTTCGACGAGAGCGTCGAGATCGCCGTCAATCTGGGCGTGGATCCCCGTCACGCGGACCAGCAGGTGCGCGGCGTGGTCAACCTGCCTTCGGGCACCGGCCGCGACGTGCGCGTGGCCGTCATCGCCAAGGACGCCAAGGCCGCTGAAGCCACCGCCGCGGGAGCCGACATCGTCGGCGCCGAGGAACTGGTGGAGCGGATCCAGGGCGGATTCATGGAGTTCGACCGGGTGATCGCCACCCCCGACATGATGGCTCTGGTCGGCCGTCTGGGTAAGGTGTTGGGTCCTCGCGGCCTGATGCCCAACCCGCGCGTCGGCACCGTGACGCCCAACGTGGCCCAGGCGGTCAAGGACGCCAAGGGCGGCGCCATCGAGTTCCGCGTGGAAAAGGCGGGCATCGTGCACGCCGGCATCGGCAAGGCCTCCTTCACCGAGGACGCCATCCTGGCCAATGTCCGCGCCCTGCTGGACGCCCTGAACAAGGCTAAGCCCTCAGGCGCCAAGGGCGTCTACGTCAAGAAGGTGTCCCTGTCCTCGACCATGGGCCCTGGCGTGAAGGTCGATCTCGCCTCCCTGAGCGCCGGCGCCTAAGTCTTTAGGCTAAACCAAATGACGAAGGCGGGCCCGCAAGGGTCCGCCTTTTTCTTTGGCGACGCGAGCCTAGGCGCCCGATAACGGCGCCGGACGCGCCTCAATGAACGTGTGGCTTGGGGCACTCGAAATGGCAGGCGTCTTCGACAGGGGTGCGGCCAGAAGCCATCAGGACGCGGTCGATCCGCGCGATCATTTCGTCTTCGGACATGCCATCATGCAGCCACGCGCGAACCGCTTCCCTCATCGTCCAGATGACGTCGTTATCACAGGGCTTGCTCATGGCGCCCGCGCCCTTAGCTGGCGCCTGTTCTCGAACTGGCCGCTAGGCCAGGCGGGGCGAACGCGCCGGCCGGAATAATCCTCGAGCCCGCGAGGCCCCATAGTCGGTGCTTGCGCCATGTCAGCACCATACGCCGTCACAGCCACTCTGTCTCTGCGGCCTATCCCCGCCGGCTCGTCCTAAGCGCCAAAGGTCACAAAGCGGCGCCCGTGGCGTCGTCCGAAAACGGACCTCGCCAACGGCTCAATTGGAGGAAAGCGGTCATTTGCGATCTGCCCGTGGTCGAGGGCTCACGCAAACGCGAAAGCCCATGCCGGCTCCGGCTCTTTGTCATCCGGGGCGGTCGGGGACTTGAGGCTGCGAACGCGACGCGTGCCGAGCTTACGTCCCATGCCAGCCACGCTGCAGAATGCGTTGGCAGCCCACTGGCGCAGGCTGGTTGTAATGGGAAGAACCAGCGATTTGTATTTCATCACCGCGCCCATCACGAGGGTCAAGGCAGCGGCGTCAAAATAGAGGGCGAGGTCTCCAAACCCGATCAGGGGCACCAATTCCGGTGCGCTTAACATGAACGCGAAAAGAGACGCCAGGGCGACTATGCCGACCGCCAGTTTCAGCGGAGTCGTCTGGGCGAGCTTTCGCGCTGGCGCTTCGATGAGCGCCTGACGCATCACCTTGCCGAAACCCGTGTCCGGAGCCCACGTCGCCGCAGCCCAGCAGAATATTAGCGCGCCGAAAATGACTGGCATGAGCGTTTCCCAGTACTCGCCCGTTCGCCGATAATATGCATCGGTTGGGCAGTCCACAAGCAGACCTAACCGGGGTCTCTACCGGGGCGGATGCGGTCGCCCCCGTCGACCTGTAAAGCAGACATGGCGAGCCGCCGTCCGGGGCGAAAAGCGGTTTCAACGACCTCCCGCTGGCGGGCTCAATGTAAGCGCAACCCCCTCAGTACTGCGCGTGCAGCCTCAGGCCGAAGATCGACACCGGGCCGCGATCACGGTTGTAGGCGGGGTTATACACGAACTGGTAATCGGCCGTGAGGTGCAGGCCCTTGATGATCTGCAGGTTGTAATAGGTCTCCAGGATCTGCTCGGGGCCGGGGTGGGGAAGTTGGCCGTCGCCGATCAGGATGCCGGTCCCGCCGGCGTTCTGATAGGCTTGGTGCTCTCTGGAAATATCGTTCTGCAGGATCGCCAAACCCACCTTGTCGTCGGGCCGTTTCCAGGCATTGCCGGCTTGCGACAGGCCCACCACGACGGTCTGGTCAATGTCGGTGAACTCGAAAGCTTCCTTGGTTCCGTCCGCTTCGCCTGCACGCACGAACAGGCCGAGCTGGTCGGTGAGTTGCTGCTCGATGTTCACGCTGAGGCCGCCCCGGGTCTGATAATGGCGCACCAGGGCCACATTGGCGGGTTGGCCGGTTTCCTCGGCCAGGGCCATGGCGTCGCCGTAGCTGCCCATGCGGCCGTGGGTGAGAAAGCCGGTCAGCGAGACCTTGCCCGCCAGCTTGCCCAAGCTGTAGCGGCGCTCAAGTTCAGCCACCTCCTGGTACTGGCCGAAGCTGGAGTCGAGAGACGGGCTGTTGGGGGCCTTGGATAGGTCGAACACGCCCCCGCGCAGGGTCCAGGGGCCGACGTACCATTCGGCCGAAGCGCCGTAGGTGTAGGCCCAGGCGTCGGCGGCGTAGTCGAAGGCGCCGGTGTCGACCACCACCCAATTCAGGAAATCCTGCCTGGGATCGTGGGCGTAGGCGTTGGTGTCGAACACGTCGACCACGCTGAACTTGCCGACGGTCAGCACGATGCGGTCCGCGCTTTGCGATCCGCCCAGCGTGTTGAGGTCGGGGTCGACCTTGCTCTTGTCCCCGCCCAGGTCGATCGTCTGGCGCAGGAACAGGCGCGGCAGCTTCACATAGGGGCTGGTGTCGCCGACCTTATAGGCCTCGCCACTGGGAAAGCCGGCGACGCCAACTGTGTCGGATAGGCCGAATCCCTGGTCGACCTCCGGATTGATCCATATTTCCGCTCCTGCCCAGGGCCGCACGCCCAGGTAAACGGTGACGTCGGTGGTCTCGTCGCCCCGAGCGCCGGGGTTCAGGCTCAACGGCCCCTGATAGGGCGAGGTGAAGGCGGGGTGCGCCTGTTCGGTAAAGGTGGCCTGGGCGTGTATGGCGTAGGCTTGGGGGGCGACGACATCGTCGTCGGCGAAGGCCGCGGCGGGGGCCAGGGCCGCGCCCAAGATCAGGATGGCCGAGAGGCGCCGCAACGACCGCCGCTGGCGCAATCCAGCATTATTCCACGCAATCATAAAACGTCCCCAATCTGTCGCTCAGTTCTTTAGCCAGGCTTTTCTAAGCCTTGATGTCGGTCCTATCGCCGCGGGGCTCCTTCAGGAGGTCGTGCTCACCGTCCAGGTGGCGCTCTGAATGCCGGCGTGCCTGGCGATATGCGCGGTGATGGCATCCAGGTCGGCCGGATTGGCGGTGGTGGGCACCAGCACCGCGGCCAGTTCGACCATGTCATCCCCATCGGACAGGGTCTCGATGTCGAGGATGGGGTAATTACGGCCTTCCAGCTCCTCGTGAAGGAGGTCGCGGGCGTTGGAGACCTCCGATGGGGTGCAGACGACGTGCACGCGGTACATCGCCTCGGTTTCGCCCGGCGCGATCGGGCGACGGTTGATGTTGTCGACCAGCGGCCGCAGCAGGGTGTTGCCGGCCAGGACGAAGGCGGCGACGACGGCGGATTCCGCCAGCAGGCCGCTTCCGGCGAAAGCGCCCACCGCCGCCGAACTCCACAGGGTCGCCGCCGTGTTCAGGCCGCGCACCTGCACGCCTTCCTTCATGATGACGCCGGCGCCCAAGAAGCCGATGCCGGACACGACATAGGCGATAATGCGCGTCTCGCCCTCCGCGCCCAACAGGCGCTCGCCCAGGTGAACGAAGGCGGCGGCGCCGACCGATACCAGCACCATGGTGCGAAGGCCCGCGTTGCGCTGGCGGATCTGCCGCTCGACGCCGATCAGCCCGCCCAGGACGAAGGCCGTGAGCAGGCAGACCGCCGTGGTCAGGAAATTGTTGAGGTCGAACGCCGGAAGCAAGAGCATGTCTGGTCCCTTTCCGAGCTGTCGGGCGGCCGGCCTGTTCGCGCGCAAATCGATCTTTGGCAGGTCGCTGTGACGCTTTTGCTTCACACCAGGCCAGCGGCGGCTTATACCCTAGGGGGGTATACTATCAAGAGGGGGCCGGGGAAAACATGGGTCACGTCGAAAAGGAGAAGGCCAAGCTCCTCAATCGGCTGCGCCGCCTTAAGGGTCAGATCGAGGCGATCGAGCGTTCGGTGGAGCAGGACCAGGAGTGCGCCCGCGTGCTGCAGCAGGCGACCTCGTGCCGGGGCGCGCTGGACGGCTTCATCGGCGAGGTGATCGAGGACCACATCCGCGAACATTTGTTGGATCCGGCGGCGCCGGCCGATGACCCGAAACGCCAGGCGGCGGACGAATTGATCGAGATCGTCCACGCCTATCTGGTGTGAGCGGCGGCAAAGCCGGCCAGCCCCAGCCTTGAGTCGCAAGCCCCTTTCGTGTACAGGCCGCGCTTCGAAGTTTTCGCTCCCTTCGCCGGGAGCGGGGCGGGGGCCTTTCGGGGCTCCCTCCTGTCCGAGAACTGCGGGACCCTGGGGCCGCCCGGGTCGTAAGCATGGAAGAGCCCTTCCACGCCGCGGGGAGACGGGACGCAGAGCGCCCCACGCGATCATCCTCAGGGATGGGTGTGCGGCCGACGCTTCTCGGGACAGGCGAATACGGCAAGGGCCGGCGGGAGCAATCTCGCGGGCGCTGGCCGCTGTCGGCCGCCGGATGGTCCGGTGGCCTAACTGAGTAACGGAGACCGCAATGGACCGCGCTCACAAAGCGGAAGCGATCGAGACGCTCAAGGGCGTCCTGGCCGATTCCGGCGCTGTCGTCGTGACCCACTACATGGGTCTCACGGTTGCGGAAATGACCGATCTGCGTGGCCGCCTCCGCAAGGAAGGCGCCGCGCTCAAGGTGGTGAAGAATACTCTGGTCCAGAAGGCGCTGAACGGCGCGGCCGGCGAAGCGGGCGACGCCCTCTTCAAGGGCCCCGTCGCCATCGCCTATGGCCCAGACGCCGTCTCCGCCGCCAAGGTCGTGACCCAGTACGCCAAGGACAACGACAAGTTTTCGGTTGTCGGCGGCCTGCTGGACCAGACCACGGTTCTGGACGTGAAGGCGGTGAGTGCGCTCGCCACCCTGCCGTCCCTGGACCAGATCCGCGCCACGATCATCGGCCTTCTCAACGCCCCCGCGACCAAGATCGCCGGCGTTCTGCAAGCGCCGGCTGGTCAACTCGCCCGCGTTTTCAACGCGTACGCGACCAAGGCGTAACCCCAGGTCATCTCCTCATCCGAACATCTCAACCCATCCAAGGAACCTGCCACCATGTCCAAGCTTGAAAAGATCGTCGACGAACTGTCGACCCTGACCGTCCTGGAAGCCGCTGAACTGTCCAAGCTTCTCGAAGAGAAGTGGGGCGTCTCGGCCGCCGCTCCCGTCGCTTTCGCCGCTCCGGCGGGCGCTGCCGCTGCTCCGGCCGAAGCGGTCGAAGAGCAAACCGAATTCACCGTCATCCTGACCGCTGGCGGCGACAAGAAGATCAACGTCATCAAGGAAGTCCGCTCCGTCCGGTCCGATCTGGGCCTGAAGGAAGCCAAGGACCTCGTCGAAGGCGCGCCGCAGCCCGTGAAGGAGAACATCTCCAAGCAGGAAGCGGAAGAGATCAAGAAGAAGCTCGAAGAAGCCGGCGCTTCCGTCACGATCAAGTAATCTGGCGGCGTCAGCTCAGACGCTCCAAGCGGCCCCGGCGGGAAACCTCCGGGGCCGTCCCATTTTTGGCCGTGGAGCGTTCATCGTCGCGCCGCTGCGGCGCGGGGCGCGTATTGCGTTGGCGGTCTGGCGACGATGTTCGCCCCTCACGCGCATTTGTCCTTGGCGCCGCCGATTGCATCCCCTATACCCCGCCGTTCACGAAGAGATTCGGTGGAGCGCTTCGGCGTGTCCGCAACCCAGCCCCGAGGCGCGGTCCGCCGCCCTCCGACCTGCGCGAAGGGGCGCCCCTGTTCCGTGAGGAAGAGGGTCACATTCCGGCGTCCGGCAGGACGGTCACTTTGACCGCCTGTTCCGAGGGTGGACGCTAGGACCTGATGGGCGGATTCCGCCTGTCGTTATTTGATCCGCGCTCAGCGCGCGAGGGAGCAACGATGACTCAATCGTTCACCGGCAAGAAGCGTATTCGCAAGTCGTTTGGCCGCATTCCTGAAGCGGTCCAGATGCCTAACCTCATTGAGGTTCAGCGCTCGTCCTACGAGCAGTTCCTGCAGCGCGAGGTGCGCCCGCAAGATCGCAACGGCGAGGGCATCGAGTCGGTCTTCAAGTCGGTATTCCCGATCAAGGACTTCAACGAACGCGCCGTGCTGGAGTACGTCTCCTACGAGTTCGAGGAGCCGAAGTACGACGTCGAGGAGTGCATCCAGCGCGACATGACCTATGCCGCGCCGCTGAAGGTGAAGCTGCGCCTGATCGTGTTCGAGAGCGACGAGGAAACCGGCGCCCGCTCGGTCAAGGACATCAAGGAGCAGGATGTCTACATGGGCGACATTCCGCTCATGACCGAAAAGGGCACTTTCATCGTCAACGGCACCGAGCGCGTCATCGTCTCGCAGATGCACCGTTCGCCTGGCGTGTTCTTCGACCACGACAAGGGCAAGACCCACGCTTCGGGCAAGCTCCTGTTCGCCGCCCGCATCATTCCCTATCGCGGTTCATGGCTGGACTTCGAGTTCGACGCCAAGGACATCGTCTATGTCCGCATCGACCGCCGCCGCAAGCTGCCGGCCACCACCTTCCTGTACGCGCTCGGCATGGACGCCGAGGAAATCCTGACCACCTTCTACGACATCATTCCGTTTGAGAAGCGCGACGGGGCCAAGGGCACGGCCGGCTGGGCCACCCCCTACAAGCCCGAGCGCTGGCGCGGCGTGAAGCCGGACTTCCCTCTGATCGACGCCGACACCGGCGAGGAAATCGCTCCCGCCGGCCAGAAGATTTCGGCCCGTGCGGCCAAGAAATTCGCCGACAGCGGCGTAAAGACCCTGCTCCTGGCGCCGGACGCCCTGGCTGGCCGCTTCTTGGCGCGCGATGAAGTCAATGTGCAGACGGGCGAGATCTACGCCGAAGCGGGCGAGGAGCTGGATGCAGCCTCCATCGCCGCCTTGGAAGCCCAAGGCTTCTCCACCATCGAAGTCCTCGACATCGACCACGTGACGGTCGGCGCCTACATGCGCAACACCCTGCGCGTGGACAAGAACGCCGTGCGCGAGGACGCTCTGTTCGACATCTATCGCGTGATGCGTCCGGGCGAGCCGCCGACGGTGGAAGCGGCCGAGACCATGTTCCAAGGTCTGTTCTTCGATTCCGAGCGTTACGACCTGTCTTCGGTCGGCCGAGTGAAGATGAACATGCGCCTGGAGGAAAATTGCCCCGACGACATGCGCGTCCTGCGTAAGGACGATGTGCTGGCGGTGCTCAAGGTGCTGGTCGGCTTGCGCGACGGCCGCGGCGAAATCGACGACATCGACAACCTGGGCAACCGCCGGGTTCGTTCGGTGGGCGAACTGCTGGAGAACCAGTACCGCGTCGGCCTGCTGCGCATGGAACGGGCGATCAAGGAGCGCATGTCCTCGGTCGATATCGACACGGTCATGCCGCACGACCTGATCAACGCCAAGCCGGCGGCGGCGGCGGTGCGCGAGTTCTTCGGCTCCTCGCAGCTGTCTCAGTTCATGGACCAGACCAACCCGCTGTCGGAAATCACCCACAAGCGGCGTCTGTCGGCCCTGGGCCCCGGCGGTCTGACCCGCGAACGCGCCGGCTTCGAGGTGCGCGACGNNACGTGCACCCGACCCACTACGGCCGGATCTGCCCCATTGAAACGCCGGAAGGCCCGAACATCGGCCTGATCAACTCCCTGGCCGCGCACGCCCGGGTCAATAAGTACGGCTTCATCGAAAGCCCATATCGCCGGGTGACGGACTGTAAGACGACCGAAGAGGTGGTCTACATGTCCGCCATGGAGGAGGCCAAGCACACCATCGCCCAGGCCAATCTGGCGCTATCGCCCAAGGGCGAACTGCTGGACGACCTGGTGACCGTGCGCATCAACGGCGAAGTGACCCTGGCCTCCAAGGAGCAGGTGGACTTCATGGACGTGTCGCCCAAGCAGGTGGTGTCGGTGGCCGCGGCCCTGATCCCTTTCCTGGAAAACGATGACGCCAACCGCGCCCTGATGGGTTCGAACATGCAAAGGCAGGCGGTGCCGCTGATCCAGTCGGACGCGCCGCTGATCGGCACCGGCATGGAAGACGTGGTGGCTCGCGACTCCGGCGCCACCGTGGTGGCCCGCCGTCCGGGCGTTGTCGAACAGATCGACGGCACGCGGATCGTGATCCGCGCCACCGAGGAAACCGATCCGACCAAGCCCGGCGTGGACATCTATCGCCTATCCAAGTTCCAGCGCTCCAACCAGAACACCTGCATCAACCAGCGTCCGCTGGTGCGGGTGGGCGACAAGATCCGGGCCGGCGACATCATCGCCGACGGCCCTTCCACGGAGCTGGGCGAACTGGCCCTGGGCCGCAACTCGCTCGTCGCCTTCATGCCCTGGAACGGCTACAACTTCGAGGACTCCATCCTCATCTCCGAGCGCATCGTGCGCGATGACGTGTTCACCTCGATTCACATCGAGGAGTTCGAGGTCATGGCCCGCGACACCAAGCTGGGCCCCGAAGAAATCACCCGCGACATCCCCAACGTCGGCGAGGAAGCCCTGCGCAATCTCGACGAGGCGGGCATCGTGGCCATCGGCGCCGAGGTGATGCCGGGCGACATCCTGGTGGGCAAGGTCACGCCCAAGGGCGAAAGCCCCATGACTCCGGAAGAGAAGCTGCTGCGCGNNCGCGCCATCTTCGGCGAAAAGGCCTCGGACGTGCGTGACACCTCCCTGCGCCTGCCGCCGGGCGTGGCCGGCACCATCGTCGAGGTGCGGGTGTTTAACCGCCATGGCGTGGACAAGGACGAACGGGCCCTGGCTATCGAGCGCGCCGAAATCGACCGCCTGGGCAAGGACCGCGACGACGAATTCGCCATCCTGAACCGCAACATCAATGGCCGTCTTCGCGAGCTTTTGGTGGGCAAGACCGCCGTGTCAGGTCCCAAGGGTCTGGGCCGTGGCCCAGTCACCCTCGACAAGCTGGAGGAAATCTCTCCCGGCCTGTGGTGGCAGATCGCGCTCGACGACGAAAAAACCATGGGCGAGCTGGAGGCCATGCGCCGCCAGTTCGACGAGGCCAGGAAACGCCTGGACCGCCGCTTCGAGGATAAGGTCGACAAGCTGCAGCGCGGCGACGAGCTTCCCCCCGGCGTGATGAAGATGGTCAAGGTGTTCGTGGCGGTGAAGCGCAAGCTGCAGCCGGGCGACAAGATGGCCGGCCGTCACGGCAACAAGGGGGTCATCTCCAAGATCCTGCCGATCGAGGACATGCCTTATCTGGCTGACGGCACCGCGGTGGACGTGGTGCTCAACCCTCTGGGCGTGCCTTCGCGGATGAACGTGGGCCAGATCTTCGAAACCCACCTGGGCTGGGCCAGCGCCGGTCTTGGCAAGCAGATCACCCGTCTGCTGGAAGACTGGCAATATGGCGGCGGCCAGCGCAAGGCGATCATGGATCGCCTGGTGGACATCTACGGCGCCGATCAGGAACTGCCGGATAGTGACGAGGACCTGATCGAGCTTTGCCGCAACCTGGGCAAGGGCATTCCCATCGCCACGCCCGTGTTCGACGGGGCCCGCATCGAGGATATCGAAGAGCACCTGGAGATGGCGGGCCTGGATCGTTCAGGTCAGTCCATCCTGTTCGACGGCCAGACCGGCGATCAGTTCAAGCGTCCGGTCACGGTGGGCTACATCTACATCCTGAAGCTTCACCATCTGGTGGACGACAAGATCCACGCCCGCTCGATCGGCCCTTACAGCCTGGTCACCCAGCAGCCGCTGGGCGGCAAGGCGCAGTTCGGCGGTCAGCGCTTTGGGGAAATGGAGGTGTGGGCCCTGGAAGCCTACGGCGCCGCCTACACCCTGCAGGAGATGCTGACGGTCAAGTCCGACGACGTGGCCGGCCGGACCAAGGTGTACGAGTCCATCGTCCGCGGGGACGACACCTTCGAGGCGGGCATTCCAGAAAGCTTCAACGTGCTGGTCAAGGAGATGCGTTCTCTTGGCCTGAACGTGGAGCTGGAGAACAGCTGACCCCAACCGCCATCCTCCGCGAAAGCGGGGGACCCAAGCAGCGATCGGAAAGGTCGCTTGGGTCCCCCGGTCAAGCCGGGGGATGACGATCTAAAATGGACATAGGCCGGGGAGGGGTTGTCAGCCTCTCCCCACCAGCCTCGGAAATTTCTGACGATCTGGAAATCCCATGAACCAGGAAGTCCTCAATATCTTCAATCCGGTCCAGGTCGCTCCGACCTTCGACCAGATCCGCATCTCCCTCGCCAGCCCGGAAAAGATCCGTTCCTGGTCGTTCGGCGAGATCAAGAAGCCCGAGACCATCAACTACCGACCGCTGCGTCCCGAAAAGGACGGCCTCTTCTGCGAGAAGATCTTCGGGCCCCAAAAGGCCTGGGAGTGTGCGTGCGGCAAGTACAAGCGGGTGCGT
>PLRV01000057.1 GCA_003164925.1 Caulobacteraceae bacterium
GGCATAGTCGCGATAGGATGATCTTTGCGCCTGCTCCTGGCCTGACGCGTCAATCTCACCTCGATCGAACCGGGCGCGCCGTTCTGGGTCAGACAGAAGGTCATTCGCCGCCGTCACCCCCTTGAACACCTCCTCCGCCTTTGCGTTACCTGGGTTCAAATCCGGATGATGTTGTTTGGCAAGCTTGCGATAGGCGCGCCGGATGTCGTCCTGACTGGCGCCGTTTGTGACTCCGAGGGTCTTGTAGGGGTCGTCCACTCGGGGTGTCCTTTGTTCTCAGTCTAGCGCCAGTGGCGCATCGAAACGGATGCCGCGGTGAGCGGGCATGATCCTCGGGGTGGTCTATTTGCTCAGCAGATCGTTCTTGATCACTTCAATCGCCAGCGCCATCTCGGTCAAGATCAGCGTATCCGCTGCAGTTGGATCGATGTCGGGCACGTCCCAATCAAAAATGGCGCGGTATTTTTCGACCAGGTGTCTGACGTCGCGGGCGAGATCGCCGCGATGCGCTTCGATTTCAAGCTGCTCAATCTTGGGCAAACGCGTGACGCCCCAGCTCGAGCAGTTCGGGCGTGGTCAGGTGCGGAAGATCGGCGACGATTTCACGGACAATTCTGGCATAGGTCAGCTTGTGATGGGCCTGGAGATAGGCGCTTAGGTGATCGGCCTCTTTGCTCTGGCCCTTGCCGTGACCGATGACGACGATCTCCCCGCCGGCCGACACGGCATTGGCGACCTGCTCGAAGAATTGCTCATCTTCCGGATAGGTCTCGTCGCGGTCCTCATCGCGCATCTTGCGCTCAAGATGATGGAGTAGGTGCTTCGGGTCGTAGGCGGTCACCCCATGGCCCCCATCCACTGACCGATCGATCTTGTAGACCTTCGCGCCGGCGTGATTGATGACCACGATCAGGCTGGGGTCTGGCGCTGCGGCATCGGCGTTGGGTGCCGACGCATTCGGCGACCAGCCCGTGCGCTTGAGGAAGTGTCGCAGGTCCATGACCTCCGGACCGGTGAGGTCCTTGGCGTGGGGTTTCTTCATCGCGAGGGTTTGATCGCCTGCCTGAAACACAAACTCTCCGTTGTGCTTCTCCTCGGCGTCGCCGATGGCTTTGAACAGATTGACGACCTCCCGCCAGGATAGGTTGTGGGACAGGGGGTGACGGAAGATTGCGTCCAGGGTCCGGCGATCGACGCCCGTCACAGCCGCGTTGAGGTTCAGCGCCGCCGTGTCATGTAAGTCGTGTTTGGGGCTGGTCATGTCTGAGCCTTCTTGACGATTTTTTTGGGGGGGGCGCGGTTCGTCCGCGGCGCGCTCTTGGAAGCCATCACGGCCTGAGCTCGGGGCGGCGGACAGCGGTTTCGTTCACTCGCGTTGTGTTGGAAGCCCTCAAGGGCCGCGAAGCGGCGATGGGCGGTCGGACTTCCAAACTCTCGGTCAGGAGATCACAGACAGCGGGACAGGGCACGGCCACCGTGATTTCGTCCGCGACCTGTTCGACGCCTTTGACGCGGCGCGTCGCGGCGCGGGCGGCATCCTTTTGTGCATTGCTGGTGACGTAGCCGGAGAGAGTGACCCGGCCCGCTCTGGCCGCCACCCCGATGTGGCCGGTGCTCACCAAGGGGTCCGCGACCAAGCATGCCAGAACCGCGCGTCGAAGTGAGGCGTCCGTTGATTCAACCGACTGCGGATTGGCCGCCTTCCAACCGCAGAAAGGCAACCTCTCGGCAGTCGTGGCGAGCGTCTCATCTCCATTGGCGGCGCTCATGACCGCACATCATGCAAGGCTCGGAACGCACGGTAGAGCACATGAGGGTCGAACTTGCCCTGGTAGACCGCTGGCGGTTCGAGCTTCAGGCCGGGAAGCGCGTAGACCGCGGTCTGGGCCGAGCGGATCGAATATTCGACCGTGAAAACCACGTCGTCAGGCAGTTCGCAGAACTGGCCGATGAACGCCAGGTTTCGGCTGCCTCTGGGCACGATCTGGGGCCGATCGCCCTTTTCACGGCGGAGGAACTGGCTGGTGATGAACGGCATCATGCAAGGGATGCAGATCGAGGTTTCGAGAATCTTGGCTGCCTCGGCCTTGATCCGCAGGTGGCCCAACACCTCCGTCATGATCTCCGCGCCGGTGCAAGCGGACATGGGCTTCTTGACGAAATCGCCGAGCTTATCGACGGAGAGGCCGTAGACCGCCGCCGCCAACGACGCGATCCCGCCGCCGACAAGAAAGACCTCGGTATTGGTCGGATCCGGCCTGCCCCTGTGGGGCTTTGAAGGGCTCGCGTGCGGCATGGCGGGGTAGCCTTATGCAGGGTCCTTGGGCCGATCGGATCGGAGTCGGATCAAATCCGATCGAGCCCAGGGATCCCAAGGGCTCGCTTTTGCGAACCCGTGGGATCTGGGTTGTCGTTAGGCGATGATGAGATAGTTCTCGACATCAGTGGCGCCCGGCGCGGCCCACGCCGTGGAACCGGCCAACTCGCGTTCGCTCCAAGACTTCACATGTCCCGTGAGCGTGACCTTGCCGCCATCGGCGGCCACCTTGATGTCGTCGGGCGCGAACCACGAGCGATGCAGGGCGGTCGAAATGTCGCTGGTGAGGTTATAGGTGTTCACCCTTGGCTTCAGCGTGATCTGATTACTGACGCCGACGACCCCCCACAGGCCTCGAACGTCTTGCGCTGCGGCGTCATGCTCGAAATGCCAGCCCACTGCGCCGGTCAGTGTGACCCAGCCGTCCTGCACCGTCACCTTGACGGCGTCCTTGGGCAGCGTCGAATCCCAAGCCAGTCGCTCGATGGCGGCCCGGGCGATGTCATCGTCGCTGCGCTTGACGTCGAAAGGCAGCTTAACCTCGATCTCTTCCGCGACCCCCTTCACGCCCTTCACCCGCAACGCGGCCGACTGGGCGGCCTGCTTCTCGGCGAAGCGCTGGACATGGCCTGAGAGCGTGACCACGCCGTCGCGCGCGGTGACGCCAATGTGAGCGGCCGTCACGGACGGCTCCCAGGCCAGTTCGGCCAGGACGGATGTCTTCAAGGCAGCGTCTGTTCCATTCGACATGGTGATCTCCCGATCTAAGGACGGAGAGGCGCCGCTTTCAGCGTTGCCCACCGATACGGCCAAGGCGGCACAGCCTGTGAAACGTCACCGGCCAGCCGCTAGCCCCATCAGAGTAGGGGGCGGTACGGATCGGAACAGGCTCGGAATTTACTCACGCTCATCCAGGCTTGTTCAAGCCGGACCGTCATGGACTAGGTTCGCGCGACCCCCAGCCGAGGCCCTAGCGGAAAATCCGACACACGGCGATCACGCCGCCAGCGCTCCTCTGTCTGTCAGGGCCCTTTGGCATCCCAATCGCCCTTCAACACCTTGAGGCCATCGGAAAGATTCTCGATATCTTGCCGAATATACAGCAGCCGTCGCTCACGGTAGTTCATGGGCCTCTGAACCAGGCCTGTGGCGACGAAGCAATCCGGCTGAGCTAGCCAAAATTCCTCGTTGGCACGCGCCGCCAACAACTCTTTTTCGTACTGAGTGATAGCGGCATTGATCCGCGCAGTGTGTTCGGGGTCGGTCATTTGCTTTGGTTGATAAGTGTTCATGCTAGCGAGCGCCATGCTTACCAAGGGCAAGCTTCGCCCTTCGCCTGCTCGGCGCGAGGGCCCGACTCCGGCTGCGCCTTGTCCGGCTTCATGTTTCCTCCTGTTGCACGAGCCTGTTCGGATTTCACGGGCCAGAGTTCGGTGTCGGCGTCTGCGCGGATATCCCGCTGACTTCGCCCAGGCGAGCGCTGTCTGCCTGCGTCGTCTGTCCATGGCTCGTCATCAAGACCAAGACCGTCAGGAACGCCGCCAGGCAGATCATCAAGATCGCAGTGGCGAGCTGAGAACCATTCAGCGAGCCCGGATGAAAGGAAATCCCAAGTGACGGCGCCTCAGTCTTGGGGGGCCGCGGCAGGAGCGCGACCAGGCGAGCGGAGATCGTTCCAGGATCGGGGCGGGCTGATGGCCCGTCTGGAAGCCTCACAAGCAAGGAGGCCAATCTCTGAGCCGCCGGTTCACGGGCCAAACCCGCCAGCGCGGCGGCTTCCTCCCAAGGGTCCAGGTCCAGTCGCGCCAGCGCTGAAATCACGCTGAGCGGCGTTTCATCTCTCGCTTCGCAGACTGGTGCGAAGAGAAAGTCGTTAAACTCGGAGCCGAGAGGGGAAAGCCGGGGAGATCGCGTCACCCCAACCACGCTGTTCGTCCCTTCCATCAGAGTTCTCCGGGCGAATCCCAGCACGGGACGCGATAGAAAAGCCCGATCGAGGTCGGAATGCTTTGATTCAGCGCAAGGTTGCTCCTGGAGGCGCTCTGCGATGTGGATAAGCGGGCAACAGGGACCAAGTAGCGGGTTGATCGGCGTCGAAGAGGCCTCTTCGACGCCGATCGTGGGTCCCGATTGGACGCCGTTGTCTAATCGCATTCTCGGCGTCAATAGTCTTTGTCCACAGTTCAGCATCCGCGACGCTTGGCGGGGGACACTGTAAAATCACAGGCGGGCCTATTCCTGTTACGTCGTTGATTAGTCGTTTGCCGGGAGCATGGTTGTCTTCGCGGTCGACACAAGGTCGCCGCATGATGGGTCTTCGCTGAGAGGGACCTTCCAAGGTTTGACACGCAGTTTGAGTATCAAAATCAACTGCAACGGCGTTCGCGGAATGGTCCGACCAACGTCCCGGCAGGGACGGCTCGACGCGTCAGAAAGCGCCGACGCGAGGCCCCGAGGCATTTCGCCATCGTGCAAGGTGAAACACTGCAGGACCGCCATCGCCCGTGGATCGGTGCTTTGCCGCAGCACCCGCACGTTCCGCTTCACCGCGCCGAGCGCCGAGACCTGATGACGGGCGAATAGGTTTGCATCCGGCAAGCGCAGCCGGAGAGTGACGAGCGCGACCCGGGGATGATGGAGATACTGCGGCTGGCGGTCACCGGGGCGAAGCGCAATGGCCGCCGCTTCGGCATGTACGGCGAGGAGCCGGCGAACTATCCCGAGATCGCCGCCGCCCTGGTGGGCCGAGGATCAACTCCATCAGTGTCAACCCCTCAAGCCCGATCGGCGCCCTGAAAGTGGGGACCGGGGCCGAGCACATGCCGGTATAGATGTCATCGCGATCAGCCAAGGCGAACCCGCAAACGATGGACGAACCCATCGTTCGCGAGCGGGATCAACAGCGGCTTCGCGTCGACGGGCGCGCCGTCGAGCTCGGCTGAGGCGACGCCGCGCTGCACGCCCTGTGGATTCTCGACGACGATCTCATAGTGTGCGCCGCCGCGCCGGAGCGTGATCTCGAAGCGGGGCCAGGACGCCGGAATACAAGGGTTCAGGGTGAGCTTATCGTGCGTCACGCGTAGCCCAAGGATGCTCTCAACGCCGGCGCGTTGCATCCACCCGGCCGCACCCGTGTACCAGGTCCACCCACCGCGCCCGACGTGGCCGGGCGCGGCGTAGACGTCGGCGGCAATGACATACGGCTCCACCTTGTAGCGATGCACGTCCGTGCGCGTGCGCGCGTGGTTGATCGGGTTGAGCATCCAGAAGAGCGCCGTCGCCTGGTCGCCTTCACCTAGGCCAGCGAACGCCATCACCGACCAAATTGCGGCATGGGTGTACTGGCCGCCGTTCTCGCGTAGGCCCGGCGGATAGCCCTTGATGTAGCCTGGGTCGCGCAGCGTGTGATCGAAAGGCGGGGTGAACAGCAACGCCAGGCCGTCCTGCGGCACGATCAGATCGCGCTCGACCGCCGCCATGGCCTGCGCCGCCCGGTCGGATCTTCCCGCTCCAGCGATCACGGCCCACGACTGGGCGATGGAGTCGATCCGGCATTCTTCGTTCGCCGCCGACCCCAGCGCGGAGCCGTCATCGAACCAGCCACGACGGTACCAGTCGCCGTCCCAGGCTTCCTTGTCGAGGGCGGTGCTGAGCGCCTGCATCCACGCATTCCACTTCGCAACCCGCTGTGCGTCGCCGCGCGCCTCCGCGATGCCTATGAAGGCGCTGAGCGCCGCGTGCAGGAACCATCCTAACCAGACGCTCTCGCCGCGGCCATCCTGGCCCACCCGGTTCATGCCGTCGTTCCAGTCGCCACCACCGATCAACGGCAGGCCGTGGGCGCCTACCGCCAGGCTGGCGTCGAGGGCGCGGGCGCAATGCTCGTACAGACTGGTGATCTCGTCCGACGACGTCGGCTGGAAGAAGCTGTCACTCTCGCCCGGGTCCAGGGCCTGGCCGACCAGGAAGGGCGAGGTTTCGTCGAGCACAGCCGCATCGCCGGTGAGGTCGATGTAGTGCGCGACGGCGTAGGCCAGCCAGGCCCGGTCGTCCGAGATCCGCGTGCGGACCCCTTGGCCGGAATGCGGCAGCCACCAGTGCTGGACGTCGCCCTCGGCGAACTGACGGCCGGAGGCCCTGATCAGATGGGCGCGCGTCACCTCCGGCCGGTAGGCGGCCAACGCCATGCAGTCCTGCAACTGGTCGCGGAAGCCATAGGCTCCGCTGGCCTGGTAGAAGCCGCAGCGAGCCCAGACGCGACAGGCGAGGGTCTGATAGGTTAGCCAGCCGTTCAGCATCAGGTCCATCGATCGGTCCGGCGTCTTGACCTGGACCTGTCCCACCGTCTCGTTCCAAAAGCCCTTCACCTCGGCCAGCACCGCGTCCAGGTCGATCTTGCGATAGCGGGCGATCAACGTGCGCGCATGGTCGTCGTCGTCCGCGTCGCCCAGGAAGACGACGACCTCGACGGCCCCGTTCGGCGGGATCTCGACCTGGGTCTGCAGGGCGGCGCAGGGGTCGAGACCGGAACCCACCCGGCCCGACAGCGCCGCATTTCCGGAAAGGGCCCCCGGCGCAGCGAGCCCGCCGTTGCGCCCGATGAATTCGCGCCGGTCTCCGGTCCAGCTCGTCTGGCGCCCGGCGAGGTCGACGAAGGCGACCCGACGTCCGAACGCCACGTTCCAGCGGTTTTCCGCCAGCAGCGCGCCGCTGTCCGGATCGATCCGCGTCGTCACGAACTGCGCAGAGGCGCTGCGCGACGCGCCGAGGACCCATTCGACATAGGCGGTCACCGACAACCGCCGAGTCCGGCGTGAGGTATTGCGCAGCGTCAAGCGCGAAATCTTGATCGGATCGGCCAGCGGCGTGAATTCCAAAAGTTCTGTCGCGATGTCATGCGCGGCGTGCTCGAAGCGGCTGTAGCCCCATCCGTGCCGGGCCACGTAAGTGGCGGTCTCGTCGCGGACCGGCAACGCGGTCGGGCTCCACAACTTGCCGGTCTCCTCGTCCTTGATGTACAGGGCCTGGCCGGGCCGATCGGTCACCGGATCGTTGGACCACGGCGTGAGCTGATGCTCGCGGCTGTTCACGGACCAGACGTAGCCACCGCCTTCGGCCGACACCTGAAAGCCAAAGTTGGCGTTCGCCACGACATTGATCCACGGGGCCGGCGTCGACTGACCCGGGTTCAGAATGGTCGTATATTCGCGGCCATCTTCCGAGAACCCTCCCAGTCCGTTGAAGTACTCCAGGCCCTGCGCCGGCCGCGAAACCCGCAGCTCGGATACGGTCCCAGCACGCCGCGCAGCCGCGCGCCGCGCCGGCTGGGCCTCGGGCGCCCGCTGGAGTTGGTCGGCGAGGCTGCCACGTTCGCCCACCAGCACGACACGGGCGACAGACTCCAGCAGGGCGCGCTCCTTCGGCGGGACCAGGTCGGCGCGAAGCACGTAGATGTGCCCCGCCAGCCGCTCCTCGCCGAGCTGGGGCTTGGACTGGCTGGCGCGGACCAGGGTCTCCAACGCGATCTGTAGATCCTGAACGTAGGAGGTCGCGCGTTCGTTGAGGATGATCAGGTCCGTCGTCAGCCGCTTCATTCGCCAATATTCGAAAGCCTGGACAGCCTCTCGGGCGACTTCGAGGTGCTCGATGTCCGACACCCGAAGCAGCATGATCGGCAGGTCGCCGGATACGCCGAGACTCCACAGGTCGGACTGGGCGCCGGCGCCGGCGCCGATGGTCTCCGAAGGCGGGCGCAGGACGGGTGTCGCATAGATCATGTGGCCGCCGAGGCGCTGGTATTGGCCGGCTGCGGTGCGGTCGATGCCGAGGTGATGCAGCTGTACCTGGGCCTGGGTCCAGGCCAGGGTCGTGGCGCGTTCGAAGGCGCCCGCGTCATGGTGCTTGTCGACCAGGCCCAGCGCCGCCTCGCGCGAGGTCGCCACCATGGTCCAGAAGTCAACACGCACCGTCGTGCCGGGGGCGATGCGCACGCGTCGGCGTAGGGCGAAGATGGGATCGAGCACCGTCCCGGTCGTTCCCGAGAGCGACCGGCCATCGACAGCGGCAAGCGGCGCGCAAACCCCGCTGCTGCGGCCACCGAAGCGGGCGCGGTCGGTTTCGAACTCGCGCTTGCCGACCACGCCGCCGTCGACCACCGCCAAGTGTGCGGCCCAGACCTCAGGTTCGGTGGGCGCGCGCCGTCGCCGGGTTGCCAGCACCGCTCCCAGCCCCGCCAGGTGCTCGGTCTCAACGAACATCTTGGAAAAGGCCGGATGCGCGATATCGGCGGCCTGGGGGGCGAGCACCAGTTCGGCGTAGGATGTGATCTCGATCTCGACCAGCTGGTCGCCAAGGTTCGAAATGGTCAGCCGACGCACCTCGGCGTCGTCTTCGGCCGAAACCATCACCTCCAATGTGGTCGTCAGACATCCATCGACGCGGCTAAACTGAGCGCGGTCTTCGTTGAACGTGACGTCATAGCTGTCTGGTTCGGCGCCGATGGGCTGGTAGGTCGCCGACCAGGCTTCCCCGCTGGCGACGTTCCGCAACAGGATGAAGGAGCCCCAGTCGTCGCACGTGGCGTCCTCGCGCCAACGGGTCACGGCCAAGTCTCGCCACCGGCTGAAGCCGGATCCGGCGGCGGTGAGCATCACCGAATACCGCCCGTTGGAGAGCAACTGGGTGGCGGGCGTGGCGCTCCAGGGACTCACCTTCCGCCAGACCACGGGTCCTTCGACTTCGCGGACGTTCGCCGCCGACACCGTCTCGGAAACCGCCGGCGGCGCCGCCGAAACCTCGCGCGGCGCCCGTTCCTGGAGCAGGAGCTCGGTCGCCTGGACGATTGGCTCGGCGTGGAAGCGGTTGCGCATCACGCCATCCAGCAGGGCGTCGGAGATCGCGACCACCGTCATGCCCTGGTGATGAGCCATGAACGCGCGCACGACCGCGACACGCTCGCCCTCCGGCACCCGGGCCGGCGTGAAGTCCAGGGCCTCGTAGAAGCCGTATCGGCCCGCGGCGCCGTCGACTTCCAACCGCGCGAAGTTGCGGACCGCGGCCTGCGGATCGACCATGCTGGCCAAAGCCGTCGCATAGGGTGCGATCACCGCGTTGGCGGCCAGTCCACGCTTCAGTCCCAGCCCGGGAATCCCGAAGTTGGAGTACTGGTAGGTGAAGTCCAGGTCGCGCGCGTTGTAGGCCGACTCCGATATGCCCCATGGAATCTTGGCCGCGGCGCCATAGGCGATCTGGCGGCGCACGATCAGCCGGTTGGTCTGTTCGATCAGGCTCTGCGCCGGCGCTCGCATCACCAGCGACGGCATCAGGTATTCGAACATCGAGCCCGACCATGAGATCAGGGCCGCGCCCTTGTCGACGGGAGTAACGGCATGGCTCAAGCGAAACCAGTGCCGCGCTGGCGCATCGCCCTTGGCGATGGCGATGAAACTCGCGAGACGGGCTTCAGAAGCCAGAAGATCGTAACAGCTTGGATCGAGCACGCCTTCGTGCACCTGAAAGCCGATCGAAAGCAGTAGCCGGTCGGGGTCGAGCAGGAAGTCGAACTCCATCGACAGAGCCATCCCCCGCGCGACATCTTCCAGCGAGTTCAGCCGTGTGGAGAGCACCGACGCGTGCGGCGCATCCAAATCCCGACGATGGCTCTCGACGCAGGCGCGGGCCGCGTCGGCCCAGAACTGAAGGTCGGCGCCCATGTCGCCGTGCGCCTCCAGGGCCACCTCGCGCGCGATATCCGCCAGGGCCGTGGCCTGTTCGGACAGGTGGGCCAACCGCAACTTGCCGCCCGCAACGGCGCCTTCCTCGCGAAGGCGTGAAACAAACCGTTCCAGCGCCTCGTCGAAGCGTCGGTGCGTCACGCTCTGCAGCTGTCGCATCTCCCGGAGCCGCCGGCTTTCGTCCTGGGCAAGCGCCAGGGCGTCGTTGACGCCGTC
>PLRV01000063.1 GCA_003164925.1 Caulobacteraceae bacterium
GTGGGGGAAACGCCGCGCTTACCGTCCAATACCGGCCAGGTCAAGCGAGTCTGCACACTGCGGCTGCGGTTGGCGCGCGATCGGGGCAGTTCATGGACCATGGCTTGGATCATACAGACTTCACCGCCGAACGGCTATGCGCGCGCCGCGGAACGTGGGGCGGCCCCGCGCCCACCCGGCGAGTTTTCGCGCCCGGGCCAATGTCCCGTCGCCGCGCCGAGCCGCCGCGGCCGGACGCCGTGACCGCAGCGCACGGCGGAAAACGAAGAGCAGGGGAGGGGGCTTGCCACCATTCGCTATCTCCGAAATCTCATCCCTGGCGCCAGATATTCGGAGTGCGGTTTCCGGAGGTAGTTTTCGGAGATGGATTTCCGAGAAAAGCGCCCCGTCGCTCCCAAATTTGAAATCACCCCAATATCGGAGGTTATTGGGAATGGACGGATGTCCGAAATGTGCTGCCACCTTGGCAGCCGGCACTGGCGTCTGGCGGGCATCCCGAACCTATGCTTTGGCCTGCGGACCCAAGCTCGCATGGGCGACTGCGATCGCCGCCGCCCGAATGGGTGGGTAGGCAGTCACAGCCTTGTTCACTATGGCAAAACGTGGCCGCCCAGTGAAGCGGCCTTGAGAGCGGCCACTTCGCCCTGCACGGCCGAGACCTCCACTTGCAGATCTTGAATCGACTGGACCAATAACGGGGTCTCAAGAGGCCGGATTGCCCAGGCTTTGGCGCGGTCGGCAGCATGAACCAACCGGGCCGGTGGGGCGTCGGACGAGGCGCATCAGTGCGCCGCCGTCCCTTGAAGGGCCGCGACTTGGGCTTGTAGCGTGGCGATTTCTTTCTGCTGTTCCTTGACGGCTTCGATGAGTGGCCCGATCAAGGCTGAATAGTTCACGGATTTTTTGCCGTCAGCTTCTGTGGCGACCGCCTGAGGAAATACCTTCTCCACATCTTGCGCGATGACGCCGATCTGCTCGCCTTGGTTCTTGGATGGATCTTTCCAGTGATAAGTCACGCCATTGATTTGAGTGATTTTCTGGAGTGGAGATGATATCGGCGTAATTCCAGTCTTAAGGCTGGCATCTGAATATTGATATAGGCCTCCCCCGAGATGCATGTTTCCGCTCATGTCGACCTCCATTAGAAGGCTCCAGACCGAATTCAGAGAATTTGATTTAAACAACCAAAAATCGCCGTCGAACTCAGTTAATGCCACCTGTTGGTAGGAGCGGTTATAGCTATCGTTGAGATATATTTGTCCGCCCTCTACAAATGCATTGCCATTCACATCGAGGCGGGTGGCAGGAGAGGTGGTCCCTATCCCGACGTTACCGCCGGAGGTTAAAACCATCTGCGGCGTTCCACTTGCGGAACTTAAACCAGCCCCAAAAGTTAACTGGCCGCCATTAACGCCTATGCCGTAAAGCACGCCGTTGCCGTCATAAGTTGCTAATTTTATCGTATTTATAGCGCTGCCCAAAGACAGCGGTGCGCCCGGCGTCGTTGTCCCTATCCCGACGTTCCCCGAATTATTGATGACAAATGCATTTCCGGCGTTTTGATTATATATGCCAAATGAACTGTCATTGGCGGCGTTGACGCCCACACCGAGCTGCCACCAAGCAGTCGTATTGTTTATGCGTATGCCGGGCGAAGACGCGCCGGAATTCTTAACTTCGAGAAGATTGCCCGGAGTCGATGTCCCTATCCCGACGTTGCCGCTGAAATAGGGACTTGCTAGAGGCGCTGCGCAATTATTGATGGCGTTGAGGTCGGCCATCACCGGGACTGCGTCGGCGGTCGTGTTGTCGGCCAGCGGGGGGTAGGGGTAAGTGGTGCACTGGGCGAAGGCCTGCCCCGAGAACAGGCAGGCGGTCGCTGCGCCTGCGATCACCAGATGTTTGAGCGCGGCCAGGACACGTCCTTGACGGGGCGCGAAGAACTCAGAGGCCGGCCTCTGGAGCTTGCGGCCATAGCTGACGGTTGTTTCTAGCATGGTGTTCTCCAAGTCATGGATGGTCCAGTCTGTGGCTTCACGGCCGCCCTTCAATCGAAGGACAGGTCGGCGCGGAAGCATCTTGCAATCTCACCACAGCACGCCGGAGCCCCAGGCGAAGCACCCGGGTACGAATAGATTTGGGTTTGAGGCCGGGCACCAAATTCCGAAGCCCCAAGCGACGGTGATAGTGACTGTGGCCGGGGCCGAGGTTCCGACGCTGTTGGAGGCGGTGTAGGTGAAGCTGTCAGGCGCGGAGTTACCGGTTGCCGGGTAACCGTTTGCCGGGGTGTAGAACATATGCAAGCCGCTAATGCTGACCGTTCCGTGGGAGGGGCCGGAAGCGATCGCCACGCTTGTCGGCGGTCCGCCCGTGATCATCGATGTCAAATTGATGTTGGTGGTGAGGACCGGATTGGATTGAGAATTGGCGGCCACGGTCTGGGTGACGGCGCCGGCGATGGGCGGGGCCATGATGGTGATGCTCACCGTGGCCGGCGGCGAGGTCCAAGAACCCTGGGAGGCGGTGTATTGAAAGCTGTCGCTGGCGGGTGTTGTCGCGCCAACCCCGCTGCCAGGCGTGTAGACGAAGTTGTTGCCCGAGACGGAGACGGCTCCGTTGCTTGGGCCGGAGCCCGATACGATGCCCACTCCGGTGGCGGTTTCAGGGGTGATATTGGAATAGATGGTGGTGGCGACGCCCGCCTTGACGATGACCGTGACGGGATTCGCCAGCGGGTAGAGCACTACGCTCTGCGAGGTGCGGTTGCCGGCGCTGTCGTAGGTGTAGGTGGCCTGCACCCCGTTGCCGGTGTTGCAGGTTCCGGTCAGGCGGCCCAGGGCGTCATAGGTGTAGGTGGCGGTTCCCGTGATGGAGGCGCAGTTCGCCTGCGCGTGCGCTGAGGAAGCGGCCAGGACCGCGCCCAGCGCCATGGACATGGCGCACAGCCAACGTCCGACCAAGCCGCCGCTCGTCATTACCAGCGCCCCCAAACCCCACGGCCGCCCCTGCTACCGCAAGTCGTACAATCAACAATTGAGCCAGCTTGGCAATAGGGCCCGCCATCCCTCCTCAGAGCCAAACAGGCTAAATCCAGAAACCCTAAGGGAAAAAATCTTCGCAAAGGGACGTCCTGACGCGCTCCGGCAGGGACGCCCCAGGCGCCCCACGCTAGCCGGCGGCGCCCGGCTTGAAGTCCAGCTGAGCGCTCGTGGGCGCCGAGGCATAGGGCGCGCAGGCCACGACGGCGCTCAGGGCGTCGGCCTCCGAGGCCAGCCGGTCGGCGCTCTTTGAGATCGCCCGTCCGTCCACCAACTGCGGCGGACGCGTCAGGCGACCCTGACTGTCCAGGACAATGTCCACCTTCACCTCCACCGGCGACTGGGCCGTCGGCTTCCAGCAGCGGGCCACCTGGCGCCACAGGCCGTCCGGCGCCGGGGCCTTGGCGGCAGGCAGCAGGGAGGCGCGGGCCAGGGGATCGTCCATCTGCGAGGCCGAGGCGCCGTTGGCCCCGGCGCGGGCGGCGGATGCGGTAGAAGACGCTTTTGTGTCAGTGGGTTGTCTGTGATCGAAGGCGTCCAGGATGGCCGCCGCGGAGGGGGGCGGACTGGCGGGTTTTGGCTCCGCAGTTGGGGCGGGGCTCGTGGTCTGCAGCGATTGGCGCAGGCTCTCCAGGGCGTCCATCTCGCTGGCTGGGGCGGGGGAAGCGGCGCTGGGACTATCCAGCCGCACCAGGCTGACCGACAGGCTCACGCCTTCCGGCGCGCCTTGCGCGGGGCCTTGGGCCTTGGCGCCCATGGCGGCGAATGAGGCGATCAGCAGCAGGTGCACCAGAGCGGCCAGGGCTAGGCCGGCGGTTCGGCGCGCCAGAAACTTCCGCCCGGGTGTTATTTGGCTCCTATCGTCTGTGAACGCCGTCCAGGGGCGCTCGACGGCTGGCGAATAACCGTTGGCGGGCAAGGCGGAGCCCTCGAACGCGCGCTGTTGAAACCGTTCTCTCTTGCCCACGCCGCCGCCCCGAACGCCTGACCTCATGGATTGAGCGCCCAAGCTTTACCATTGACGGGCGAAAAATTCGCGGCCAGTTTCAAAACCTATGGGGGAGTAGGGCTGGGGCTAAGGGGCGGCGCGGATTCGACCAGTGCGGCTGTGCGGGCCTGTCGGGAGCGGCGGCCTTGGTGCGGTGAATTACGCCCATCGAGGGGTCGTTCGCCGGCGTCCATCGCGCGCCAGTCAATCGGCCGGGCCGGCGTATGCGCCTGACACTTCAGCCTTTGCGCAAGCGGTTTTGGGAGGGGCGGGATGAACCGATCGGGTCGAAGCGCGCTGTGGCTCGGGGCCATCCCTATGGCATTAGAGCTGCTGGCTGGCTTGCGGATCGCGGGTCGCATTCTGCGGGAGGCGGGGTGCTGGATGCCGCGGGCGCGGGGTTTGTCGGTTGTTGGCGCCGCCGTTGCGGGCGTCTTTCGAGCGTGGAGCATGGGTTCGGCCCGGGGCCGATGGCTCTGTGCTGTCCTCGCTGGATTGGCGCTGGCGGCGTCGGCCATGGCTCCGGTCGCGCGAGCGCAAACTCAAAGTAACGGCATTCCACCTCCAACCTACAAAGCCGTCGACGCCCGAGGCGTAGATCTGTCCAATTACAGCTGGGAACCGCCCAGCCCATCGATCTCCGTCGGGCCGACGGATGGAGGGCTCAGCAGCAACCTAGGCTACTCCTTCGGAGGGCCGCCGATCGACATTCCGGGTAGCCCTTCGATTTCGGGTGGCTGGTACGGCGGACAGCTCGGCGGGGGCGGCTTTCGTAGCAATTTTGAGGTGAGTGGAAGCGTTAGTTACGCTAGTACAGTCACCATTAATGGCGCTCTCTATGGGCTTACCTTTAATATAAGTATTGGAAATAGCTCTGAAAATTTCTATAGTAATTCATATTCAGGTCCGTGGATCTCAACGGATGGTGGTTCTCTAGTTACGTCAACTAATGGGGCGGAGAACTATGCAACCTACACGGCCGCTGATGGAACTATTATACAGCTCGTGCCCATCATTTCGGATCAAGGACTGTTCGGCGAGGGCACATATTTCGTAGGCGGATCACAAACAAAGCCTGACGGCGAGACCCTAACCTACGCCTACACGACGTATTGGCCGGCCCCATATTCGTATCAGAGACTACAATCGGTCAGGAGCAGTCGCGGATATCAGATCCACTACTTCTACGACAATAACAACCCAACGGCCTTACTGAAAGTAATGGCGATAAATACGGCCGTAGACTCTTGTGACCCGAATGCAAACGCCTGCTCTGGGTTGACACAGACTTGGCCGTCATTGTCAGTGGCGCAAAACGGTATTTCGGCAATGGGCTGGACCTACAGTGTCACCGACAGTCTCAATTACAAAACAACCTATAACCTAGACCAAAATGGCACTAGCGGGAGCTGCCTGGGAAGGTTTGTGGTCCTCAAATCGGTCCAGCGCCCGTCACTCGGAGTGTCTTCACAATGGACGCCCACCTACTGCAGCGCTCCAGCGTCGGACACCGCCCCATCCGTCCCAACCACCTGGTATTATAACGCCTCTATGAGCGATGGGGCCGGAACTTGGCAATATTCGTTGGCCAGCTTCCAGGATCCGAGTTGGCAGGTGTTGGGGGGAGGAGCGCCCCTGTCGGGTTTGTTCCCGGTCAACACCCAGGCGGTCGTCACCGATCCCGCGAACAATCAACGCACGGTGAAGCTGTTTTGGTCGGACCCGGTGCCGGCCGATTTACGCAACGGGCGAGTCACGGACGACACGGACGCGCTGGGTCATAACACCCACATCGACTACGACGGTTACGCCCGCATCACGAAGATCACCCACCCGGCGGGCAACTACGAGAGCTATCTCTACGACGCTCGCAGCAACGTCTTGCAGATGACCAAGGCGCCCGCGCCGGGTACGCCGCCGATGCCCAACTGGCAGACCTCGCCGGCCAGCATCGTCATCTCTGCGACCTATCCGGAGCCGGCCGGCGGCTGCGTCAATCCGTACGTGTGCAACAAGCCGCTGACCACCACCGATGAGCGCGGCAATGTGACGAGCTATTGCTACAAGACTACCGACAGTGGCGGGCAGTGCGACACTAACGCTTCAAGCACCGGCCACATTGTCGAGATGGACGTCACCAAGCCGCCCGGGGCCAACGGGGTGCAGCCGGTGACCCGCTATACCTATTCGTGGATCCCGACCTACGTTCCGAACGGCGCGGGCGGCTGGACGTGGAACGGAGCGATCTGGGTGCTGATGGGGGTCTCGGAGTGCGCCAACACGGCTGACTCGGCCTCCAATGCCGTGTCAGCGTGTCACAACACGGCCGACGAGAGCCGGACCACCTATGTCTACGCGAGCAGCAACTACAGCGGCACGACCCGCTGCAATCCCCAAGCCGGCGACGGCTCGTGCAACGCCTGGCCCTATCAGGTGATCAAGAGCGCGGGGGATGGCTCGGTCTCCACCACGACCACCATGACCTATGACGTGTTCGGCAATGTGCAAACCACCACCGACGCCCTGAAAAACTCCACCACCTATCTGTATGACGCCGATCGGCGGAAGGTCGGAGAGATCGACCCCCTGCTGCGGGCGGTGCGCACCACCTATACCCCTGACGGCCTGGTCAGTCTGGTGGAGAAGGGCACGGTGGGCGCCGCAACCACCAGCTGGAGCGCCTTCAATGCGTCCTTCAGCCCGGCCGAGCAACTTGCCACCGCCTATGACACCGCGGACCGCAAGATCCAGGATTCGGTGAATTCGGGCGGCGTGACCTTGAAGACGACCCAGTACGGCTACAATAACGCCGATCTCTTGAGCTGCACCGCCGAGCGCATGAACCCTTCAGTGTTTGGCTCCCTGCCGAGCGACGCCTGCGCCCTGGGAACGGCCGGCGCCTACGGTCAG
This sequence comes from Caulobacteraceae bacterium, assembly GCA_003164925.1. Lineage (GTDB taxonomy): Bacteria > Pseudomonadota > Alphaproteobacteria > Caulobacterales > Caulobacteraceae > BOG-938. The sequence continues at coordinate 6,937 of PLRV01000063.1, forward strand.
GATCGCATCACCAAGACCTTGTATGACGCCGTCAACCGCCCGACCCAGATCATCAAGGGCCTGGGCAGCACCAACGCGCAGGGCGCCTCCACCCAAATCAACTACGACACCATCCAGAGCTATACGGCCAATGGCCTGAAGCTCAGCGAGAGCGACGCCAACGGCAATCTGACCAGCTACACCTATGACGGCTATGACCGGTTGGCGCTGATCAACTATCCTTCGCCGACCAATGCCGGAAGCTCCAACCCCAACGACTATGAGCAATATAACTATGACGCGGCGTCGAACCTGACCTTCGATCGCCGGCGCGATGGCGTGTGGATTTGCCAGAGCGGGTGTTCGGACTACGGCCTGGTCTACGACAGCCTCAATCGCAAGACCGTCGATCTGAACGGGGCGTCGCTGACCTACGACAACCTGGGCCGCAGGCTCACCGCGTCGCTGGGTGGCGTGACCACCACCTTCACCTACGACGCGCTGGGCGACAAGCTGAGCGAGAGCGCGCCGAGCAGTTCGGGCAATCCCACCACCTTCGCCTACGACGCCGACCTGCGCCTGCAGACCATCACCTGGCCGGACAGCTTCGCGGTCACCTATGGCTACGACGCCTCAAGCGAGCTGACCACCATCACCCAGGGCTCAAACCTGCTGCTCACCTATGGCTACGACGCCCTGGGCCGGCGCTCGACCATCACCC
>PLRV01000032.1 GCA_003164925.1 Caulobacteraceae bacterium
CCGTCGGCGAACCCAACCGGGTCCTGGCCAACGCCGTGTTCTGGGCCAAGATGGCCCTGGTCGCGCTCGCCTTCGGCCTGACCCTCATGTTCCGCTACCCCCTTCTGCATCCGCAGTTCCGGCTTGAGCACGCCCGTTGGGCGGCCCTCGTCAAGCCCATGGCTTGGGTGTCGCTGCTGGTCTGGGTTGCGGTGATCTTCTGCGGGCGCTGGATCGCTTACGCGATCTGAATCGGCCCTGTTCATTCCAATGAGAGCAATCACATGATTTGGGCCAATTTCCTGCAAAGCCTGTACGAATCACCGGTGGGATCGGGCATTCGCGAGAGCAGCATCCTGTTCCCCTTGATCGAGAGCATTCACGTCCTGATGACGACCACCGTGGTCGGCACCATCGCGATCGTCGATCTGCGGCTGATCGGCTACGGCTCCCACCGCAAGGGCGCGCGCCAGCTTATCCTCGACCTGCTGCCGTTCACCTGGGCGGCGTTCGCGCTGGCGGCCATTACCGGTTCGCTGCTGTTCACCTCCAATGCGCCCAATTACGTCGCCGATGCGCCGTTCAGGTTCAAAATGATCGCCCTGGTTCTGGCCGCGATCAACATGGGGGTCTTCCACCTGGGCGCTTATAAGCGGATCGGTGAGTGGAACGACGCCCTGCCGCCCCCGGCCGCCGCGCGCATCTCAGGGGCAATCTCCCTCGTCCTGTGGATCGCCGTTATATTCCTCGGACGATGGATCGGTTACACTGTCCAGTGAGGGGTAGAACTCGCCCTCGACTTCCTTTTTCTTGAGCCTGATGGTTTCACCTTGAAGCCTGAATCAGGTCCTACATTTCTGAATCTAGAGCGCGACGGGTTAAGGCGATTCCGCCTAGACCCGTCGTTCTTCAGGCAGCTTGTCTGGCATCTTCAACCGAGCTGCGGGCCTGATGCCGGACCGTGAAGTCAGACGAGGGACGAAATGACGACCTATCGGATATTCCACATGCCCGGCGCGTGCTCGCGTGTGGTGATGAACGCTCTTTGCGAGCTGCAAATTCCGTTCGACGATACCGCGGTGAACATCTTTCGGGGCGAGCAGCGCACGCCCGCCTATCTCGCCCTCAATCCCAAGGGGAAAGTGCCTGCGCTGCAGGTCGGCGATCAAGTCCTGACAGAAGCCGTTGCAATTCTCATGCTTCTGAACGAGCAGAATCCGGGGCAGCTGTTGCCGCTCGTTCCCGATCCGGTCGTTCGCGCCCAGCACTTGGCCGATTTGATCTGGTGCTCAAACACGCTGCACGGAGTGGCGCGCAGCATCTTTATGCCCGTCCGTATCGCGCCCGGCGCGGAGGCGGCCGTTCGGGAAGCGGGCACCGCTCAACTCACCTCCATCGTCCCCGATATCGAACATCGGCTTGGCGACGGTTGGTGGCACGGCGAGATCTGGTCGATCACCGACGTCTATATCTCCTGGTGTCTGGGGGTGGCCGCGGCCGGGGGATTCGATCTCGGAGCACATCCCGCCCTCGTCGCCCACACCGAACGGGTGCGTTCGCGCCCGAGCTTCGAACGCGCGCTGGATCGCGAAAAGCAGGCCCTGGAGCGGCACGGCATTCAGCTACCGCCGGGCGCAAGGCTTTAGGCCGGAGTCTATCCCGCGGCCGCGTCGAAATCCGACGTCTTCAACGAAATCGACGCGAACCGGCCATGCTGATTGCCAAGGGTCGCCCAAGGCGGGCGGCTTCAAGGCGACGCTTGCGTCGGGCTCCCCATCTAGAGAAACTTGACGAAGCAGCGCGACGTGTGCGGAGGATCAAAGTGACGGGTGGGCGTACCGGTATCGCCGGGTGTTGGACATTGAAGTCCTCCTATATCGAAGTGGTCGATACCGGGGAGCGCCTTTATCCATATGGCGAGAATCCTCAAGGCGCCTTGGTCATCCACGAGAGCGGCCGCATGGCGGTGGTGTTCACTCCCAGCGCGCGGGCGATCCCGACCACCGAGGCGGACAAGGCGAAGGCCTTTGAACAGTTGGTCGCCTATTCCGGCCGCTATCGGCTGGAGGGCGATCGATTCGTCACGGACGTCGACGCGAGCTGGCTGCCACAGTGGATTGGCGTGCCCCAGGGTCGCAATTTCGTTCTGCACGATGGTCTGCTCGACATCGTCAGCGATCCGGCGCCATCGCCATTCTTTGACGGCGTGCTCGTGACGGGCAAGCTGACCTGGGCCCGCGAAGCCTAAGATGCAAACGCTGGCGCTCAATCTGTTTCCATATCGCCTCGACGGCCAAATCCGCCAAGCTCAGAGGTTTATGACGCCCCCGAAGGGTTGATGATCCTCCCTCGTTTTAGCGGCGTCTGAGGAGCTGCGGATGTCGATCGGTGATGACCTTTGATCAAATCGTCTCGGCGCCGTCGATGACTCGTTCGGCGCCGGTGAACACGATGTGGCCATCGACCCGGGCCAGGGCTATGAGGGTCATGTTGGCTATCGCGGCCTTGCGGACAGCGAGCATCGTCGGCGCGGAGATCGCGACCAGCAGCCCGACTTCAGCGAGGGCGGTCTTTTCGACCATCTCGTAGGAACAGCGGCTGGTGATCACGATAAAGGCCTGACCCGGAACGAAACCCGCGCGCGTGGCCGCGCCGATCAGTTTGTCCAAAGCGTTATGGCGTCCTACGTCCTCCCGCACGGCCATCAACCGTCCGGAGGCATCGGCCCAGGCGGCGGCGTGAGTGGCGCGGGTGGCTTGGCCCATGGCCTGCTGGGTCGCCAGAGCCGCGAGGGCGGACTGCACCGCCTCGCGGCGCACGGTAAGACCGCCTGCTAGCGGGCTCAGCGGCCGGTTCGCCTCCTCGAGGCTTTGAACACCGCAAAGGCCGCAGCCGGACCGACCCTCGATATTGCGTCGTCTCAGGGGGCCGGCCCTGTCGCGGCCCGCGGCCGTCAGCAATACATCGACTACGAGCCCGTCTGGGTGTTCGCCTATGCGCACGTCGTCCACATCGACGGACCGGGCGATCCGCTCGGTGACCGTGAAGCCGATGGCCAGGTCTTCCAAGTCGGACGGAGTCGCCATCAGCACTGCATAGGGCTCGCTGTCGTAGCAGATGCCGATGGCGGTCTCCTCCGCCACAGCCCGTTCGGTTCGCTCCACGCCGGCGACCATGGTGCGCCACTGCAGGGCCGACAGTATCTGGAAGGGTTTCATCTGCATTTTCGGTGGCTATTGGCCTGCTCCCGAGCCCCAATCGGCGCGACGCGCGCCGTTCAATCCGTGGCCTCAGCGGCCTCAGCGTTTTAGCGCCGCCACGGCTTCCCGCGCGATTGGGTTCAGGCCCTCGCCGCCGCCGGCCAGATGCGCGCGAATGCGTTGGCGCATGCTCGGGTCCCAGAAATCGGCCAGGTGCTTGGCGGCGCCGGCGACGGCCGCCTCATGCGGTTGGCTGGCGAAGAAGCGGGCGATCTGATTGGCCATATAGACCAGTCGTTCCTCGGTGGTGGTGGTGATGTGCGGCTCGCCGGCGGGGTCGAGGTCGTTCATTCGGTCGGTTGCGCAGCCAAGGCGCGGTGGTCGTGGGCGAAGGTCTCGTAGCGTTTCTGCCAATCGGTCGGCCCGTTGGAAGGCGACACCTGCACAGCGGTGACCTTGTATTCCGGGCAGCTGGTCGCCCAGTCGGAATAGTCGGTGGTGACCACATTGGCCTGGGTCAAAGGATGGTGGAAGGTGGTGTAGACGACGCCCGGCGCCACGCGGTCGGTGATCAGCGCACGCAAGCTGGTGTCGCCGGCGCGGCTGGTGAGCTTGACCCAGTCGCCATCCTTGACCCCGCGGTCCTCGGCGTCGCTCGGATGGATCTCCAGCCGGTCCTCCTCGTGCCAAAGGGCGTTGTCAGTGCGCCGGGTCTGGGCGCCGACGTTATATTGGCTGAGGATACGGCCGGTGGTGAGTAGCAACGGAAACCGCGGCCCGACCTTCTCGTCCGTGGCCACATATTCGGTGAGCACGAACAGGCCCTTGCCGCGCACGAACCCCTGCACGTGCATTACCGGCGTGCCCTCCGGCGCCGCGCCGGTGACCGGCCACTGCAGCGAGCCGGCGTCATCAAGCTTCTGGTAGCTGACCCCCGCGAAGGACGGCGTCAGGCGCGCGATCTCGTCCATGATCTGGGATGGGTGAACATAGGCCATTGGGTAGCCGAGGGCGTTGGAGAGCAACTGAGTGATCTGCCAGTCTTCATAGCCGTTGCGGGGGCTCATCACCTTGCGCACCCGCTGGATGCGGCGCTCGGCGTTGGTGAAGGTGCCATCTTTTTCCAGGAAGGTGGAGCCGGGCAGGAAGACGTGGGCGTAGAGGGCTGTCTCATTCAGGAAGAGGTCGTGCACGACCACGCATTCCATGTTCGCCAGGCCGCTGGCCACATGATGGGTGTTTGGGTCGGACTGCAGAATGTCCTCGCCCTGGATATAGATTCCCTTGAACTGACCATCGACGGCGGCGTCGAGCATGTTGGGAATGCGAAGGCCCGGCTCCTCGTCGAGCGTCACGCCCCAGTCGGATTCGAACAGGCGACGGGTGGCGGCGTCGGAAATGTGCCGATAGCCTGAGAGTTCGTGTGGAAACGAACCCATGTCGCAGGCGCCCTGGACATTGTTCTGGCCGCGCAACGGGTTCACGCCCGAACCGGGCTTGCCGACATTGCCTGTGGCCATGGCCAGATTGGCGATCGCCATCACCGCAGTCGAACCCTGGCTGTGTTCGGTCACGCCCAATCCGTAGTAGATCGCCGCAGGGCCGCCGGTGGCGTAGAGCCTGGCGGCGGCGCGCAGGTCGCCGGCAGGCACGCCGGAAGCGCCTTGCGTCGCCTCCGGTGAGTGTTCGGGTCGGGCGACGAATGCCGCCCAGTCATAGAAGGCGTCGAGGTCGCAGCGCTCGGCCACATAGGCCTGGTCGACCAACCCCTCGGTGACGATGACGTGGGCCATCGCCGTCAACACCGCCACATTGGCGCCGGGGCGGACCGGCAGGTGATAGTCGGCCTCGATATGGGGCATACGCACCAGATCGATTCGGCGCGGATCGATCACGATCAACCGCGCCCCCGCGCGCAGCCGACGCTTCATGCGCGAGGCGAACACTGGATGCCCGTCGGTGGGATTGGCGCCGATCACCATGATGACGTCTGCGTGGTCGACGGAATCGAAGTCCTGGGTTCCCGCCGAGGTCCCGAAAGTGGTCTTCAGGCCATAGCCGGTCGGCGAGTGGCAAACACGCGCGCAGGTGTCTGTATTGTTGTTGTGAAAACCGGCGCGGACCAGTTTCTGGACCAAGAAGGTCTCTTCGTTGGTGCAGCGCGAGGAGGTGATTCCCCCCACCGAGAGGCGGCCGAACTTGGCCTGAATGCGCTTGAATTCCGACGCCGCGTGGCCGATCGCTTCGTCCCAACTGACCTCGCGCCAGGGATCGCTGGTCCGCTCGCGGATCATCGGTTTGAGAATCCTCTCCTTATGCGTCGCATAGCCCCAGGCGAAGCGGCCTTTGACGCAGGAGTGGCCGTGGTTGGCCTTGCCGTCCTTGAACGGGACCATCCGCACCAGCTCTTCGCCGCGCATCTCCGCATTGAACGTGCAGCCGACGCCGCAGTAGCCGCAGGTGGTGACCACCGAATGTTCCGGCTGGCCGATCTCGATCACATTGGATTCGGTGAGGGTGGCGGTCGGGCAGGCCTGGACACAGGCGCCGCAGGAGACGCATTCGGAGGTGAAGAAGGACTCGTCCTGACTGGCTGCGACGCGGCTGGCGAAGCCGCGCCCGGCGATGGTCAAGGCCAGGGTCCCCTGCACCTCATCGCAGGCGCGCACGCAGCGCGAACAAACGATGCACTTGGCGGGATCGTAGGTGAAATAGGGGTTGGACGTGTCTTTGGCGTCAGCCAGATGGTTTTCGCCGGCATAGCCGTAGCGCACCTCGCGCAGCCCCACCGCGCCGGCCACATCCTGCAACTCGCAGTCACCGTTCGCCGCGCAGGTCAGGCAGTCGAGCGGGTGGTCGGAGATATAGAGTTCCATTACCCCGTTGCGCAGCCGCTTCAGGGTCGGCGTCTGGGTGTGGACCACCATGCCCTCGGCGACCGGCGTGGTGCAGGACGCCGGCGTTCCGGCCCGCCCTTCGATTTCCACCAAGCATAGGCGGCAGGAGCCGAACGCCTTGAGACTATCGGTGGCGCAGAGTTTGGGGATGGATGTGCCGGCGAGCTTCGCCGCGCGCAGGATCGAGGTCCCTTCGCTCGCCGTGATCGTCTTGCCGTCAATGGTCAGCGTCACATCGCCCGATGCGCGGGGAGCCGGGGTTCCGAGATCGGGCGTTTCCGTTATCACCATGGCTGGGCCTACTCCGCCGCGTTCATCTTATACGCGCCGAAGTCCTCGGGGAAATGCTTCAGGGCGCTCAGCACGGGGAACGGGGTGAAACCGCCCAGGGCGCAGAGCGATCCAAGTCTCAGGGTGTGGCAGAGGTCTTCTACGAGGGCGATGTTGGCCTCGACGGCCTCTCCCGAAATGATCCTGTCCAATACTTCGGCGCCGCGGACTGATCCGATGCGGCAGGGGGTGCACTTGCCGCAGCTCTCGATGGCGCAGAATTCCATGGCGAAGCGGGCTTGGCGGGCCAAGTCGACGGTGTCGTCGAACACCACCACGCCGCCGTGGCCGATCAGGCCGTCGCGGGCGGCGAACGCCTCATAGTCGAACGGCGTGTCGAACAGGGTTGGGGGGAAATAGGCGCCAAGCGGCCCACCCACCTGTACGGCCTTCACCGGTCGTCCAGAGCGCGCGCCGCCTCCGATGTCTTCCACCAGTTCACCGAGCGTCACCCCGAACGCGGTCTCGAAAAGCCCGCCGTTGCGGATATTGCCGGCCAGCTGGATCGGCATGGTGCCGCGCGAGCGACCCATGCCGTAGTCACAATAGGCGTCCGCGCCCTCCGCCAGGATGAAGGGTATGGCGGCGAGCGAGAGCACGTTGTTGATCACCGTTGGCTGGCCGAACAGACCCTGGTGCGCCGGTAGCGGCGGCTTGGCGCGCACCTGGCCGCGCCGGCCTTCCAGGCTCTCCAGCAGAGCAGTCTCCTCGCCGCATACATAGGCCCCAGCGCCGACGCGCACCTCCACGTCAAAGGCGCGTTCTGATCCGCCAACCCTCCGACCGAGCAATCCTGCGGCCCGCGCGGTCGGAATGGCGCGTTCCAGTGCGGCGATGGCGTGCGGATATTCCGAGCGCACATAGATGAATCCCCGCGTCGCGCCTACGGCGAGGCCGGCGATCGCCATGCCCTCGATGAGCAAGAAGGGATCGCCTTCCATGATCATCCGGTCGGCGAAGGTCCCGCTGTCGCCCTCGTCGGCGTTGCAGACGACGTACTTCTGCGGCGCGACGGCCTCGGCTACGGTGCGCAACTTGATCCCGGTCGGAAAGCCGGCTCCGCCGCGGCCGCGCAGGCCCGACGAGGTGACGGCCTCGACGATTGCGGACGGGCCGAGCGCGACGGCCCGTTCCAGCCCCGTTAGCCCGCCGTGGCGGCGATAATCCCCGATCGACAGAGGATCGGTGATCCCGCAGCGGGCGAAGGTCAGGCGCGTCTGACGGGCCAGAAAGGGCAGGTCTTCGGGCCGGCCGATCCGTTTCGGGTGAGTCCCGCCGTCGAGCAGCGCCGCATCTAGCAGGGCTGGCGCCTCTCCGGGGTCGATGGGGCCGTAGCCAATCCGGCCGGCGGCGGTTTCGACCTCGACCAGGGTCTCCAGCTCGAAGACGCCGCGCGAGCCGTTGCGTACAATATCCAGCGCGACGTTCCGCACCGCGGCCGCCGCATCGAGCGCCGCCGCCACCTCGTCGGCGCCCACCGCGACCGCGGCCGCGTCGCCCGGCACGTAGAGGCGAAGGCTCACCGGGCTTTCTCCGCCAGCAGCCGGTCAAGCCGTGCCGGATCGAGGCGCGCCACCGGCCGCCCGTCCAACAGCGCGGCGGGTCCGCTGGCGCAGAGGCCGAGACAATAGACGGCCTCCAGGGCGACCGTATCGCAGCCGGCCAGACGGGTTTGCGCCCAGGCGGCCAGCGCCTCGCCGCCGCGCGCCTGGCAGGCCTCGGCGCGGCACAGCTTGAGCATGTGCGGGAGCGGCGGCTCGCGATGGAAGTCGTGATAGAAGGTCAGCACCCCGTGCACCTCGGCGCGCGTGATGTTGAGCGTGCTGGCTACGATGGGAACGGCTTCGTCCGGCACGTGGCCGAACGCCCTGCTTAGAGCGTGAAGAACGGGCAACAAGGCGCCGTCCCGGTGGGCCTCGGCCTCGATGATCGCCGCGGCTCTCGTGGCGTCCCAGGCGCTGAATGTCACGATCGCTCCGATCTTTGCGACGAAAGACACGTGGATCTTCCCCCGAAAAAGTGGACGGGGTTAGGCCGCTCTAAGCTCGGCTTCGGCTGAGCTGGTGTAGCCCAGGGCCGAGTGCAGGCGGGAGGGATTGTAGAAGCCCTCAATGTAACTGAACAGACCTCGCCGCGCGTGGCCGTGAACCCGACCTTGATCGACTGTCACCAGGCCCGCATTCAGCGCTTGGCCGGGGTGGGCTTGCTGCAGACCACACGATCTGGCGCATCGCCAGAGGCGAGCTTCTGCGCGCAGATGGGCCGCAATTGCTCGTTTTCGAAGACCATGTTGCGCTCCTCGTTGGGTGCGTTCTGTTCACAGTCGTACTCGAGCTGAACAACGCCCGACGCCCAGGCCCAGCGGCGCTTCACCCTGAACGGCCGGGTGAAATAAGTCGGATCGTAGAGGGTCACGTCCCAATCGAGTTCGGTCCCGTCGGCGCTCTTGCTGATGCGCTCGACCATGTGCAGCTTGTTCGAACTCGGGACGCCCTTCTCGTCGAGCCAACCCAGCCCGTTGAAGCCGACCGTGTCGACGACCAGGGTGTCGCCTTCCCAGTGGCCGACCGAATTGCCCATGTAGGTCGGGGCCAGCTTGGCAGGGTGGCTTTTGCCGAGGAGGACCTGGCGAACGTTCCGGTCCTCTTCGGAGATGAACGCGATCTGTCGCTTTGTCTGCATGACGACGACCCCCAGGTGGGGGTTCAAGGTGGCGTCGACCCCCGTCGGGCGGCAGGTCATGTGCGGGGAAGCAATGGGCGTGGCCTTCTCGAACATCTGCAGCCGGTGATCGTAGATCGCCTGGCCTTGCGGCGTGAGCGGAGGATTGTCGCCGATCGAATAGTTGGCGGCGGGCGCCGACGGCTTGTCGATCCAAACGCCGCTGAAATCGCGAGGGTCCGTGTTCGCCGCCTCCGCAGGACCGCCGCCGACGGTCTGCGGGGCGCCAGGCGGATTGAAGGGATGCTCGGGCGGATTGAGGAGAACAGGCGTTTGCGCGTTCTGAGCCTGTGCGACGCTGGCGAACATCATGGCCGCGACGCCCAATAGCACTCGCTTGTGGATCAATCGGATCATGGAACGCTGGCTCGCCTTCTTATACAAATAGGTGTGATGCGCTCTTGTTCAGCGGGCTCATCGGATCGCCGGTTCGCCCTTTTTAATGCGGTCGAGGCAAACGTCCTCCTTGATGACCGCGCCCTCAGGTTTCCGGCGATAGGTCACCGCGGTCCGCCAGGGGCGGCTGAAGGTTTTCGCGTCGTCGATCGTGATGCGGTCTTCCAAGCGATCGGGGCCGAGCAACCGCAGCCGCTCGGTCAGCTTCATCTCATCGCTGTGCGGCAGGCCGGCCGAATCCAGCAGGGTGCTGTCACGCAGTCCCGTGGTTTCGATTATGAGAGTTGCGCCCTCCCAATGGCCCACGGCTATCCCGATCGAGATGGGGTAAGGAACGTCGAGCTGCTTGGCTGCCATGTCGACCGTGCGCGCCCAGTGGTTCCATTGGTAGAGGAATGCGACGCGCCGGGGCTGCACCAACAGCTCGAACGGATAAGGGGCGAACATCAGCCGGGGCACGCCGGCTCCCGCGCACCATGACACGGAATCGTAGCTCGTATCGCCAGCACGCCGGGCGGCGAGATGGCTTTCGTAAACCTTCCGCGCCTCTGGGAGCAGCGGCGGATCGTGGCTATCCACGGCCTTCACGGCCGTCACCGGATGCTCGATCATCCAGACGCCGGAGAAGGCGTCGTGTCCGTCAGCTGTGGCGGCGTGTGCATGAGCGGCCAGCGCCATAGCGAATACAGCCGCGAGACCCGCAATGTTGAGAGCAGACGCCGGCATGGCTTCCCTACCGATCTTCCTTGCGCCCGAAGGCGGTTTCATATGTTGCAGCCCGAAGGCCGCGCCGGGCCGAGGGCGGCCATGATGGCGCGCGATCATGGCCGTCGACGAGGGATGCGCATAAACAGCACCCGCGGAAAATGCCACCGGCGATCCAGAGGCGTCGCGCCGCCCTGTTCACATCTTTCCCCAACCTTCGCCGGCCTTGTCCTGCTCGTCGAACATGCCTTCGCCGGCGGGCTTCGTCTTCAACCACTCGGTGATGTCCCAGTGTTCGACGATCTTGCCATTCTGCAGGCGGAACAGGTCGCCGACGGCGATTCCGGGGCTGCCGGGCTTAGGGACGACCTGAGACAGCATGACGACGTAGTCGCCTTCCGCCAGCACCAGCTTCACGTCGAGCGTGGGCGGGTGTCCCTTGAACTCTTCCCTGTAGCCGTCCAGCGCTTTCTTCAGCCCCTCCAGACCATCTTCGATCATCGGACTGTGCTGGATGTAAAAGTCGCCCATGAATGGGCGCGCGGCTTCGAAGTCGAATTGGCTGACGCCCTTGTAGAAGCCCAGCACCGCTTGCTTGTTCGCCTCCAATTGGGCGGCGGAGACCGGTGCGGCGGCCGGTTGCGCCGCCGCTGGCGGCGGCAGAGCCACCAGGCAACTCAAGGCCAGCAACGGCGCGAGGATCCAGGAGAGTTTAGGCATGGCCATCGCTCCGTTCAAAACATGCCATTGAAGTTGCGGATGCCCGGCACGTCCTGCTTGGCGGTCCACTGCTCGGCGATCTTGCCGTCCTCGAAGCGGAAATAGACCATCATCGCCGCGCCAAATTGGCCGGGGGCGGGGAAGTCGTGCACGTGCAAGAACACCAGGTCGCCTTCGGCGAAGGCGCGCATGATGGCGCTATAGTGCCGCGGCTGACGGGTCTTCAGGTCGCCGTAGTAGGCCTTCCACTCCGCAAGGCCGCTGGGCGAAGAGCCGCTATGCTCGTGGTAGCTCGAGCTCAGGTACTGGCTTGCCGCGTCCCACCCCTGGGTGTTGAGCGCGTTCCAGAACGCGATCGCCACCGCCTTGTTGTGCTCCGACACGCTGTCGCTGAGGGCGGCGGGCTGGTCCGCCGGGGCGGCGTGCGCCCCGGCCGAGCAACCCAATAGACAGGCTAGGCTTACAGCCGTCAGTGTTTTCATGCCCACAACCTTATCAGAAGTGCGCCGAAAGGATCACGCCAACGGTCCGCGGATCGTACAGGGTCGCCGAAACGTTCACCGGTTGCACCGTCTGGACCAGCACGTCGGTCTTGTAGCGGTTGTCAGTGAAGTTCCGGACATAAGCGGTGACCGAGTAGTGCTTGTCGGGCAGGGTGAGGGTCGCGCTCAAATCGCCAATCAACTGGTCTCCCACATCCGCATAGGGCGTGGCGCCGGTATTGAACAAGGACGGGGTCAGGAACTGCGAGCTCACACTGTGAGCCGACAAGTACCGTCCGTCGCCGTGGACCGACAAGTCGACGCCGTCGGCGAGGTGGAAAAAGTGGGTGTAGGCCGCGTTGACCGTGTGCGGCACGACGTTATTGGGCTGCGTCGCGACCGCAAATTGGGTGAATTCCGCAGGCTCGTTGATGAAGTGGGCGTTCACATAGGAATAGTCGAGTTCGAACTGATCATCGGCGGTCGGCCGGTAGGTGGTTTCAAGCTCTCCGCCATACATTCGCATCGGTACATTCAAGGTTGCGAATTCCTCAGCAAAATTATTGCCTGAAATATTCACCCCATTAGTCTGGTAGCCGGAATAAATATAGTAGAAGACATCGCCATTGAGCTGCAGCGTATTGTCGAAGAATCGGTTCTTCGAGCCGAGCTCGAACGACGTCACCGTTTCGGACTTAAAGGGCATGTCCGTAGGGACATTGCCGGCGCCGGTCGAGACCTGCACGTCACCCGGCAGGAAGCCACTGGAGATCATGCCATAGGCCATGTTGACCGGCGTCAGATCATGCTCGAGACGCGCCTTGTAGGTGACATTGTTGAAAGCGCGGATCGCGGCGCCGCCGTTCAGGTTGTAGGTATCCAGGATCGATGGGCTGGCCGGGAGTGGGAAGCCGTTGACGTTGCTGCTGTAGACTTCGTCGTTCTGAATATGGGTGTAGTCGTAGCGCAGGCCTCCGGTGAAGCGCCAGCGCTCGGCGAACGGATAGGTGGCTTCGGCGAACACACCGGCGTTTTCAGTGGTGCGTTGGCTCGACGATTCGAACGCCAATGCGCCGGTCTGATTGAAGGTAAGCGAAGTGTTCGCGGTGAGCGGGTTGTTGTAGTAGAAGGCGCCGGCCTGCCACGTTAGCTTCGAACCCGCCTCGGACGACAGGCGCAGTTCCTGGGTCAGGAACTGGTCTTTCGGAGTAAGGTCCGGCTGGCTCAGGCCGCCGGGAAGCGGACCGGCCGTGATGAGCACGGTGTTCTGCTCGAAGGTGCGGAAAGCCGGCAGATAGGTCACGTTGAACGGGCCGGCGTTCCAGTTCACTTCAGCCCAATATTGGCGCTCCTTGGTGTTGCCCGTGCCGATCAGCGCCGAGGTCGGCGCGACGGTGTTGGGCGCGGTCAGTTGGTCGATAACACCCCCGGTGTGGAAGGTGCCGTCGTCGAACTGGGCGCCGAGCAGCACCGACAAATCGGCGCTGGGCCTATACAGCAGCTTGATGCGGGCGGCGGTGTCGTTCAGCGCGCCGCCGTCGGGCGAGTTATAGCCATCGCGTGAATAACGGTTGGCGGCGATGCGGATCGCGAAAGTGTCGCCGACCGGCACATTCACGGCGCCGCTGTAGTGCTGCAGGTCATAACTGCCAAGCTCGGCCGAGGCGTCGGCGCCATAGTGATCGAGTTGGGGATTGTTGGTGTGGAACGCCACCACGCCCGCGGTGGCGCTGCGCCCATAAAGTGTGCCTTGCGGCCCGCGCAGAACTTCGACGCGGCCGATATCATAGTCGCTGCCCATGCCTTCATAGATGTCATCGGTGTAGACAGCCACGGCAGGGACCGAGGAGACGATGCCGCCGCGCGCCAGTCCGCTCGATGAAAGGCCGCGAATGGTGAGCGAGCCGCCGACGTTGTCACTCCGGCCGCCCACCGTATCCGTTGTGGGGCCCGCGACCACGCCGGGCACGTCTTGCAGGATGTCCTGTAGCGAGTAGCGGCCCTGCGCCTTCAGATCTTCGCCCTTGCGAACGCTGACCGACACCGCCGTCTTTTGCACGTTGGAGATGCGGTGTTCGGCGGTGACGACAACTTCCTGAAGGGTGGATACGCCCGCCGCGGCCGGCGCGGGCGCGGTCTGGGCATGCGCCAGGCCCGCGTCGAGACTGCCGAACACGGAGCATAGAATCAGAGCCGAAACGTGCGCGGAATCTTTAGGAGCCTTCATGGCTGCCTCCCCAAAAAGTTTTTTTCTGTGGCGATTCCTAGCACAAATCAGCCTGCGCAAGCCATGCTCAAAAAGGCTCACCTTGGAAAAAAGCGCATTTTTTTGTTTAATGCCGGTCACTATTCAACGTAGTGCGGGCTATGTCGGCGGCATGGAACGCGGCCCAGAAAATGTTTTTTTTGCTGAAAGCGGCAACCTTGCGGACGTGCTAAACGAGCGCTGTCGGCTGTCCAGCTCAGGGGGCGTGGAGTTATGGCAGATCGGATTGATTCCGGATTTGGACCGTCCCGGTCGGTGGTGCGAGGGCATAGTGGACGGGAGATGCTCGCGATCACGCCCGATCCCGCTTCCACGCAGGCGGACCAGGCCTCCAACCATATTCGCCGCGAAATCTTGAGCTGCCGGCTTGCGCCGGGCACGAAGATCCGCATCAACGAGGTCGCGGCCCGGCTGGATGTCAGTGTCGGCGCTGTGCGCGAGGCTCTGTCTCGACTCGCGGCGGAAGGGCTCACCGTGCCGCAGGCGCAGCGCGGTTACTCAGTGGCGGCGGTTTCCGCCGACGAGCTAAGGGATCTGACGGAGACGCGGATCACGATCGAAAAACTATGCCTGCAGGAGGCCCTCGCGCACGGAGGGCTGGAATGGGAAAATGCGTTGATCGCGGCGGCGCAGCGCCTGCGCCAACTGCATGAGCGTGATCCGGAGGATTTCTTGTCGATCAGCGATCAATGGACGGTCGCGCATGCCTGTTTCCATGAAGCGATCGTAGCGGGCGCCCGCAGCAAGTGGCTGCTGCGCGTCCGCCATATATTGTACGCCCAGGGCGAACGATATCGCCACCTTTCGGTGCCAATGAGGAATCAGGAACGGGATGTTCATGCCGAGCATGACGCAATGCTCGAGGCGGCGATAAATCGGGACACGAACCGGTTATGTTCGCTGATGGATGCCCACCTCTGGCAAACGACCGACACATTACTCCAGTCGCCAATTCTATTGGGCTAGGTGTGCAGTCCCATAAGCGCGGCGCCGATTCCCCGAAAAATCCGGCCTTAGCGACCCAGCGGCCTGCTTGCCCAGAGATTTCGGGCAGCCCAAAAGCGGACAGGGCGACCCTTCCGGATCGCCCTGTCTCATTATAGTATTTTAGCTGGTGCATAGTTCTTTAGCTGGTGCCGCCGGGCAGGATTGAACTGCCGACCTCAGCCTTACCAAGGATGCGCTCTACCACTGAGCTACGGCGGCGAAGGCCGGCGTTCTAGCGAAACAGTACGGCCGCGTCGAGCGCTCAATTTCGCAAGGATCATCGCCGGCGCTCTTGACTCTCGTGTGCGCGCGCGAAAGGGGAGAGTCCATGACCTGCGAAGACAAGAGCGACGGCGCGCGAACCCGTGAGCCAGCCCGCCCGCCTGATGGGCGCGAGGCGCGCCTGGCCAGGGCGCTCAGAGAAAACCTGCGCCGACGCAAGACCAACGAAGGGGCCTTACCGCCCAATCCCGATACGTCAAGCTAGCGGACTTTGCGCGCGGCTCTTGCGTCCTGTAGAACCCCGCATCCATCTATGCCTCGTCCATCCGCCGCCCTGGCGGCGTGCGGCATTGGGAGTTCAGGGGCGCCATGGATCGCATAGCCATCGTCGGCGGACAGCGACTGGAAGGGGAAATCCCTATCAGCGGCGCCAAGAATTCCGCGATCAAGCTGATGGCGGCCAGCCTTTTGACTGACCAGCCCCTGCGGCTGACCAACATGCCGCGCCTGGCCGACACGCGGTTTCTGGGCCGGCTCCTCCGGCGCCTTGGCGCCGAGGTGCAGGAGATCGACGACGGCCCCGATGGCCCGGAGACGATTTTGCACGCGCCCGAGATCGTCAGCGCCATCGCACCCTACGATCTGGTGCGGCAGATGCGGGCGTCGTTTAACGTGTTGGGCCCTCTGGTGGCGCGCACGGGCCATGCCAAGGTATCGCTGCCGGGCGGCTGCACCATCGGCGCGCGGCCCGTCGACCTGCATCTAAAGGCGCTCGAGGCGTTGGGCGCGTCCATCGACCTGCATGACGGCTACGTCTTCGCCCAGGCGCCGCGCGGGTTGAGGGGCGCCAGGATCGAGTTTCCCTTCGTCTCGGTGGGCGCCACAGAGCATACCTTGCTGGCGGCCGTGCTGGCGGAGGGCGAGACGGTAATCGTCAACGCGGCCTGCGAGCCGGAAATCGGCGATCTGATCGACTGCCTGACCCGGATGGGCGCCAAGATCGAGGGCAAGGACACCTCGACCCTGAGCATCAAGGGCGTGTCGCGCCTGAACGGAACGACCCATGCGGTGATTCCCGACCGGATCGAGACGGGCACCTACGCCCTGGCGGTGGCGATGGCCGGAGGCGAGGTGCGCCTGACCCGCACCCGCAGCGATTTCATCGAGGCCCTGTTGGTCAAGATGGAGGCCGCCGGCGTGGAGATCACCCGCGCCAACGACGGCCTGACGGTCAAGCGCAACGGCGCCCGCCTGAAGTCCGTGGACGTGGAGACCGAAGCCTATCCCGGCTTCGCCACCGACCTGCAGGCGCAGTTCATGGCCTTGATGACCATGGCCGACGGAGTCAGCGTGATCCGCGAGACCATCTTCGAGAACCGTTTCATGCACGCGCCTGAGCTGGCTCGGCTGGGCGCCGACATCACGGTGCGTGGCGGCGAAGCCGAGGTGAGGGGAACGCCGCAGCTTCACGGCGCCCAGGTGATGGCGACCGACCTGCGCGCCTCGGTCAGCCTGGTGGTCGCGGCCCTGGCTGCGCGCGGCGAGACGGTCGTCAACCGAGTCTATCATCTGGACCGCGGATTCGAGCGGCTGGAAGAAAAGCTGGGAGCCTGCGGCGCCGACATTCGGCGACTGAGCCACGACACAGGGGAGGAGTGATTCATGTCTGCATCCGTCCCCGCCCAAGCTTTACGCCTGCTCGCTGACGACGCCGAGGATCTGAAGATCCTTTCGGCGGCCTTGCAGGACGCGGTCTGCACGATCGGCGACATTTCCTATGAGCCCTCCGCGCGGCGCCTGACGGTATCGGTGAACCGTTTCCGCTGGGAGACGGCGCGGACAGCCAAGGGCGGCGAGCGCGTTCGCGCGGCCGTGCAGCTGGGAGGCGTGCTGTCGGTCAAGGCTCACCGCCTGCGCCGGGAGGCCGAGCAAGCGGTGCTGTCCCTCCTATCCATCGATTTTACGCCGGGAGATACGCCCGCTGGGGCCGTCACCTTGAATTTCGCCGGCGGCGGCGCCCTCAAGGTCCAGGTGGAGTGCTTGGATGCGGTCCTGGCCGATCTGTCCAAGCCGTGGTCCGCCCGCCGCCGGCCTTCGCACGACTCATCCGAGAGCCCCTAAGTATGCGTCGCTTCAACGTCCGGGACCCAAGCTTCGAAGCCGCCTTCGCCGCCTTTCTCGACGAGCGGCGCGGTTCGCCCGCCGATGTGGACGCGGCCGTGGCCGATATCCTCCAAGCGGTGCGCCTGGAAGGCCTTCAGGCTGTGCTGCGCTTCGCCGAGCTGTTCGACAAGGTGAAGCTTGACGCGGACAGACTCAGGGTCGGGCCCGAGGAGATCGCGCGCGGGGCGGCGCAGACGGATCCGAAGGTGCGCGAGGCGATCGATTTCGCCGCCGCGCGCATCCGCGCCTATCATGAACGCCAACGGCCTGCTGACCAGCGCTTCGTCGATTCGGCCGGGGTCGAGCTCGGTTGGCGCTGGACGGCTCTTGAATCGGTGGGAATCTATGTGCCGGGCGGCCGCGCGGCCTATCCCTCCACCGTGCTGATGAACGCCGTGCCCGCCGCCGTGGCCGGGGTCGAGCGCATCGCCATGATCACGCCGCCGGGCCGCATGGAGCCCGTCGTTCTGGCGGCGGCCCAGGCGGCCGGCGTCACCGAAATCTGGCGGGTGGGCGGCGCGCATGGCGTGGCCGCCTTGGCCTACGGCGCCGGTCCGATCCGGCCCGTGGACAAGATTGTCGGGCCCGGCAACGCCTATGTCACGGCCGCCAAGCGACGGCTCTACGGGGTGGTGGGCATCGACGCCCTGGCTGGACCCTCCGAAATCGTGGTGGTGGCCGATGGCGCCAATAATCCCGACTGGATCGCCGCCGACCTCTTGTCTCAGGCCGAGCATGACCCGGCGGCGCAATCGATCCTTATCACCGACGACGAGGCCTTCGCGGCCGCCGTCGCCCAGTCGGTCGATCGCCAGATCGCCACATTGAAGACGGGGGAGGACGCGCGCGCCTCCTGGGATCGTCACGGCGCCGTGGTGATCGCGCCGCTGGAGCAGTCGCCGCGTCTGGTGAATCTGATCGCGCCCGAGCATGTGGAGTTCGCTGTGGACCATCCCGAGCTCCTGGCCGACCGGGTCCGCCACGCCGGCGCGATCTTCATGGGCCGCTATGCGCCCGAAGCCATCGGCGACTATGTGGCGGGGTCGAACCACGTCCTGCCCACCAGCCGCGCGGCGCGGTTCTCTTCGGGTCTTTCGCTATACGACTTCCTCAAACGGTCCTCATTGATCCGTTGCGACGCCGAAGCGTTCGCGCGTCTGGCCGGTCCAACCTTGGCGCTGGCCGAGGCCGAGGGCTTGCCCGCGCACGCCCGGTCGGTTTCGATCCGCCTGAATCACGGTTAGGGCGGCGATGGCCAGGGGAGATCCGCAACAGAGGCTCGAAAAAGTCGAGCTCGACGAAGGCTCGCTGGCGGCCCTGTCGCCCGAGCAGGACGACGAGCGCAAGGTGGCCATCGTCGACCTTCTGGCGAGCAACAGCTTCATTCCGGACGGCGCGGGCGTCGGGCCTTTTCGGCTTGGGCTGAGCACGCAGGAAGCCCGCCTGGCCCTGGATGTGAGCGGGCCCGAGTATGAGCGCCGATTCTTGCTGTCGCTGTCGCCCCTACGAGGGGTGATCAAGGACTACTTCCTGTTGTGCGAGAGCTATTACGCCGCGGTGCGCAACGCCACCTCGTCCCAGATCGAGGCTCTCGATATGGGGCGACGGGGCCTGCACAACGAAGGCGCAACGCTGCTCAAGGAGCGGCTGGAAGGTAAGATCGAAGTGGATGGCGACACTGCCCGTCGCCTGTTCACCCTGATCTGCGCCTTGCACTGGAGGGGCTGAGTGCCGTTTGTCGATTCTCCGAGCGTGCTGTTCGTATGCACCTTCAACAGTGCGCGATCGCCCATGGCGGCAGGACTCGCGCGCAAGCTCTGTGGCCCGGCTGTGTACGCGGATAGTTGCTGTCTTGAGTCCATAGGGGAGGTCGACCCCTTCGCGGCCGTCGTCATGGCTGAGGTTGGCGTTGACCTGTCCGAACACGCGCCAAAGCGGTTCGACGACATGATCGCCCGCGGCGGCTTCACCCACGTGGTGGCGCTCAGTGAAGAGGCTTGGCCGGCGGTGGCGTCGCGGCTCGACGCCGCGGCGGCCATGCACTGGCCGATTCAGGATCCCACTCAAAGCGATGGATCGCGAGAATCACGGTTGGAGGCGTATCGCCTGATCCGGCGCCGGCTTGAGGAGAAGATCCTCGAGCATTTCAGCCAACCCTATGCCGCGCTCCGATAGGGCCAGGGTGAACGACTCCGCTTCCTCATGCGCCAACGCGCCCCTCATCCTGGCCAGCGCCAGCCCGCGCCGCCTGGACCTGCTGCGCCAGGCTGGCGTGGAGCCGGACCGTGCGATCGCGGCCGATGTGGACGAAAGGGCCCTGGCCAAGGAAACCCCGCGCCAACTGGCGCTGCGCCTGGCGCAAGACAAGGCCCGCGCCGTGATGGGGCTTGAGGCGGGCGCCTTCGTCGTCGGGGCCGATACGGTGGTGGCGCTAGGCCGGCGTGTTTTTGGCAAGCCGGACAGCGAAACCGACGCGCGGCGCATGCTCGCTCGCCTGTCGGGGCGCGCGCACCGGGTGCTCACGGCCGTGGCCGTGGCCGCGCCCGACGGCCGAATGGCCTCGCGCCTGTCGGAGAGCAAGGTGACGTTCAAGCGCCTGAGCCCGCAGGATCTCAACGCCCTGATCGCTTGCGGCGAGTGGCGGGGCGTCGCGGGCGGCTACCGTATTCAGGGCAGGGCGGCGGGCGTGATCGTCGATCTTCAGGGCTCCTATGCCGGGGTGGTCGGGCTACCGCTATACGAGACCCTGTCACTTCTGGATGGGCTGGGATTTCGGCGGTTCTGATGGCGGAGCGCGCGCTATTTCTCGACGAAGGGCCGGGCGAAATCCGGGCGGTCGTGACCCTCGACGGCGCTCCCGAACGCCTGATTCTGGAACGGCCGGGTGAAGCCTATCCCAGGCTCGCCGCCCGTTATGCCGCGCGGGTCAGCCGGATCGACAAGGCTCTGGGCCTGGCTTGGCTCGATCTGGGCGAGGACGGCGCGGCCGCGCTGCGGTTGAAAGCCGATCGGGCGCCTCCGCCCGAAGGCGGCAAGATCGAGGTGGAAATCGCCATCGAGCCCCAGCCGGGCAAGCCAGCGGTCGCTCGGCTGCTGGGGGACGCGGAGGGGACGCCGCGACGCCTGCAATCGGGGCCGGAGTTGGAGCAGCGGTTGTCGTCCTTTGCTCCCGGCGCGCGGGTCGTCACGGGCCGGGCGGCGCGTGACGTGGCCGACGAGGCGGCGGCCGAGGTTTTGGCGGTGGAATTCCCACTGGCAGGCGGCGGCTCGCTCTCCATCGAACGGACCCGGGCTCTCACCGCTGTGGATGTCGATATGGGCGCGGCGTCCGGCGACGCCAAACGCGCGACCCGTCAGGTCAATCTGCGCGCCATCCCCGCCTTGGCCCGCCTGCTCAGGCTCAAGGCTCTGGGCGGGCTTGTGGCGCTCGACCTCGTTGGACGCGGACATGATGGCCAGGCCATGGCCCAGGCCATCCGCGCCGCTTTCACGCCCGACCAACCCGGCGTGGCGTTCGGGCCGGTCAGCCGCTTCGGTCTGATTGAGTTGAGCCTGCCGCGACGTTACAGGCCCGTGGCGGATCTATTATGCGGCGCCGATGGGCGGCCGTCCGCCGCGACCTTGGCGCTGGGGCTGTTGCGAGCCATCGAACGCGAAGCGATGGCCGACCCGGGCGCGCGGCTGCGGGCTTCGGCGCACCCCGATGTGATCGCCGCGGCCTCGGAGCGAGCGGGACCGCTTGCCGCGCGAATCGGCGCACGCTTCGATCTGCATGCCGATGGATCCTTGCCGCGAGAGGCGATTGAGGTGCGCCGGCCATGACCCAAGCCAAGGTTTCAGCCTGCCCCATCTGCAGCAAACCTGCCGACCAGGCCTATCGGCCGTTCTGCTCGCGGCGATGCGCCGACGTTGATCTTCAACGTTGGCTTTCGGGGCGCTATGTGGTTCCGGGGCGCGCCGACGATGACGAGCAAGCGTCGCCGCCCGTTATAAATGGGGATGAGGAAGCTTAAGGGTGGTGCCTGGGGGCGGAATCGAACCACCGACACGCGGATTTTCAATCCGCTGCTCTACCAACTGAGCTACCCAGGCGCACTTTTTCCCGACCGCCGTAAGCCAGCCGCCGAATTCGGAGCGCCGTCTATAAGGGAGGGCGAGGGGCCTGTCTAGCGGCGCTCGCGCTGGCCGTCCCGGGACATCCGGCTCAAGAACGCGATGGCTTTGGACGGAATCGGCCAAACGCCGAATCGTACCCAAGATTCAAATATGTAGAGCCGATTCAGGCTTCGAGATGAGGCCATCGGGCTCTCGGTGGCCTTGTGTCAGTCAAATCTCCCCGCCGAACGAAAAGGTCTTTCGCAACCCTTCGATAAAACCTGGTCGCCTGCGGCTAATTCGCCCTTCGAGCGATCATCTTGCAATGCCGTAATGAGCTTCAATCTTGACGCGTATATGACTTAACCAGGAGTCGCGGCAGCGGCCGCGCGCGAGCGTTATTTGGCAAGCAAAGCCATGCTGCACCGCAATAATAACGGTCCATTAATACGTCCTAACCGCAGGGCGCAGCGCTTTTTACCCGTTTTATTGTGCGCTGCACAATAAAACGGGGCGCAGCGCTTTCGCCCGTAAGCAGAATTGCCTTCGACGCCCCTTGACGTTGCGGTAAGGGGTTGTCAAAGGACGTTTGCCGCAAGTCTAACGAACGGCGTGGCCTCGCTTTCCGTGAGGTCATCTGCCTTTAGAGGCGCTCCCGCACGGAACGTGACGCTGATCGGCGGACGGTCCAGGGCGGATAAGCGCTAAGAGTGCGGTTCGGACGCAGCTCCTCCGGGGCGGCCGACGAACAAAATTCAAAATAGGGTTGAGACGCTTGCGCGCGACGGCCCTAGCCCCCCAATGTGCTAGACCAACCAGGAACTGGCGAAAGATGCTCGATATTAAACCCCATCACTCTCTTGCGGCTCTTGTCGGCGTAATGGCGCTGACCATGGGCGTCCCGGCGTTCGCGCAGACGGCGGCTCCGGTTCCGGCCGTCGCTGCTTCGGACGCCGCCGTCTCCGACGCCGCCGCTTCGGGCCTGTCGAACGGCGGCGCCGTCGCCGCGCCGACGGAGATCAAGAACGCCGGCAAGCTGACGCCCATCCAGATGTTCCTCGACGCCGAGCCGGTGGTTAAGGTCGTCATGGTCGGCCTGCTGCTCTGCTCGGTCTTCTCCTGGACCCTGCTGGTCACCAAGATTTTCGAATTCGGTTCGTTGAACCGCGCTTCGGATCGGTTCCTGGAAGCGTTCCGCAGCGCTCGCTCCATTGCCGATATCGCCCGCATCTCCGGGTCTGAGGAATTCGAAGGCAACCCGATGGCCGACATGGCCTCCGCGGCCGCCAGCGAAGTGGAAGTCTCTCGCCAGGCCGGTCTTGGGGTCACCGGCGCTCACCGCGATTCTACTGTGGTGCGGGCGTCTTCGGCGGTTTCCGCCGTTCAAGCGGGTCTGTCCAAGCGCTTGTCCGCAGGCATGCAGTTCCTGGCCTCGGTCGGCTCATCCGGTCCCTTCATCGGTCTGTTCGGTACGGTCTATGGGATCATGAACTCGTTCATCGGCATCGCGAACACCAACACCACCAACCTGGCCGTCGTCGCCCCCGGTATCGCCGAAGCGCTTCTGGCTACCGGTATCGGCCTGTTCGCGGCCATCCCGTCGGTGATTTTCTACAACTTCTTCCAGACCCGCATCTCGGCCTACGGCACGCGGACGGAAGGGTTTGTCGCCGAACTGATGAACGCGATCTCCCGTCAGCTCGACAAGGGAGCGTAATCTCCTATGGCCGCCAAACTTGCAGGTGGCGGGGGCTCGAAGTTCAACATCGAGCAGAACAGCGAGATCAACGTCACCCCCTTCGTGGACGTGATGCTGGTGCTGCTGATCATCTTCATGGTGGCGGCGCCGCTCGCCACCGTGTCGGTCCACGTCACACTTCCGCCGGCGGTGGCCAAACCATCGCCAAACCCGCCCAAGCCGATCTACATCTCGATCCAGCAGAACGGCGACACCTTCATCGGCGACACCCCTACGGACTTGGCAACGCTCGGCAGCGACCTGCGCAAGCAGATCGGCAAGCGCGATCCGACCAAGGAACGTATCTTCATCCGTGGGGATGAGGAGATGGAATACAAGGACTTCATGGGCGTGATGAACGCGCTGCAGGATAGTGGTTTCTACAGCGTGGCGCTGATCGGTCAGGACACCAGTCGACCGGGTGCCGAATGACGGATGCGCCCCATCACTATGATCCCCTGGTGGACAAGCCGCCGCGGAAAAAGAAGAACGGCGCTGCGATCGCGATCACCATTTCGGTCGTGTTCCATGCGGGCATCCTGACGTACCTGTGGTTCAACAAGTTCGTCGTGCACTACAAGGAGTATTCGGACCAGGCGGTGAAGGTCGACTTGGTCAAGGCTCTTCCTCCGCCTCCGCCGCCTCCGCCTCCGCCTCCGCCTCCGAATACGCCCCCGCCCCCGCCTCCGCCGGTGCAGCCGCGTCCTTCGGTCGCTCCGCCGGCTGACGTGCCGCCTCCGCCGCCGATCAACATCGCGCCGGTGGAGCATCACGAACCGCCCCCGCCCCCGGCGCCGCCGCCGCCGCCGCATACTCCGGTGGTGGACAATCCGGATTGGCTGCACAAGCCCAACGGCGACGACTACGCGGACTACTACCCGGCCCGGGCGATGGAGTTGGACAAGACCGGCAGGGTGACGCTGCACTGCACCGTGACGGCCAAGGGTACGCTGGCCGATTGTTCGGCTGATGAAGACCCGCCCGGCTATGGCTTCGGGGATGCTTCCCTGCGCATCTCCAAGCTGTTCAAGATGAAACCGCTGACCGCCGACGGCAAAGCCGTCGAAGGCGGCAAGTTCAGCACCGTGATCGTCTGGAAACTGGCTGAGTGACCTGAACGGCTCGAATATCAACGCCCCGGAGGTATCCCTCCGGGGCTTTCTTTTTGGGCGCGGCGGCCTTGATCCGACGGCCGTGCGCGACTAGAACCTGTCCTCCCTAAGAGCCGCCTTAGCTCAGTTGGTTAGAGCGCTAGATTGTGGATCTAGAGGTCCTCGGTTCGAGCCCGAGAGGTGGTACCATTTTTCCATTCGGCCAAAGACTGATCGTGGCCTTACAGATCGCCGAATGAGACCGCCTTCGCCGGGCGAAACGCGGCAAATTCAAAGGTGTGTTGATCGCTCTTTACTTCCGGCTCCAACCGCGCCAAAGGTCAGGTTGAAGGATATATCGGGCCTTTTGGCCTCGGAGGAGACGACCGAATGGCGGCTAAGCTTTCCAATAAGGCCGGCGGCAGATACGAACTGGGCCAGAACGCCGACATCAATGTGACGCCGTTCGTGGATGTCATGTTGGTGCTGCTGATCATTTTCATGGTGGCCGCGCCGCTGGCGACCGTCGCCATCAAGATCGACCTTCCGCCGGCTCAAGCGCCGAAGGATGTGAACAAGAAGCCGACCTTCCTGTCGGTGCGTCGCGGCGGCAATGTCTTTTTGATTGCGCCCGACCGGACCACGCAGACCCCGCTGGAAAGCCTTGCCGGTCAGCTCGGCGTTGCGCTGCCGGGCAATCCGGCCGATCAGACGGTCCTTATCCGCGCCGATCGCGATGTGCGCTACAAGGAGTTCATGGCGGTGGTGAACCAGCTCCAGAAGGACGGCTATTATAAGATCGGCCTGATCAGCGAAGATCTCAGCTAGGCTTCTTAGACATTCAATCCGAGCGGAAGGGCCAGGCGTTTGCTTGGCCCTTTTGCGTTCCGCGCGCCGTTTGCCGCCTAAGGCGCCCGCTGCGATCACAACGACGTTTGAGCCTGCTCGGGAACCTCGCGTTAGTTGACAGTATTGTTGCAGTGCGAAATGCTCCGGTTGGAGCTTGCGCCTCGGCGAGGGGCAGGGTCAGCGAAGGGATGGGTGGCGAGCTCATGACGGATGTTGTCATCAAATTTCCGGTCAAGGACGGCGAAGAGGCCGAACTGTTCGGCGATTACCTCAATCGATTCATCCAACACTCCTGCTCCATGGCCGAGCAGCAGGCGGCCGATAGCGATGCGCCTTACCTGATGGTCCGATCTGACCCGATGCCCGATCTGGAAATGAAGGTCCTGATCTTTCAGGAAATAGCCGCGGCCGCCGCCTTCTCAGACGGATGGGCCGAGGCGCGGGTCGCGTTGAAGGCCGGCTGAGTCTTTCGGACCGCTCGACAGGCGGACGTCCGGAGGCTAACCGGAGGGCATGAACGATCTTCAGGGGCTGAGAGTCCTTGTGGCAGGGGCGGGCGCTGTCGGCTCTGTGACCGCCCTGACTTTGCTGCGATGCGGCGCAAGTGTGCATCTAGCCGATCGGGCGTCGCGCGGCGATAATGCCTCAGGCGTCGCCGCGGGCATGTTGGCGCCGGCGTTCGAGGCCTTGCTGGATCCGGTCAGCGCTGAGCACTTCCCTATTTTAGCCGCCGCCCGCATGGGCTGGGCGGATTTGGCGGACAGCCTCCCGGCAGGCCAGACGCTGATAGACCGCTCAGGCGCGCTGTATTTCGCAAAGGATGACGCGGATTTGCGACGGCGCGCCGAGCGACTGGCCGCCTTCGATCCGTCCAGCGAGATTCTCGGAGCCGCGCAGGCCCAGGCGCTGTCCGCCGGCCTGCGCGCCCCAGGGCCGGGCCTGTTTTCCGCCCTGGACTGGCGGCTCGAACCGGGCGCGACGCTAGCGGCCTTGCACAAGGCCTTCCTGCAGGAGGGCGGGGCGTTTCTGGCCCAGGCGGTCGACCGTCAATGGCGCAACGGCGCCGACGTGCTCGTGTTGGCGACGGGCGCGGACGCCATGCCCGTCGAGCTGCCTGAGAGCGGGCTGTTGACCCCCATCAAGGGCCACATTCTTCGCTTTGAGAAGGCTGGTCCCGGGCGCGGTCCCGTGGTGCGGGCGCCGGGCGTGTATGTGGCGCCGGTCAGCGGCGGCGCGGCGGTGGGCGCTACCATGCAAGCCGGGCGATCGGACCGCGAAATAGAAGCCGGCGCCGTGGCCGAGCTCAGGGAAGCGGGGGCTCAGCTGTTTCCGCAACTCATCGGGTCATCGCGCCCTCAAGTCGGGATTAGGGCGGCTACGCCCGACGGGCTGCCTCTGGCGGGGCCTAGCGGCGGCGATGCTCGGATATTTTTGGCTGCGGGCGCGCGCCGCAACGGCTGGCTCCTGGCTCCCGCTATCGCGGATGTCATCGCGGCCCGGTTGCGTGGATTGGAGAGTGGCGCATTCGGGGCGGCTTTCGACCCCGGCAGGTTTGCAATCCGTTAACCTTAAAGGCTCTGTTAACCATAACCGGCCAGCTTCGGGCCATGCCGGTCGAGTCCATCCGAGAAGCCGTCAGCACCGCCATCGAGCGAGCATCGAAGGCCACAGGCGTGGACTTCAGCTTCCTGCTGCGCACCGCCAAGCGGGAAAGCGGTTACAATGCCGGCGCCAAAGCCCAGAACTCCTCGGCCGGCGGCCTGTTCCAGTTCGTGGATCAGACCTGGATGGGGACGCTCAAGAAGCATGGGGCTAAATACGGCTACGCCCGTTACGCAGATCTCATCCAACAGTCCGCGGACGGCCACTACGAGGTCAACGGCGCCGAGGCGCGCAAGGTGGTCATGGACCTCAAACTCGATCCCCGCGCCGCCTCGCTCATGGCCGGGGAACTGACGTCCGATCACGCATCCTACCTGCGCGGACGCGTTGGCCGCGAGCCGACGGGGGGCGAGCTCTACGCCGCGCATTTTCTGGGTCCCAAGGGGTCGGCCCAGCTCATAGAAGCCTACCAGTCGCGTCCGCGCGCATCCGCGGCGGGCCTGTTTCCGGACGCGGCCGAGGCCAATCCCTCGATTTTCTATCACCAGGGTCGCGCCCTGTCGGTGGCCGAGGTCTATTCCAACCTCACCGGCGGCGGGAGCGAGAGCGCCGCGCCCGTGACGCAGAATTCCGAGACCAGCGGCGCCTTTGTTCAGTACGCCACGGCGCGACGAGCAGAACGCGTCGCGCAGGAGCGGGAATTGACCGACTTGATCCTGCGCGGTCCGCAAAGTCCGGGCGATAGCGCGTCTGGCCTAACCAACTCCTTGTTCTCCAGCGAGATGCTCAGGGTCTTGTCCGAAGCCAACCAGTCCACGTCCAACCCGTCCTCGCCGAGGGGCTAATCCCCTCCAAGAGGCCTGACAGCAATCTAGGCGGCGGCGTCTTTCACCACCGCGACGCGCGCGCGCTGGGCCCCCCTGGCGTTGGCCGCGGACTCCAGGGCGCGGGCGACGACCGATACGGACACGGGTATGCGCAGCACCTCGTCCGCGCCCGCCTGCGTGCAGGCCTGGGCATCGCCGCAGCTGCCGTCGATGATCGCCACGATTGGCATACCGGCCGCCGCGTCCGTGGCCTCTCTCAGGGTTCGGATCACGCCGGCGCCATTCATGTTCGGCGTGCGCCCGTCGATCATCAGCAGGTCGAACGCGCAGACCTTGGCCAGATCGAGCGCGCGTTGGCCATCGGAGGCCAGCGCCACCTGGTGGCCAAGTTGTTCGAGAACCGAACGCAGCATGGCGGCGTTCAAGGCGTCGCCTTCGGCGACCAGCACCCGCAGACCGCGCCCGGCTTGGGCCTCCTCGGGCTCTGGTTCGGGCGCAAGGTGGCCTTTCGGGTCGAAGGGAAGCTCCAGCCAGAATCGGCTGCCGACCCCTTGCGCGCTGTCGGCGCAGACCTGCCCGCCCATCATGCGGGCCAGGTCGCGCGACAGGGATAGGCCCAGGCCCGCTCCGGAAACGCCCATGCTGGTGCGGTCGACCCGGCGGAACGGCGCAAAGGCTTGGGACAGCTCTTCGGGGTTGAGGCCCGGCCCGGTGTCGGCCACTTCGATCCGAAGCCGATCTTGCCCCTGCATTTGCACGCGCAGCTCGATACGCCCGCGCACCGTGTATTTCACGGCGTTGGAGATCAGGTTTGTCAGGATCTGGCGCACCCGCACGGGATCGGCCGTTGCGGCCCCGGCGGCGGTCTCCAGCTCTTTGTCCACATGGACCGTTAGCTCAAGGCTTTTGGACGCCGCCTCCGGTCGCGCCAGCAGGGCGAGGGAGCGAGCTAGGCGGCAAACGTCGAACGGGCGGGAATTCACGGCCAGCCGGCCGCATTGGGCGTTCTCGGAATCCAGGGTGGCGTTGAGCACGCTCAGCAGGTCGTTGGAGGCGATCAGCGCCGCGGACATCTGCTCGCGCGAGGGCGCCGCGCGGCCCAGCCCCCCAGTGGCGGCCGCCAGCACGTGATTGACGCCGTTCAGGCCGTTGCGGATTTCATGGGACAGGGTGGCCAGAATGTCCGACTTGGAACGCGCCAGTTGTTCGGCTTCCGCCAGCGCCCGCGCGCGTTCTTCAACCAGACGCTCGCGCTCGGCGGCCATCAGGAATTGTCGCCGCAGCATTCTGTTCATGATCAGGCAGAGCGCCATGGCCAGGGCTATGCCGCCCCAGGCCGCGGCGCCTGCGCCACGGGTGGCGGGGTCCATGTAAAGACCGATCAGCGGTGGGGCCGAGGCCACTGGAGCCACGATCAGCAGAGTGGCCAGCGAAGGGCAAGTGAAGAACATGCACACCACCGCTGCGCCCGTGGCCAGTAGCAGCAACGGCTCGCGCGCTTGGCCAGCCCCCAGCGCGAAGGCGGCCAGTTGCGCGATTGCGACGGCCCATAAGAGTCCGCCGACGATGTGCAGGCGGGTGCGCGCGGCCAGATCTACAGCCAGATCGGGGCGTCGGCGCAGCCACGCAAGCGTGAAATAGAAAGCCATCCAATTGACCGAGAATTGCAATAATAAAACCGAAATCCAAATCGCGTTCTTAGTAACTGCCGCTTGCCAAACAAATATAGGCAGGCTGAAACTGAAGAACGCGAGGGTATATGGCAGCAGCGATGACTGGGCATCCAGCGCCATCAGCTCGACCTTCTCGCGATCGGTGATCGATGTATCGTCTGGAAGGGCGGCGGTGGCGATCATGGCAAGCTCCCCATCATGCTCACATTAAACGCGACCTCTTGTCGCAACGTTACTCAACCCGGTTAATGGGGGGGCAGGAATGCCGAGCGGGTCTTAAGCTTAACCCGGCGTTGACGATGTTGGCGGCAAACTCGCGCGCATACGGCGTTTCAGGGGATGTTTCGATGTCGATTGCGCATGCCGCGCTGACCGACGATGACCTGCACACCCTGGTCAAGGGCCAAGCGGCCGACGAACGGGCGATCGCGGCGCACAAGCTGTGCCGCGCTATCGATCGGGAAGCGCTATCGGCCGACGAACTGGCCCACGCCCAGGAAATTCTGCGCGTGATGGCGCGCGACGCCACCGATCTTGTACGCCGCGCCTTAGCCGTCACGTTGAAAAGCTCTCCCTTGCTGCCGCGCGATGTGGCCCTGCGGCTCGCGCGCGACATCGACAGCATCGCCGCTCCGGTCCTCAACTTTTCGCCGGCTTTCACCGACGAGGACCTGGTCGAAATCGCCCGGCGCGGCGGACCGGTCCGCCAGGTGGCCATAGCCCGGCGCCCGGTCCTGAACGAGACGGTGGCCAGCGCGCTCGTAGACGTCGGTTGCGAAGAGGCGGTGCGCCTAGTTTGCTCTAACGACAACGCCGATCTGAACGCCAGATCCCTGCGCCGCGCCATCGACCGGTTCGAAGAGTCCGAGGATGTTCTGGGCGCTATCGCCTTGCGCAAAGCGCTGCCCATGGCGGTGACCGAAAAGCTGATCCATCTGGTGTCCGAGGGCGTCAAGCAGCACCTGATCGATCACCACGAGATCCCGCCCGATATAGCGGTTCAGATCGCCGCCGGCGGCTCAGAGCGGGCCACGCTCGATCTGGTGGATCAGGCCGCCAAGGCCCAGGACCTTGGCCTATTCGTCAGCCATCTGAGCCGTAGTGGGCGCTTGTCGCCGTCTTTGCTTCTGCGCGCCGTGGCCCAGGGCCACATGGCTTTTTTCGAGTGGGGAATCGCGGAGTTGGCGGGGGTGCCCCATAATCGCACATGGTTGATGATCCACGACGCCGGTCCCTTGGGTCTGAAGGCGATATACGAGCGGGCCGGGCTGCCGCCGCGGCTGTTCCCGGCGTTTCGCGCCGGCGTGAACACCTACCATGCGATGACGCTGGATGGCGGGCCGCGCGACCGCGAACGCTTCCAAGAGCGCATGCTGCAGCGGTTTCTCACCCTGCCGCAGACTGCGGCCAAGGATGACATCGACTATCTGTTGGACAAGATGGACCGGATCGCGGTCGCCAGGATAACCCGCGCCAGGGCAAACGAGACACGCGCAGGCTCCTGCTGAGCGCCCGACAAGGCGCGATCAGAGCCGGATGACTTCTCTCGAAGTCTGAATCCGGCTCTACATATTTGAATCTAGAGCACGATGGGTCTAGGCGAAGTGGTCGCGGACCTGCGTTTCGAGCGCTTCGGCCAGGGCGTTTCCGATCGGGTTGGAGTCGTCACGGATGTTGTCGCGCACCGCCGCCTTGATGGCGTTGATGTGGGCGTCCACCAGGTAAAGCGGAGCCTTAAGGCGCTTTTCCTCGCCGTCCAGCAGCTTGCATAGAGAGGCGGAGATGCGTGTGATGATGGGGTATTCATAGGTGCTGCCAAGACCTTTGAGGTCATGGGCGCGAAAATAGAGCTTCTCGCCCGCCGCAGCGGCTATGCCTTTGGCGTCTACCTCGGCGCGGGCGGACTCCAGCTTGGCGATCTCATCGTTCAGCCATTGGGAGAACTGGCCCGCGAGCGATTTGAGGGCGGCTTCGGCCCTGGCCAGAACGCCAGGATCGATACCGCCGGCCCTGGCCTGCAGTGGGTTCGCCTGTGGCGGAGCCTGGGCGCGCATATCCTGGTTCACTAACGCCTCCCATTCTTTGACAATTGCGCAATTCTAGCCGCGCATCTTTTAACAACTCCTTCGCGTAGAATTAGATAGGTCTGGACGATATCGCCTGAACGCTGAATCGCGCCCTAGATTAAAAAATCCGGGGCCAGGCTTCAGTGATGGAGCCGTCATGCTTTAAACGGCGAACTGCTCGGCTATGATCCGCTCTTCCAGGTTCCGGCCGGCGTCAAATAGGATGACGAGCGGCTTTTCCCTGTTTTCGGATACGAGAACCTTGGCCACGTCGCGGACTTCGACGTTGTCCGCCACCGCGCTGACCGGGCGTTTATCGGATTCGAGAACCTCAAAGGTAATTTGGGCGGTGTGGCGCACCAGGGCGCCGCGCCACCGGCGTGGGCGGAAG
The DNA here is from genome assembly GCA_003164925.1 of Caulobacteraceae bacterium. Taxonomy (GTDB): domain Bacteria; phylum Pseudomonadota; class Alphaproteobacteria; order Caulobacterales; family Caulobacteraceae; genus BOG-938. The sequence goes on from PLRV01000032.1 coordinate 31,401, forward strand.
GCGCTGATGGGGGTCAGGGCAAGCACCCGTCCATCGAGCGGTATGATCGGCCCATGAGCCGATAGGTTGTACGCGGTCGAGCCGGCCGGGGTGGCCAAGAGGGCCCCGTCGCAGACCAACTCCTGCATACGCGGCTTGCCATCGATAAGAATGCGCAGCTTGGCCGTCTGGTGGGTCTGGCGCAACAGGGACACTTCGTTGATCGCCAGGGCCTCGACTGCCCGCCCGTCGCGGCACAGAGCCCGCATGGTCAAGGGATAGATTACCGTTCGTTCCGCCGCGCCGATCCGCGCCGGAAGATCATCCTCGTTGAAATCGTTCATCAGAAAGCCGACCGTACCCAAGTTCATGCCGTAGATCGGCTTGCCCTGGGGCAGATTGCGCCTGAGCACTTCAAGCATGAATCCGTCGCCGCCGAGGGCGACCAGCACGTCGGCGCGGCTTTCCTGGCAAGCGCCGTAACGTTCGGCCAGCCGGACGCACGCCTCCTGGGCGTCGGGCCGGTTGTCGGCAAGGAAGGCAAACTTTGGCGCGGTCAGTGTGCTCATGGCCGTCAACAAGCGCGCACGCCGCCCGATGTCAAATAACGGCGAGGGTCCGACGAAAATTGTCCGCCGCCGATTCAACCGGCAAGTCCGTAAAGATCTGCAGGGCGCGCGCCGTGCCGTTGGCCCCTTCGGCGGGCCGTCCGCCGTTCAGTTCCCGCACCCGTTTCAGGACGGCGGCGAACACGCCCCGGTCCAGATCGGCCGCCATACAGGCCATAGCCAATAGCTCGGGTCGCTCGCTGGAAAGCGCGCGCTGGATGTCGGCCAAGCCCAAGCCGGCCAGGCGCGCCAAGGTCGCCTCGAACAGGCCAAGCTTGCCCTCGGCCAGACACCTCAGGAGGTAGCCAGGTTTCAACTGGCCGGCGCCGTCCAGTTTTTCGACTAGAATCAAGTTTGTCGCCTCGTGACCGGCGAACCGGTCGCTCGGACTGATCCGCGGAAGGAATTGAACCTTCGCTTCGATGACGGCGACGTCGATAGCCGCGGCGAGGGCGGTCTCGTCCAGTTGGAACCGCTGGACCAGGGACGCGCGCAGTGCATCGCCCACCCAAACATAGAGCCTGGCGCCCAGCGCCTCGGTCAACTTCGGATGACGGCTGAGCGGCGCGCGCAGGGCCGGCAGGCGGCGCGCGGAATCCACCAGGCGGCTCATGCCATCGGGCGCGATATGGGCTGTTTGGTTGTGCGCCAGGGCGGCCAGGGCCGGAGGCTCGTTGCGCGAGAGAATGGCCTCGACCACGGATTCGCTGATCGCCGGGCGACGGGCCACCTCGATCTGGTGTTCGAGCGTGGCTTCGACGATCAGGCGGATGAGATCGGCGTCCCCGAGCAAGGGGCTGGCGGCGATCACCGGACGGGCTATCTCGATCTCGTCCAACACGAGAATGTCCACCAAGCTCTTTGGCGCCCAGTCCACTCCGGCGATGCGCTCAGCCAATTGGCGGCGCACGTCGCGCTCCGTCTGGGACACGAGCGTCATGAACACCTGATCGATCAGGCTCTGGGCGCCCGCCCTCTGCGCGGGGTCCTGGCTGCCCCGTTCGCACAGGGCGACCACCCCCATCAGCAGGCGCTCCCTGTCGGCGGGATCGCGACTCCTGGCCAGGGCAATGAGTTTATCCGATTGTTCCAGCAACAAGGCCCGCTCCGAGTCGCGCCATACATGGCAAGGCTCCGCTGGCCCTATGAATAGCTGATTAATCGGCTGTGCGTGGATTTTACGCACGCGGGAGGCAACGATGAGCCAATCCTTACTCCTGGCCCTGGATCAGGGTACCACCAGCACCCGGGCCATCGTGTTCGGGATGGATGGGCGGCAGCTCGCCCAGGCTGTGCGTCCCTTGGCGCAGTCCTATCCCGCAGACGGATGGGTGGAGCACGATGCCGAGGCGATCTGGCGGGCCTCGGTCGAGGTCCTGCGTGAGGCCGTGCAGGCCAGCGGCCATCCCTTAAGCCGCTTCGCAGCCTTGGGCGTGACCAACCAGCGTGAGACGGTGGTGGTGTGGGAGCGCTCCAGCGGTCGGCCGATCCATCCGGCCATCGTTTGGCAAGATCGCCGCACGGCGGTCCAGTGCCAGAGCCTGCGTGACGCGGGCGCCGAGGCCGAGGTGGCGCAAACCACCGGCCTGCTCTTGGACCCTTATTTTTCGGCTACCAAGATCGCCTGGATTCTCGATCACGTGCCAGGCGCGCGGCCGGCGGCGCAAGCGGGAGAACTCTTGGCCGGGACCATCGACGCCTGGCTGGTTTGGAAGCTGACCGATGGCGCGGTCCACGCCACGGACGCCACCAATGCCTCGCGCACCCTGTTGTACGACCTTCGCGCCGGTCGATGGACCGGGGCCATGGCCGAGATGTTCGCCGTCCCCCTCGTCCTGATGCCCGAGGTCCGCGACACGGCGGGCGACTACGGACAGACCGCCGCGACGGTGCTGGGGGCGCCGCTGCCCATCCGTGCGGTGGTGGGCGACCAGCAGGGCGCCCTGATGGGCCAGGGCTGCATCGCCGCCGGCCAGATGAAGGCGACCTACGGCACTGGGTGCTTCATGCTGCTCCATACCGGTGAGCAGGCGCATAGGTCCGCAGCCCGCTTGCTCACGACGGTGGCGGCGCAGTTGAACGGACGCGCGACCTATGCGCTGGAAGGCTCCCAGTTCATCGCCGGCGCCGCCATCCAGTGGGTCGAACAGGCTTTCGGCGTACAAGGCGGGCCCCGGGCGGTGGAGGCCCTGGCGGCCCGAGCCAGGCCCGACCACGGCGTGGTGCTGGTGCCCGCCTTCACCGGGCTGGGAGCGCCCTGGTGGGACGCGGACGCACGCGGGGCCCTGCTGGGCCTGACCCGCGACAGCGGTCTGGCGGACATCAGCGCGGCGGCGTTCGACGGCTGCGCCCTACAGACGCGCGACCTGATCGAGGCCATGGCCAAGGATGCGCCCGAGGCCTTTGGCGCGCAGGCCGTGCTCAAGATCGACGGCGGCATGGCCTCGAGCGCCCTTTTCCGTCGGCGCCTGGCCGACCTGACCGGCATAACGGTGCGAACGAGCCAGACCGTCGAGGCCACGGCCTTGGGCGCGGCCTTGTTCGCGGGCATGGGCGCGGGCCTTTTCGGATCGGCGCAGGCGGCGATCGCGGGTCTGGCGGCGGGCGACGGCGAGACGGCTGCGCCGACGATGGATGCCCGGGGCCGCGAAAGCGCCTATGCGCGGTGGACGGACGCGGTGGCTCGCGTCAGGAACCGGCCGCCGTCTTGAGATAGGCGATCACGTCGATGCGATCCTTGGCGTTGGGCAGGCCGACGAAGGTCATCTTGGTGCCCTCGACCATTTGGCCTGGATTGGCGAGCCAGGTGTCAAGATGTTTGGGGTCCCAGGACCAGTCGGCCTTCTTCATGGCGTCTGAATAGATATACCCGGCAAGGGAGCCAGCCTTACGGCCGATCACGCCGTGCAGATTGGGCCCGACCATGTCGGGCGCGCCCGCGACGATGGCATGGCAGGCCAGACAGAGCGCGAACTTGGCTTGGCCGTTATCCGGATCGCCGGTGTTGTAGGGGGGGGGGAGATCGGCCAAGGCGGCTGTTTGATTGACCGGCGCCGCGGGCGCCGCGGACGCCTCAGCCGTCTCGGACGGAGCCGGCGCGGCCGAGATGGAAGGGGTCTGCGCTGGAGGCGGGGCTGAGGGCGAGCTGGAGGGCCCACAGCCGACTGTTAAGGCGCTGAGCGAGATCAGACCGAGTTGGGGCAAGCGAATACGGATCATGCAAATCTCCCGCCCCGCAGTTTGGCCGGGGCGGGCGCAAGCTAACTCAGCGCCGCGCGGTTTCAACCATGAGAAGGTGAGATTTTCCCCCTAGTTGGAGGTGTGCGGCCTAAGTAGATAGCAGCCGCGGCGGAAGCCCTGGAACATGAGGGGAATCTGCGGGTGCCCTATAGGTTCGCCGCTGTTGTCCGGCTCCAGGTTCTGTTCGGCGACATAGGCCACGTAGGAGCCTTCGTCGTTCTCGGCCAACAGATGATAGAAGGGCTGCTCGCGCCCCGGCCGGGACTCCTCGGGAATGGACAGGTACCAGGCCTCGGAATGGGCGTATTGCGGATCGACGTCGAACACCACGCCCCGGAACGGCAGCAACCGGTGGCGGACGACCTGGCCAAGAGCGAATCGGGCAAGACGAATGGTCATGCTCACAGCATAGGCCGCAGGCCTGACCCTAAGGTGAACGGAATGCTCACCGCCCGGCTATCTCCTTTCGGGAAGCGGCGGGTCTTGTTACAGTCATCGCGAAGCGGCGGCCGCCACGGGCGCCCACGGATTAAAATTGATGTCTCAGGCGTTTGAACCGCCCCGCGACCTGCCGAACGGCGGCGGCGCCGGCGGACGCCAGAGGGGAAGCGAGGGCCAGTTCTACGCCGCGCTCGACCTTGGCACGAACAATTGTCGGCTGCTCATCGCCCGGCCGTCGCCTGACGGCTTCAGGGTCAGCGAGGCCTTTTCCAGCATTGTGCGACTGGGCGAGGGGTTGACCCAGACCGGGCGTCTGCAAGACCGCGCCATGGACAGGGCCATGTCTGCTTTGCAGATATGCGCGGATAAGATCGCGCGAAGGGGCTGCCGACGGGTGCGGGCGGTGGCGACCCAGGCTTGCCGTTCGGCCGAGAATGGGGCGGTTTTCATTGAACGGGTCAGACGACAGACCGGGATTGATCTGCAGGTGATCAGCCCCAGCGAGGAGGCCCGTCTTTCGGTGGCCGGCTGTCTTAACCTGCTGGACCGGACGCAGGATGCGGCCTTGGTGATCGACGTCGGCGGCGGCTCTACGGAGCTGTCGTGGGTGGACCTGAAGGCCGAGGGCCTGGATCAGGCGACTCGCAGCTTCGCGCCCCAGAAATTGCCGGTGCGCGCCTGGATGTCGGCGCCGGTGGGCGTGGTCACCCTAGCCGAACGCTTTCCGGAGGACTGCGACGACCGTCCAGGCTGGTACCGCGCCATGGTGGAGGCGATGAAGGTCCACATCGAGCAAGCCGGCGACGCCGAAGTGCTGCGTTCGGCCTTCGCCGCCGGCCGCGCTCACCTGGTGGGCACATCCGGCGCGATAACCAGCCTGGCAGGCCTGCACCTGGGCCTGAAGCGCTACGACCGTCGCCGCGTGGACGGCCTTTGGATGACCCGCGAGGAATGCGAACGCATCGCCTTACGCCTTCTCGCAGTCGATGTGGAGGCGCGCGCCGCCGAGCCCTGTATCGGTCCTGAGCGGGCCGATCTGGTCCTGGCTGGGGCGGCCATCCTGCAGGCTGTGCAGGAACTCTGGCCATGCGAGCGGGTGCGCGTGGCCGACCGAGGCTTGCGCGAAGGGTTGCTGCTGTCACTGATGGCCGAGCCGTTGCGCCGTCGTCGCCACCGCCGTGGCCGGCCACGCAGCGCAGTCCAGGTGTCCACATGACCGACGAGATCCCGCCGCCGCCGCGCAAACGCATGGTCCGTGCGCCCACGGGCGGCGAGGATTCTGGGCGCGGCGAATCCGTGCGGGTGAAGACCGCCAAGCGACGGACAAGCTCCTCCCAGGCCTGGCTGGCGCGCCAGCTCAATGATCCCTTCGTGGTCGCGGCGAAGGCGCAAGGCTATCGCGCCAGAGCCGCGTTCAAGCTGACGGAGATCGACGACAGGTTTCATGTAATCCGGCCGGGCGGGCGCATCGTCGACCTGGGCTGCGCGCCGGGGGGCTGGCTGCAGGTGGCCGTTGAGCGCAAGACCGGCGCCGTCGCCGGCGTGGACCTTCTGCCGGTCGATCCGGTGGCCGGCGCGCACATCCTGCAAATGGATTTCACCGATCCCACCTGCGGGCCGCAGCTCCTGGCGCTTTTGGACGGGCCGCCGGACCTGGTCCTGTCGGACATGGCGCCCAACACCGTCGGTCATCGCATCACCGACCATTTGCGTATCGCCGGCCTGGTGGAGGCCGCCATCGATTTCGCCATCAACTCTCTAAAGCCCGGCGGGTCCTTCGTGGCCAAGGCGTTTCAAGGCGGGCAGACCGACGAGATTCTCGGGCGCCTACGCCGCCATTTCGTCAAGGTCCGCTTCGTCAAGCCCAAAGCCAGCCGCCAGGACTCCTCGGAACTGTTTCTGGTGGCCACCGGATTCAAGGGACGCTAGAGCCGTTTCCGATCTGATAGATTCGATCAGATCGGATAAAAATGGCTCTACTTCATATAGCTAGAGCATTTTTTGATCCGATAACCGCGTCACACTTATCGGAAAATGCTCTTGAGCCGGATGGCTTCTCTCGAAGTCTGAAATCCGGCTCTACATGTTTGAATCTAGAGCACGACCTTGACGTCCGCCACAGCGGTCCGTTCTCGGATATAGAATACCGCTTTCGCCGGGTCCGATTCGCCCCCGGCGGCGCATCCATGCGGCTGATGCGCCTGTGGAGGGATGCATGCGTTGGTTTCACGCCCTGTTGCCCCGCGAGGACAGTTTCTTCGACTGGTTCGTCGAGCATGCGCAGATTTTGCTCAAGGGCGCCGAGGCTCTGCGGGAATTGCTCGCGGGCGGGGAGGGCGTTCCGGCGGCCTGCGCGGAGATCATGCGCCAGGAGCACGCGGCCGATGACGTGACCCGCGAGGTCATGCTCGCCGTGCGCCGCACCTTCATCACGCCGTTCGATCGCAGCGATATCCGCGAGTTGACCGTCTCGCTCGATGACGCGATCGATCAGATGCAGAAGACCGCCAAGTCGATCATCCTGTTCGAGATGCGCGAGTTCCAGCCGCAGATGCGCGAACTGGGCGATCTGGCGATCCAGGCCGCCTATCTCACGCTGGAGGCCACCGAGCTGCTGCGGGGCATGGGCAAGAACGCCAGCCGGCTAAACGCTATCGCGGAGGCGGTGACCCGGATCGAGGACCGGTCGGACGAAGTCTATGATCAGGGCATGAAGGCCCTGCTCAAGGCCGGGCGTGAACACCCGATGGATTTCATCGCCGGCGCCGATGTCTATGACCACCTGGAGAAGGTGATCGACCGCTTCGAGGATGTGGCCAACCACATCAGCGGCATCCTGCTCGAGCACCTCTAGCGTCGTGGCCGCTCTTTCCGCCTCTTCCCTGACCCTGTTCCTGCTGGTGGCGGTGGCCCTGCTGTTCGATTTCCTGAACGGCCTGCACGACGCGGCCAACTCCATCGCCACTATCGTCTCCACTAGGGTGTTGAAGCCCCGATACGCGGTGATATGGGCGGCCTTCTTCAATTTCGTGGCCTTTCTGTTCTTCGGCGTGCACGTGGCCCGCACCGTGGGTTCAGGAATTGTCGACGTGCACATCGTCACCGACCGAGTGATCTTCGCGGCCCTGGCGGGGGCCATCGCCTGGAACATCATCACCTGGATGGCGGGAATACCCTCGTCTTCGTCTCATGCCCTGGTCGGAGGCTTGGTGGGCGCGGGCCTGGCCAAGGCGGGCTTCTCTGCCATCGTCTGGAAGGGCGTGGGGCAGACCGCCGCCGGGGTCGTGATGTCGCCCGCGTTCGGCTTCCTGCTGGCCCTGGTCCTGGTGCTCGCTGTGTCCTGGCTGTTCGTGCGCGCGTGGCCGGGACAGGTGGACCGCGTGTTCCGGCGGCTGCAGTTCGTGTCGGCGTCGCTCTATTCTCTGGGCCATGGCGGCAACGACGCGCAGAAGACCATGGGCGTGATCGCGGTGTTGCTGTTTGCCCATTCCCGCGCCAAGGGCAGCTTCGATGTTCCGCTGTGGGTCATTCTGGCCTGCCAGAGCGCCATGGCGCTGGGAACCCTATTCGGCGGCTGGCGCATTGTTCACACCATGGGGTCTAAGATCACACGACTCAGCCCCATGCAGGGCTTCTGCGCCGAAACGGGAGGAGCTATCACCTTGTTCGCCGCCACCTATCTGGGCGTGCCGGTTTCGACCACACACACCATCACCGGCGCCATCGTGGGCGTAGGCGCAGCTCGGCGGACCTCGGCGGTGCGCTGGGGCGTGGCGCGCCGCATTGTGATCGCCTGGATCGTCACCATGCCCATGGCCGGTCTGATGAGCGCCGCGGCGTTCTTTCTGGCCGGGCGAGTTCTGGCGTGAGAAAGACCATCGGCATCCAATACGGGGCTCTGCCGTACCGTATCCATGGCCGGCGGGTTGAGATTCTGCTGATCACGTCACGCGCGACCCGCCGCTGGGTGATTCCGAAAGGTTGGCCGATGAAGGGGCTTCGGCCCCAGGACGCGGCGGCGGTGGAAGCCACCGAGGAGGCGGGACTGATCGGCGAGATCGAGGACCGTCCCATCGGTTCGTACCGTTATCTGAAGGCGCTCAAGGACGGCCGCTGCATCGCCGTTCAGGTGATCCTCTTTCCGTTTCTGGTCCAAGGACAGGAGGAGAGTTGGAAGGAAATGGGCCAGCGTGAGGCCAGCTGGTTCCGCTATCAACGCGCCGCCGGCCGGGTGGCCGAACCCAGCCTGCGCCGCTTGATCCGCGAATTCGGCAAGGCCCGGACGCCGGGGGTCTGGGCCAGCGCGCTGAGCCACCGGACGATCCGCTGGGGCCTGGGCCTCCTGCGTACGTCCGAACCGTCGCGGGCCGCCTGAGCTTAGACTTCGGCCAGCCCCTTCCCCTGCACCCCGGGTCACGTTATGCGCGGCCCGCAAAACGGAGACTCCCCTATGGAGAGCCCGTAATACTCCCCGCGACCGTAGTGGATGGGGCGATGAACCGAGAAG
>PLRV01000047.1 GCA_003164925.1 Caulobacteraceae bacterium
GCGAAGGGGCCGAAATAGTCGCCCTCGAGGGTGTGGGCGCCGCGATGCTTACGAATCTGTGGTGCGGGATGATCGCGTCGGATCAGGATCTCGGCGAAGGACTTATCGTCGCGCAGCACCACGTTGAAGCNNTGAACTCCATCGCCCGGGTCAGATGGACCATGTGGGCGATGCGCTGCGTGTGGAAGCGGCCCTGGGCATAGTGGGTCACACGCTTCTTCAGCGACTTGGCCTTGCCCACGTACAGCGCCTCGCCGCCGTCGCCCAGCATGCGGTAGACGCCCGGCGCATCCGGCAGGCGTTTGGCCTCGTCCTGAATGAGGGCCATGCCCTGCAAGCTGGACCCTTCGGCGATGACGCGGTCGTCGGTCATGGCCCGGATATAAGGCCATTTGCGGCAATCCTCACCCCGGATGTCGCTTGCGCCTGCAGCCCACGGGCAGCGCCGCTCAATGCATCTTGGGGGGTTTCAGGAAGGCTTTGCGGTCGCGAGAGCGGACGGTGACGGGAAATACGTCGCCGTCGCGGGCCAGGGTCAGGGGTACGTCGACGCCGGCGTCCCCGAGCGACCATAAGGCGTGATAGAACTCGGCCAGGGTCGTGACCTCCTCACCGCCCACGGCCAGGACGATGTCGCCCTGGGATAGATCGGCGCGGTCGGCCGGTCCGTTTTTGCTGGCGCCCACGACGACGACGCGGCCGCTTACCTCCTGGGCCAGGACTCCGAGCCACGGGCGCGCCGTCTTGCGGCCTCCCGAAATGAGATCGTCGAGGATGGGCGGCAAGAGCTCGATGGGCACCGCCATGTTGATGGGCGCCGCCTTGCCCGCGCCCGTTTCCTGCAACATCTGCAGCGAACCTATCCCCACCAGCTTTCCGGTGGGGCCGATCAGGGCCGCGCCGCTCCACAGGGGGTGCCCGGGCGCCGTGAACAAGGCCTCGTCCAGCGCATATTCCCAGTAGCCGGCGAACTCGTGGCGCGCCACCAGCTTGGCGGCGATCGAACGCCGCGCCAGGCCTCCGCCCGCCATGATCAGCTTGTCGCCGGCCAATACTTCACGGGAATCGCCGAGCTCCAGGGCCGGCACGCCCAGTCGGCCCAGCACCCGAATAAGACCGAATCCGGTGACGGCGTCGAACCCGGCCACATGTCCGGCGACGACTCTGCCCTCGGCGGTCTGCAACCATACCTGCTCGGCCTCCGTCACCAGATAGCCGATGGTCAGGACCAGGTCCTCGCCGATGGCCACGCCATGGCCCACCCGCAAGGTGCCCAGCGTCTGGGCGGTGAAGGCGTCTGCGGGAACATGAGCGCGCAAGCCGACGGTGGAGGAGATCGTCCAATCCAGATCGAAGGGGAAGTCCTCCGGCTGCGGCTGCAGGCGGCTCGCCACGCTCCACTCTTCAAACCCGTAGGTCATGCCTCAACTTTCGAAACCTTCGACACGCTCCATATGAGGCCATCGGGCCAAGGCTGAAAGAGGGCGGTGATGAAGATGCCGCGCGAACCCTAGGCGAGATGCAGGGCGAGCCAAACGGTGGGCCCGTCTGCGCAGGTCCAGTCCACGCGGTGGCGCCGCGCGGCGGGGATCAACAGCCAGTCGCCGGGCCCCAGGGCCAGAGCGGGCTCACCCTCCAGCGTCAGTCCCGCCGCCCCGTGCAGCAGCAACACCCATTCCTCGTGATCCTGGCTAAGCCATTGCCCTGGCGACGTGGCATGGCCGGTGGAGACGATCCGCTCCAGCCGCGCGCCGGGCCGGCGCAACAGCAAGTCGAAGCGTTCTTCTGCGAGATGGGCGGGCAAGTCCGACAGCAGGTTGGACGGCATGGTCATCAGGCCGCGCGCCAAGCGCGGGCGGCGCCGTGCGTTTGCGCCGCTTTCAGCATCGCGGCCAATAGGAGCGCCGGCTTGATGGGCTTTTCGACCACCGCATCCATGCCGGCGGCTAGATAGCCCTCGGCGTCTCGCGGATCGGCGTTGGCGGTCAGGGCTACGATGGGCAGGTCGGCGNNNNCCACCAGGCGGTTGGTGGCGTTGTCGTCGGCGACGAGCACGTGCAGCGGCGGAAGAACGAGGTCGTCGGGCGCCGGGATCGCGACGTCGACGCCTTCTGCGGGCGCTTGGCCCAGGACGGCGCCGAACACCATCGCCAGGCCGCCTCCGGCGTTGGATTCGGCGTGGATCGTTCCGCCCATGCGTTCCACTAGCTCGCGGCAGATCGACAGGCCCAGACCAGCGCCGCCCAGAGCCCGGCCCGCTTCGTCCTGGATGAAGGGCTGGAAGATGGCCTTCAGCTTGGGCTCGGGCACGCCCATGCCGGTGTCGCGGATTTCGCAATGGATGCGAACATGGTCGTTCTCGGCGCGAGCTTGCAGCCGCACGCTGACCTCGCCGGCCTCGGTGAACTTCAAGGCGTTGCCGGCCAGATTGTTCAATACCTGCTTCAGCCGGACCTCGTCGCCCACAGCCCTTAGGTCGTCGGGACCGTCGTACTCGACCCGCCAATTCAGGCCCCGTTCGGCCGCCTTGGCTCCCCAAAGATTGGAGACGTCTTCCACCACGCCTTTCAGCCGGAAAGACGCCTGTTTCAGATCGAGTTGGCCCGCGTCCATGCGCGAGACGTCCAAGGCGTCGGTCAGCAGCCTCAGCAAGGTCTCGCCGGAATCCAGAATGGTGCGGACGTAAGGCTGCAGTTCCGGCTGCTGCAGCCGCCGGGCCAGGATTTCGGCGATCGACAGCACCCCGTTCANNCGTGGCTCATCACCGCCAGGAACTGGGATTTGGCCCGCAAGGCCGCCTGGGTTTCGGCTTGGGCCGCCTCCAGGGTCTGGGCCAGGCGGGTCATCTCCACAGCGTGGGCGTGGTTGGCGCGGCTGGTCGCCTGCAGCAAGCCGAGGGCGCTGCCCATGCCCACATAGAAGCCGTCCTTCACAACCACGAAGCCCTGCATCAGCTCGGAGGGCCGCTCGGCCAATACTTCGCCGGTGAAGGTCGACAGGCTGGCCGAAGCGTCCACGATCACCGGGCAAGCGTTCATCAAAACGGATATAGGCCGTTGGGCATAGAGCGCCCGCCCGTATTCCGCCGCCATGCGCAGGAAGAAACTGTTGCGTTCAACGATGCCAACCGGGCGGCCGAGGGGGTCGACCACGGCGATGGCCAGAACGTCCGGTTCGCATTCGAACCGCTGATACAGCGCCGCGCCCGCAGTCGTCGCCAGGGCCGGCTTCACCGGCTCGGCCAAATCCAGTACTTGTGCCATACAGCCTCCGTCGTCTGGTTTAGACGGCGGAACGATAATTCCAGGTTAAGCCGGCCAATGTCACAAAATCATTACATGATAACGACTTCGAGCATCAGATAGTTCGTGATCTGACAATCGAAATGACCGAATTATTCTGATTAATTATTTTACAATATCACGGTATATTTGCATTATTCGGCGGGAACGTACAGCTCGCCCCCTCCTTGGCGGAACTTCTCGGCCATCTCGCCCATGCCGGCGTCCACATCGTTCTGGGCGGCGGCGCTGGCGCGGATGTCCTGGC
>PLRV01000016.1:0-16566 GCA_003164925.1 Caulobacteraceae bacterium
CCCCCCTTGCCAACTCACTTCTCCGCGTTCACGATTTGTCCACCGATGAACACAACCTTCTCCACCGAACTGCACGCCGCCGACGCGCTCGCCGTCCAGTCGGTCGAGCGCGCGCGGGCCTTGGCGCGGCGGCAGCTTCAGGTGCTGGAGCGGCTGGCCGAGGCGGGGATGGAGGTGGTGCTGGCGGCGGAGCGCGAGGCTAAGGCCCGGTCTCCCCAAGTCCAATCTCCGCGAACATGCGCGCCTGAGGCGAAGCCTCCGTGCGAGGCCCCCGACGGCGCCGCGGCGCTTGAGGGCGCGCCCGACCCATCCGCGCCGCCGCCCGAGGTGCGCGCCGCGCGCACCCTGCAGGGGCTGGCCATGGCCTATGCCCGCGCCGCGCGGGCGGTGCGCATGACGGTGCTGGCGCAGTCGCGCCTGATGCGCGAGCTGGAGGGGCTGGAGCGCGAGGCCGCCCACGTCTGGCCGTCCGACGCGCAGGCCCGCAGGGCGGCGCGGGATCAGGCGAGGGCGGCGCGCAAGGCGCAGGTGCGGCGCATCGTCCAGCGCGTGGCCGAGGCGCAGTGGGATGCGCAGGGCGCCGATCGCGAAGCGGGCCGGGCCCTGGACTTTGACGCGATCGAGCGGCTGGACGAGGACGTCTACGGCGATGTGCTGGCGCGCCCCATGGGCGAGATCATCGCCCGCATCTGCCGCGACCTGGGCCTGGACCCGGACTGGAGCCGCCTTGTGGAGGATGAGGCCTGGGCCGAGGCGGAAATGGCCTCAGGCGCTCCCGGATCGCCCTTTGCCGCGCTGAAGGCGGGGGCGGTCGCCGGCCTTGCCGCGCCCCCGCCGGACGCCCCACTGTACGACAGCGCCTGACCGAAACCCTCTACCTACCCCTCATCCTCCACATCGTCCGCCAGCTTGGGCGACACGCGCAGCGCGGTGATCTGGTTGCGCTGGCGGCGCAGGACTTGGAAGCGGTGGTGATGGAAGATGAAGGTCTGGCCGGCGTCGGGGATGGTCTGGGCCTCGTGGATCACCAGGCCGGCCACGGTCACGGCGTCCTCGTCGGGCAGGTCCCAGTCCATGGCCCGGTTCAGGTCGCGGATGGCGACCGAGCCGTCGACATTGACCGACCCGTCGAGCTGGCGGCGGATGCCCTGCAGGGCTGAATCGTACTCGTCCTCGATGTCGCCGACGATCTCCTCAAGGATATCCTCCAGCGTCACCAGTCCCTGCAAAGCGCCGTATTCGTCCACCACCAGGGCGAAGTGGCTGCGCGCCTTGAGGAAGGCGTTGAGCTGATCCTTCAGCTTGGTGGTGTCGGGAATGAACCACGGCTCGCGGGCGATGGCGGCGATGTCCAGGCCCTCCACCTTGCCCTCGGCGGCGGCCAGGGCGCGGGCCAGGTCCTTGGCGTGCAGCACGCCGATGATGTTCTCCGGCTCCTCGCGGTAGAGGGGCAGGCGGGTGTGCGGCGCCTCCAGCGCCTGCATCACCAGCAGATGCGGCTCCAGGTCCGCGTCCAGCAGCTCGATGTTCTTGCGGTGGACCATGATCTGGGCGACGTCCATGTCCGACAGGTCGAGCACCCCGCCGAGCATGTGGCGGTCGCGGCTCTCCACCAGGCCTTCGGCGTGGTGGTACTCCACCGCGCCCCGGATCTCCTCGTGCGCCGCCAGCACGTCCTGCTCCATGGTCAGGTTGATGCCGAAGGGCTTGAGCGTGAGGCGCACGATCCATTGCACGGCGAAGATCACCGGGCCGAACAGCTTGACCACCACCAGCATCGGGCCCGACAGGGCGCGGGCCACGTCGTCGGAGCGGACGATGGCGATGGTCTTGGGCAGGACCTCGGCGAACACCAGCACCAGGGTGGTCATCACCGCCGTGGCCAGGGCCACGCCCCAGGCGCCGGGCACCGAGCGGGTGATAAACTCGGTGGCCAGGGCCGAGGTCAGGATGTTGATGGCGTTGTAGCCCAAAAGGACCGCGCCAATCATGGTCTCCTGGTTGGAGAACAGCCGGTTCACGCGCTTGGCCGCCGGGTCGCCGTCGCGCTCCAACTGGTGCATGCGCCCGCGACTGGCGCCGGTCAGGGCCGTCTCCGCGGCGGAGAACAGGGCCGAGACGAACAGCAGGGTGACAATCAGAAGGCCGAAGAGGACCAGCGAGGCCATATGGAAATCCGTGGTTAGGGCGTGGCGCCTTCGGCCAGAAGGAACGCCCGAACGGCCTCGCTGTCCACGCCCTTGGCGACGAATGCCTCGCCGATGGCGCGCGCCAGCACGAAGGTCAGGCGTCCGCCCTCGGCCTTCTTGTCCTGGCCCATGTGGGCGATCAGCCGATCCGCGGCGAAAGGACCGCCCTGCGCGTCGCTCAGGCGGGTCGGCAGGCCAGCGGCTGCGATGGCCTTTTCGACCCGGCGCGCGTCCTCGAGCGTGCAATGGCCCAGCGCCGCGGAGAAGCGAAACGCCTGGGCGCAGCCTAGCGCCACGCCCTCGCCATGCAGCAGGGCCACGCCATAGCCGGTCTCCGCCTCCAGGGCGTGGCCGAAGGTGTGGCCGAGGTTGAGCAGGGCGCGGGCGGCGGCCTCCCGCTCGTCCTCGCCCACGATCTGCGCCTTCATCTGCACACAGCGCGCCACGGCGTGTTCCAGGGCTTCCGGCTTCAGGTCCAGCACATGGCCGCCCTGCTGCTCCAGCCAGGCGAAAAAGGAGGCGTCGCCCAGCATGCCGTACTTGATCACCTCGGCGTAGCCGGCGCGTAGCTCCCGGGCGGGCAGGGTGGCCAATACGTCCAGGTCCGCCAGCACCAGGCGCGGCTGGTGGAAGGCGCCAATCAGGTTCTTGCCCCGCGCCGTGTCGATGGCGGTCTTCCCGCCCACCGAGGAGTCCACCTGGGCCAGGAGGGTCGTCGGAATCTGGATAAAGTCTATCCCCCGCTTGTAGATGGACGCGGCGAAACCGGCCAGGTCGCCGACCACGCCTCCGCCAAAGGCTGTGATCACGTCGCCCCGGTCCAGGCCCAGCGCCAGCAGCCGGTCGCTGACATCAGCCAGTCCATCCCAGCTCTTGGTCTGCTCGCCGGGCGCCACAACCACGAAGTCCACGGTCAGGCCGGCGGCCAGCAGCGAGGCTTCCAGTTGCAGGCCGTGCAACGCCTTGACCGTGCTGTCGCACACCACCGCGGTGCGTCCGCGCGGCAGCAGCGGCGCCATCAGGGCCCCGGCCCGCTCGATGAGGCCGCCCTCAATCAACACGTCGTAGGATCGGGCTCCCAAGCCCACGCGCACGCTCGTCATTAGTCCGCTCCAGCCAGAAGGCGCCGGCGCAGGGCCTGCAGGATCGCATCGACCGTGGCCTGGTGCGGACCCTCGCCGCTTTCAATGACCAGGTCGGCTTGCTGGTAGGCCGCCTCGCGCCTTTCCAGCAGAGCCTTCAGCACCTCATGCGGATTCTGGCCGGCGAGCAGGGGCCGGTTGTTCTTGCGCGCCACCCGGCGGGCCAACACATCCGGCGACGCCTTGAGCCAGATCGAGACGGCCTTGCGCGAGACCAGTTCCCGCGTCTCGGGATTGACGAAGGCGCCGCCGCCGGTGGCCAGCACATGCGGGGGCTGGTCCAGCAGCCGCGCGATGACCCGGCGCTCGCCCGCGCGAAACTCCGCCTCGCCGAGCTGGTCGAAGATTTCCGATACGGTCCGGCCAGCGGCCCGTTCGATTTCCTCGTCCGCGTCGTAGAAGGGCAGGCCAAGGGCTGCGGCCAGGCGCTTGCCGACCGAGGTCTTTCCCGCGCCCATCATGCCGACCAGGACGATCGTTCGGCCGCGCAGCGCCGCATCAGGTAAGGACGTTTGCATAAGGGCCGCGATCTTTACACGATGGGCGTCGCCGCCGCCAAGGCGTCCATTTTTTCCGACCGCGAGGAAGGGTGAAGAAGAAGCCTTAACGTCGTGCTCTTCGTGATTTTCGTGGTTTAATCCCAAGATGCCCTCGCCGGTGAAACGCATGAATCGTTTAACGACCGTCTGCCTTGCGACCCTCGCCTATTGGGTCGCGTCCCCCGTCCTGGCGCAGGACCTGCCGCCCCCGGCGAGCACGCCCCTGACGCCGCCGGATGCGCCCGCGCCTGCACCTCCCAGCCCGGATCAGACGGCGCCGCCCACGCCCGCCGACCAGGCGCCGCCGCCGACGCCCCTGGCCACCGTGGCTGCGCCTGGGCCGGTCAAGAGCGCAGCCCTGCGGGCGCCGGACCTGTTCTCGGCCACGCCGGGACCGACGGGCCTGCCCGACACCTTGTGGGCGGGCGCCTCGGCGGACCTCGCCCGGGCGGTTATCCCCATGGCGGCCGGCAAACCGCTGAGCCCCGCCGCGGCGTCCTTCGCCCAGCGCCTGTTCGCCACCGGCGGACAGGCCCCCGATGACGCGGGCGCCGACGCCGACCTGGCCGCCGCCCGCATCGGCGCGGTGCTGGCTCTGGGCGACGCCGCCTCGGCCCAGGCCATGCTGGCGCATACGCCGGGGGTCGCCGCCAGCCCCGCCCTGTCGCAGGTCGCCGCCGAGGCCGATCTCGTACTAGGCCAGGAGGATCAGGCCTGCCAGGTCGGCGACGCCCTGACGCAAGGCAAGGACCAGCCCTATTTCCGTCGTCTACGGGCCTACTGCCTGGTGCGTCCCGGCGCCAACGACGCCGCACAACTGGCCTTCGACCTCGCCGACTCCCAGGCCAGGGACGCCGTGTACAAGCGGTTGATGAGCGCGGCTCTTTCCAGCTCGCCTCCGGGGGCCGCGTCCATGACGAGCGGTCTGGTCTTCGCCCTGTCCAAGCATCTGCAGCTCGATCTGACGTCGGCGGTCGCGGACGGCTGGCGGCCGATCCTCGTGGCCGTGGCCAAGGATCCGGCGAGCCCCGACGCCCTGCGCCAGGCGGCGCTGGCGCGGCTCCAGCCCGCCGTCGCCGATGTGGGCCCCGTGGCCGCCCCTGTGCTCGGACCGCTGCAGGCCGGCGACCTGAAGGCGGCGCGGGCAGCCCGGGCCTTGATCGAACGCAACGACCAGGCCGGCGCCACGGTATTGGAGTTGGCGCTGATCGACGCCGCCCTGACCACGGCGGAGGGCCAGGTTCAGCAGACCGTCATGGATCAACTGGTGGAGCGGGGAGCCGCCGGCGATCCCGTGGATCGGTTGCGCGCGCAGCAGGCTGCGGCGCTTTACGGCGCGCTCGGCGCCCCCATGAGCGGCCAGGAGCGCGGGGATTTCGCCAGCTTCGATCTTGGACATTCCTCCGCCTCCCAGGCGCGAATGCTGGAGCTGCAGCTTGCGAAGGCGCCCGGCGACAAGGCCCTGTTGATCCTGTGGCTGGCCGCCGACGCCGGCGCGGCTGGGCCGCCGCCAGTGGAGCGCGCCGAGATCGTGCACGTTCTGATGCAAACCGGTTTTGTGCGGCACGCCCGCGACTTCGCTCTAGAGGGTTTTGTGGAATTGCTCATGCCTGCGCCGCCCGCGCCTCAACCGCGCGCGCCTGCGCGCCGGCGGCGCAGGTTCGCCCAGTGAGCAAGGGCCAGGACTGGGCCGAGGCCTTCCTGGAGATGATGGCGGTCGAGCGCTCGGCCGCGAAGAACACCCTGATCGCCTACGGCAAGGACCTGGCCGACGCACGGACGTTTCTCGTGGCGCACGGCCGCGACCTGGACTCCGCCTTGGCCGAGGATGTGGAGGCTTACTTTCGCGTGCTGGGAGAGCGGGGCCTGGCCTCCGCCAGCGCCGCCCGACGCAGAGCCGCCCTGCGTCAGTTCTACCGCTTTGTTCTAGGCGAGGGCTGGCGCAAGGACGATCCGTCCCGCCGGGTGGATGCGCCCAAGGCGGGACGGCCTTTGCCCAAGGTGCTGTCGCGTGCGGAGGTGGAGCGCCTGATCGCGGCCGCTTCGGCCAGGGATGGCGCCCAGGGCCTGCGCCTGGCCTGCATGATCGAGCTGCTCTACGCCTCCGGTCTGCGGATTTCGGAGTTGCTCGCGCTGCCGCTCGCCGCCCTGATGCGCGATCCGGCCTATCTGATCGTCAAGGGCAAGGGCGGTAAGGAGCGGCTGGCGCCCCTGAACGACGCCGCGCGGACGGCTGTGAGGGCCTATCTGCCGGTGCGCCCCGCCTTCTTCGCCAGGGGCGTGAAAGACAGTCCCTGGCTGTTCGCATCGCGGGCGGCGGGCGGACGCTTGACGGCGCGGCGCATGGCCCAACTCCTGGACGAGGCGGCGCTGGCTGCGGGGATCGACCCTGCCCGTGTCAGCCCCCACGTATTGCGCCACGCTTTCGCCACCCATCTGTTGGAGGGCGGAGCGGACCTGCGCGCCGTGCAGACCCTGCTGGGTCACGCCGACATCGCAACCACCCAGATCTACACCCACCTGACCGAAGACCGCCTGCGCGCCGTCGTCGAACGCGGCCATCCCCTGGCGAAGAAGAAGCGCTAGATGTGAGCACGTTCCGAAAAGTGGGAACCGGTTTTCGATAAAACGTGCGTCAAAACAAAAACCTAGAGCACGACGGGTTTAGGCGCCGTGGACTACCAGGGTTGGATCATGATGCGCATGCCGGCGAGGTGGCCTTGCGCATCGGGCAGGGCCATCGCCGCCACGGTTTGCCCCACGCTCAGGTCCTGGCGCGTGGCGGGATAGTCGCCGATCACTTTGACGTCCGACGGCACGATGATGTGGCGCGAGCCGCCCGGATAGGCCACGACCAGTTCACGGCCGTTCTCGCCTTTGGTGACGGTCTGCACCGTGCCGTTGGTCATGGTGGTGTTCGGCTCGGACATGGGGCCGCTGAAAGCAGGCTGGCCGGCGCCGGAATCGTTGGTGCGCAGCTCGATCGACTTTCCGGAATTGGCGTCGATGTTGGTGTTTGCTGTGGCGACGTATGAGCCGGGCTTGATCGTATCGACATCGACCGGTTTCGACCTCGATACCATCGCGCTTTGCGCCAGCGGCAGGACCTTCGTCGTGCCATCCTTCAGCTGGATCGTCACGCTGTCCGGCGACACGGCGGTGAGCACCCCCATATAGGCCTGCGCGCCCGGCGGCATCTGAGCGAAGGCGGCGGTGGCGAAGGCGGTGGAGGCGGCGAGAGCCGCGACAGTGACCAGGCGTTTCACGAGGGCGCTCCAATTGCTCCGGCCGCTAGGCCAGGGAGCGCAGTCATCCCACGGCCCCAAGCGGGGCGCAACGGGGCGTTGCAATGGCGCCTACTGCTGCTGTTGTTGCTGCTGCAGGGTCTGCTCGCGGTGTAGCTCCAGCAGGCTGGTGGATTGGCGCCGGCGCACGGCGCCGGGGAACACCGGTTTGGCCAGACGCATGAACTCCGGCTCGGCGGTGGCGGCGCGGGCTTTGCGCACCATCACCCCGACCACCAATTGGCTGTCCTGCTCGCCCTTGTAGACGCCGCGAGAAGGGGGCACGTCGGCGTAGTCGCGACCCACCGCCACCGCGATGTGGCGCTCGCCGGCGATCACGTTGTTGGTGGGATCAAAGCCCACCCAGCGCAGCGAGGGCAGGAACACCTCCACCCAGGCGTGGGTGGCGTCGGGATCGGAGCGGTCGCCTTCGTTCCGGTCGGTGAACAGGTAGCCCGACACATAACGCGCCGGCAGGCCCCAGGAGCGGCAGATGGCCAGCATGATATGCGTGAAGTCCTGGCAGACCCCGCGGCCCGACGCCAAGGCGAGGTCGGTCGGGCTGTCGGCTTTGGTCACGCCCGCCTGATAATCGAACGCGTCGTAGATGACCTTGCTGAGGGCGTTCAGCGCGGTCAGCGGATCGCGCTGTTGCAGCCGATCCAGGCCATGCTTACGGGCAAAGGCGCCTAGGGCCTCGGTTTCTGTCGCAAAACCGTAGGGCTGCAGGAAGTCGAAACATTCGGCCTGGACGAAGGACGAGCGCACGCGGTCCCATTCGCCCATGTCCAGCGCCGTGGGCATTTCCAGCCGCATGGAGGTTTCCACCGCCGAGCGGGCTTCGATCCGCAATTGGTTATGCGGTTGGGGCACATCGAAGTGATAGACGGCGTTGCCGAAGGCGTCGGCGTAGCAAAACAGGCGCGCGTGCGGTTCGATCTCCACTTCGAAGGAGACGAGGCGCTGGGAGCCGCTCTTCTGCGGCTGCATCCACAGCTCCATCACGCTTTCGCGGACCGGGCCGGCGTAGTGGTATTCGGTGACGTGGCGGACTTCGAGAAGCATGGAATTCCTTAGGCGGGAAGCCGTTCTTCCAGCGGATAGGCGACAAAAGTCTCGTACACGGCCTCGTGGATGCGTGAGCACTCGGCGACCACATTGGCCAGGTAAACGCTGGCGCCATGCTCGGCGATCTCGTCGTAGTCGGCGAACTCCACTCGGGCGGCCAGGCGACCCGCCAGGCGGTCGGGCTTGGGTCCATCGAGAGGCGCGATGCTGCTGGCCAGGGCGTTTAGGTGTTCCTCAATGCGCGCCGAACAGAAGCGGATCGAGCGTGGATAGTCCGGGTCGAACAGCATGAAGGTGATCATGTGCCGCTGTTCGATCTCGGCGCCGTAGACCCGCAGATAGGGCTCCAGCGCACACGCCATGCGCAGGACGCTGAGTTGGGCGAAGTGCTCGTTCAACACGTAGCCGCCGGCCGCGTCCCCGAAGCAGACGTCGAGTAGGCGGGCGATGAGTTGGGCCCGCTCCAGATAGACGCCCAGCAGCAGGAACCGCCATCCCTCGCCGTGGCTCATGGTGGCGTCGGCCGCGCCCTTGAACAGGTGCAGGTCGGCGATGACCTCCTGCAGGAAGCCCGTCGGGTTCTGCAGGAAGGCCATCTCCGCCTGGGGCGAGGTGATCCTGAGGTACAGCATGTTCAGCCGCTCCCAGGTCTCGGTGGTGATCTGGTCGCGCACCTGGCGGGCGTTCTCGCGGGCGGCGGCCAGAGACGACAGAACCGAGCCGGGCTCCTCCCGGTCCAGGGCGATGTCGCGGACGGCGCCGACGGGATAGCGCAGCGCCGCTTCAGGGTCGACGTCGTCCTCGCCCATCGCCCGCAGCACGATCAGGGCGGCTTGGCGGGCGGAATCCGTTTGGTCCACCACCGAGCTCAGCATTATCTCCGATAGGCGGCAGAAGTGTTCGGCGCGCTCAATGTAGCGGCCTATCCAGTAGAGGCTGTCGGCGACCCGGGCGAGCATCATGCGCCAGCGTCTCCTTCCGATAGCACCCAGGTGTCCTTGGAGCCGCCGCCCTGGCTGGAGTTGACGACCAGTGAGCCGCGAGTCAGGGCGACTCGGGTCAGGGCGCCGGGAGTGACCACAGTCTTGGCTCCGGACAGGATGAAGGGCCGTAGGTCCACATGCCGGGGCTCGATCTGGCCTTCGATCACGCAAGGGGCTGTAGATAGCTTCAGCGTCGGTTGGGCGATGTAATTGGCGGGATCGGCCTTGATCTTTTGGGCGAATTCGTCCCGTTGGGCCTGAGTGGCGTGCGGGCCGATCAGCATGCCGTAGCCGCCCGAGGCGCCGACCGCCTTGACCACCAGCTTGTCGAGATTAGCCAGCACGTGCTTGAGCGAGGCGGGTTCGCGGCACAGGAAGGTCTCGACGTTGGGCAGGATCGGATCCTGATCCAGGTAGTAGCGGATGATGTCCGGCACATAGGCGTAAACGGCTTTATCGTCGGCCACCCCCGTGCCCGGGGCGTTGGCAATCACCACCGAGCCTGCTCGGTAGGCGTTGAACAGGCCCGCTACGCCCAGGGCCGTATCGCGCCTGAAAGTCAGAGGGTCGATGAAGTCGTCGTCCACACGCCGGTAGATCACGTCTACCCGCCGCAGCCCGCGGGTGGTGCGCATGTAGACCATGTTGTCATGCACCACGAGGTCGCGGCCTTCCACCAGCGGCGTGCCCATCAGCCGCGCCAGATAGGCGTGCTCGTAGTAGGCGGAGTTGTAGACACCCGGCGTCATCACCACGACCTGCGGGTTGGAGCGCCACTCGCCCGCCATGCTCTTCAGGGTGGACAGCAGCAGGTCCGGATAGTTTTCGATCGGCCGCACCCGTGCGGCGCCGAAGGCCTCGGGGAAGGTGCGCTTGGATGCATCCCGGTTAGCCAGCATGTAGGACACGCCCGAGGGCACCCGTAGGTTATCCTCCAGCACCATGAACTCGCCGGTCTCGTTCCGGACCAGATCGCTGCCGCAGACGTTGGCGTAGGAGTCATGGGGCACATAAAGCCCGATCATCTCGCGCCTAAAGGACGGCGCGCCGAGGATCAGGTCGCGCGGCACCACCCCGTCCATCAGGATCTTCTGCGCGCCATAGATGTCCGCCAGGAACAGGTTGAGCGCCAGAAG
Source organism: Caulobacteraceae bacterium (assembly GCA_003164925.1). GTDB lineage: Bacteria > Pseudomonadota > Alphaproteobacteria > Caulobacterales > Caulobacteraceae > BOG-938. The sequence goes on from PLRV01000016.1 coordinate 10,342, forward strand.
ACGCTGCTTCAGGCCGGCTTCGATCTTGGTCCAAGTCGGCGCATCGATGATTCGCGGGAACAGATCGGTGGGAATGATCCGCTCGGTCGAGCTGCCGGCTCCATAGACCGTGAAGGTGATGCCCTGCAGCAGGAACGACCGCTCCAGCGTCTTCTGCCGGTCGCCCAGTTCGCTGGCGCTCAGCTTGTTCACATGCGCGTTCAAGGGCGCATAGGCAGGCCGCACCTCGCCGTTGGCCTCGAACATTTCGTCGTAGATCACCGCTTCGGCCTGCTGCGGCGCTTGCACGGGGGCCAGGGCGCGGTCCATGCGTTTAGCCGATGAGGACATGGTCTCCGCCGTCACTGCGTTCTTATCCGATTGATCAAGACTTTTTGGCATTTTCAGCTTATTCGCCGCCCCGCAAAGACCGAGGCGTTTCCCGCCCAAAACCCGTTTGCCCCCACCGATGCTCAATCCTTATGCAATCGCAAAATTTTTGGGCAGGTTCCCGCCGGTGGGAAAGTGCCCCGGAGCCCAGCCGCGGGCATGTTGTCATCGAAGGGCCATCTCTTTGTCTATAAATCAGATTCTGCCATTTCGGCGAGGATAAAGGCTTGAGCACCTTCCGTTCGACGGCCTTGTTCCTGATTGCCTTCGGCGTCGCGGCGCTTTCCACGCCCGCGCTCGCCGATGCGCCCAAGGCGACGATCCTGGGCGTGTCGGACGGACGCCTGCGCCAGCAGATCGAACAGGCGATCGGTACGGCCAAGGCGCCGCCGCAGAGCCGATACGAGGCCCGCCGTCGCGCGGAGTCAACGGCTGACGACGTCATCTTGGTGCTTCGTTCGGAAGGCTACTACGAATACGCGGTCCAGCCGGATGTGGGTGAGGGCGACCAACCCCAGTCCGTGATCAAGGTCACGCCGGGGCCGCGCTTCATCCTGGCCGCGCCGAAGATCGAATGGGCGGGCGCGGCGCCGGCGGCCGAAGCGATTCGGGCAGGCGAGGCGTCGATCGGCCTGACCATCGGCGGGCCGGGCCGGGCCGCAGACATCCTGGCCGCGGAGGGCCGCATCGTGGCCGCTGTCGCCAAGCGTGGCTATGCGGATGCAAAGATCCAACCGCGGGAGGTTGAGGTCGATCATGCGAGCCGGACCGTCCAGGCCACCTTCCACATACAAGCGGGGCCGCGGGTCCGGATGGATGGGGTCAGGATCAATTCGAAGGGACGCACCAAGCCCGCCTATGTGACCCGGCTTTTGCCCTGGCGCGCGGGCGCGATCTCCGATCCCGAGGACATCGCCGAACTGGAGCGCCGACTGAGGGAGACAGGCGTCTACGATGCGGTGTCCGTGGCCCTGGCTCCGGCTAGCGAGGCCTTGCCCAACGGCCAGCGGCCGGTAGTGGTGAGCCTGACGGACAAGCCCCGCTCCACCCTGGAGCTTGGCGCCAACTATTCCACCGCGGAAGGTTCGGGCGTGGACGGCCGTTGGCACGTCTACAACTGGGTGGGGGTGGGCGACACCATCACCTTCGAAGCGCAGGTCGCCAACATCCTGTCCAAGGGCGAAGTCGACCTGGCTCTGCCGGACTTCCGCCAGGCAGGGCAGACCCTGAAGCTGTCGGCCTCCATCTACAAGGACGACACCAGCGCCTATCTCGAAAACGGCGCCCGCGTGGCCACCGACGTCCAGCGCAAGGTCGACAAGACCGATTCCGTGGATCTGGGTCTGTCGTTCGATGTTAGTCGCGACCAGGAGCCCAACGTCGTCAACGGCGCGCTGGTGACCGACTATCGCCGGCTGTTCACGGTCACCGGCCTGTTGTCCACCACGCTCGATCACGCCGACAACCTGCTCAATCCCAAGCGCGGCTGGCGTTTGTCCACCACCTTGGAGCCTACGGCCAGTTTCGGAGACGGGCCGATCGACTATCTGAAGGCTCAAGCCCAGCTCAGCGCCTACTGGCCCTTCGATCCTTCCGGATTCACCGACTTGGCTGGCCGGATTCATGTCGGCGATATTGTCGGCGGCAATATTCCCGGCGTACCGGCCGCCCGGCGTTTCTATTCCGGCGGTGGCGGTTCGGTGCGGGGCTATGCGTACCAGGATGTCGGTCCCCGCTTCCCCAACAATGCACCCGAGGGCGGCATTTCCCTGCTGGAGGGAACAGCGGAACTGCGCCAGCAGGTGTACGGTCCCTGGGCGGTGGCGGCCTTTGTGGATTCCGGCGTCCTGGGCACGCGCGAAAACTTCGACCTGTCCTCGGTGGAGACCGGATACGGTTTCGGCCTGCGCTATGATTTGGGTTTCGCCCCTCTTCGGGCGGATGTCGCCTTTCCGATCGAGACGCGTCGAGGCGACGCGCCCTTCCAGATTTATCTCAGCATCGGGCAAAGCTTTTGAACCCGTCGTCCGATACGCCTGAAACGCCCCAGGGACCCAAGCCGCCGTCCCCCCGGCCGCACGGAGCGTCGTTCTGGCGCCAGTGGATGAAGCCCCACTCGCCTCTGGCCTGGGTGGTCGAGGCGGCGATGGTGGCGCTGCTGGCGGCGGGCGTGGCACTTGTGGCCCTGCGTTTTGGTCCGTTGACCACCGAAGCGCGCCTTCTGATCGAGTCCCAGGTCAACGGCTTCCAGGTGGGTCCATTCGGAAAACTCAGGCTCAGGGGAGTGCACGGTGATGTCCTGCGCGGCTTCTCTGTGCGGCGACTGACGCTGAGCGACGCCAAGGGGGTGTGGATCGAGGCCGACGATGCGCGCATCCGCTGGCGTCCCGGAGAGCTTTTGTTCGCGCGACTGCACGTGCAGTCTCTCATCGTGGGCAAGATCATCGTGTACCGCCAGCCGGTGCTGGGGACCCAATCGCAAGGCAAGGGACAACAGATATCCGTCCAGTTCGACGCGGTGCATGCGCGCGTGCAACTGGAGCCCGCTTTCAGCCAGACCCGCGCGGTTTACGATTTCTCGGGACGGTTCGATCAGGAGAGGAGCGGGCGAACCGCCGGCGTGCTGGACATGGAGAGCGCGCTGCGGCCGGGGGACTTTCTCAGGGCGAATCTCGACCTGGGACGAACTAACACCCTCAAGCTCGACGTCGACGGTCGCGAGACCGGCGGGGGGGGGATCGCCGGCAGCTTTGGTCTGGCGGCCGATCAGCCGTTCCTTCTCAGCGCCCATCTGACCGGGGTCCAAGACGCCCGGCGCCTGAGCGCCGTCTTGCGGTCCGGCCAGCAAACGCCCGTGTCGATCCAGGGCGGATGGACCCCGGCCGGTGGGCGCGTGGACGCGCACCTCATGCTGCAGCAATCGCGCTGGACGCAGGGCTGGGCGCGGGCCTTCGGACCTGAAGCGCAAATTGCTCTGGCGGCCAAGCCGCACGGAACGTCTCTTTACGATGTGGACGTCGGCCTGAAGACCGACAACCTGTCGCTGACCGCGCGCGGGCCGGCGGACGCTGCCAAGCAGACGTCCAAGGGCTTGGCGGTCACGCTTATCGTCAACAGTCTCGCCAAGGTCGTGCCCCAGCCGGTGATGGGCAAGGGGCAGGTTGTCGGGACTCTTTCCGGGTCCCTGTCCGATTTGCGCCTGACCGGCCAGGCGCAGGTGATGGATTTCGACTTTCTCGGTTACCGCCTGGCGCGGGTGGCCGGGCCAGGGAACCTGGTCTGGCGCAATCGCCAACTCGACATCCAGGCTTCCGCCGCCGGTTTCGGCGCCTCCGGCGACAGCCTCGTCGCGGCGGCCGGCGGCCCAGCGCCAACCGGAAAGATCGAACTTTCGAGGCTGCCCGACGGGCGGGTGCTGATCCGGTCCATGTCGATCCTCGGCAAGGGCGTGAAGATCGAAGGACAGGGCGGCCAGAATCTGATCGGCGGGGGCCTTACCTTCAAGGGCCGGATCCTGACGCCCGATATGGCGGTGATCCGGCCCGGCGCGACGGGCCTGTTCGAAGCCAGTTGGTCGGCGGCGCAGAGCACGGCGCCCGGCGCGCCCTGGACCTTCGCGGTGGAGGGGCGCGGCGAACGATTTGCTACAGGCGCCGCCCAACTCGACCAACTCCTGGGGGCCCAGCCGCAGTTCTCCGGCTCCGCTGGCTTTGTGGGCGACGTGGTCAGCTTCGACCGATTGACTCTCAAAGGCGCCAAGGCTGACGCCAACGCCCAAGGGCAGTGGAGCCTCGATGGCGCGATCAAGTTCGGCCTGGGCTGGCAGGCGGACGGACCGCTCGCCCTGGGTCCTGTTGACCTGGACGGCCAGGCGAAGGGCCTTGGCCAGCTGACCGGATCGATCGGTGCGCCACGGTTGGACCTGCAGTCTGATCTGGACAGTCTCAATGTCCCGAACATGAAGGTGCGGGCCGTCAAGCTGGGCCTGAGCGTCGCGCAAGGACCGGGCGGCGTGGACGGGCGCATCAACTTGGCGGGGGAGAGCGATTATGGCCCGGCCCGCCTGAGTTCAAATTTCCGAATCGCGCCGCACGGCGTGGAGCTGACGGGCTTGGACGTGGACGGAGGCGGTGTCCGGGCTAAGGGCCAGCTAAGCCTGTTCGATCAAGGCCAGTCCACCGCCGACCTGACCCTGGCCGTCGGTCCAGGCGCGGTGCTCACCGATGGCGAGGCCCATGGGCGTCTGAAGCTTGCCGGCGGTCAGGGACCCGCCCTGGCGGACCTGGAGCTGGACGCCAAGGGCGCTGTGCTGCGGGGGCAAGCCGTCGCCCTCGGCGCGGCCAAGCTCGCCGCTCGTGGACCGATTGATCGGCTGCCGTATCAGGTCCAGGCCGATGGCGCAGTCGCTCATGCGCCGTTCAAGTTGAACGGCTCCGGCATATTCTCGGCCGAGGCTCGGGGGAGTCAGGCGACCTTCGATGGCTCCGGCCAACTGCGCCGTTCCGACTTTCACACCGTGGAGCCGGTGCAGATCAGGCTCGACGAGGGCGACCATTATGCCCGGCTGCGGTTGGCGCTGGGGGGAGGGCGGGCGGAATTCGACGGGCGTGAAGGCGGCGGCGCGACCAGCATCAAGGCGGTGCTCACCGGCGTGGACCTGGCTTTTGTGTCAGAGGACTTCACCGGCCGATTCGACGCCGATCTGGAGCTCAGCGGGAAGGGTAAGAGCCTGCAAGGGTCTCTGCAGGCCGCCCTCAAGAATGCCCACAGCCGCGACGCCCGCGCTGGCCTGTCCATCGATGGCCAGGTCAAGGCGAAGCTCTTGGACGATCAGCTGACCATCGAAAGCGAGTTGAACGGCGGCCAGGGCCTGCGCTCGAGCGCCAGCTTTGTCCTTCCGGCCGACGCTTCGGCCGAGCCTTTCCGTCTGGCTGTGGCCCGCGACCGCCCTATGCATGGCGTGTTCCAGGCCGACGGCGAAATCCAGCCGCTATGGGACCTGTTCCTGGGCGGCGAACGGACCTTGGGCGGCATGCTCACAGCCAAGGCCGATTTCTCCGGCACCTTGGGCGATCCTAAGATCACCGGCCGCGCCGATCTGACCGACGGGCGGTTCGAGGACTATCCCACGGGCTTGAAGCTGCATGACGCGACTGTCGGCGTATCGCTCAACACCAACACCATCGCGGTCGACAAGTTCGCGGCCGCCGACAACCAGAAGGGCTCGATCACCGGGTCAGGCCAGGTCAGTCTGGCCCGCGGCGGCGCCAGCAGCCTGCTCATCAAGCTCAACAACTTCCGTCTTGTGGACAACGACACGGCCACGGCCAACGCGACCGGCGATGTCACCATCGTTCGCGACGCCGACGGTCATGCGCGGATCGCCGGCGCCCTGGAGGTGGTCAACGGGGAGATCAATGCCGCCGCCAAGACCAACCCCGACATCCCGACGGTGGACGTGGTGGAGAAAAACCGCCCGTTCAATCTGGATGAGCAACTTCAGCCGCCGCCGTCCAATCAGCCAGGGGTGGAGCTGGACATCGCCCTGACGGCAAAGCGGGGGCTGCTGGTCAAGGGCCGCGGCCTGAATCTGGATATGTCGCTGGACGCCAAGGTCACCGGAACCAGCGCCAAGCCGGTTCTATCGGGCCAGGCTCACGTGGTGCGCGGGGATTACGATTTCGGCGGCCAACGCTTCACCTTCGACAACAGGGGCACGGTCGAATTGTCCAACGATCCGCGCCTGATCCGCTTGGATCTGACGGCCACGCGGGATGATCCGAACCTGACCGCCGTCATCAGTATCCAGGGCACGGCGGCCAAGCCCCAGATCAACCTCAGCTCCACGCCCGTTCT
>PLRV01000016.1:16609-42974 GCA_003164925.1 Caulobacteraceae bacterium
GGGCCGAGCGCCGACGTGGAGTATCGCATCACCCGCAACCTCTCGCTTGCGTCACGGCTGGCCAACGTCCAGCCGGCCAACACCACCAACACCACGCCCGGCACCGTGACCCAGACCGGATCGACCCTCTCGATCCGGTGGCATCGCGATTTCCGGGATCCGGCGCCAAAGCCGGCCCCCGGCTCCAAGGCTACGCCGGCGCCCAAGGTCGCACCCGCCTTCTGAGGCCTATCGGAGCATGAAACGGATGCCGCCGGCGACGGAGAACTGGTCGGCGGACCCGACCTGTCGGACGATCGGGCTGGCCGCGGCGTCGTCGAGCAGTCGGTTGTAGTTGGCGCTGAGCGTCAGCCGCCAGCGCGGGCGCCATTTGTATTCGGTGGACGCCTCCAGACCGGCCGACAGGGGCCCGCCCCTGGCCGCATAGGGGTTCTGGAAACGCGGACTGGCCAGGGCCTCCGCCGGGGTAATACTGAAATAGGTCCCCGTGTAGTGATCGTCGGCCCAGCTAAAGCGCGGACCCGCCGAGAAGGTCCATTTGCCAGGGTGGGTCACCAGATCTGAGCCGACGTTAACGCGCAGCCCATCCTCGGCGAACAGCCCCTTGAGCGCCTCGACCCGCACGCGCATCCAGGGTGTGGGCCAGATATTGGCGTAGCCGCCGGCTTCCCCCGCCCAGCCGATGTTCTGCATGCCCTGTAGCTCGTGGCTGTTGCCGCGGTCCTCGAGGATGGCGGCGGCCACGCCGAACGACAGAATCTTGGTGTTCACCAGAGCCAGACTCGCCGCGTCGTCGGGAGCGTAGAAATCGTCGAACTGCCAGGGGTGGGTGACGGCCACATTGCCGCTGGGAAATACCGAGTAGCGTTTGCTCCCCTGCCAACTGGGCGCTGCGGCGGCCTGAAGGCTGGCCGTGAGATTGTAGCCGAAGAGGGTGAGGGACTGGGCTGACGCGCCCCCGGCGCAGAGCGAAAGGCACCCGGTCGTGGCAAACAAGATAGACTTCACAGAACGTCCCCTTTTTTTGGCGCCGACAGACGAAACTCGGCCCTAACCGAAGCGCCCCGGGGCCCCCTTCGGTTCCGCCCAGCCGATGCTTCCCTGATCCGAGCGCCAAATCAAGGCGCTGCTGTTTCAGTCGGCGCCAATCAGGGCCGAAGTCATGGAGACGGCGCTAATCACGTCGTCGGTCAGGAATTCCACAGGCTCGTCCGGTTCGCGAGCGCCCAGCACATAGAGAAGGGGATGGAAGTGTTCGGGCTCGGGAAAGGCCCTATGCACGTCCGGCAGGGCGGCGTAGTCGATCAGCGCCTGGTCGTCGCCGGCGGCGATCCTGGCCTTGACCCGTTCATTGAAGTCGACGGCCCACTGCGGCGTCACTGCGCCCGGCCGCCGGTCGAACAGGCGCAGGTTATGCACGATGTCGCCCGAGCCGATGATCAGCACGCCCTGATCGCGCAGGGGCTTCAGCGCCTGGCCGATGCGGTAGTGGTCCTGCGGGCCCAGGCGGATGTCCATGCTGAGCTGCAGGGTTGGGATGTCCTGCTCGGGATACATGGATAGCAGCACCGACCAGGCGCCGTGATCCAGGCCCCAGCTATCGAGGTCGGCGCGGGCGTAGGGCGCCAGCATTTGGGCGATGGTCCGCGCCAGTTCCGGATCGCCTGGCGGGGTGTACTGCACGTCGAACAGCGCCTGCGGAAAGCCGTAGAAGTCGTGGATGGTGCGCTGCCGGGCGGCGGCGGTGATCAGCACGCCCTTGGTCTCCCAATGCGCGGATATCACCAGTATGGCGCGCGGCCGCGGCAGCCGTTCGCCCAGGCCGCGCCAGGCGCGGGTATAGGCGTTGTCTTCCAGCGCGTTCATGGGCGAGCCATGGCCAACGAACAGGACGGGCATGTGGGATGTGGTCATGGCCCTAATTTAGCGCTCGAAACTGTGACTGCCAGTGTGGCCGCTTGTTTGCCGGTTCACCTAGCGCGGAAAATTCGAGCCGGACTCACGCCGCCTTGGTCAGGGTAAAATCCACATGGACGGCGTCATAGGGAAACACGAACCCTTCGCTCGTCCGGTCGAGCACGCCGGCGTCGACCAGCGCATGAACATCGCCATGCACGGCCTTCACGTCGCGCCCGACGCGGCGAGCCGCCTCGCGGATCGACATCGCGCCCTGGCCGGTCATGGCTTGCAGCAGTTCCCAGCGTTTGCGCGTGAGCGTGCGCCAGAGCAGCTCCGCTGAGGCAAAGGAGATGTAGGCCCCCTGCTTGTCGCTCTCGAAAGCCGCCAAGGCGCGACGAGTCACATCCTCGCGTGAGGCGACGGACAGTGTAACGGTGTTCATTCGGGCCTCCATCGGTCTACGTCGTTCCAAAAGTCCGCCAGAAGCTGACTAGGCGTGGCGAAGGCGTAGTCGGTCTCGATCTCACCAACGTGCCGATGATCGCCCTTGCCCGCTTCGTTGTCGTAACGCAGCACGCAGGCTCCGCCGACGATGAGCGCAAGGGCGTATTTGAAGTCGTGCCCCGATCCCCGCACCGGCGTCGGCACTCTCCAGACGCGCAATTCGGCGAATGAATCGACGGCGAGCTGGTGACGCTCATGGAGCAGCAACTGCGCCTTCATGTTGGATAAAATAACAACATGCTCAGGTGTTGTCAATTACCCCAACGGTCCGCCTCAATCCGCGTCCAGCCCCACGTCCAGGCTGGGCGCCGAGTGGGTCAGGGCGCCCGACGAGATCACGTCCACGCCCGTCAGCGCGATCGCGCGCACGCTCTCAAGCGTCACGCCGCCGGAGGCCTCCAGCACCGTCTTGCCCTTGGCGCGGGCCACGGCGGTTTTCAGGTCGTCCAGGCTGAAGTTGTCGAGCAGCACCACGTCGGGGCCATAGGGCAGGGCCTCGTCGAGCTGGGCCAGGGTGTCGACCTCGATCTCGATCTTGATCAGGTGCCCGGCCGCGGCCTTGGCGCGCCGCAGCGCTGGCCCCACGCCCCCGCAAGCGGCCACATGGTTGTCCTTGATCAGGATGGCGTCATCCAGGCCGAAGCGGTGGTTGACCCCGCCCCCGCAGCGCACGGCGTATTTCTCCAGGGTGCGCAGCAGCGGCGTGGTCTTGCGGGTGCAGACGATCTTGGCGCCGGTTCCTTCGACGGCCTTCACATAGGCCGCCGTCAGGCTGGCCACGCCGCTCAGGCGCCCCAGAAGGTTCAGCGCCGCGCGCTCGGCCGACAGCAGGGCGCGAGCGTCGGCGTCGACCTGCGCCAGCACGGCCCCGCCGGCCACGGCGTCGCCGTCGCTGGCGATCTGGCGATAGTCCGCCGTCGGATCGAGCAGGGCGATGGCCAGGCGCACGCAGTCAAGTCCGGCGAGGGTTCCAGCCTTGCGGGCGACGAAGCGGGCGCGCATGCGGGTCCCAGGCGGGATGCAGGCGGCGGAGGTGATGTCTCCGGCCCGGCCGAGGTCCTCGGTAAGGGCCGCGCGCACCACCGGCTCGACCAGCAGATCGGGTAGGGAGTCAATCAAGCCGCGGGCTCCAGTTCAGCCAGGGTCAGCACCGTGCGCCGGGCCGGGGAAGCCATGCAGGGAAAGTCCGGCCGGTAGTGCGCGCCGCGGCTTTCCGTGCGGGCCAGCGCCGCCTCGGCGATCAGGCGGGCGGCGACAAGGACCAGCGCCTGGCCGTGGACAGCGCGCAGGGCCTCGATCTCGCCCAGCAGGCGCTGCAGGCCCGGCCGGTCGCGTACGACGCCGGCGTCGCGGCTCATGGCCTGGCGCAGGGCCGCGAAGGCCTCGGGCGGCAGGTTCGGCGAAACCTGGACCGGCAGGGGCGGCGTGGCAGGGTCGATCTCGCCGCGCGCGACCTGGCCCGCGCGAGTTCCGAACACCGCTGCTTCCAACAGCGAATTGGACGCCAGCCGGTTGGCGCCATGGACGCCCGTGGAGGCGCACTCGCCCACGGCGTAGAGACCCGGCAGAGAGGCGTGGCCGTCGCGGTCGGTCATCACGCCGCCCATGTGGTAATGCGCCGCGGGCGCCACTGGGATGGGCTCGAGCCGCGGGTCGAAGCCCGCCGCTTGGCAGGCGGCGAAGACGGCGGGGAATGCTTCGGGAAAGTGCTCGCCGATGGCCTGGCGGCAATCGAGCAAGGCGCCCATGCCTAGGGCGATCTGCCGATGGATGGCCCGGGCGACAATGTCGCGTGGGGCCAGGTCTCCCTGGGCGTGATAGCGGGCCATGAAGGGGCCGCCGTTCGCGTCGATCAGCCGCGCGCCCTCGCCGCGCAAGGCCTCCGACGCCAGGGGCGCGGGGTCCGTCGCGACGGCCATGGCGGTGGGGTGAAACTGCACGAACTCCGGGTCGGCGATCCGCGCCCCGGCCAGGGCGGCCAGCGCCAGACCCTCGCCGCGCACGGCGGGCGGATTGGTGGTCACGGCGTAGAGTCCGCCCAGGCCCCCCGTGGCCAGGATTACGGCTGCGGCCAGGATCTCGCGGTGTTCGCCGTCCGGCGTCTCCACGAGAGCGCCGCGCACGCGGCCTGAGGCGTCCTGCAGCAGGGCCAGCGCGTGCGCCTGGCGAAAGGCGATGTGCGGCCCGGCTCGGGCGGCGGCGGCTACCGACCGCATGATCTCGTGTCCGGCCTGGTCGCCCTTGACCCGCGCCACGCGGGGGCGACTGTGCGCCGCCTCCAGGCTCAGCAGAAAACCGCCGCCCGCTTCGTGATCGAAAGGCGCGCCTAGCGCCGCCAGTCGGTGCACGGCCGCCGGACCTTCGCGCGTGAGGAAAGCCGCCGCTTCGGGGTCGACCAGACCCGCGCCGGCGGCGACGGTGTCGGCGGCGTGTCGTTCCGGATCGTCGTCCGGGGACAGGGCCGCGGCGACCCCCCCCTGCGCCCATGACGAGGCGCAGCCCTCGGTCAAGGGGGCGGGCGCCAGCACCAAGGCTTTGCGTGGCGCCAGCGCCAAGGCGGCCGACAGGCCCGCCAGGCCCGCGCCCAGGATCAGCACGCCGTCGAAGGATTCGCGCGCGGTCATGGCGTGGGCTCCAAAGCGCTCAGGCGGGCGCTGACCATGTCCGCGGCGGCCGTGCTGAAGCAGCAGAATTGCACCCGGTCGATCCGGTCGTCGCCAGCGATCACGCGGCTGACCGTGCGTACGGCGATCTTGGCGGCCTGTCCGGCGGGAAAGCGATAGGCGCCGGTGGAAATGGCCGGGAAAGCGATGGTCCGGACCCCATTGTCGAGCGCCACTTCCAGGGATCGGCGGTAGCAGGCGGCAAGAACCTTGTCCTCATGGTTATTGCCGCCGCTCCAAACCGGTCCGACCGTGTGGATGACGAACTTGGCCGGCAGGTCGAAGCCAGGACTGATTTTAGCCTCGCCGGCGGAGCATCCTCCGAGGGTTAGGCAATGGGCCAAAAGGCGAGGTCCGGCCTTGCGGTGAATCGCGCCGTCAACGCCGCCGCCCCCTAAAAGAGCGCTGTTGGCCGCGTTGACGATTGCGTCCAGCTTCAGGGTCGTGATGTCCGCGACAATGACTTCGATGCGCCTGTCCATGGCGGGACCTCCCAGAATCAACCCGAATCAAATCAGTTCCACATCCACGTGGCGCCGAGCCTTGATCAGGTCGTAGCGAGCCGGGACCGCCGGCGGCGGCAGATCGATCATGCGTTGCACGGCCGCGCGCGCGCGGACGGCCACCGCCGGGTCCACAGTCACCTCGAACTGATCCCTGACCAGGGCGTCGTAGATGTTCTGCAGGGTGATGCGCTTCATGTGCGGGCACAGGTTGCAGGGCCGCACGAACTCGGTGTCGGGCGCGTCGCAGGCGACGTTGTCGGCCATGGAGCACTCGGTGATCAGCACGACCTGCTTGGGCTTCTTCTGCATCACGAACTCGGACATGGCGGCGGTCGAGCCTGCGAAATCCGACACTTCCAGCACCTCGGCCGGACATTCGGGGTGCGCCAGAATCTGGGCCTGCGGATAGGCGGCCCGAAGTTCGAGGATGTCGGCGGCGGTGAAGCGCTCGTGCACCTCGCATCGCCCGGCCCAGGCGATGATGCCGATATCGGTCTGACGGGCCACGTTGCGGGCCAGAAACTCGTCCGGCAGCAGGATCACCCGGTCCACGCCCCATTCGCGCGCCACGGCCTCCACCACCTGCACGGCGTTGGCCGAGGTGCAGCAGATGTCCGTCTCCGCCTTCACGTCGGCCGTGGTGTTGACGTAGGTCACCACCGGCAGGCCCGGATAGCGCTGCTTGATCAGTCGCACGTCCTTGGCCGTGATGGAGGCGGCGAGCGAACAGCCGGCCTCGCGGTCGGGAATCAACACCGTCTTGTCCGGGCACAGCACCTTGGAGGTTTCGGCCATGAAGTGCACGCCGGCCTGGACGATGATCGCGGCGTCGGATTTCGCGGCTTCCCGCGCCAGACCTAGGCTGTCGCCCACATAGTCGCCCACCCCGTGGAATATCTCGGGCGTCATATAGTTGTGGGCCAGGATCACGGCGTTCTTGGCGCGTTTCAGTTCGTTGATGGCGGCGATCAGCGGCGCATGCACGCGCCACTCCAGCGGCGTCACGTGCGATTTCATCTTGTCCCACAAGGCGCTGGTTGCGCCCTCGATAGCGGGGGTGAATTCAAAGTCCGAGAAGCCGTCGGGCATCGCCGCCTACTTTTGCTCAATTTGAGCATTATTAGCGCCCAAATAAACGCCGCAGCAGTTTTGTCGCGGCGCACCCTTATGCTGCAAGTGAGCATAACTAGGCCAAGCCGATATAGTCCCCTCGCGCGTCGGGCGAAAGAGGGCAACGACGATTTTATGGTGACGATAATGTGCGGGAACAAAATCGCCCGCTCATCCTATGGAGGCGAAGCCCAGTTTCTCTTGCTTTTTGCACAGATCATTCACCCTAAAACTATAAATTGTCGGTGGGGGCAGGAGGTTCGTATGCGCGGATTTCTGAGGCCCTGGATGAGGCCTGGCCGCCCGGCTTCGAACGCGCTCGTTGGCGGAGACTGCGGTTGGCCCGGATGCCCCTTAGCGCGGGCCGCCGAACCTTGGCCCGAGTATCCGATGGAGCCAGCGGCCGAATCGAGGTCACCGCGGGAAGACCCGCAAACCGTCCAGTTTCGCGCCTTGGGCGCCTATGCCCATGTGATGACGAGCGCATGCCCGTTTTGCGGCCATTCCCACATGAGTCGATTGATTTAGTGGGTTAGGCCGAGATCCACGCCGGATTCCCCACCACCGCGTCATTGTGCGGGGATCGCTCGGTCCAGCCCCGCGACAGGCGCAACCCGCACCCTGGGCGGAACGTTCCTGTTTTAAAGGACCAGCCCATGTCGATCCCTACGCTCCGATCCCTGGCGGCCGTGATGGCCTTCGCCATGGGGCCCGGTGTCGCCCTAGCCATGACTCCGCAGGAACTGTTCGCCAACCTGTCGCCGACGATCTGGGTGGTGCGCGCCCAGCATGGCGAAAGCCCTGTCCTCAGCGTGGGCAGCGCTGTGGCTATCGCGCCTCGCCTGCTGGTGACCGCCTGTCATGTTGTGGAAAGCGCGACCGGCGTCACGATAGCGCGCGATAAGGGCCAGAGGGTGGTGAAGATCGACACCGTCACCCACGACCCCGACCACAGCCGCGATCTCTGTCTTTTGAGAACGGCCGAATCCTTGCCGTCGACGCCGGCCGTGATCGCGCCTATCGAGAGCGTCAAGGTCGGCGAGAAAGTCTACGCCATCGGCAGCCCTCTTGGCCTGGAGCTCAGCCTGACCGACGGTTTGGTCTCAGCCCTTCGCGTGGCGCCAAACGAGACCTTGCCCAGTATCCAGACCTCGGCGGCGATAGCGCCTGGATCCAGCGGCGGCGGACTGTTCGATGATAGTGGCCGCTTGGTGGGCGTGACGATTTCAATCGCCTCCAAGGAAACCGACAATCTGGCGTTTGCCTATCCCGCCCAATGGGTCATGGAGTTGCCGACGCGCATAGAGACCGCGCGCCAGCGCTGGCTCAAGACCTTGGCCGCCAATGGCGTGTCCATTGACGCCGACGGGCGCCCCACGGGTTCCGGATTCGCCGCCATCAATGATCTGGCCGCCGTTCCGGCCGGGGCCAACAAGACCGGCGTCGACGACGCCTACAAACAATTCCTGTTGCTCAATAAGCCGCGCGCGTTCCTGCTCACCAGCGACAACCGCTGGGGAGCGGTCGCCGACGCTGACGCCCTGGATGGACTTTTGAAAGATTGCGCGGCCCGCAACGTGCAATGCGGCCTTTACGCCATCGATGACACGGTCGTTTGGCGCCCCAACAGGCAAGCGCCGGTTTTGACCGCCGCCAAGACCACGCCTGGGCAGCCCGCTGGCCCCGCGCCTTAGCTGAGCCGTCGCGAGCCTACCAGGCGGCGATGGTCTTGGCGTCGGCGTCGCTCATGGGATGGTGCGCGCGGGCGTGATCTTCCTCGGCCAGCAGGCGCACGGACTCCAGGGCGGCCATGCAGCCCATTCCGGCCGCCGTCACAGCTTGGCGATAGACGTCATCAGTCACGTCGCCGGCGGCGAACACGCCCTGGATGGCGGTGGACGCCGTGCCGGGCTTCACCTTCAGATAGCCGGCCTTGTCCATCTCCAGCTGACCCTTGAACAGCTCCGAGGCAGGCGCGTGGCCGATGGCCACGAACAGCCCGTCGCAGGAGACCGTTTGGGTCTCGCCGGTCCGCACGTCCTTCAGCACAGCGCCGGTGACGCCCAGGGGATTGTCGTCCCCCAGCACCTCTTCCACCGCATGGTTCCAGATCACCTCGATCTTGGGGTGCGCGAACAGGCGCTCCTGCAGGATGCGCTCGGCGCGGAATTCCTCGCGCCGATGCACCACCGTGACCTTGGCCGCGAAGTTGGTGAGGAACAGGGCTTCTTCGACCGCCGTATTGCCCCCGCCGACCACCACCACGTTTTTGCCGCGGTAGAAGAAGCCGTCGCAGGTGGCGCAGGCGGAAACGCCGAAGCCCTGGAATTTCTGCTCGGAGGGCAGGCCGAGCCACTTGGCTTGGGCGCCGGTCGATATGATGACCGTCTCCGCCAGGAACACCGCTCCGGAATCGCAAGTCAGGCGGAACGGACGAGCGGACAAGTCGGCGCTCACCACGATGTCGTTCACAAGTTCGGCCCCCACGTGCTCGGCCTGGGCGCGCATCTGATCCATCAGCCAGGGCCCCTGGATCACGTCGGCAAAGCCCGGATAGTTCTCCACGTCGGTGGTGATGGTCAGCTGCCCGCCAGGTTGAATGCCGGCGATCAACACGGGACTGAGCAGCGCGCGCGCGGCGTAGATGGCGGCGGTGTAGCCGGCGGGGCCGGAGCCGATGATGGCGCAGCGCACGGAACGGGATTCTGACATGGGGCTTCCGCAAAACGATAGTGGCGCTCTATGTAGCGATTGATTCCCCTCGGCGAAATCCGGGGGTCGGATTTCGCTTGCGAATGGGCGGGTGCTCCAGCGGCGGGGAGAACAGGAATACTGATGGCCGCATCGCGTATCCTGCTGTTTCCCGACTGCGGACATGATGTGGGCGGCGGTCATGTCATGCGCTGCCTGACCCTGGCGCGGGCGCTCACGGCGCGCGGCGCGACCTGCGCCTTCGTCGCGCCCCCGATGGTGCGGAGCGTGCTGCAAACCTTCGGCGGCGAGGGGATCGAGGCCTTGGCGGTCCCGGAGGCTGCTCCCGAGGTTTTGACCCGTCAGGTTGCAGCCCTGGCCGAGGCCTACGTCCCGGACTGGGTGGTGATCGACCACTATCGCCTGCAGCCACGGCGCGAGAGCGGCCTGCGCGCGCCGGGCCGACGACTGATGATGATCGACGATCTGGGCCGCACGCACGACTGCGATCTGCTGCTCGATCCCGGTTATGGCCGCGCCCCGGACGACTATTTGGGCCTGGTCCCGCCCAACGCCATTCTGCTGACCGGGCCAAGCTATGCCCTGGTGCGACCCGAGTTCGCGCAGGCCCGGCCCGGCGCCCTGGTGGGGCGAAACGGAGCGCCTGTGCGGCGTGTGCTCCTCATGCTCGGTCTGACCGACCTCGGCGGCCTGACAGGGCGGGTGGCGCAAGCGCTTCTGCCGGTGCTGGGGGACGTGCGGCTGGACATCGCCCTGGGCGCGACGGCGTGCAGCCTGGCAAGCCTCAAGAGCCTGAACGATCCCCGCGTGAGCCTGCACGTGGACGCCACCGACATGGCCCGGCTGATGAGCGAGGCCGACCTGGCGATCGGCGCCGGCGGCTCCAGCCTGTGGGAGCGGGCGTGCCTGGGCCTGCCCGGCGTGACCCTGATTCTGGCCGACAACCAGCGCGATCTGGCTCTGCGTATGGCCGCGGACGGCTTGACTCTGGCGGTGGAAGCCGGCGCGCCCGGCTGGAAGGGTCAGCTGACGGCGACCGTTTCGGCCCTGGCCCGGGACGCCGCCCAGCGCAGCGACATGTCCGCCCGCCTGGCGGCGCTGTGCGACGGGCTGGGCGCCGAGCGGGCGGCTGAGGCGATGCTTTAAACGTCGAACCCCGCCCGCCGCAGCGTCGCCAGCACCCCAGGCCTGGCCTGGGCCCAGTCTTCGCGCAGAAGCCCCAGGCCGATCACGTCCTGCTGGGCGCCGCCTTTGATCACGTGCGCCCTTAAACGGGCCTCGATCTGGAAGCCGAACTTCTGGTGCAGCTTCCACACCGCCTCGTTGGAGGCCAGCACTTCGCACCACAGTTTGCGCAGGCCCAAGCCTCCGCCGGACGGCTCGCCGAACGCCCGCTCAATCATCACGAACTCCACATAGCCGCCCGCCCCGCGTCCGCGCAGGGTCGGCTCGGCCAGGTAGAAGGCCCAGGCGGCGCGGCCCTGATCGCGGTCGATGTCGTAGAAATTGGCCAGGCCGGCGGGCGTCCCGTCCACCTCGATGATGCGGTAATCGCGCCGCTGATCGGCGGCGACGCCGGCGAACCAGCGGGCGTGTTCAGCCGCGGTGATCGGGTGGTCTGAATACATATAGGCCGCGACCTGGGGCGAATTGCGCCAGACCAGCAGCCGCTCCCGGTCCTCGGCGGTCACGGGGCGAAGGGTGATCCGGGTGGCCATGTCAGATCCTCCGATCGTCGCCCAGCCGCGCCAGGTCCGGTCGACCGCGCAGAAAGGCGCGCACATCGTCCGAGGTGAAGTCGGGCTTGGCGGCATAAAGCGCCTCGTAGATCGCCCGCACCAGCTCAAGGTCATCGGGCCGGTCCACCGTCCAGCGCACCTCGGCTTCCTGGGCGGGCTGGCTGAGGAAGACCTGGGGGAACGTCTCGGGCCGGCGGTAGAAATAGGGCGTTACATGCTCGCGCTCATAGGGATCGGACGCCTTTCGCGCGGCCAGGATCAGGCATTCGGCACGCACGATCTCCACGTCCAGGCCCTTGGGAAAGGTGCGGTGGGCGGGAGTGTTGGCGGCGTAGTCGGTTCCCTTGTTCAGGTGCAGCGCCACCGTCGCGTCGATCACCTCGGGGTCGGCCAGGGGGCAGTCGCCGGTCAGGCGCACCATGTGCTCTGCCGGGCCGAAGACCTCAAGCGCGCCCGCGAACCGACCCAGCACATCGTCCAGCGATCCGCGAAACACGCCCACACCCAGGCCCTGTGCATAGACGGCCAGCGGATCGTCGCTGGGGTCGGTGCTGGTCGCCACCACGATGCGGTCGATCAGCCGCGCGCGCCGCACCCGCTCGATCTGACGGCCGATCATGGGCGCGCCGACGACGCCGGCCATCACCTTGCCGGGCAGCCGGGTCGAGGACATGCGGGCCTGAAGGACGGCGAGAATCAGGGCGGGCGCTCCGTATCGCGCCAAACCTAGCCCATTTGGACGATCAGGGCTTGGCCTCAGCCAGTGCGGGCCACGCCTCGATCTTGATTCGGCCCACAAGCTGCGCGCCGCCCTGGCCGTCCGGCTGGAACACCATGGCCTCCCCGTCGGCCGGATTAGCTAGGTCGGGATAGGCGGCGCGGATGTTGGGCAGGTGGGTGAAGATGATGGTGTTGGTCCCCGGCGCCGGCGGCTCGGCCACCTTGCCGCGCAGCCAGACGCCCTGACCGGGGCTTGGCGCGGGCGCGGCGGGCATGGGCGCGCCCGGTCCCATCATGTTCATGCCGCCGTCGCCCAGTTCGGGGAAGGTCTCGGGCTTGGGTAGGCCGGCCAGGCGCGCGGTCTGCAGGGCGCGGTAGGTCGGGCTGGACTCCACCCGTCCGACGGCTATGCCGAGGCTCTTCAGGGCCAGACCCATGGCGCGGGCCGTGGCCTTGCCTGTGTCGTCCAGTTGCCGTTCGGGCTTGAGGTTGTCCGGTTCGGCGGCGGCCTTTTCGGGTATGGCGAAGGGCGAGGCGGCGTGGCGCATGAGCAGCACATAGCCGCCCTGCTTGAGCCGAGCGATCAGGGATGGGCCGGCCAGGGTCTGAGCCTGCGCGACGACGCCAAATAGGGCGAAGGCTATAACAGCGAGGGCGAGACTCTTACGCATAGGCAAGCCTCCCGCGGGCACGGCCCGCCCGCCAATCCTGGAGGCAATCGGACTTGAAATCAAACGTGGCCGCAGCCGGGCTTGGCTAGACCCACTCGAGCTTGAGGATCTCGTAGGCCTTCACGCCGCCGGGGGTATTGATCTCCACCACCTCGCCGACTTCCTTGCCGATCATGCCGCGCGCCAGCGGCGAGGTGACCGAGATGCGGCCTTGCTTCACGTCGGCTTCGTGTTCGCCGACGATCTGGTAGCGGGCCTCTTCCTCGGTGTCCTCGTCCACCACGCTGACCGTGGCGCCGAACTTGACCTGCTTGCCCGAAAGCTTGGACACGTCGATCACCTGGGCGCGCGCCATCTTGTCTTCGATCTCGGCGATACGGCCTTCGATCCAGCCCTGTCGCTCCTTGGCGGCGTGGTACTCGGCGTTCTCCGAGAGGTCGCCGTGAGCGCGCGCCTCCCCGATCGCCGCGATCACGCTCGGGCGTTCCACTGACTTCAGACGCTTCAGTTCCTCGTCGAGGGTCTGGTAGCCCTCGCCGGTCATCGGCACTTTTTCCATACGGATATTGGCTCTGGTCGCCCTTAAGGGTGGTCGTGGGAGGTCCGGCCGCGGGCGTATTCGTCCGGGGGCGAGAGCATAGGGTCGTGAAAGCAGCGATGCAAGGCCCCTACGCGTAGGTCTGCAGCGCCCGCACGTCCAGGGCCTCTTCGGGGGCTGTGGCGATGGCCTGGGCGGCGGCCAGGGCGCCTGCGGCTGTGGTGTAGTAGGGGATCTTCATCATCAGGGCTGAGCGGCGGATGGAAAAGCTGTCCTGCAGGGACTGCTTGCCCTCGGTGGTGTTGAACACCAGCTGCACCTCGCCGTTCTTCATCCGGTCCAGCACATTGGGGCGGCCCTCCAGGACCTTCTTGATCGATTCCACGTCGAGCCCCTGGTCGCGCAGATAGGCGCAGGTGCCGCCGGTGGCGATGATGGTGAAACCGGCCGCCTTCAGCAGACGCACGGGCTCCAGGATGAAGGCCTTGTCGGCGTCGCGCACCGATACGAACGCCGCGCCGGAGGCCGGCAGGCGGGTGCCTCCGCCCAACTGGCTCTTGGCGAAGGCCCGGGCGAAGGCCACCTGCGGCGCCTCGCCCTCGCGCACCCAGTCCAGGCCCATCACCTCGCCGGTGGAGCGCATTTCCGGGCCGAGCACCGTATCCACGCCCGGGAAACGGGCGAAGGGGAACACCGCCTCCTTCACCGCGATATGGTTGTAGGGCTTGTCCACCAGATTGAAGCTGGCCAGCGGCACGCCGGCCATGACCTTGGCCGCGATGGCGGCCAGGGGAATGCCGATGGTCTTGGCCACGAAGGGGACCGTGCGGCTGGCGCGCGGATTGACCTCCAGCACGAAGATGCGCGGATGGTCCGACAAGGGCTCCTCGATGGCGAACTGCACGTTCATCAGCCCGCGCACCTTCAGCGCCTTGGCCATCAGCACCGTCTGGCGCTTCAACTCGGCGATGGTTTCGGCGCGCAGGGAGAAGGGCGGCAGCGAACAGGCCGAGTCGCCCGAGTGCACCCCGGCCTCCTCAATGTGCTCCATCACGCCGGCCACATAGACGTCATGGGCGTCGGCCACGGCGTCCACGTCCACTTCGGTGGCCCGCGACAGGTACTGGTCGATCAGTACGGGACTGTCGCCCGACACCTTCACCGCGTGGGTGATGTAGCGGGCCAGTTGTTCGTCGTCGCGCACGATCTCCATAGCCCGACCGCCCAGTACGTAGGACGGGCGGATGACCACCGGATAGCCGATGCGGCGCACGGCGGCGAAGGCTTCCTCGGCCGAGCGGGCGATGCCGTTGATCGGCTGCGCGATGTCGATCTGGTGCAGCAACTGTTGGAAGCGTTCGCGGTCCTCGGCCAGGTCGATGGCGTCCGGAGAGGTTCCCAGGATCGGCACGCCGGCGTCTTCCAGCGCTTGAGCCAGCTTCAGCGGCGTCTGACCGCCGAACTGCACGATCACGCCGATAAGCGTCCCATTGGACATTTCCACGGCGATCAGCTCCAGCACGTCCTCGGCCGTGAGGGGCTCGAAGTACAGCCGGTCGGAGGTGTCGTAGTCGGTNNTGCCCTGGCCGATGCGGTTGGGACCACCGCCCAGGATGATGGCTTTGCGGGCCGGCGAAGGCTCGGACTCGCATTGCGGGGCCTGGCCAAAGGCGCCGGTCTCATAGGTGGAGTACATGTAAGGCGTCTTGGCGAAGAACTCCGCCGCGCAGGTGTCGATGCGCTTGAATACCGGCCGCACGCCCAGGCCCTGGCGGGTCTTGCGCACTTCCGCTTCGCTCCAGCCCGACAGCTTGGCCAGCCGCGCGTCCGAGAAGCCCAGCGCCTTCAGCGCGCGCAGGCCTTGCGCGTCGGCCGGCAGGCCGTGGTCCGTCACATAGGCCTCGGTTCCCACTAGGTGCTCGATCTGGCGCAGAAACCATGGCTCGTAGGCGCAGGCCTCGGCCACCTGCTCCACACTCAGGCCATGGCGGAAGGCCTGGGCGATGACCCGCAGCCGGTCGGGCGTGGGCTGGGTCAGGGCGCGCAGCACCGCGTTCTTCACAGCCTGGTCGTCGCCCTCGTGATCGACGCCCGGGATGGCGATTTCGTCCAGGCCCGTCAGGCCCGTCTCCAGCCCGCGCAGAGCCTTCTGCAGACTCTCGGCGAAGGTGCGGCCGATGGCCATGACCTCGCCCACCGACTTCATGGAGGTGGTCAGATAGGGTTCGGCGCCGGGATATTTCTCGAAGGCGAAGCGCGGAATCTTGGTGACCACGTAGTCGATGGTCGGCTCGAACGAGGCCGGCGTGGCGCCGGTGATATCGTTCATCAACTCATCGAGGGTGTAGCCAACCGCGAGGCGTGCGGCGACCTTGGCGATGGGAAAGCCCGTGGCCTTGGACGCCAGCGCCGAGGAGCGCGACACCCGCGGATTCATCTCGATCACGACCATGCGGCCGTCCGCCGGGTTCACCGCGAACTGCACGTTCGAGCCGCCGGTCTCCACCCCGATCTCGCGCAGCACGGCGATGGATGCCGTGCGCATGCGCTGATATTCCTTGTCGGTCAGCGTCAGGGCCGGGGCGACGGTGATGGAATCGCCGGTGTGCACGCCCATCGGGTCGATGTTCTCGATGGAGCAGACGATGATGCAGTTGTCCGCCTTGTCGCGGACGACCTCCATCTCATACTCCTTCCAGCCGAGCACGCTCTCTTCGATCAGCACTTCGGACACGGGCGAGGCGTCCAGGCCGCCCGCGACGATGTTGCGGAATTCCTCGACGTTGTAGGCGATGCCGCCGCCGGTGCCGGCCAGGGTGAAGGATGGGCGGATAATCGAGGGCAAGCCCACGAACTCCATCGCTTCCAGCGCCTCGTCCAGGGTATGGGCCACCCGCGAGCGCGGGGATTCCAGGCCCAGCTTGTCCATGGCGTCGCGGAATTTCTGACGGTCCTCGGCCTTGTCGATCACCTCGGCCTTGGCGCCGATCATCTCCACGCCGTAGCGGGCCAGGGCGCCGGAGGCTTCCAGCGCCAGGGCGGTGTTCAGCGCGGTCTGGCCGCCCATGGTGGGCAGCAGGGCGTCGGGCCGCTCCTTGGCGATGATCTTCTCGACCATGGCCGGGGTGATCGGCTCGATATAGGTCGCGTCCGCCACGTCCGGATCGGTCATGATGGTGGCTGGGTTGGAGTTGACCAGGATAATCCGGTAGCCCTCCGCCCGCAGGGCCTTGCACGCCTGTACGCCGGAATAATCGAACTCGCAGGCCTGTCCGATCACGATCGGCCCGGCGCCGATGATCAGGATGGAGGCTATGTCGGTCCGTTTGGGCATGCTCGCCTCGCGCGCGGGGACGGGCGCGCATCGCGCGTCCGCTTCAGGTCGAATTGCAGGTTAAGCGGATCGTTTAGAGGCGGAGTGGCCGGGGGGCAAGCGATCAATGAGGCCGGTGTCGTCGAAGTCGATCACGTCGGGGATGGGGCGGACCGCCGGGCCCTAACCATATAAACCTTTGGCTAAGCTGTATGGTGTTTTCTGCTGAGAGGTTGTGTCCCAACGACAACAGAAAAAGGCGCACAGGCTGTCTACGAGGCCTTCATATCCGATTCTGACCAAGGGCGCCGAGGCCTGGATATTGGCGGCGCATGCCGCTGCCGGCGTCGGGGTGTCCTATTTCTCCAGGGCCTCAGTGGCGATGTTCCACGGGGCGCCGCCTGTGGCGCTGCTTGGCGCCGTCCTGCTGTCTATCTTTCTGGGCGCCCCCGAACGTCGGCGCTGGCTCTACTTGGCCGTGGGCTCCGTCGCCTTTGGCGTCGCCAGCTATCTGCCGGGGATGGTTAGTGTGATGCGTGGGTCCATCGACTTCATCTTGGCCAATCTGGCGGGAGTCCTGGCAGCCTGTGGATTGATCCGCCACTTCTGCGGCGGTCACGTCCTCGATTTTGGACGCCCGCGTGATTTGGCGGTGTTCGGTCTGTCGGCCGGCGTAGTGGCGCCCAGCGTCACCACGCTCACGGCTTGGGTCACCATGAACGCGCTTGTCCCACACGCGCAGGCGATCGACTTCCGCCAATGGTGGGCGAGCGATTGCCTGGGCATGTTGATCCTGGCGCCCGGCCTTTTGATGCTGCGAGACGTGGGCGCGAACCGGACGCAGGCGCGGGTGTCCAGGCCAGGGCTGCTGGCCCTGGCCGTCTTGGCGCTGGTCACCACCGCCGCTTTCGCCCAGGAGCAGATCGACCTTCACTACATGGTCCCCCCGGCCTTGGCCCTGGTGGTCATCTACATGGAATTCGTAGGCGTGGCCGTCGGCGGCTTGATCGTAGCCGCGATCGTCACTGCGGCCACTTTCGTGCATCATGACGATCTCCCGCAGGGCCCTGTAGCGTGGGCCCATACTCAGTTGTTCCTCGCCTTTATGATGATGGTGAACCTGCCGTTCGCCGGTCTCCTGGTGCAGCGGCGGCGGCTGCAGGAGTCGCTGATCCGCACCAAGATGGAGGCGGAATCCGCCCGCGCCGACGCCGTGGAACAACAGCGGCGCTCGGCCATGGCGGAGGAAATCGCCAAGGTGGGGTTCTGGCGCGTCGATTTCCGCACCGGTGAGGTGCAATGGTCGGACCAGAACTATGCGATCTTCGAACGTCCCCGTGGTGAACCCTTGTCTCGCGGGGCGATGGCTTCCTATGTTCATCCCGACGACGTCGCCGCCTATGCCGAGGCCGTCAGCCAAATGCGCAGGGGGCAGCCCCACACCGGCGCCTGGCGCGCGGCGCTGCGCGATGGCGAGATACGCCACCTCGTCACCCGCGGGATCCCGGAATTCGATGAGCACGGACAGGTGTTTGGCGCCTTCGGCACGGTGCTGGACGTCACCGAACTGAGGTTGGCCCAGGACGCTCTGGAAAAGAACGCCGCCCACCTGCACCTGATCACCGAGAACATCCCCGATATCATCGTCGAGACCGACCTGGACGACCGGATCACCTATATTTCCCCGTCGATTATGAGCTGCCTGGGATACACGCCCGACGAGGTGCTGGGCGCATCCTGGCTCAGCCTGATCCATCCGGAGGACGCCCCCATTTGGTTAGAGGCCCGGCAGCAGCAGCTGGCCGCCAAGGGTGAAGTCCCGCCCGTGCTCATCCGCTGCCGCGCTAGGGCCAAGGACGGCCAAGAGATATGGCTTGGTTTGCGCCCGAGCCTTCTAAGGGATGAGAAGACCGGCGAGCCCGTGGGGGTGCTGGACGTGGCGCGAGACATCACCGAAAGTCGCCGGCTGGTCGCCGAGCTGCAGGCCGCCCGCGCGGCGGCGGAGAAGGCCGCCGCGGTGAAAGGGGAGTTCCTGGCCAACATGAGCCACGAAATCCGCACGCCCCTGACCAGCATCTCCGGTTTCACCAAGCTCGCGCAGACCCAGCGCGACCTGAACGACGATACCCGCCGCTATATCGGCCACATTGACTCGGCCGCCAGCGCCCTGCTCGCCGTCGTCAACGATGTGTTGGACTTCTCCAAGCTGGAGGCGGGCAAAATCCGCATCGATCGCCGCCCAACGCCGGTGGACGAATTGCTTCAGGGCATGGCGGACCTGTTCAGCGGCCCATGCGCGGAAAAGGAGCTGAGCCTGACGTCGCGCTATCCCGCCGACGCGCCGGCCCGGCTGATGGTTGATCCAGACCGGCTGCGTCAGATCCTGATCAATCTGGCCGGAAACGCCACCAAATTCACGGACAAGGGCAGCGTGAGCCTGACCGCCGCCTATGACGCCGGGACCGCCAGATTGAGGATCGAGGTGACCGACACCGGGCCGGGCATGCCGGCCGACCAGCTGGGCAGCCTGTTCCAGCGGTTCTCCCAGATCGACGATTCGACCACCCGCAAGTTCGGCGGCACGGGTCTGGGCCTGGCCATCTGCAAGGGCCTAGTCGAGGCCATGGACGGGGAAATCGGCGTGACAAGCCAGCTCGGAGAGGGCTCCTGCTTCTGGTTTTCCATCCCCGCGCCGCCGGCTGAGGCGGTTAGCGAAACCGCCGTGGCCGAGGCCGGGGACACCCTGCTGGAAAGGATGAGGGTTCTGGTGGTGGACGACAACGCCGTCAATCGTGAACTGGTGCGTGCGGTGCTCACTCCGTTCGGCGTCGTGGTGACCGAAGCGGCGGGCGGGCCGCAGGCGATCGAGGAGGCGAGCAGCAGGCCGTTCGACGTAATCCTGATGGATCTCAGAATGCCGGGAATGTCAGGCGTTCAGGCGACCCGGGCGATCGTGGACGGCGGGGGTCCGAACGCGGCGACGCCCATCATTGCCTTCTCGGCCGACGGCGGGCAGGAACCCGACGTCGGATCACTGGCCCTCCAGGGCTTCGCGGGACGGGTGATCAAGCCGTTCAAGCCGATGGATCTGGTGCTGGCTTTGGCCGCCGCGGTCGACCGGGGCGAGGCGCGCGCGTCCGCTTTGGGTCGAATTGTGGGTTAAGCGGATCGTTTAGAGGGAGAGAAGGCAGAGTGAGGGGGCTGAGCGCCGACGGCGGGCGATTAAACCGCCGCTCAATCCTCCTCTCCCCCCTGGCTCTCGCAGGCTGCGCGCCGACGTTGCAGCATGCGCTCACGCCGGGCCCGCAATTCGCCGGTCCACGCTTGGACCAGGAGGTCTTCGTCAGTTTCGACGGCGCACGCCTGGGCCTTAGCCGCTGGTCGTCGCAAGGCGAGCCATGGGCCGTGATCGCCGCCCTGCACGGGATGGACGACTACGCCAACGCTTTCCATCTGGCCGGGCCGGTATGGGCGGGGCAGGGGATCGCCACCTACGCCTTCGACATCCGAGGCTTCGGCCGTTCACCGCAGCGCGGCGTCTGGCCGGGAACCGAGCTGATGGTGCAGGACGTGCGCGCCTTTTGCGCCCTGCTGCGCCAGCGACATCCCCGGGCCATTCTGGCGCTGACGGGCGAAAGCATGGGCGGGGCCGTGGCCATCGCCGCCTTGGCCTCGGATGCGCCGCCGGACGCGGACCGGGCGGTGCTTTTGGCG
Source organism: Caulobacteraceae bacterium (assembly GCA_003164925.1). Classification (GTDB taxonomy): domain Bacteria; phylum Pseudomonadota; class Alphaproteobacteria; order Caulobacterales; family Caulobacteraceae; genus BOG-938. The sequence continues at coordinate 36,699 of PLRV01000016.1, forward strand.
CCGGCGGTGTGGGGCTGGTCCAGCCAGCCCTTGGCCTACAGCCTGGCCCTGCGCCTTGCCGAGCTCGTGGCGCCGGACAAGGTGTTCAACCCGCCATCCTTCGTCACCAGCCACATCACCGCCTCGGACAATATTTCCGAGCTGATCGCCATGGGCCGCGACCCGCTCATGCTGTTCGGCGCGCGAACCAGCGCCCTCTACGGCCTGGTCGACCTGATGCAGACCGCCTGGAGGAACACCGGCAGGATCAGGATCCCGACCGCCTACCTGTGCGGCGCCAAGGACCAGATCATTCCGTTGAAGCCCTCGCTGCAGGCCGCCGCGCGCCTGCCGACCGGCGACCGCACGGCCTTTTACGCCAACGGCTACCACCTGCTGCTGCGCGACCTGCAGCGCGAGGCGGTGTTCGCCGACATCGCCGCCTTCATCCGCGACCCCTCCGCGCCGTGGCCCTCGGGCGCGCGGCCGATGCCCAAGCCGCGTTAGAGCCGGATGACGTCTCTCGAAGTCTGAATCTGGCTCTAGATATTTGAATGGTGCTCTAGGCGATCATCCCGCCGTTGACGCGCCGCCTGAGCGCGCTATGCCCTGGGGCGGCGGCAGGCAGGAGCGGACGACGATGAGCAGCGCGGGGATCGGACGTCGAAGCCTGCTGGGCGCGGCAGGGGCGGCGGCGGCGCCGCATCTGGCGTGGGCCAAGGCCTTGCCCAAGGTGGCGATCCACACGGCCAAGGGGACCATCGTGGTCGAACTGGAGTCCGGCCGCGCGCCGATCACCAGCGCCAACTTCCTGCACTACGTCGATACCCAGCGGTACGACGACGGCCAGATCTACCGGGCCTCGCGCACGCCCGGCATGGCGCCGGGCAACGGCTCCATCCAGGGCTGGCCCAACCCCATCAGCGGGCGCCGCTATCCGCCGATCGCCCACGAGAGCACGACCCAGACCGGGATCATCCATGACGCGGGCACGATCTCGATGGGCCGCTATGGCCCCGGCTCCGCCACCGCCGACTTCTTCATCTGCGCCAGCCGCGAGCCCTATCTGGACGCCCATCCCGATCCGGCCGACCCCTATCACCAGCTCAAGGACAACCTGGGCTACGCCGCCTTCGGCCACGTGGTCGAGGGCATGGATGTGGTGCTGAAAATCCTGGCCCTGCCGACCCACGGCAAGGTCTTCGTCAAGGAGATGCAGGGCCAGATCCTGACCCATCCGGTGCCGATCTTGACGATGCGGCGGGCGTAGGCCCGAGCGCGCGCGCCACTCCAAACACCGTCATTCCACGGTCGTCTGAAAGACGAACCGGAGGACCCAAGCCGCCGTTTCAACCGGCAAGCCGAGCTTGGGTCGCCCGGTCAATCCTCGGGTCAAGCCCGAGGAGGGCGATGACGGAAAAAGGGTTTGCGTCGCTGGCTTCTGCTGGCCGCCCGCCTTCGCGGGGATGAGCGGATGGCGGGCTCGCCCTCAACCCCTATCCATCATCTCCGCGAACCGCTCGAACAGATAAAGCGAGTCCGTCGGCCCCGGCGAGGCCTCCGGGTGGTGCTGCACGCTGAACACCGGCTTGCCGGAAAGGGCGATGCCGGCGTTGGAGCCGTCGAACAGTGAGATGTGGGTTTCCTCCACGCCGTCCGGCAGGCTCTCGCGGTCCACGGTGAAGCCGTGGTTCATGGAGACGATCTCCACCTTGCCGGTGGTCAGGTCCTTGACCGGGTGGTTCGCCCCATGGTGGCCCTGGTCCATCTTGGTGGTCTGGGCGCCCAGCGCCAGGGCCAGCATCTGGTGGCCCAGGCAGATGCCGAACACCGGCTTGCCGCTGGCCACCAGCTTCTGGATCTCGGGCACGGCGTACAGCCCCGTAGCGGCCGGATCGCCCGGACCGTTGGACAGCAGCACGCCGTCGGGATGGCGCGCCAGCACCTCTTCGGCGCTGGTCGTGGCCGGAACCACGGTGGCGCGGGCGCCGATGCTGGTCAGGGCGCGCAGGATGTTGCGCTTGACGCCGTAGTCGAGCACCACGACCTCGTAAGGCTGGCTGCGGCCCCGGGGCGTCTGGCGCTGGGCATAGCCCGCCGGCCAGTCCCACAGGCCCTCGTCGAACACGAAGGGTTGGGCGCAGGTGGCGTCCTTGGCCAGGTCCAGGCCCACCAGGCCCTCCCAGGCGCGGGCCTTGGCCTTCAGCGCGTCCAGGTCGAACAGGCCGTCGGGGGCGTGGGCGATCACCCCATGGGGCATGCCCTTCTCGCGGATCAGGCGGGTGAGGGCGCGGGTATCGACGCCAGCCAGGCCGATCAGGCCACGCCGCTTCATCCAGCCATCCAGATCCGATCCGCCTGTCGCGGAATCGGCGCGCCAATTGGCCGGCTTGGTGGGCGGGTCGCGCACGATGGCGCCGCGCGCGGCTGTTTCGGCGCCCTGTTCCTTGAGGCCATGGCCGAATCCCTCGACGTCCTCCAGGTTCACGCCCACATTGCCCACGTGGGGGAAGGTGAAGGTGACGATCTGGGCCATGTAGGAGGGGTCGGTCAGGATCTCCTGGTAGCCGGTCATGGCGGTGTTGAAGCACACCTCGCCCACCGCCTCGCCCGCCGCGCCAAAGCCCTTGCCCTGCAGCACCGTGCCATCGGCCAGGACCAGAACGCCGGTCGCGCCGGGTATCAGCGTATCGGTCATGGTCGGGCTCCTGGGTGGGTGGCGGGCGGTGGATAGTCGCAAAAAAGCGGGCTGGAGTCGCCCCCGCCCGCCGAAGCCCGCATCTAGGCGCCTGGGGTCGGGGCGTCAACCCACCGTTCGCCCACCCTCTGTTCATCCCGGCGAATGCCGGGGCCCAGATCGCAGGGCCTAAGGTTCAACCACGAAGAACACGAAGACCACGAAGAGGTCGGCTCTTCCTTTGTGGTCTTTGTGTTCTTCGTGGTTCAAATCTGATTGGCGCACGCGCCGAGGCGGACGCCGGAGCGATTCGGCGTTAAGATCGCTCGGTGCGCTTCGACGAACGGTTCCTGGACGAGATAAAATCGCGTCTCCGCCTATCCGACGTGATCGGGCGGACGGTGAAGCTGCGTCGGCAGGGGCGCGAGTACGCGGGCCTGTCGCCCTTCACCAAGGAGAAGACGCCCAGCTTCTACGTCAACGACGAGAAGGGCTTTTTCCACTGCTTCTCCTCGGGCAAGCACGGCGACCTGATCACCTTCCTGCAGGAGACCGAGCGGCTCTCGTTTCCCGAGGCGGTGGAGCGGTTGGCGGCGGAGGCTGGCGTACCCATGCCGGAGCCCGACCCCCGCTCGGTGGAGGACGACAAGAAGCGCCATTCCCTGATGGACTGGCTGGAGGCCGCCGCGGTCTGGTTCGAGGGCGAGCTGCGCCGGCCGGGCGGTCAGGCGGCGCGGGCCTATCTGGAAAAACGCGGCTTGCCGCAGAGCGAGTGGAAGCGCTTTCGCATCGGCTTGGCGCCCGCCAGCCGCACCGCGTTGAAGGATGCGCTGGTGCAGAAGGGCGCGCGGCCGGCCGAGTTGGTCGAGGCGGGCCTGCTGATCGCGCCGGAAGATGGCGGCGCGCCCTATGACCGCTTCCGCGAGCGAATCATCTTTCCCATCGCCGATGCGCGCGGACGGGTGATCTCCTTCGGCGGACGCGCGCTGGATCCCGAGGCCAAGGCCAAGTACCTGAACGGGCCCGACACGGCCCTGTTCGACAAGGGCCGCACGCTCTACGGCCTTTACGAGGCGCGCAAGCTCTTGGCCGCGGGCGGGGAGGGCGCGCCGCTTGTGGTGGTCGAGGGCTATATGGACGTGATCGCCTGCCAGAGGGCGGGCATCGCCGCGGCGGCCGGCATGGGCACGGCCCTGACCGAGGACCAGATGGCCCTGATGTGGCGCTTTCATCCCGAGCCGACCCTGTGTTTCGACGGCGACGGGGCCGGCCAGCGCGCCGCCTCGCGCGCCATCGACCGGGCCTTGCCCCTGTTGCAGCCCGGCAGATCCTTCCGCTTCGCCGTGGTGACCGGCGGCAAGGATCCGGACGACGTGCTGCGCGAGCAGGGGCCCGCCGCCCTGAAGGCGCAATTGTCGCAGACGATTCCTTTTGTGGAGGCTCTGTTCGTACGTGAGCGCGACATGGAGCCGTTGGACACCCCCGAGCGGCGCTCGGCGCTGAAGGGACGCCTGCGCGCGGCGGCCGGCGCCATTCAGGACAAGGACCTCGGCCAGGCCTACCGCGACGACCTGCTGGCGCGACTGGACGCTCTGTGGGCTAAGCCCGCGGCGAACGCCCCGCAGAGCGGGGCCTTTCAGCCGCGCCGCGCCTTTGCCGCAAGGGGATCGGAGCGTTTCCAGGCCCCCGGACCGCCCACCGCCGAGGCCCGTGCGGCCGCCCGCCGCCTGTCGGTCTCGATCGATCCCCTCGTCGCCGCCGTCGCCAAGGGCGCCATCGATCATCCGGTGTGGTTGGATGAGCATCTGGAGGCCTTGCAGGTCCACGGATTGGGCCATTCGGCGCTTAATCCGCTCGCTAGCGCCATTGTTCGTCTACGGCTCGAGGCCGATGTCCTTGACACTGAGGCTCTGAAACGCCATCTGGCGGCCAGTGGCTTTGGCGCCCTGCTCAGTGAAATCGACCGGGCCGCCCGGACATCCGGCGCGCCCTTCCTGGAGTCAGATGTCTCACCGGCCGCCGCCAAGCTGCACTGGTCGCATGCCTTCGAGGTTTTGAGCCGAATGGCCGCGTTGGAAGAGGCCCTATCATCCGCCAAGGCGGACATGACCGATTCCGAGGGGGCTGTGGCGTTCATGCGCCTGAAAGGCGAGCGTGATGCGTTGAGGCGGGCGATTCGGTCGGGAACCCTTTGGGCGTCCCGGCTATCTATGGAGGCGGGAGCCTCGGAATAGGCCGGCAAGACGGGCAAGTCTCGTCGTCGGCAGGCTTTTTGCATGTTCGGTCGGGTTTGGGCGGATGCTCGGGCCGGGCTGAAGCGGAGAATTGAATGAGCACGACGACGACCGAGCCGACCGAAACGACCACCGACGGTCCGTTGCTCGATCTGACCGATGCAGGCGTAAAGCGCTTCATCAAGCAGGCCAAGGCCCGCGGCTACGTCACCATGGATGAGCTGAACAAGGTTCTGCCCTCCGAAGAGGTGACGTCCGAGCAGATCGAAGACACCTTGGCCATGCTCAGCGAGATGGGCGTGAACGTCGTGGAGAACGACGAGGTCGAGGGCGAAGGCGAGGGCGGCGAAGTGGCCGTGCGCGAGGAAGCCGCCGTCACCATTGCCGAGAAACCGGAAAGCTATGACCGCACCGACGATCCGGTGCGCATGTACCTGCGCGAAATGGGCTCGGTGGAGCTGTTGTCGCGCGAGGGCGAGATCGCCATCGCCAAGCGCATAGAGGCCGGCCGCGACACCATGATCCGCGGCCTGTGCGAAAGCGCGCTCACTTTCGAAGCCATCATGGTGTGGCGCGAGGAGCTGGGCACGGGTCGCATCCTGCTGCGCGAGGTGATCGACCTTGAGCAGACCTATGGCGGCGCCCCGGGCGCGGCGCCCCCGCCCACCGAAGGCGGCGAGCTGGCTGAAGTCGAGCCGGAAGCGAAGGCCGAGCCGGCCGAAGGCGCCGAACCCGCCGCCGAGGGCGATAGCGACGAAGACGATTTCGACGACGGCGCGGGCCCTACGGTCTCGGCCATGGAGACGGAGCTGCGCGAAGGCGTCATGGCGACGCTGGACGCCATAGCCGCCGAGTTCGAGGCGTTCCGTAGGCTGCAGGAGCGGCTGGTCGAGCGGCGACTGTCCGGTCAGGACCTGCCCGACAGCGACCGCAAGCAGTACGAGCAGCTGTCCAACCTGATCATCCAGCATCTGAAGACGCTCAAGCTCAACAACAACCGCATCGAGGCCCTGGTCGAGCAGCTCTATGCGATCAACAAGCGCCTGATGACCCTGGAAGGGCGCCTGTTGCGCCTGGCCGACAGCTACGGCATCTCGCGGGTGGAGTTCCTCAAGGCCTATTTCGGCTCCGAGCTCGACCCCAACTGGTCCGACACCGTCAAGCTCCAAGGGGTGCGCTGGTCCAAATTCGCCGAGAACGACGGCGCCCAGATCGCTGACATCCGTCAGGAGATCGCCGGGCTGGCCACCGAGACCGGCGTGCCGATCGACGACTATCGCCGCATCGTGCACACGGTGCAGAAGGGCGAGCGCGAGGCCCGTCAGGCCAAGAAGGAAATGGTCGAGGCCAACCTGCGCCTGGTCATCTCCATCGCCAAGAAATACA
>PLRV01000091.1 GCA_003164925.1 Caulobacteraceae bacterium
AATATGTAGAGCCGGGTTCAGACTTCGGGAGAAGCCATCCGGCACTAGCCTAATCGGCGTTCAAGCGTTCGCGCAATTCCTTGCCGCTCTTGAAGAAGGGCACCGCCTTGGCGCGCACGGATACGGATTCGCCGGTGCGCGGATTGCGGCCCGCCCGCGCCGGACGTCCCCGCACCGAAAAGGCGCCGAATCCGCGTAACTCCACCCGACCGCCCGTTTCCAGGGCCGCAGTCACGCTGTCGAGGATCACGCCGACGACCCGCTCGACATCTTTTTGCGTCAAATGCGGATTCTCACTCGCCAGTTTGGCGATCAGCTCCGACTTGATCATCCCCAGCCCCCTCAGCGGACATCGGAACTGACGTCGCCGTACGAACCGGACAATGCTGGACTCTCTGCATGCTTTCAAGGGGTTGGAAGACCCAATCCGAGCTTTTCCCATAAAGAGAGCAGGTTTTGCCGCTCAATCGACGCAACCGCCGCACGAAGCGGCGTTACCTCTCACGAAATGGAGCAACGGCGCAAAAACGCCCCGCCGGAGACCGGCGGGGCGTGGTTGTAGCTGCGCTCAAGCAGGCCGCGAGGCCGATAGCGCCAAGAACAAAGCAAAAGGACGTCAGTCCTTTTGCGCCTTTTCGCGCAGGGCCGCACCCAGGATGTCGCCCAGCGAGGCGCCTGAGTCCGACGAGCCAAACTTCTCAATGGCTTCCTTGTCCTCGGCCATTTCCAGAGCCTTGACCGATAGCGACACGCGGCGGGCCGCCTTGTCGATATTGGTCACCTGGGCGTCGATGCGGTCTCCCACAGCGAAGCGCTCGGCCCGCTGTTCGGAACGGTCGCGCGACAGGTCGGACTTGCGGATGAAGGCGCTCATGACCGCTTCGTCTTCGCCGAACTTCACCTCGATACCGCCCGAGGTAACCTCGGTGACGGTGACCGTGACGGTCTGGCCCTTGCGGAACACATCGCCGGCCATGGGATCGCCGCCGAGTTGCTTGATGCCGAGCGAGATGCGCTCCTTCTCGACGTCCACGTCCAGCACCTTGGCCTTGACGATGTCGCCCTTCTTGAAGCGGGCGGCGGCCTCTTCGCCAGGCGCGTTCCAGTCGATGTCAGACAGGTGCACCATGCCGTCGATGTCGTTGTCCAGGCCAATGAACAGGCCGAACTCGGTGGTGTTCTTGACCTCGCCCTCGACGGTCGAACCGACCGGGTGCTGCTCCACGAATTGCTCCCAGGGGTTGGGCATGGCCTGCTTGAGGCCCAGCGACACGCGGCGCTTGGAGGCGTCCACGTCCAGCACCACCACGTCCACTTCCTGAGAGGTGGACACGATCTTGCCAGGGTGCACGTTCTTCTTGGTCCAGGACATCTCGGAAACGTGGACCAAGCCCTCCACGCCAGCTTCCAGCTCCACGAAGGCGCCGTAGTCGGTGATGTTGGTGATGCGCCCGGTGAAGCGCGCGCCCACGGGGTACTTGGCTTCCACGCCGTCCCAGGGATCGGACTGCAGTTGCTTCATGCCCAGCGAGATACGTTGGGTGTCCGGGTTGATCTTGACGATCTGCACCTTGACGGTGTCGCCCACGGCCAGGACCTGGCTGGGATGGGAGACACGCTTCCAGGACATGTCCGTGACGTGAAGAAGTCCATCGATGCCGCCTAGGTCCACGAAGGCGCCGTAGTCGGTGATGTTCTTGACCACCCCTTCGCGCACTTCGCCTTCCTGCAGCTGGCTGACCAGCTCGGTGCGCTGCTCGGCGCGCGCTTCTTCCAGGATGGCGCGGCGCGAAACCACGATGTTGCCGCGCGGGCGGTCCATCTTGAGGATGGCGAAGGGCTGTTCCTTGCCCATCAGCGGCCCGACGTCGCGCACCGGACGGATGTCGACCTGCGAGCCGGGCAGGAAGGCCGAGGCGCCGCCCAGGTCCACGGTGAAACCGCCCTTCACGCGGCCGACGATGGAGCCCATCACCGGCTGATTCTCGGCGAACACGCCTTCCAGACGCGTCCAGGCCTCTTCGCGGCGGGCTTTCTCGCGGCTGATCACCGCTTCGCCCAGGGCGTTCTCGACACGCTCCAGGTAAACCTCGACGTCGTCGCCGACCTTGATGGTGGCCTTGCCGTCGGGGCCAACGCCGAATTCCTTCACCGAGATACGGCCTTCGGTCTTCAGACCGACGTCGATCACCGCAAAGTCCTTCTCGATCGCCACGACCTTGCCGTGCACCACCGAGCCTTCGACGAAGTCGCGGCCGCCGAGCGCTTCGTCCAGCAGGGCGGCGAAGTCGTCGCGGGTCGGGTTCATACTCATATCGTCAGCCATAAGCTGTATCATCTCTCTTCAGTTCGCCGGGCGGGCCGGCTCAAAAATGCGATGCGCGGCCCGCCAGACCTGTAACGGTCAAGGACGGAGCCCGGGCGTACGCTCTAAGGGGTGGGATCAAGCCGAAGGGCCCCAGGGCGAAAAGCCCCAGGAAGCAACACCCGCGGGATTGTCGGCGGCGCGGTTTGATTTATCCCCGCGGTTGTGAGTCGCTGGAGAGGCGCGCCGTCTCGACAATGCGGCGGGCCGCATCGACGGCTTCGTCTATACTCATTTCCGAGGTGTCCAGCAAGACGGCGTCCTCGGCGCGGACCAGGGGCGCGGCCGAGCGCCCTGAATCGCGTTGATCGCGCACGCGGATGTCCTCCAGCACGGTCTCGATGGAAACCCGCTCGCCCTGGGCCCCCAGTTGCCGCCAGCGCCGTTCGGCGCGGATCTCCGGCCGTGCGGTGACGAACAGCTTGGCGCGGGCGTCGGGCGCGATCACCGTGCCGATGTCGCGGCCGTCGAGCACCGCCCCGCCCGGCTGGACCGCGAACGCACGCTGGAATTCCAGGAGGGCCGATCGCACCTTGGGAATGGCGGCCACGCGGCTGGCCAGCTCGCCCGCCTCCCGCGTGCGCAGGTTGGGGTCGCCCAATGCGCCAGGGTTGAGGGAGCGGGCGACCCATTCCGCGTCGGCCGGCTCCAAAGCGCCGGTGCGGCGCTGGGTCAACACGCCCACCGCCCGATAGAGCAGGCCCGTGTCCAGGCTGGGCAACCGATAAAGGACGGCCAGGGCCTGAGCGATAGTGCCTTTGCCCGAGGCCGCAGGACCGTCCACGGCGATGATCAGGGCGTCTTTCGCGGGCGGGGCGATCAAGGCGCGATCTCCGCGCCCAGCCCAGTCATCAGATCGACGAAGCCGGGGAAGCTGGTGGCGATCATGCCCGGTTCGTCCACCGTCACCGGCGCCTGAGCCGCCAGGCCCAGCACCAGATGGGACATGGCGATGCGATGGTCGCCGTGAGTGGTCACGCGAGCGCCGCCGCGCACCGGATGGGCGCCCCGCGCGACGCCGACCACCGTCAGGCTGTCGCGCTGTTCGTCGACCGCCACGCCGCAGGCCTGCAGTCCCGCCGCCATCAGGGCGACGCGGTCGCTCTCCTTCACGCGCAGTTCGCCGACGCCCCGCATCACGGTGCGTCCCTCGGCGAAGGCGGCGGCCACAGCCAGGATCGGATATTCATCGATCATCGAGGGCGCCCGTTCGGCCGGAACCTCTACGCCCCGCAAATGGGAATGGCGTGCGATCAGATCGCCCACCGGCTCGCCGCTGTCCTCCCGCAGATTCACGATCTGCAGGTCGGCGCCCATCTCCTGCAGAGTCGCAAACAGGCCCGCGCGTAGGGGATTGAGCAGCACGCCGCGCACCGTCACCGCCGAACCCGGCGTGATCAGGGCGGCCACCAGCGGAAAAGCGGCCGAAGACGGATCGCCCGGAACCTTGATCTCACATCCGGCGAGGGCTTGGCCGCCCTGCAGCCAGATATGGCGCCCATCGGCCTCGTCGAACACCTCCACCCGGGCGCCGAAGGCTCGCAGCATGCGCTCGGTATGATCGCGGGTCGGCTCCGGTTCGATCACCTCGGTCTGGCCCCCGGCGTTCAGCCCGGCCAGCAACACGGCCGACTTGACCTGAGCCGAGGCCACCGGAAGGCGATAGGAGATGGCCCGCAGCGCGCCGCCCCGCAGGGTCAGCGGCAGGCGGTTCTTGCTACGGCCGAGCCAACGCGCGCCCATTTGTCCCAGCGGCTCCAGCACCCGGCCCATGGGCCGTCGGCGCAGGGAGGCGTCACCGGTGAAGGTGACCGCCAGATCGAATCCAGCCGCCGCGCCCATCAACAGGCGCGCGCCGGTGCCGGAATTGCCGCAATCGATCACCTCGGCCGGCTCGACGAAGCCGCCGCGCCCCTCCACCCGCCAGTGACCCTCGCCCAGACGGTCCACCCGGGCGCCCAGGGCGGCCACGGCCGCGGCTGTGCGCAGAACGTCCTCGCCTTCGAGCAATCCCGAAACCTCGGTCACGCCGCTCGCCAGCCCGCCCAGGATCATGGACCGGTGCGAAACGGACTTGTCGCCGGGCGCGTGAACCTCGCCGTTCAAAGGCCCGCCGGGCTTGGCGGTCAGCGCGGGGCAAACGGCTTGGCCGGGAGGGTTCATGGAACAGAAGGGCTCGGAAAGGACGGGAACCGACGATCGCGGGGCTAAGCTTTTGACAGCGGCCCCACACCATGGCAAGGGAGCCGCCGCTTTCCCATCAGTCAGAGGTCGATCCGTTGGCCAATCCCGAACTCGGCGCCAAGCAGATTTGCCCAAGCTGCCAGAGCAAATTCTACGACCTGGGTCGCCGACCCGCGGTCTGCCCCAAATGCGCAACCTCCTTCGATCCTGAGGAGGCGGTTCGCAGTCGCCGCATCCGCGCGCGCGCCGTACCGGCCGACTACGAGGCCGACGAGGAAAAACCGGTGAAGCCGGACGCCGAGGTGGAAGGCTTTGAGGACGAGGCCGACGAAACGCCGGAGCTCGACGCAGGCGCCGCGGTCGAGCCCTTGGAAACCGACGAAGACGGCGTGGACGCGCCGGTCGCGCCGGCCGAGGACCTGGGCGTGGACTTCGCCGAAGAGCCCGATCTGGTGGAAGCCGACGACGACGCGGTGCCTTTCCTCGAAGACGAGGACGAGGACGACTTCGTCGACGAGGACATCGAAGGCCTGGCCGACGAGGGAGAGCCCTAACGCCCAGCGCCGATCAGGCGCGTCAAGCGGCCCAAAGGCGGGGATCGAAACACCGCCGAAAAGCCGCTTGATCGCCCCGACCATTCGGCATAGTTTCCGCCGCCTCGCGGGCCCCCGGTCCGCGCGACCCGAAATAAACTCGGGGCTATAGCTCAGTTGGTAGAGCGCTTGAATGGCATTCA
>PLRV01000094.1 GCA_003164925.1 Caulobacteraceae bacterium
AAGAGTTAGATGCACAGACTGAAGCCGCTGTTCGGCGCATTCGCGATAAGCTTGGCTATGATGGCCAGCCCTGGCGCAAACGCTCAGAATGCCGCAGGCCAGCCCACGCTGCCGCCGGCTCTCGGTGACAAGCTGGCCGACGCAAAGCCCGGCGATCTGCGCGTGTTCGCGACCGCCGCTATGATGGTCCCGATCGAGGCGGTGCGGCAGGAAGCCCAACGGGCCACGGGAAGGCCGCTGCGTATTCAGTACGGCTCCGCCCGGGGCGACCTTAAATCACGCATATCCGACGGTGATGCGTTCGACGTCGCCATCCTGTTGCCCGACGTCATTCATGACCCGGGCGTTTCCAGCAAGCTACGCCCCCATGAATATCGCATCGCCGCCATCCCGGTCGCGATCGGTCTGCGCGGTGATGCGCCCGCGCCGGACGTGAGCACGCCGGACGCGCTGCGGACCGCACTGCTCAAGGCGCGCGCGGTGAAATACGCGCCGACCGGAGCCGCGCGAGGCACGGTCGATCGCGTACTCTCCTCGCTTGGCGTCGCGGGTAAGATCAATGACGTGAGCGGCGCCCCGCAGACCGTCGAGCTGGCGCCGGGCGAGTATGAAATCGACTTCTTCCCCGTCAGCGAGATACTACAGAACAAGAAGCTCGAGAACCTGGGCCTGGTGCCAGCGCCGCTCCAGGTTCCCGCTGAGATCGAGGCTGTGATCGCGCGTGGAACTTACAATCCGGCCGCGAAGGCCTTCGTGAAATTTCTTCAAGGGCCCATCATCGAGCCGGCGCTCAAATCAAGCGGGATGGTCAAGGCCCACTGAGGGTTGCGGGAAATCGCGCCCCTCAATCTCTCGCAAACGAGCACCGGCCCTCGGCATCCTCGTCTGGCGCATGGCGCATGGTGCATGGTGCATGGTGCATGGCAAAGGAAAGGTGATCCAGCAGTTCGGCGCCAGTTATTGCAAGCTCGCATAGCTGGTTTGCGACCGAGCCAGCATTCATTCATCTAGCTCGTTGTAGAACCTCACATCTAGCGCTTCTGGACCTTGGATTTGCCAGTGGATCTGGGCCGGTGAGCGCACAACCTTCGTTGGAGAGTTCCGTGATTCATCGACCCATTGTCCACCGGCTGGGCCTTTCCGTGGTGGCCGTGGCCGCTCTCGCGGCCGCGCCGGCTTTCGCCCACCACTCGTTCAACGCCTACGACATGAGCAAGATCGAAACCGTGTCGGGCGCCATCAAGGAGTTCCGCTGGGGCGCGCCCCATTCGTCGGTGGTGCTGGTTTCCGTCGACAAGGGCGGCCAGCAGCAGACCATGTCCCTGATCAGCGGCAGCCCGCTGGCGTTCTCCAAGCAAGGGTTCGCGCCGCGCGATTTCCATCGCGGGGATAAGGTGACCGCCACCTACCATCCTAATACCGCCGGCACCCCCGGCGGAGCCCTGGCCAGCCTGACCCTGCCCGACGGCAAGACCTACAAGGACGCCGAAGTCGGCGCCGCCGCGCCGCCTAGCGCGCCGGCCGCTCCTGCGGGCAATTAGAGCGGCGATCTGATGAGCGGCGCCGTTCCGGCGCCGCTCCTGATTAGCCCTTCGGCTCGGGGATCAGGCCGGCGTCGGATTTGACGCTCGGATCGCCGATCTGTTCCTCGCAGTTATACTCATTCATGATCACGCGGTTCGGGCGCCAGTGATAGCGCCGCGCCAGGGTCCAGGGCCGCGTATAATAGGTCGGATCGTCGATGGTGATCAGAACCTGCAGATAGGGGTTGTGATCACCTGGATTCACCTTGCGGATGCGATAGGTCAGCTTTGCCGACGCGGACGCTGGCGCCCCATTTGCGTCGATCCAGAAATCGTGCGCGAAATCCTTGGTTTCGACAACCAGCGTGTCGCCTTCCCAATGCCCCTCCGAGCGGCCCATGTAGGATTTTTCCTTTGGGGCCGGCGCGGCGCTCGGATCCAGAATGACGTTCCAGACTCCGTGATATTCTTCGAATACCCATTCCATCCAATTCTTCGATTGGAAAATATGGAAGGGAAAGTTCAGATCGAGTTGGAAGAATTGGCCAGGCGGACGACAGATCGCGGAAGCGTTGATGAAGGGCGATTTGGAATTCACTCGCCGCGCTAAGGCTTTGGCGCCGGCTTCGGTGAACGGCGTCATCAGCGCGTACATGTCGCGCACATTCCGGAAAATCAGGTCGTCCGTGTGCATCCACGTGCCGGAGAGATCGTGCGGATCATCCGACGGCATCGGCGCGTCGCCTGTAAGCGGTGTGGATTGCCGATTATCAAGAGGTGCGGAAGGCCGCAGACCATTGACGATCTGCTGGGCGGGCGAAGGTGGCGGATGTGGAAACTGGGCCAGGGCGCTGTCGCAAAAGGCGAGTTGCGACGCGACGGCGAGCAAGAGGCGTGCTTGCCAGGCGGAGGGGTCTATCCGAAATTGCATTCAAATCTCTCCTAGACCGCTCGTTCCGATCACTTGCCCGCCATCGCCGCATCGTAGCTCTTGAGGCGGTCCAGGCAGACGTCCTCAGGGAAGAGCGCGTCGGGTTGGCGCTTGTAGGTGATCACCGCGTCCCACGGATGGGTGAAATAGGCGGGGTCTTCGATGGTGATCCGGTCTTCGAGGGTGTCGTGATCCGCAAGGCGGAAGCGCTCGGTGACCTTGGCGTCGGCGGTGTGCGGTACAAGATCGTCCAGCAACGTCCGCTCCGATATATCCGTGGTCGTTGCGACCAGAGTGGCGCCGTCCCAGCGGCCGATCGAATGGCCGGCCATCGTCGGGGCGTCCAAGGGCGGGGTGTCGACGCCGCGCATGTCGATCTGGCGCATCGCGCGATTCCATTCGTATACGAAGGTCAGCACCCCTTGCTGTTGCCAAATCTTGAAACGCAGAGACGTCAAGCCCAGGCGTGGAACACCAGGGTTCGAGCAACGCGACGTGTAGATGTCGTAGTCGTCATAATCGCCCTTGGCCCGATAGGCCTTGTTCTCTTCGTAATGTTTTCGACCCTCGCGGGTGAACGGGATCGACCCGGCCGGCTGCAGCGACGTCTGCGGCTTGGCGATCTTCCAGGCCCCTTCAAAGTGGGCGCCGGCTCGAGGTATTGCGGAATCTGGCACGATCACCGTCGATTCCGCGAACTGGGCATGCGCTGGCGCCGCCAGCATGGCGGCGGCCGAGAGGCCAACGGCGATCTTGCTCGCCCATCCCACACGCCAGTCGACCATCGTCATCGGTTTCCTCATGTCCACGCCGAAGCGGCGAGCGACCCGGTTGTCAGCGCGCCGTGGCCGGCGTTGGATCGCGCCGACGACCCGTACCCTGCGGGAGCTTGCCGCCGGCGGTTCAACGCCATTCCGCCAAGCACGCGGCGAGGGCGCCCAAGTTCGTCCCGCCGCCCCGACTTACCGCTTGCTCGGTTGACCGACGGTCTTATCCAGGAAGGCGAAGAACGTATCGAGCACCTGCTTGGCCTGTTCCTTGGTCGCGCCGTTGAAGTAATGGTTGGCGCCCTTGATGATCTCGAGCTGGGCCGGGATGCCTTTGGCGCGCAAGGCATCGTACAGACTCTGACTCTGCTGCCACGGCGTCGCCTCGTCAGCGCTGCCTGCCTGAAGCAGGAAGGCCGTGTTGGCCGCCCCGCCCTCGGCGACGTAGTGCAGCACGCTGGCCCTCTGCACCGTGTCTGCATCACAAGTCGTGCCCAGAGTGCACCCCAAGACCCGTGACTGGGAGGAAACGGGGGTGTTGTGGACCAGCTTGGCGAACGGCTCTCTCTGCGCATCCAGCCGGGCGAAGTCGGTCGTGGCGTGCCACGCTACGGCCGCCTGTACGCAACTGGACTGGCTGGCGAACTGGTCTTGCAACGCCGGATAGCTATTGCCGTATATTCCCCTGTTTTCCTGCTTATCAAATTCCTTGACGCCGCAGGTCGCTCCCACCATGGCCGAGATGTGGCCGCCCGAGGATTCGCCCCACACGGCGATACGCTGCGGATCCACGCCGTATATGTCGGCATGGGCTCGCACCCAACGGATCGCGGCCTTCACGTCCTCGAGCTGGGCGGGCCATTTGGCTTCGTCCGCCAGACGATAGGCCACCGGAATGACCACGTAGCCGTGCGATGCGACGTAGGCCATGAAGGCGTCTATTTCGCCGAAAATCGGGTTGCTGTCGTTGCGGGGATCGCCGCCGATATAGCTGCCGCCGTGAACAAAGATAATCGCTGGCTTTGGTCCGGCATTTGGCGTGCGGTAGATGTCGAGCGTCAGAGCACGCGCGCCCGGTACAACGGCATAGGTCAGATCGAAAGTCGCCTCTACATTGCCCGGGTACTGCACCTTGATAGCCGGCCGCACAAAACCAGGAGAAACCAATTCCTTGCCGACCGACTTGGAAGAAAGAGTCAGGGTTCGATTGCCGGGGGGCGTCTGGCCAGAGGGCGTCTGGGCGAAAGCGGCGCTTGCCGCCGCGAGGCAGGCCAGAGCCATCAGTCCCGCTTTAAAAGCCCCACGCATATGCCCCTCCCAAGAGTCTGGACGCCAATTTTGCGGGCAAACTAACCGGCCCAGTCTTGCCGTCGAGAAGCCCATCGGCAATTCAGCTTTGCGATTTGGAGAAGACCGCGGCGCGGTGCGGGCGCCTGACTTTAGCATAACTGATATGCGCGAAGGCCAAGCTCATGTTCAGAGCTGCCGGCCGGGCCTGCGACCAGCCTGCCGGGCCGACGGACGCGACCTGCATATTTGATGCGAGTTCAGCCGTGTTGTGGGTCGCGGCATAGCGAGAAAACCCTTCTAGAGCAAGGCATTGCCTTCGGCCTCCGGTTCCTGGCGGACGGATCGACATGCCCCCCGGCCGGGCGAAAAGTCGCCGTGAATCGAGCTGATTCCGCTGTCCCCGCCACCGGATGATGGCGGTCATGACCGCGGGGAGCAGCCGTTGATTTCTGCGATTGGCTAGAGCACGAAAAGCCCGACTAAGCAGCGGTTGGATATTGCACGTCAGCCCATCAGGCGTGCGGAAGGAGTTTGCCATGTCAGGTCGTCGCGCTGTGAGGGACGGGCTCTTGGTTGGGAATCTTGAAACGGGGGAGGAGGTCGCTTTGGCCGGCACCGGATGCAGGATCTGCGGAGAGGTCACCCTGGGCCAAAATCGGCTGTGCCCCAATTGTGGCGGCGAGGAGGTCGAACCGCTCGCACTGTCCGCAAAGGGCAAGGTCTGGACCTATACCGTGGTCCGCTACCCGCCCCCAGGCGACTACAAGGGAGCGGACCCGTTCCGTCCTTTCGCGCTTGGCCTGGTCGAACTTCCCGACGGCCTTAGGGTCCTGGCGCCGCTTTCCTGCGCGCCGGAGCAGGTCCGGATTGGCATGGACGTGGTTTTTCAGCCCCGGGTTCGGCCCGACGGCGTCATCCAGTTCGAATATGCGCCTGCGGGCGAAGAGGCGGCCCAATGACTGAGGTTGTCATTATCGGCGCGGGCATCCACCCCTTCGGTCGCTTCGACAAGAGTGCGGAGGAGATCGGATCCTTCGCGGCCCGCGCGGCGCTGCAGGACGCCGGGGTGGCATGGGCGGATGTCCAGGCCTCGTATCTTTCCAGGATGTACCTGCCGGCCACCTCGGGCGCGCGGATTCTGCGACGGCTGGGTGGAACCGACATGCCGATCGTCGACGTCGAGGCGGCCTGCGCGAGCGGCGGCGCTGCGCTTCACCAGGCGCTGCTGGCCATCCGCTCCGGCGAATGCGAGGTCGTCATGGTGCTTGGGGCGGAGAAGATGCCTCGAGGCTTCATGGATCCGCGCATGATCTACGCCGACTGGCAGATCGAGATGGGCATGTCGCTCAACCCGGCCTACTGGTCGATGCGCGCCATGCGCCACATGCATGAATTCGGCACGACCGAACTGCAGATCGCGAAGATCGCCTACAAGAACCATAAGAACAGCGTCCACAATCCGAACGCGATGTACCAGAAGGCCTTCTCTCTGGAGGAAATTCTGAACTCGCCGTTGGTCTGCGACCCCATCCGGCGGCTGGAAATCTGCGCGCCTGACGATGGGGCGGCCGCGGTGGTCGTCGCCTCGGCCGATTTCGCCAGGCGGATCGGCGCGCGCAAGCCGATCCGGATCGCCGCCTGCGTCCACACCATCGCTCGCTATTCAGCCGACTTCCGCTGCCCGGCCGACAGTATGAGCGCGACGGCCCACAACGATGGGCCGACGGAAGTCACGGCCGCCAAGGCTTACGAAAAGGCCGGCTTGGGAGCGTCCGACATCAATTGCTTCGAGGTTCAGGACACCGACGCGTTCTGCGAGCTGGAGATTTACGAGGAACTGCAGCTTTGCCCTCTGGGCGAGGGCGGGCGACTGATCGACGAAGGCGTGACGGACATCACCGGAAAACACCCGGTCAACATGAGCGGCGGCCTGATCAGCAAGGGCGAACCGGTTGGCGCATCCCACCTGGGACAGGTCGTCGAACTGGTGACGCAGCTCCGCGGGGAAGCGGGACCGCGCCAGGTCGACGGAGCGAAGGTTGGGTTGGGCCACGTGCTTGGCGCCGGCGGCAATTGCGCGGTGACCATCCTCCAGCGCTGAGGCGGTCGCTGAGGGGCATGCGGCTGATCGAGCGCCAAACCTGCTTTGCCCATGCACTGATGCAGGGGTCGATGCGGCTCGGCACTATGGGCTCAGTTGGGAAGCGGGGTGATCGGACGGCTGCGTTTCAGGGCGCCTTTGGGTTGCTTCGGCTCCGAACATCAACGGCTTGTCTCGCCGGCCCCTCTGGCGAGACAAGCGCCTTGGCCGCGGCCTTCGAGCCGCGGCTCCTTTCTATCGAGCCTCAATGAGCGATAAGGAAAGCCACGAGCGCTTTGTTGTAGGCGTCCGGGGCCTCCCAATAGGCCGTGTGCCCGCTGTCGGGGATGATAGTCCCCTGGGCGCCTTTCAAGCGCGCCACGAACTCACGCATGATTCCAGGCGGCGTATAGGGATCAGCGTCGCCGGTAATCATCTCGACCGGAACCTTAAGCTGATCCAGCCTCGCCCAAGTCACGGGGGGGAGAGCTGCGGCGGGGGCTTGGGGCGAGGCTGTTGGGACAGGGGCGTCCCCCTCGGCCCTGATCTGCTGAGCAGCCACGACCGGCGCTGGAAGCGATGTGACCATCTCCAGCCACTGCTTCACTCCGTCGGGATGAAGCGCGCGATAGGTCGGCCCCAGCTCCTTCCATTCACGGGGCAAGGCGTCAAACTGGGGGGAGCGCAACCGCGCCTCCATCTCGTTGAAGTCCTTGTCCCTCAGGCCCGCCAGGCTATTGCCGACCACCAGGCTGCGAACCTGGTCCGGATGCTCCAAAGCGAACTGGGTGGCGGCCACGCTCCCGCCTCCCGTCCCCACCAGATGGAATCGGGGCAGGCCGAGCGCCTGGACCGTCTGCTCGATACGCGTATTGGAGCTCACCGTGGCCGTCACGGCGGGGTCCCCCGCGCCCCGGTAGTCGATGGCGACGAAACGATAGCCGGCCTTGATCAAGGCCGGGACCTGCTGGTCCCACATCATGCCGTTGTTCGGATGAAGGAACACGACAGGCACGCCGCGTCCGCCGGAATCCCTGACGAAGACCGGTCCGCTCTCCAGCGTGAGAACCTGGTTCGTCACCTGGGAGGGAGCCGGCGAGGCAACTGCCGGGGACAGCCCTACGACCGCCGCCAGAAGCACTGCGCAGCGGGAGGCCCTTATCCAGGGCGCCGCCATCTTTCGCCACATTCGCTGGGTTGAACCTAACCAAAGCTCAAGGACGTCGTTCATGAAGTCACGCATCTGTATCTCCATAGCGCTCGCCTCCGTCGCATTGTTCATGGTTGGCTTAAGATCGGAAAACAGCACGGCCCAATCGACCCGCTTCAGCACGGACGATTACGTGCAAATCCAGGAGCTCTACGCCCGGTTCAACCAAGCCTTGGATACGGCTCAGCCGGACGCCTATGTTGAGACCTGGACAGACGATGGGGAGTTCGTCGGCGGGCGCGGCCCTGGCCGGGGCGCTGAGGCGAGGCCGCCGATCAAGGGTCGAGCGGCCCTGTGGGACATGGCTCACCGCGCCGGGATCGGCACACGCCATATGGTCGCCAATCTGGTCGTCACCCCTAAGCCCGGCGGTGCGACCGCCTCGGCCTACCTTTTGTTGCTGAACGCGAGCAATAGCCCGCCAACCATCACCGAGACGGCCATCTATCAGGACACTTTGGTCAAGACCGCTCAGGGCTGGCGGTTCAAGCGGCGCGTCAACTGGCGCGACGACGACGACATCTCGCCCTTCAAGCCGAAGCCGCCGGGTCCGCCGCCACCGCAATAGGATGGTCTGCCCCCGCCTCATTTGCCTTCAGGCATGCGGGTGCAGTGCCAGGCGACCATCTGCCAGCGGCCGGCGCGCAGGACGTACACGTCCGTGTATCTGAGGGTGAAGGTGCTGGGGCCGGCGACCCCTGCCGTTGTGAAGGCAGCCACGCCCTGGATCAGGCCTGTCTGTCCGTAAATGCTGGGCTCCTGCGCTCGCGCCTCGATGCGTTCATAGACGGCAGTTCCCCTCTCAAGGTCGCGCAGCTGCTCCGCCTTCGATTGGCGTATGCTGGAGGAATGCACATAGACCAGTTCGTCAGCGAGGGCGTCGCTGAGAGCCGGAATGTCCCGCCGGACCATGGCGTCGAACCTTGCCGAGTCGGCGGCGACAAGACCCGCCGGGGTAGCCGGAAGGGCTTGTTCGGGCGGCGCGCCGCTGGCCCCCGATGCGGCGAGCGCCAGCATGGCCGCGAGGCCTGCGATTCCCATTTGCGGCCTGCTCCGCTGTCTCATTGTCCCAGCTCCGCTCCAAATCTTGGCAGGCGCGTCAGAAGCACCATGCCGATCACGGCGACGACGATCAGGCCCCATAGGGCGGGGCCATAATGGCCAGTCGCCGCGGCGCCCCAGGACAGCGCCAGGGGGCCCGTGCTGCTGCCCACGGCGTAGAGCGCGAACTGGGTGGCGTAGATGGCGCCGAAGTGCCGAAGGCCGAAATAACGGCCAAGGAGATAAGCCAGCACATCGCCTTCCGCCCCGGTCGCGACACCCACGAGCATCGCCGCGCCAAATGCGGCCGGACCATGGGCGCCGAGCGCCAACATCCCTGCGCCAATGACGCAGGGCGTCAGGAAACACAGGGCGACGCGAGGAGCAAAGAAACGGTCCATGAGCCATCCCGTGGTCAGGCGCCCCAGGACCATCGCCGCCCAGATCGAGGCTTGCGCCGCTGCTGCGGTCTGGGCGGAGACGCCTTCGCTGCGCAGGATGCTGACGAGATTCAACTGCACGCCGTAAGTGACGCAAGCGATCATGAAGAAGGTCGCCAAGACCAGCCAGTAGCGGTAGTCCCGCACGGCCTTGGATAGGGTCAGACCCCATACCTCGGCCTTGGGGCCGCCCGCCGCAGGCGCGACCCCATCGGGCGTCTGGCCCATGGCTTCGGGTGAATTCTTGAGGACCAGGAGCATGGCGGGGAAGAGAACCACTGCCAGGAACCCGCCCATATAGAGGAAGGCGTCCCGCCAGCCGACGGTGTCGAACAACCGCTGGGTGGCGAGCGACCAGACGGCTCCGCCGGCCCCGACTCCGGCAAAAGCGATGCCCAAGGCCAGTCCGCGCCGCTTGTCGAACCAGCGCGAGATGACGGCGGAGAAACCCACCGCCGTCGTGCCCGTGCACAACGCCGCCAGCGCGAAATAGCGCGCGTAGAAGGACCAAACGTTGCCATCGATATAGTGAAGGGAGGCGATGATCAGGCCTTCGGCGAGAAACGAGAGGGCGATGATCCACCTCGCCCCGAAGCGGTCGACCAGCGCGCCGGTCACGGGGGCGGCAGGCACGGTGACCAGAGTCGCAAAGCTGAGGGCGAACAGCACCTGTGGCGGGCTCCAGCCGAAGGTCTCGCGAAGGGGCGAGACCAGCAAGCCGGTGGTCGCGGGAATGAACACTGAAACGCCGAAGCCCAGGCCGATAGCGGAGGCGAACGCCACCACCCATCCATAGAAGGGCTGGCGCAAGGACGAGCTCCCACCAGCGCCTGGCAACGTGGCCGGGCGGGCGTTCTGGCTATCGGACAGCATGGTTGTCTCTTTGCAAGCGCGCGGCGTCAGCGGAGGTCGTCGTCAGGAAATCGTTCAAAATGGGGATGAGCAGCTCGGGTGCGGCGATGGTGGCGAAATGCCCCGTCTCGACAGGAACGATCCGGCCCTTGGGAATGGCGTCGGCGAGTTCCTTGAAAGACGCGACCGAACGCATCCACATCGTGGTGGCCACAATGGTCACGGGGCAGCGAATCTTCGGTAGGACATCGGCAAACCCGAATGAATAGACAGCGCGCGTGCTTGGCGCGCCGCCGCTGGCGCCCGAGGCCGTGATGGCCAGATACCTTGCGTAGCGGTCCGGATGGGCCTTTTGCAGCGCCAGCGGATAGGCTGGATCATCCGCGCCTGGAGTGCGAACGTTCGACGCAGGCCCGGGCTGGCTGGGATCGGCGGACGCCTTGAGCCGGTCCGGCTGGGGGGTCATATAGGCTGCGGGGCTGATCGCCACGACGCCGTCCACCTCGTCCGGGTAGGTCGCGGCGTAGAGCAAGGCGATCGCGCCCCCGATGGCTCCCCCGATCAGAGTGACCTTGCCCTTGAGGCCGAGCGCGGCGAGCAAGGCGCGCAGATCCTCGACCTCATCGGCCAGGGTGATCTCGCCCCGAATGCGCTCGGACAGGCCGAAGCCTCTCAGGTCGTAACGCAACACGCGGTAATGCCGGGCCAGGGCCGGGGCGATGACGTCCCAGCTTTCCATGGTCGTGGTCATCTCGTGGAGCAACACGACGGTGCGCGGGCCCGCCCCCGACAGTTCGTATCGCAGCAAGACGCCGTTGGCCTTGGCCCAGGTGGTGGTCCTTGGCGCCGAAGAGTGACTGGCTACCCGCGCCGTAGCGAAGGCGCCGGGCAAGAGCGAGGCCAAGCCCACGGCCGCGAGAAGCGTTCGCCTCGAAGGGTTCATGGCCCGGGTTTCGTCGTCGCGGTTTTCAGCTCTGATCATGGG
>PLRV01000065.1 GCA_003164925.1 Caulobacteraceae bacterium
GCCTTGGGCAGCTCCAGCTCCGAGGGGGCGCCTCAAGGTTTGTTACATGGACGGCGCTAAGCCGGACAGACCATGAACTGATCGAATATCGGCTTCCCGCCGACGGAAATCGGCCCACCCCATACGCTGGGAAGGTCTGCTTACTTTCTTAAATATTGCTAGCGAACTTTTCCATTATGGCGCGGACAGCAGTACGCCACGAATCTTCAATCAACTTGGGGTTTTGCTTAATCTCGTCTGTGGTAATCCCCTTCGCGGGATTTCCCAGAGGAAGCACTGAATCATTCGCTTTCCAAATGATGGTGCCGTCAGGCGCAACGAGAGCACATTCAATCTTGATGACCGGCACGAGGTGTGAACTGAACCCGGTTGGGATGCTAAATCCATACATTGGCACGGAAATTTTCAACACTGCGCCTTTGGAATTTGGATCATCAGTCAGTTTTATTTTGCCGGAATCCTGAAAGGCTTTCGCTGCTTCTTCGCGAACAATCTGATCGATGTGAATTCCATTAGCTTCAGCAAACGCTTGCAATTTTTGCCCAGGGCTTTGGTTGGCGATAGCGACGGCTACCCCGCCAACTGCGCCGAACATCAACCCAAAGCCGGAATTGGGTCCGAGATAGTACATCTCCTTCGCCGAATAGATCGGCTGATCGATTCTGACTGGACCAAGGTTCGTCTTCGCGTTGGCCTCAAGCTCAGGCGTGGAGGCACATCCCGCAAAGGCCAAACAGACAGTTGCCAAGATCAATGTTGAAAAATACGCTTTCAGTGCTTTGAACATAGCCCCCAACTCCCAATTTTCTGCATAAGCTTGGCTGGGCATATGCAACGTCGGTGCGCATAACGAGTCAGCGCCCGTGGAGACGCCCTCGGTATCCCCCTGTCGCAGTGCGAACCTGCTTATCGTCGAGACCGCCGCATTTGTGCGCCGGCTCCAGCTTCGCTTTAGCGAAAATAAGGCCATTCCACAACCCGAGGCGCAACCTAAGCTGGAATGCCTTTCCAAGCGGAAAGACCTAGCCGAGCCCGCCAGGGGCGGGGCGCCAAGCCGCTGTCCGCAAGCCCCCCGTACGGTCATTCGTTAGGTCTGCCTTGGGGTTGAAGGGCTCGGTATAGCGTGGCGTGGTGGCACTTCAGCAGGGCCGCCGCGTCGCGGACGGACGTTCCCTCGTCTACGAGGCGGTGTCCCAGGGCGACCTGGTCGGCCGTGAGTTTGGGTGGACGGCCGAAGCGGACGCCGCGTTTCTTCGCCGCCTCCCGCCCGGTGCTGGTCCGTTGGTGGATGAGCGACCGCTCGAATTCGGCGATGCCGGCGAAAACCGTCAGGATCATCCGGCCCGCGGGTGAGGTCGTGTCGGCCCAAGGCTCAGCCAGGGAGCGGAGGCCCGCGCCGATCCCGTTGAGGAGTTCGGCGACCTCAAGCAGGTCCTTGGTTGACCGCGCCAAGCGGTCAAGCCGGGTGACGACGACCACGTCCTCGTCACGGAGCGAGTCGAGCATGCGCACGAGTTCGGGGCGGTCTCGCTTGGCCCCGGAGACCTTTTCTTCGTAGAGTCGACGGCAGCCGGCGGCCTTCAACGCCTCGCGCTGCAGCGTGAGGTCTTGATCGTCGGTCGAGACGCGGGCGTAGCCGATCAGCACGTCGCAAAAGTGCATCGATTTGCTAGACTTCTGCAAGCGACTTTCGCGATACAGGAAACTGAGCCGGGTCAAGGGTCGGCGCGGGTGTCGCACAAGTTTCGAGTTCTGCGACTCGCGACCCGCCCCACACCGGCGTAGGCTTCTGAGCGGGGATCCCGCCGATGGCCCGACGCGAGCTGCTGACAGAAGAGGAACGGGCGTCGCTGTTCAGCGTCCCGACCGAGCGCGCCGCCCTGGCGCGCCACTACACGCTCTGGCCCGATGACCTCGACTTTCTGGCGGCCCGGAGGGGTGATGCCAACCGACTGGGCGCCGCGACCTGGATGGCGCTGCTTCGCCACCCGGGCTTCGGACTCCGGCACGACGAGGCCCCGCCGCGGGAACTCGTTGCCTACTTGGCCGACCAAATCGGGCTGTCGGAGGCGCTGTTCGCCGTCTACGGACGCCGGGCCAAGACGCGCCTTGAGCACGGGTGGGATGTCGCGGCCCATCTCGGCGTGCGCGGGTTCGAGGCGGGCGACGTCGCCTTCGCCCTGGATCGTGCGGCGCAGGCTGCCTGGGCGACCAACCAGGGACTTCCGATTGTCCAAGCCGTCGTCGAGGGGCTCCGGGAACGGGGCGTGATCCTTCCCGCGCCCGCCCGCATCGAGCGGATCGGCTTGGCCGGGCGCGCGCGTGCTCGCAAGCGCGCGCTGGACGCCGTGGCCGGCGCCGTCACGGCCGAACAGGCCACAGCCCTCGACGCCTTGCTGGTTCCCGATCCCACGACCGGGGTGACGCCGATCGCCTGGCTTCGCGACATCGCCGACTCCCCCTCGGCGCGGAATCTGTCGGGGCTTCTGTCTCGTCTGGCTTATGTGCGTAGGATCGGGCTCGACCCCGCCGTCGCGGACAACATCCACGAGCGCCGGTTCCGGCAGCTGGTGCGCGAGGGGGCGGTCGCGCCAGCGTTTCTGCTGTCGGACTACTCGGTCCGTCGCCGCCGCGCGACCCTGGCCGCCCAGCTGATCGACCTGGAGGCGCGACTGTCGGACGCCGCCGTGCAGATGTTCGACAAGCAGGTTGGCGAACTATTCGCCAAGGCCCGCGCCGCCCAGAAGCGCCATAACGTGGCTTCCGCACGCGACGTTGGGCGTCTCATGCGCCTGTTCGATGCCACCCTCGATGCCCTGACCACAGCGCGGGCGGACGGCGTCGATGCGATCGAAGCCGTCGATCAGGCGGTCGGATGGGCGCGGCTGCTTGAGGCCCGGCCGCAGGTGGAGGCGCTCGCCGCCTCGGCCGACCCGGATCCGCTCGTGGGCGCCGCGGCGAAATACATGACGCTGCGCCGCTTCGGCCCGGCGTTCCTGGAAGCCTTCCGTTTCCGGGCGGCGGGAAGGCGTGATGGCGCGCTCGCCGCGGTCAAGCTGGTGCAGGACTTGAACCGAACGGGGCGGCGGGACGTCCCGGCAGACGCACCGCTCCCGTTCTCCCGCGCCTGGAAAGCGCTCGTCGGCGAGGGCGAAAACATCGATCGGCGGCTCTACGAGACAGCTGCCTTCGCGACACTTCGTGACCGCCTCCGCTCCGGCGATATCTGGGTGGACGGCTCGCACAGCTACCGCCGGTTCGACGCCTATCTCCTACCGCGCGCCGAGGTCCCGACCGCCGCCGTGAGCCTCGGTCTGCCCGCGACGGCCGGCGCATACCTGGCCGATCGGGCTCGGCTCCTGGACTGGCGGCTGCGCCGATTTGCCGGCGCGCTGCGGCGTGGGGCGGTCGAGGACGTTGAGATCAGAGGCGGAAAGCTCAGGGTCACGCCCCTGTCGGCGGACGTCCCGCCCGAAGCGGCGCGGCTGGACGCCGTCGTGGATCGGCTCCTTCCCAAGGTGCGCATCACCCGGCTCCTGTCAGAGGTCGCACGGCGCACCGGTTTCACTGACCGGTTCACCGAGCTGCGCTCGGGCAAGACCCACCCCAACCCACAAGCCTTGTTGGCTGCGGTGCTCGCCGACGGGACCAACCTTGGCCTGGAGCGAATGGCAGACAGCAGCCAAGGCGTCACCTATGCCCAGCTTGCCTGGACCCAGGCTTGGTATCTGTCCGACGAGACCTACGCCGCCGCCTTGGCGTGCATTGTCGATGCCCAGGTCGCGCTGCCGCTCAGCCGGGTCTGGGGCGACGGAACCACGTCCAGTTCCGATGGTCAGTTCTACCGCAGCGGTCGCCGCGGCGCCGCCGGCGCGATCAACGCCAAGTACGGCGCCGATCCGGGGCAGAAAATCTACACTCACGTCTCCGATCAGTATGCGCCCTTCCACAGCCAGCTGATCTCGGCGACGGCGGCCGAGGCGCCGCACGTCCTCGACGGCCTGCTCCAAAACGCCAGCAGCCTCGATATCCACGAGCATTACACCGACACCGGCGGGGCTACCGACCATGTGTTCGCCCTCAGTCATCTGCTTGGCTATCGGTTCGTCCCCCGTATCCGCGACCTGGCCGATCGCCGGCTCGGCACGTTCGAGGCCGCCGGCCGCTATAAGGAGTTGGAGCCTTTGATCGGTCGGCCGATCAACACGGCGATCATCCACGAGTGCTGGGACGAGGTGGTGCGGCTCGCGGCCTCGCTGAAGGCCAAAACGGTCCCACCCTCGGTGATGCTGAAGAAGCTTTCGGCCTACAAACGACAAAACCGTCTCGACTTCGCCCTGCAGGAGATCGGCCGCATCGAACGGGCGCTGTTCACGCTCGACTGGCTGGAGAGCAAGGCGCTCCGCCAGCGGTGTCTCGCCGGGCTGAACAAGAGTGAGTCTCGCCACGCGCTGGCCGCTGCGGTGTTCACCCAGCGCCAAGGCCGCCTGACCGATCGCACCGTCGAAAGCCAGGAGTTCCGGGCATCGGCCCTGAACCTGGTGACGGCCGCGATCGTCTACTGGAACACGCTCTATATAGGGCGTGCAGTCGAGCACTTGCGCGCCTCCGGCCATCCCGCGCCCGACGACCTCCTGGCCCACGTCGCACCGCTCGGCTGGACGCATATCAGCCTCACCGGCGATTACCTGTGGCGCGAGCCCGCCGCTGGCGCCGACGACTTTCTACCCTTGCGGCTGAACGAGCGGCTCAGCTCAGTCGCCTGATCGCATGTTCATGGTCTGTCCGGCTTAGCGCCGTCCGTGTAACAAACCTTGAGGCGTCCCCTCCGAGGCCGGGTTTGACAGGATG
>PLRV01000033.1 GCA_003164925.1 Caulobacteraceae bacterium
ACCCCGCCGGAGCAATCCGGCGGGGTTTTTGTTGGTCGCTCAGGGCGGTGAAGGCCAGTGGGTAGCGGAACGCTCGAGATTGGAGCGATGGAGTTCGGCCGCCCAGTCGGCGCCGCAGAACTGCTTCCCCCATGCCAGAAACTGGTCAGAACGAACATCCCGGGGCGTGTAGGCGCGACCGCCGACAACGATAAAAGGGATGTCATTGTAAAGTATCCGGTTGCCTTGGGAACCGGGATGAACAAGGCCGCAGGCTCCCGGATGAGCTCGATCACCTAAGGTCCGCACGACTTGAAATTCGCTCTGGGCGAACCTGGAGCGAAGGGCGGCTTCAGTCGCACCCTCGTTTTTCGGCGGGGCGCAACTGACCAGAAAGAGGGCGCTCAGGCCTATTGCGACAAAGCTTGCCGTTAGGTTCATCACGAAAGCCTAAGCCCTCGTCCGGCCGATCCACAAGGACCTTCCGAATGTCCCGCCAAATGCGAATACGGCGACACGATATCTGTTTCTGATCGTGGATTTATCCCAATAGGTTCCGTATCGCTCTATCCTTCGCGTCGCTCTATCCGTGGACGTCGGCGGGCGGGTTTATTCCCACTCCAGAATGCGGCTGTTCATAGGAAGTGGTCCTCCGTTTCTCATCAGCCCCCGCCGTCGCGAATCGGCTCCTGGTCGTGTCTTAGACGCCGCACGAGGCGCGTGAATCCCTCACCGAAAACCCGGTAATAGCCATAGACCAAACCCGGCAGAGCGATCCTCTCGGCGACGTGGCGCAGATTTTCCGGCGCGCTACGCTCGGGCGAGACAAAACCATTGTCGTGGGGAAAGCGGACCGGTTTCGCATATCGGCTTTTCAGGTGGGGGCATAATCTCTGCGCCAGATCGGCGCATGCGGTATGCGTGGGTGGAAGGTGACTGACGTACCGCGCGCCGCCGGGAATCTTCAGGAACGCTCCGGTGACCACCGGAAATAGAAACCTATCGTTGGCCGGGGTGACTTCGCCGCACACATGGCAACGGTGCTCGATCACGCCCAGTCGCTGTCGCATGATGTTCATGCCGGCGGGCGCAGGCTGGCCCACACCCGGTCGTTCCGCCTGCGTCAGTTCGAGCAGTCCGGGAAAGATTGGCGACTCTCGAACCGCGAACGCCTCTTCCTCACTCCACGGAACCACCCACGGAATATTTTTGCCGATCCGCCAGGCTGATTCATTCATCAGAATCTTCCGGTCGCCCCCCGAATGGCCGTCCGGCGCTGCCGCTCCATCGCTCAATCCCGCGATGGGAGAAACGGTATCATCCGCCAGAGCACGGGGTGGTCGTCAAACTGGTGCTTGATCGCCCCGGCTAGGTGCAGGCCGATCAGGCCCAAGGCGATCCAAATCAGAATGAAAACATGGACGTGTTTGACCGCCCCACTCAAGGCGCGGTGGGCTGGACCGGAGTAGGCGCCCAAACCCGGCAGGGCCGGCCAATTGATCCCCCAGAAGGGAATTGGCGCGTGCCTGAGGGTCAGCATCAGCCAGCCGCTCAGCGGAAGGGCCAACATCAACAGGTAGAGAAGAATGTGCACCGCATGCGCGAGCCAATTTTCCCACTGCGGAAGTCCGCGCGGCAGCTCCGGCGCGGGAATCACGAACCTCGAAATCACCCGGATGAGGATAAGGACCAGCGTCGTGAGGCCGAGGGACACGTGAATGTCCTGCAAACTGTCCTGGGCCGGCGAATGGTCAGGGAGAGCTTCGTTGAAATACCAGCCGAGCCCGATCTGGACGAAGATCAAAAGAGCGATCGTCCAATGCAAAGCTACCGCAACGCCGCTGTAGCGCCGCCGCTCTTGGCCCTTGGGATCTTCAACTAGAGGGGCGTCGGTGCGGTTCATTGGACCATAATGGCAGGATTGGGACGGCTGGAAAGCGCTGTGGCGAGCGATCCGTTCCCATGCTTGTTCTCCGGCGTTCCACCTTGCCGGGGTTTGACCCGCCGCCAACGGACGGCTCGCCGGGATGAGCGCTGGGCTTACGGCGCCCACACCGTGGTGATCGCCGGCACGTCCGGGCGAACGCGTTCCAGCGGCGCCTCGGTCGGCGTACCCAGCAGGATAAAGCCGGCGATGCGTTCCTTGGGGGCCAGGCCCAGCAAGGCGCCGGCGCGATGATCGTAGCCGTACCAGTCCGTGATCCAGTTGGCGCCGAAGCCCATGGCCGTCGCGGCGATGCACAGGTTCATGCACACGGCGCCAGCCGACAGCTCCTGCTCCCAGGCGGGGATGGAGGCCTGCTCGTTCACGCGGGAGACCACCGCCACGCACAGGGGCGGCGCCTTCAGCTTGAACAGGACAGCGGCGGCCTTCCCCGGATCGGGCTGCTCGGCGGCCAGGGCTTCCAGGCGCGCGGCCAGTTCGGCCTTGGCCTGGCCGGCGATGACGATGAAGCGCCAAGGCGCCAGCTTGCCGTGGTCGGGCGCGCGCGCGGCGATGCGCAGCAGATCTTCCAGCGCCTGGCCCGAAGGGGCCGGCTGCGCCAAGGCTTGGGGCGCCGTCGAGCGCCGGCTCGCCAGCAGCGCCAGGGTCTCGAGGCTGACCTGACCAAAGGGCAGGGCTTGGCCGAATTCGGGCGATGGCGGAACGGCGGGCAAGGCGCACCTCATGGAACAGGACGTTAAGAGCGTCAGCTATAAGCTGGGCCGCCTGGTGTTCAAAGCTGAGTTGGGCAAGTTGGCGGGCGGCGTTTGGCCTCCCATATGTGGAACAGCGTCCAGGCAGCCCAATCGGCGCGGATGTGTTATAGAAGGCGGCCTTTTTTTGGCGCGCGAGGCGGGAGCCGTCGATGAGCACACGTCTGGAACTGGTCGAGCAGCACGCCAGCCCGCCGGTGTGGGCCGCTCTGCGCGCCCAGGCGCAGGAAGCCGCTGCCGCCGAGCCGAGCCTGGCCTCGCTGCTGAATGCGGTGATCCTGGCGCACAATTCCCTCGGGGATTCCCTTTCATATCAACTGGCGCGCAAGCTGAGCGACCAGGAGCTGCGGGCCATGAGCGCGCGCGAATTCTGCGATGCGGCCTTCGCCGACGAGCCGGATCTCGTGCGCCAGGCCGAGGCTGACCTGAAGGCCGTGTTCGAGCGCGATCCAGCCTGCAAGAGCTATGTGCAGCCCTTCCTGTTCTTCAAGGGCTTCCAGGCCTTGCAGACCTATCGCGTGGCCCATTGGCTGTGGCGGCGCGGGCGTCAGACCCTGGCGCTCTATCTGCAGAGCCGTATGTCCGAGATCTTTCAGGTGGACATCCACCCGGCGGCCAAAATCGGCGTGGGCGTGTTCCTCGACCACGGCACCGGCATCGTCATCGGCGAGACTGCGGTGGTGGGCGACGACGTCTCCATGCTGCATGGGGTGACCCTGGGCGGCACCGGCGCCGAGCGGGGCGACCGCCATCCGAAGATCGGCAACGGCGTGCTGCTGGGCGCGGGCGCCAAGGTGCTGGGCAACATCCATATCGGCGACTACGCCAAGATCGCCTCCGGCTCGGTGGTGCTCAAGCCTGTGCCCGCCCATTGCACCGCCGCGGGGGTTCCCGCGCGCCTGGTCAATTGCCCGACCTGCGACGAGCCGGCGCGCACCATGGACCACACCCTGGCCGACGTGGTCTACGACTACGTGATCTGACAGGTTCCGCGCCCTAAGGCATTGCGCTGGCCCGCAAAGCGGTTAGGTTCCGCCCCGGCTCAGGCCGCCAGTTCGAAGGCAGTTCGAAGGATCAAGAGGGGTTCCCGTGAAGGACACCGATACCAAGCGCATCGAAAACCATCTGCAGCGCACCTTCGGCAATACGGCTATCCTCCTGAAGCCCCGCCCCAAGCAAAAGGACTCCGCCGAGGTCTATATCGGCGAGGAGTTCATCGGCGTGGTCTATGAGGATGAGGACGAGGACGGCTCGTTCCTGTTCGAGATGGCCATCCTCAGCGAAGATTTGGACTAACCAACCGTCGTCATCCCACGGTCGGCCAAAAGGCCGATCCGGGGGACCCAAGCGACATCGGCCCTGCGGCAGACCTCGCTTGGGTCGCCCGGTCGAGCCGGGCGATGACGATTTGGCCTACAGCACCCCCAGCATGCTGGCCACCAGCGGGTGGCGTACGATGTCCACGTCCTTCAGGCGCACCACCGAAATCCCGCCCACGGTCTCCAGCCGATCGGCCACGTCGCCCAGACCCGACACGCCAGGCAGCAGGTCGGATTGATTCGGGTCGCCCGTGATCACCATGGTTGAGTGCCAACCCAGGCGGGTCAGCAGCATCTTGAGCTGGACGTAGGTGCAGTTCTGCGCCTCATCGATCACCACGAATGCGTTGTTCAGCGTGCGCCCGCGCATAAAGCCGATCGGTGCGATCTCGATGGCGCCTTCGGCCATCAAGGCGCGTACACGCTTCATGGAGAGGCGGTCGGACAGGGCGTCGTAGAGGGGGCGCAGATAGGGGGCCATCTTGTCCTCCATCTCCCCCGGCAGGAAGCCGATCGATTCGCCGGCCTCCACCGCCGGGCGCGACAACACGATCCGGCCGACCTTGCCCGCTTCCAGAGCCTCCACGGCCTTGGCGATGGCGATATAGGTCTTGCCGGTGCCGGCCGGCCCCAGCGCCATGACCAGATTGCGCTCGTCGATCGCCTGCATCAGGGCGGTTTGGCCGTCGGATTTGGCTTTTATGGTTTTGAGATAGCCCTGTTCGCGCCCTTCTTCGGCGGAGTTCAGCGGAGACCAGCTGCGTTCGATCGGCAGACGGCGGATTTTGCTGTCGTCGTCGAATTGGGCCGGATTGAACTCGCCTTCGCGCACGATACGCTTCAGGGCACGCTTGGTCATAGGGACCTCCGTTGGGCCAAGAAAAAAGGGCGAGACCGCAATGGCTCGCCCTCGGACAGAAACTGAAGAAAGGGGGACGGAGGGGACGCCGCCGGGCCTGCGTCGCCGACGCAGGGCCGCGGGCGGCTTGCCGGGCTGGCGCCCAAAGCTCTGAAGACCCATGCGGTCATCCAGTCCCCTCGAATCGTCACGACTAAATTATGCTAGCGTGCTTTCCGAACTATTAAACCGCAGAAATGTCACAATACGGTCGGCGAAAATGAGCGTTTTCGAATTGGAAGGTCACCGTCCGAATTTACCGAGATCGGATGAATACTGGATTGCGCCCAGCGCCAGCGTCATTGGACAGGTAACGTTGGAGAAAAACGTCAGCATATGGTTCGGCGCCGTGGTTCGCGGCGACGTCGAAGCCATCGTCATAGGCCAGAACACCAATATCCAAGACGGCTCGGTGTTGCATGCCGACCCAGGCTATCCTTTATCGATCGGCTCGGACGTGACCGTGGGTCACATGGCCATGCTGCACGGCTGCGAAATCGGGTCAAATACGCTGATCGGGATCGGAGCGGTTGTGCTTAATGGCGCTCGGATTGGGCGAA
Organism: Caulobacteraceae bacterium; assembly: GCA_003164925.1. Taxonomy (GTDB): domain Bacteria; phylum Pseudomonadota; class Alphaproteobacteria; order Caulobacterales; family Caulobacteraceae; genus BOG-938. The sequence goes on from PLRV01000033.1 coordinate 5,454, forward strand.
ATTGCCTGATCGGCGCCCGCGCCCTGGTCACTGAAGGCAAGGATATACCCGACGGCAGCCTGGTGATCGGTGCGCCCGCCCGCGTCGCGCGGACGCTGACTGACGAAGAGATCGAGGGATTGGCCCGCTCCGCGCGGCGTTATGTGGCGAACTGGAAGCGCTATGCGGCGGGTCTGGCGTCGGTCGGCTAGGCGATTCGCCGCCCATCCACGGCCGCCAGACGCAACTGGGGGAATGGCTGCAGCCGTTCGGCGCCGGGCGCGCAGGAGATGGTGTGCACCCGTATCGCCGAAAGGCTGGCCAGGGCGCGGCCGTACAGGCGTTGCAGGGGGCTCATAGGCTGGTACAGGCCCAAGAAGCGGTCGGCCTGACCGCTGGCCGAGATCATGGGGGCCAAAAGAATCTCGAAATCGGCGGCTTGCCCCCCCTCGGTCTCGCCGCGGGCGTCCACCATGATCGCCTGACCGCGCCGAAGACCAGCTTCCATGGCTGTTTGCAGCTTGGGCCGATCGGCGGCGCGCCACAGACCGATGAAGTCAGCCTGGCGCAGGTCCTGTCCATGCAGGTCTTCCAGAAGGCCGCCGCCCAAGCGGAAGGGATATCGGCCGGCGGTGCGTCGCCCCAGGATGAAAACCTGAGGCAAAAGATCGGCGAAATCACATGGGTCCACGCTTGAGCGCAGCGGCGCTACGCCCGCTCCGCGCCGACGGCGCCAATAGTCTGTCAATCGTTCTGTGTTGGAATGGGACATTCCGGCCTGCCTTTTCCCGTGCACAGGGAAGAATCAGGCCAAGCGCCGCGTCTCATCGCGGGGACCGGCGCGTTGTTAGGACCGTGGAGGCGACTGATCATGAACCGGCGTGTGCTTTGCCTGTGGACGATTGCCGCCAGCCTGACCCTGCTCGCCTTGAGCTTTCCTCTCACCGCCCTGGCCTCAGGTTGCGGATGCTCCCCGCCCTCGCCGCCCAGCTGCTGCAAGCAGCCGACGCCGCCCCCGGTTCCCACCCAGCCGTGCTGCGGATCGGGCGGCAACAACATCATCGTGCCGGGGGTGAACGTCTATGTGGCTCCCTCGGTCACGGTGAACGCCAACGCCAGCGCCGAGGTCAACGTTTCATCCAGCTCGTCCGGTTCGGGGGCGGCGACCGGAACAGGCCAAGGCTCCGGCTCGGCCACGGGATCCGGCCAGACGGTTGTCTACGGCGGGGGCGGAGGGGGCGGCTGGTATGAAAGCGGCGGCTCCAGCGGACTCATTCAAGGCCTGGACGTGGATTCAGGGCTTCGCACCCAGCGGGTGGCCTACCAGGCTAGCCGCACCAGGGTGCGGGTGGTGGTGATTCAGGCGGTGTGCCTGGATGACAAGGACGTGCCGCATCCAGCTTCCCAGGTTACCCCCGACCGCGAACTGCCGGAAAGCTACGAGGGCGAAGTGTATCGCTGCATCGCCGGCGCGCGCATGCAATGGACCATGGCGGATTACCTGGGCAAGGTCGACTTCGGCCAGGGGCAGACCTTCACCTGCAACAAGAGCGAAGCTCTGGCGCTCAGCCGTGCGGAAGGCCAGGCCCAAGGCAAGTTGCAATGCCTCCCGCAAAAGCCGGCGCGGGACTGCAACGAGCGCTCGCTGCTGCGCCGCTTCGGCGCCGGGGTGAAGATCATCAAGATCATCACCGCAGAGACCTACACCGCCTATCGCGAGGAACAGACTCGCACGGCGTCTTCCTCAAGCACCTTCAACATGACGATCGACGGCGGCGTGGGCGGCATCGCTCACTGAAGCCTTACTTGGTGGCGATCGCGGCGTTGGGAGCCAGCGCGGCCTGAGTGATCGTCGGTTCGGGCAGGACTTCCAATTTCCAGGCCTTGCCCGGCTTCAAGTACTTCTGGGCGGCCACCTGCAGATCGGCGGCGGTGACGCTACGGTACTGCGCGATCTGGCTGCGCACCGATTGCAAACGACGCGGATCGGTCTGGGCTTCGGTTAGGGCCGCGATCCAATAGTCGTTGGACTCCCGCGCCTGGGTCAGTTGGTCCAGCAGCGGCAAGACCGCCCGGGTCAGCTCATCCTGGGACACAGGCTGGCTCCGCAAATCCCCGACGATCTTGTCCGCCTCCGCGAAGAAGGCGTCGATCTTGCCCGGCGGGGTCTCGACATTGGCCAGAAGATAGCCGTAGCCCGGAAAGGCCAGGGATGCGTCCAGACCCGCGCTGGGCGAATAGGTGTCGCCCTTCTGCACGCGCAGGTCGTCGATCATCCTGAGCTGCATAACCTGGCCTAGGACCGTGAGCACCCGCGCCTCGCGCATGTCGGCGTAGAAGTCGTTGGTCGGCCATGCCAGGGCGGCGACGGCCTGATCGGCGCGGCCCTTGTGGCGCTCGATCACCGGCTCCGGCGCTGTCTTGGGAAAGGTGACGACACGACTGTCGGGGGTGGGCGCATCGGGGCTGGGATCCCGCCTCAAGGCGCCGAGCGTGGCGGCGGTGGCGGCGACAGCCTGGTTCACATCCACGTCCCCGACGATCACCACCTCGATCGGTCCGTGGTTCAGGTGGTCGGACAGTATGGTTTTTAGGTCGTCCATATGGCTGGCGGCGATTTCGTCGCTGGTCGGCGTGGCCCAGCGCAGGTCGTCGCTATGCAGCAGCCGGGCCAGGTCCCGATTCAGGACCCCGGACGGCGTGGCTTCCATCTGCTCGTTCAAGGTCATGCCGTAAGCGCGCACCCGTTCGAAGGCTTCCGGCCGGAAGCCGGGCTCGACCACATAGGCGGTCAGCAGCTGCATTTGCGTGTCCAGATCGCTGGACTTGGCGCCGCCCGACAGGGTGAAGCCCTCGTCGTCCGCGCCGAAGCGTGCGCCGATCACCTTCTTATTGAGGGTCTGGTCGATATCCTCGGCGGTGAGCTGCTTGAGGCCGCCTTCGATGAAGGAGTTCGCAGCCCAAAGGGGAGAGGGGGACGACCGGGACAGGTCCAGACGCCCGTGCCCGAAGCGGACCTGCACCTCAACTTCGCTGTTGCTGAACTTGGTGGGTTTCACGGTCAGGCGCACGCCGTTGGCGAAACGCACCATGACCGCCCCAAATTCGGAGATATCACGGCGCTCCACGACCTTGCCGGGCTGGCCAAACCGTTCATAGGGCCAGCTTTTGTCCGCCACTACCGTGGGCGCCAGGACGGGCTCGGCCTGGGCGGCCACATAGGCTGCCTTCAGCACCGAATCGCCGCCCCCGATGGGCGCGGGCGTGGTCATGAACACGAGGGGGCCTGAGCCGGTGAACACCCGCTTGGCCGCCGCCGACACCTCTTCGGGGGTAATGGTCTTCACCTCGCGCTCGAACTGAGCCAGTTCCTGGGCGGGGCTTTGCACCACCGATCGATCGCCCACTGATTCGACGATCAGGTCGGCCAGGCTGCGGGTGCTTCGAGTCGCCGCGCCCGCGGCGCGCTCGACCAGAGTGGCGCGAGCGTCGTCGATCTCGCGGTCCAATTCGCTCCTAAGCACGCCGTATTCGACCAGCCGTCGTTCCTCATGCTCCGCCGCGGCCAAGGCCGCCTTCCAGCCTCCCTGTTCGGCCGTAACCTGTAAGGTCGTCAACTTAGCCGAATTGAACAGGTCGCCGTCGCTGGCCGACGCACTGATAAAGGGCGCTGTAGCGCTGCGCCCAATGCGCTCCAGACGCCGGTTAAGCACGGAAAGGGCGAGATCCTCCAGCGCGTCATATCGGTCGTGGGCTTCTGACTCGGCCGACAGATCGGCGGCGGCGGTCCAGCTGAGCTGGATCGAGAGAGGCGCTCCGGGCTCCACAATCAGCTTGGCTTCGCTCCGGCGGGCTGTGGGGCTGCCCAGATCCACATCCGTCCCGGCGGTGTGGCTATTGGTCCAGCCGCCGAAGCGCGCCCTGATCTTGGCCTCCATGGCGTCGAGGTCGAAATCGCCCACTGCCACCAGCGTGGCTCGTTCGGGCCGGTAATACTTCTCGTAGAAGTCTTCTATGGCGGCGCGCGGCGCCGTGCGGACGACCTCGACCTTGCCGATCGGCATGCGTTCGGCTGCGCGCTGTCCCGGAAGGAGGAACTTCAGGCGGTTCTCGAAGGCGCGATAGTTCGGATTGTCGTCCAACCGTTCCTCGGACAAAACCACTCCACGTTCGCGGTCCATCGCGGCCTGTGGAATCTGCAGCTCGCCCGCGATCTCGCGTAGGAGCATCAAACCCGTGTCGACCGTATCCGTGTCGGTTTTAGGAAGGTCGAGCTTGTAAACGGTTTCGCTCCAGCTGGTGGAGGCGTTGGTATCGGCGCCGAACGCCAAGCCGTGACGCTCAAGAATCTTGACCATTTCGCCGGTCGGCACGTGCGTCGAGCCGTTGAAAGCCATGTGTTCAAGAAAGTGGGCCAGACCCCGTTGGCCTTCGCTCTCCATCAGCGAGCCGGCGGCGATGCGCAGTCGAAGCGAGGCCTCGCCAACGGGCGTGGCGTTGCGCATCAGGGCATAGGTCATGCCATTGGGCAGAGTACCGAAACGAACCTGCGCGTCAGGCTTTAAATCGGAATAGGCTTGAGGCCAGGCGTTGGGAGCCAGGTCGCCCTTTGCGACGCCCCCCGCCAGGGCGGCGCCCGCGCCGGACACCAGGAAAGCTGCGGCTGCAACGGCCGTTGCGAGAGACTTAAATTCCATTGATCCGCCAGTAAGTTATACTAAGACCGGTCCCACAATCGCACAGTCGCTGCGACTTGAGGCAAATGCAAGGCCACTAGTTGTCCGGCTCGCTGACGTAAAAAGTCGCGGTGTTGCCAATGGCCGTGGATACGCCGGTGACGGTGCGATTGGCGCTGCTCATGGTCAGCGTAGAGGTTGCCGAGACCGCGGTGCTGTTGGTTTGGCGGTTTGTGACGGTCATCTTGTTATTGCACGATGAGCAGGCAAATCCGGTGGCCGCGTTGCCCATGGCGATAGCAGTGGAGGAGGCGTCGTAGCCCAAACCGCCGGTGCCGCTGAAGCTGGAGATGACTTCCACGCCGCCGCCCGCGTTGGTCTGATTGTTGTTGAGGGTCAGGTCGCCGCCGGGATTGCCGGCTACGGTCGAGTTGCCCACGCCGCTGGCGTTGGCCGCCCCCGTGCCGAACTCATAGGCCGTCTCCACGGTCTGGGCGCGGATGTAGGCGGTGTTGTCCTGGTTGGTCGCGAGATTAAGCGGGTTATTGGCGTTGCTGACCGAGATGTTGTTGCCGATGGTGTTGGACGAGGCGGCGATGGTCTGTCCGTTTCCGGCGTTCACGAACTGCGTCGCCTGGACATACTGGCCGGTATTGGTCTGGTTCAGAGTCAGGGCGGTGGTGGCGCCGGCGCTGTTGTTGGCCGTGATGTTATTGCCTGTGCCGACGGACGAGAAGGTCGAGGTCCCGTCGCCCGTGTAATTGACGACCGCGCCGCCGTTGGCCTCGACGATCGCCTGGTTGTTCTGGTCCACTTGCATGGTGTTGGAGCCGCCGACGGTGGCGATTTCCTGCGAGTTGCCGATGGCCTGAACGCTGTGGGCGATATTGTCGGCGTATCCGGAGCCTGCGTTGATTTGGCTTTCCGCGTCGATGGTGGTCGCGGCGGTCGTCTGGCTGAGATGGCCGGTCAGATCGGCATAGCCCAGGCTGTCGTTTTCCCCGGTGTTGCCGGTCGCCGAGGTGGTCATGACCGTGGAGCCGGACGCGCCGCCGCTCGAAATATTCAGCGCGGCGTTGGCTGTGACGTTGCCGTTGGCGGTTTGGACGGATTGCACGTCCATCGAACCGGACTGGACCTGGGCGGAATAGCCATTGGCCCCCGCTGACGTCGTTTCGGTGGTCTGGTCGGCGGTGACGACGTTGAGCGTTTGAGTAGACGTAACGTTGGCGTTCTGGGTCTGCTGGTTGTCGACCGAGTTCTGCTGGAAGGTCTGGCTAATAGCGACTGTTGGGTACGTCGTGATCGCGATTAACGTTCCAGCGAGAAGGATTGTCGCGTGTCTGGCCATTGTTGCTGCCCGTGTTGTTGTAGGCCGGGGTGTAGCCGCCCGTGAGGCCCGTGGTGCTCTCCAGAGGATCGCTTTGCAGGCAAACCTGCGGGCCTGGCGCGCCATAAAGATTGGCCATCATCTCCAGCACCGCCCGCTCGATGACCGCGCGAACGCCCAGTTGCAGGGGCTCTAGAGCGCCTTCGCCGGCGGAGATGTCGAATGTGTTGCCGCCGAGCACGTCAAACAGGCCCACCCCGACCTGACGGCCGATGATCTGCTTCTGGTAGGAGATAACGTCGACGACTTCCAACGAGCGGGTGTTCACTAGACGCAGATCCAGGCCGATGTTCATCACGAACAGATTGCCCGTCAGGGTCCCGCCAAAGCCCGTGCCGCTGGTCTTTGAGCCATCGAACTGTGCGCCTGAAGAGCGGATGTTGAAGTTCAGTTCGGTGATGCCGCCCACAATATAGAAGTCCGAGCCCGGCACCTGGCCGGCGTGGATTTTGCGGTAATCCACCGGGCCTTGCGGAGCGGGCCCTGGCTGGTCGGAAATCAGCTTGTTGTTGGCGTATTTGAGTTCGAGTTCCGAGACGCTGGTGTCGTAGCGTTCGACCAAGGGGGCGCCGGCCTTGGCCAGGGCCGACATCGCCATCAGCGACGCGCCTTGCGTCAGCTTGCGGCCCGATCCATCCGATTCTTCCTTGCCGGTGTAGTCGGCGATCCGGCCGACCGCGATGCGCGGCGCGCTCAGGCCGCGCTGGCGTGCGTACTCGCTCAGGCATACCAAAGCGGCCGAATAGGGCGTCGGATTGCCGGTGACCGGCGCATTGCCGATCGGGGCGGCGTAGCGTCCGCTAGGGCCGGCGGTAGGGGAGACGCACCCGGCCAGAGTCAGAGCGCTGGCGGCGGCCAAGGCGACAGCCCGCCCAGGCAAGAAGCGGCTCCGCGCTCTATTGGGCATTGCCGACGCCTCCGCTTTCCGAGGTCGTGGCGGTGATCGCCCCCGTGTTCGTCTGCTTGGAATTGACGATCACCGTATTGTAGTTGCCCGTGGTGACCACCGTGAGGCTGTTGCCCACGGCCGTGGCGGCCAGCGACGAGGAGCCCCCGCCGACGCCCACGCCGGTGGCCGCCGATCCAGCCCCGCCCGTGATGGAGGTGGAGAAGATGCTGCTGCCGGTCCCCGATAGTACCTGACCGTTGGCGATGACCAGATTGCCGTTGGCGTCGCGCATAGACACATTGACAGGCGAATTCTCGGAGCCGGCCGTGCGGCCGTAGCCCGCGTTGTAGGCGGCCGAGCTGGCGCTCATAGTCTGAGCCTGAACGTCACCGGTCCAAGCGAAGCCAAGTGCGGCCGCGCTTAACAGAGCCCAACGGCGGGGCGGAATGGAGAGGCAGGGGGCCATCGTGGCTCCGTTCGATATACGCGAGACGATCGCCAAGGCGCTCGTCCCAAAAAGGTACATTGGAAGTGGTAGGCCCAAGACCTCCCAAATTAGTTAATAAGTATGGGTTTCAGTGTCCGAATGGCCTGGGAATCGTCGGCCGTTCGCTCAGCGTCAGTTTCCGCCATCGAGGCTTCCGTCCATGCAAGAGATGAGTGAAATCAAGGAGCCGGCTCTGAAGGGGCCATGGCCGGCCTGGGTCCTGGCCTTGACGGTTCTCGCCTCCTATCCCGTTCAGAGTTTCTGGCTCGGAGGAGTCGACGCCGCCGCAGAGCGATTCGGTCTCGTGGCGGCCGATTTCGGCCCCGCTCGCGGGTACACCTTGGTCAGCAGCCTGTTCATTCACGGCGGTTGGGCGCATGTCGGCATGAACGCGGCCGGCGCCCTTGCCTTCGGCGCCCCGGTGGCGCGGCTGTTGGGCGTTCGGGGTCTCGGGCCAGTTTCCTTCGTGCTGTTCTACCTGACGTGCGGCGTGCTGGCGGGAATGGGCTATGTGGCGCTTAACCCGCATGGCATGGCGGCGGTGATCGGGGCGTCGGGCGCTGTGTCGGGCCTGTTCGGGGCCGCATCACGCCTGATCGAGCACAAGCCGGACCTAGCGCCTTTCAACAGCCGGGTGGTGGTGGGCTCCGCCTTCGCCTGGCTGGTGGTCAATCTGGTGCTGGGCTTGACCGGCATCACGCCGGGGCTGGGGGCGGTTCAGATGGCTTGGCAAGCCCACATCGCCGGCTATGGGGCGGGGCTGCTGCTGATAGGCCCCTGGTCGCGCCTGTTCGGCGCCCAGCGGCAGGCCGCTCCATCCGCCTAGAGCCGGATGATTTCTCTCGAAGTCTGAATCCGGCTCTACATATTTGAATCTAGAGCACGATTCAGCGTTTAGGCGATTCCGCCTAACCCCATCGTGCTCTAACCGGCTTCACATCATAGAGATTTGATTTGCGGCCCGAGGCGCGCATGATTTCCCCAACGATCAATAATCGCGGAGGAAAGACTCATGTTGGTTTCCCAGATTTTGACGCAGAAGGGCGACGATGTGTTCGCCTGTTCGCCGCAGGACACCATAGCGGCCGCCGCTGGACGCCTGCACGCACATGGAATTGGCGCCATGGTCGTGATGGATGAAAAGGATAGGGTCGCGGGCATCATATCCGAGCGCGACATTGTACGCGCGATCGCCAACGCTGGCGCCCAAGCCCTATCGGCTCCCGTGGCCCGCTTCATGAGCCGCGACATCGTCTACGCCGCGCCGCAGGAAGATGTGGACACCCTGCTGTCGCGCATGACGGATCGGCGCATCCGCCACTTGCCGGTGTGCAAGGACGACAAGCTGTTGGGCGTGGTGTCCATCGGCGACCTGGTCAAGGCCAAGATCGCCGCGGCGGTGGCGGAGGCGGAAGGACTCAAGGCCTACATCGCCCAGGGCTGAGAAGCCGTCGCCCTCAGACCTTTGGAGCCGGCTCGGCCGCAGTCTTGCCGCCGCTCGAGTCGTTCACCGCATTCTGCAGGCTATAGCCTTCGAGAACCGCGGCGGTGGCGTCGCGCGCCTGACGAAGGGAAGGCCGCAGCGCACAGGTCTCTAGGTCCGGGCAATCATCGCATTTGCGAAAGGCGGTGGCGCTGACGCAGGGGGCCAGGGCGAGGGGACCGTCAATGACGCGGATAACGTCGGCGAAACTGATGGCGTTGGCCGGCTTGGCCAGCGTGTAGCCACCGAATTTCCCCCGCCGGCTCAAAATCAGGCCCCGGCGGGATAGCTCCAGCAGAATCGCCTCCAGGAATTTGCGCGGCGCGTCCGCGCGAACCGCCAGTTCGGCGGCGGTGAGCTGTTGCTCCGGCCCGGCGCGAGCGAGCTCCACCAGGGCGCGCAGGCCATAACGGACTTTTTGCGAGAGCATGGCTCACCCCTTTTGATGTCCTAGCCATAAGGGGCGCGGGCGCAGGCGCGCAAGGGGAGCGAGAAGCGCCGTTTGTCGCGGATTGCCGATTGACACGATCCCGTCATCCGCATAGAAACCGCGCCTCCGACGGGGTTAGCCCTTCGGCGACGGAAAAACCGGCTGAGCCTTTAGAAATTCAGCTTGATTTTCCAGCGCCTAAAGACTAAATTCCCGGACCTCAATCGAATCGCGCAGGACTTATGAGGGAAGCCCCTCGGCGGCCCCTGAGGCGATTTTTGCGCTCATTTCCAGTCTTGGCTGGGTTGAGAATAAAGCCTGAGAAGGCCGGTTGACACGGAAAAGCGAGGCGACTAGATAGCCGCCTCCGCCGACACCGGGCGCTAAACGGTGGGGCCGGCAAAGCCGGCTCTGGTCTTTGACATCGTTGATTTGGAAAGAGAAACGCAGGCGGCGGCGCTCTGGCGATGACCCTTAAAAGTCATCTCGACGCTGACCAATTGCGGTCTTTTTTGAAGATACCATGACGTACGATCTCGGGCTTGCCTGAGGTCATATCGATTGGGAACTCGTCAATTTAATAGACTACGCAAATGAACGCCCATCACCGTTCGGGTTTTCCCCCGGACACGATGGAAACGATGTCAGAACGTCAACTCAACCTGAGAGTTTGATCCTGGCTCAGAGCGAACGCTGGCGGCAGGCCTAACACATGCAAGTCGAACGGATCCTTCGGGATTAGTGGCGGACGGGTGAGTAACACGTGGGAACGTGCCTTTTGGTTCGGAACAACTCAGGGAAACTTGAGCTAATACCGGATGTGCCCTTCGGGGGAAAGATTTATCGCCATTAGAGCGGCCCGCGTCTGATTAGCTTGTTGGTGAGGTAAAGGCTCACCAAGGCTACGATCAGTAGCTGGTCTGAGAGGATGATCAGCCACATTGGGACTGAGACACGGCCCAAACTCCTACGGGAGGCAGCAGTGGGGAATTTTGCGCAATGGGCGAAAGCCTGACGCAGCAACGCCGCGTGGGGGATGAAGGCCTTCGGGTTGTAAACCCCTTTCAGTGGGAACGAAATTGCCGGTACCCACAGA
>PLRV01000008.1 GCA_003164925.1 Caulobacteraceae bacterium
GGGTCTGACGCCCGCTCGCCCCCCATCTGCGACCTTCGCAGAGTCTGCTCTTAGGCCCGCCGCAACCCGCCTAAAAGACCCACTTGAGGCCGACGATGGCCCGCTCGCTGAAGGCGCCCTCGAGCCGCGGCTGCAGGCGGTAGTCCGCGAACACGGAAACCCCGCCTCCCACGCCCTGGCTGAGATTGAGCCCGCCGAAGACGGCGTCGCGGCCCCCGCTCCACGCGGTGCTGCTGAAGGCCGTGCCGTCCTCGGCGAAGACGGTGGCGCGGGCATCGTCGGCCAGCATCTCATGGGCGTAGGCGATGTTGACGCGCAGCCGGAGCGGTTCGGCCAGGCCCGCGTGAAACGCCCGGTCCAGGGTCAGGCCTGCGAAGGCGCGCAGACTGGCCAGGTCGCCGGACCCGCCGCTGACGTCCTGGCCGCCGGCGCCGCTTTCATCGAAGCGGTCCGTGCGCATCTGATCGTAGGTCAGTCCCGCCCGGACCAGGACGTCGAACCCACCGATCCGCATCCGGCGGCTTTCCTGGACCGAGGCCGTGGCCTCCAGCGCGTCGTAGGCCGCCTTGGCCTGCCGCGTTTGCGAGGCGATGCGGTTGGTCTGCAGGCGGTCGGCCGCCACCCCGGCGGTAGCGGACAGCACGCCCAGCGCATTGTCCAGCCGGCCATAGGCGTCGATGCGGACCGCATCGATCATGGCCGAGCCGCCGATGGCTTCGGACAGCTGGGTGCTGATGTAGGCCGCATCGACGCCGATGCTTCCCTGGCCGACGGGCCGATCGATCCCGCCGAAGGCGCCCTGGCTGGTCTGCTTGCGAGCCACGCCATCGGGGCCGGAGTCGATCCTGGCGACAAAGTCGTCGCCCTCGATCCAGGCGCCGGTCCGGCCCTCGGCCAGATCCTCCAGCAGGGCGTCGGTCAGCTGCTCGGTGTTGCGCAGCGCCGCCAGTTCGGCGCCGGGCGCGAGGCTGTCGTCGCCGGGCGCGATGACGAAGGTTGGGGTTGGCGTGGGAGTGGGAGTGGGCGTGGGAGTTGGAGTTGGAGTGGGCGTCGGGCTTGGCGGCGGCGCGGACGAGCCGGAACCCGTCAAGACCAGATTGACCTGGTTGGCCGCGTAGGTGACCGACTGGCTCACGCCCGATGGCGGCGCGCCCGTGGTCGCGCCAAAGGTTCTGCTCACTCCGCCGCCCGCGGTGACGATGGAGTATGTGTGGGCGGTGTAGGTCCCCGGATCGTAAGTCAGGGCCAAGGTCCCGGCCAGGGTCGCCGAGCCTGTCACATTCAGCATAGAGGCGGACGACGGACTGACCTCGATCGCCAACGCGCCGCCCGAAGACTGGTTGTAGTTCCCGCCGATCGTCAGCGTGCCGATAGTGCCGCCCGGCTTGACCGTGCCGCCCGAGTTGATGACCGAGCCGAGTAAGGTCCCATGCCCGCCCAGTATCCCGCCCGCATCGACCGTCACCGGCCCGGCCAGGACCGCTCCCGCGTGGCTCGCGTCACCGACCTCCAGAAGGCCGGACGTGACCGTGGTGGTCCCAGTGAATCCCGAGCCGTCGCCGTTGAATATGAAGTCGCCCGCGCCATTCTGGATCAGATTTCCGCTGCTGGTCAGCGCCCCGGTCAGCGTCAGTTTGCCGGGCCCGATCTTGGTCAGGTCTCCCGCGCCGGAAATGGGCGCGTCCCAGGTCAGGCCTGCCGCCTCGATATCGAGGGTCCCGCCGCCGGGGTTCAGGGTGACAGTCGGAGCGCCGGTGACCGTGTAGCTGCCCAGGCCGTTGACCCGCAGGGTCCCGCCGGCGAACTCCAGTGGCCCGGGCGGCAGGCCGGCCAAGGCCAAGACGCCCCCGTCCATATTGGTCCCGCCCGTGTAGGAGAGCGTCCCGGTCAGGTCGAGCACGCCCGTCCCGCTCATGGTCACCGCGCCGGCGCCGGAGATGCCGCCGGAATAGGTGGTGGAGTCCGCGCCCTGCACATTCAGCAGTCCGCCGCCGCCCAGGGTGATCGACCCGGCGCCGGTCAGATCGCCCACGACTTGGGTCTCCCCGTTCAGGTCGAAGGTCGCGCCGGGCTCGACAATCAGATTGCCGCCGTACGTAAGGGCGGAAGGAGCCCAAATACTCGTCGGGTCGAGCCGCACCGTGCCGGCCTTGATGTCGGTCCCGCCGGCTTGGCTGTTGCCGTCACCAATGATCAGGACGCCAGGTCCGGTCTTGGTCAGGGCGCCATCGCCAAAGAAGGTCCCGTACAACTCGACCGAGCCGCCTTCAACATCGACCTCGCCGCCGCCAGCATTGATCAGAATATTGTTGGTCAGCCCTATGGTGATGGGCGCTCCGTTGGTGAAAAGGAGCTTGCCGGGCGTTGTCACGTCTCCGAGCACCACCTTGGGCAGGAGCGGGCTGCCGTGTCCGAAGGGGATGTACAAGGGGTATAAAATATAAAGGGTGGTTCCCAGCTCGGCTGGGTTGTCCACATTTAACGTGCTGCCGCCAGTCAGGGCGATCTGGCCGCCGAAAGAATTGGAGGCGTTCGACATGTGCAGAACCCCGCCGCCCGACACCGCTATCCCCGGATCAGAATAGGTTATGGCCGTACCTGCATCGGCGATGTCGCCGCTTATAGTCAGGGTCTGACCCGGCGCGATGTTCATCGCCAAGTCTTGGCCCTTGGCGAGATAGACGGCGCCGCCGGCCTCGTTGCCCAGAAGTCGCGGGTCGGAGCCCCCTCCCTGACCGGCGGTCACGCTATTGCCGGTGTCGAACGTCGTTGATGATGTGGCGTTGATGGTGAGGGTCGCATTGCACATCGCGTCGGCTTGGGCGCCGCAGATGAAGATCGCGCCGCCGTATCCGGAACCGCCCGAGCCGGAGGTCAATCCGAATACTCCGCCGCCAAATCCACCACCAAATCCGCCGGTGCCGCCGCGGTCATAGCCGCCGCCGCCGCCGCCGCCGCCGCCGAAACCGCCCACGCCGCCGCCCATGCCGCCGCCCCCAAGGACATAAACGCCATAGCCGCCTCCGCCCCCCCCGCCGCCGAATCCGCCCGCGCCTCCGGCGCCGTTTTGGGTGCCTCCCGTATACGTCGTGCCGTCGGAGGTCCGGTCGGTCGGCTGGCCGACCTGTCCGCCTATGCCGCCCCCGCCGCCCGCGCGAGAGTGGCTGTCAGTGGGCGTACTGGCGTCATAATAGCCCTGCTGGCCCGATCCGCCCCCGCCGCCACTTGCGCCGCCGGCGGTGCCCAGGTCTCCCGCCCCGCCGCTGGAGCTTCCGACTAATCCAGCACCTCCTGCCGTGCCGAGGCTGCCGCCGACGGACGAGGCCCCGATGCCTCCGCCGCCCGCGCCACCGCCGGGGAAAAAAACGCCATTTGGCAAACCAGCGCCCCCGGCGCCGCCGAGACCGCCACCCCCGCCCGCGCCAGCGCCGCCTGAGCCGACTCCGCCAGCGCCGCCTGTCGCCCTGTTCGCGACGAACCCGACATTGGTCAGGGACACAGCACCGGACATGGCGAAAAGGCCGCCGCCGGCGCCCAGGCCGCCGCCTCCGCCCGTCCCGCCGGCGCCGCCAGCGCCGCCGACAGCCGACCCGTGGGCGATGGTCATGTTGGACAGGCCAACGGACGCGCCGTTCGGCGCCGCGACAAAAAACACCTGGTAGGTGTCGGCGCCGCTGACCGTAAATCCCTGACCATTGATCGATATCGCCGACGTAATCGCCGGAAGGGCCGCAGTCAGGGTGATGTTGCCGGTCAGATTGATGCTGGTTGCCGCCCCGCTGTTCACTTGGTTGATCGCGCCGGCCAGCGACGCGGTGTCTGAGGCCGTTACGGTTTGGGCGCCTGCTGCCACAGGCCCCAAGACAGACATCACGCCAACAAGCAGGCCCAGCCTGCGCGATGGAATCATGGACGACAAAGACAAGTTGGGCACGGCCACATCCTGTAATTTGCTTAGTCGGAACCCGCACCGCCGTTGCATGGCCTTAGCCGTTGTAAACGCCGTTGATCGCCCGAGGAATTAACCTTGATCTTGGTCGTTCGCCGACGACAAGGGCTTGTGAATTGATCGTACGCATTGATTCAGAGCACTAAGCCCGCATTTTTGTGCAGCGGCTTTAAAAGATGACCACGCTCAGGCGGCCGCCTGGGTTGAGAGTCCGCTCCCCCCCCCTCCTGCGACCTTGGCGAGGTCCGCTTCCCGCCATTTTCTATAATGGCCCTTTGACGTTTTTTGCCCAACAGCGGCGGCGACGCCGCCTACCCATACCCCAGCCGGTCCAACGCCCCCTGCAGGATGTAGGCCGCCGCCATCTTGTCCACCAGTTCGGCGCGGCGGGCGCGGCTCAGGTCGGCTTCCTCGGTCATCAGGCGTTGCACCGCCTGGGTCGACCAGCGTTCGTCCCAGAAGGCGATGGGCAGGCTAGGGTCCAGCCGCAGGATGTTGCGGCCGAAGGCGCGCACGGACTGGCAGCGGGCGCCCTCGGTTCCGTCCATATTGACCGGCAGGCCGATGACCAGGCCCTTGGCGCCGCGTCCGGCCATCAGGGCGAACAGGCGCGCGGCGTCCTGCGTAAACTTGGTCTTGCGGATCAGCTCCAGGGGGCTGGCCACGGTGCGGGTGGCGTCGGACATGGCCACGCCGATGGTCTTTTCGCCCAGGTCCAGCCCGGCCACCGGGGCGTAGGCGGGCAAGGCGGCGGGCAGGTCCATCAATTCCAGCACAGGCATGGCTTGCTTTAGCCTGTACAACCCCTGTCACAAACCCCTGCGACATACGGGCGACAGAGGAAGGCGTGCGCGCATGCGATTGAACCGGACGAGTGTGGGGGCCGCGGCGCTGATCGTGCTGGCGTTCAGCACGAGCTGGCTGGCCCTGCATCCGCACCGCCCGCACAATGTGATCCTGTTCGTGGCCGACGGGCTGCGCTCGGGGATCGTGACGGACCAGACCGCGCCGGAGCTGGCGGCGGTGCGGGCCGAGGGCGTGGATTTCCAAAACAGCCATGCGCTCTACCCGACGATCACAACGCCCAACGCCTCGGCCATCGCGACCGGTCACCGCATCGGCGACACCGGCGATTTTGGCAACACCCTGTATGAGGGACCTCAGCCCCTGGCCTTTCCGGTGGGTTCGGTGCTGGCTCCGATGGAGGACGACGCGGCGCTGACGTTGATGAACCAGCGCTACGACGGCGATTTCATAGCCGAGGAAAGCCTGCTCGCCGCCGCGCGCGAGAAGGGCTATTCCACCGCCGCCGTCGGCAAGCTGGGGCCGACCTCGATCCAGGACGTGACCCGGCGGGACGGCAAGGGGACCATCGTCATCGATGACGCCACCGGCCAGCCCAAGCCCGACGGGATTCCGTTGGCGCCGGACGTGGCGGCGGCGATCAAGGCTTTGGGTCTACCGACGACTGCGCCGGACCGGGGGCTGAACAGCGACCCGGGCGCCTACAACATGCCCGGCGTGCATGTGGCCAATGTCGAGCAGCAGGACTGGTTCGCCAAGATCGCCACCGACGTTATCCTGCCGCGTTTCAAGGCGGCGCACAGGCCGTTCGTGCTGGTGTTCTGGTCGCGCGATCCGGACGGCACCCAGCATTACCAGGGCGACAGCCTCAATACCCTCGAGCCCGGCATCAACGGACCGACCAGTCTGGCGGCCATCCGCAACGCCTCTTCCGATCTGGGGCGTCTGAGAGCCGCGCTCAAGGCCCTGGGGCTGGACCAGACCACCGACGTGGTGGTGACCGCCGACCACGGTTTCGCCACCGCCTCCAAGCAGAGCCGCACCTCGGCGTCGGCCAGGATCGCCTATCGCGACGCGCCGGCCGGATTCCTGCCGCCCGGATTTCTGGCCATCGATCTGAGCCTTGGGCTGCGCCTGCCCATGGCCTCGCCCATGGGCCTGCCGATCGCGCTCCGCGACGGCTTTCATCCCAAATCCGGCGCCTTGCTGGGCGCGGACTGGAGCCACCCCGACGTGGTCGTCGCCGCCAACGGCGGCAGCGACATGATCTACCTGCCCCAGTCTGGCTCAAGAAACTTGGCTGGGGCCAAGGCGTTGGCCGCCAGGATTGTCAGCCTCCTGACCAAGGAGGACTACACGGCCGGACTCTTCGTGAAAGACCGTTTGGGACCCATCCCGGGAACCCTGCCGCTGAGCGCGGTCGGGCTGGAGGGCCGCGCGCGCACGCCCGAGCCGGACATCGTGGTGGAGTTCAGGAGCTACGCCGACGCCTGCGCCCGGCCGGACACATGCCAGATCGAGGTGGCCGACACCGATTTGCAACAGGGTCAGGGCATCCACGGCAGCTTCGGCCGCGGCGACACCCACAACTTCATGGCCGCCGTCGGCCCCGATTTCAAAAAAGGCTTCGTCGATCCCGCGCCGGTGTCCAATGCCGATCTGAACCCCACCCTGGCCAAGATCCTGGACCTGACCATCGCCTCGCGCGGCAAGATGCGCGGGCGAGTGATCGGCGAGAGCCTGAAGCGTGGCGAGGTTCCGCCATTCGAAGCCAAGACCGTGCGGTCCGCGCCGGCAGCGGGCGGCTTCGTCACCCAGCTGAACTACCAGACGGTGGACGACCGGCCCTATTTCGACGCAGCCGGCATGCCGGGGCGCGTGCTGGGGGTGTGGTAGCTTTTCTCCTTTCCCGCTGCGCAGGGAAGGAGAGTTGCCCAACCCCTTGCCTCGAACCGCCCCTGCCGCTAACCCACGCCCAGTCTGAAGATCGAGGAGCGGCCCATGGCCATCGATGCGGCGACCGTGCGCAAGGCCGCCCGCCTTGCCCGGCTGAGCGTGCCTGACGAGCGTCTGGAGCCCCTGGCCCGGGAGCTGACCGGCATCATCAGCTGGATCGAGCAGCTCGGCGAAGTGGATGTGGAGGGCGTGGAGCCCATGACCTCGGCGGTCAAGGTGAAGCTGCCCATGCGCGAGGACGTGGTCACCGAGGGCGGCGATCCGGCCAAGGTGCTGGCCAATGCGCCCCTGACCCGGGACAACTTCTTCGTCGTGCCCAAGGTGGTCGAATAGATGGGCGAGCTCACTTCCCTGACGCTGAAGGCCGCCGTCGAGGGCCTGAAGTCCAAGCGCTTTTCCTCGTTGGAGCTGACCCAGGCCCACGTGCAGGCGATCGAGGCCGCGCGCGGACTCAACGCCTTTGTGCTGGAGACGCCGGACAAGGCGCTGGACATGGCCAAGGCGGCGGATGCGCGCATCGCCTCGGGCGAGGCCGGGCCGCTGGAAGGCGCGCCGCTGGGCGTCAAGGACCTGTTCTGCACCGAGGGCGTGCGCACCACCGCCTGCTCCAAGATCCTGGGCGACTTCAAGCCGACCTATGAGTCCTCGGTCACCGCCAATCTGTGGCGCGACGGGGCGGTCATGCTGGGCAAGCTGAACCTGGACGAATTCGCCATGGGCTCATCCAACGAGACCTCGGCGTTCGGGCCCGTATCCAACCCCTGGCGAGCCGAAGGCTCCAACCAGACGTTGACGCCGGGCGGCTCGTCGGGCGGCTCGGCCGCGGCGGTGGCGGCGGACCTGTGCCTGGGCGCCACGGGCACCGACACGGGCGGCTCGATCCGTCAGCCGGCGGCCTTCACCGGCACGGTGGGCATCAAGCCGACCTACGGCCGCTGCTCGCGCTGGGGCATCGTGGCCTTCGCCTCCTCGCTGGATCAGGCCGGGCCCATCGCCAAGACGGTTGAAGACGCCGCTATCCTGCTCAAGTCCATGAGCGGGCACGACCCCAAGGACTCCACCAGCCTGCCGGTGGATGTGCCCGATTTCCCGAGTTTCGTGGGCATGTCGGTCAAGGGCCTGCGCATCGGCGTGCCCAAGGAATATAGCGCGCCGGGGATGCCGGCCGAGATCCAGGCCCTGTGGGACCAGGGCGTGGAATGGCTGAAGGAGGCCGGCTGCGAGATCGTTCCGGTGTCCCTGCCGCACACCAAGTACGCCCTGCCGACCTATTACATCGTGGCGCCGGCGGAGGCCTCGTCCAACCTGGCCCGCTATGACGGCATGCGCTACGGCCTGCGCGCCGAGGGCAAGACCCTGACCGAGGTCTATGAGAACACCCGCGCCCAGGGTTTCGGCGAGGAAGTGCAGCGACGGATTTTGATCGGCGCCTATGTGCTGTCGGCCGGCTATTATGACGCCTATTATCTGAAGGCGCAGAAGGTGCGCCGGCGCATCGCCGACGACTTCGCCCAGGCCTTCGAGACGGTCGACGCGCTGCTCACGCCCGCCACGCCGTCCAGCGCCTTCGCGCTCGGGGCCAAAGACACCATGGACCCGGTGACCATGTACCTGAATGACGTCTTCACCGTCACCGCCAACCTGGCGGGCCTGCCGGCCATGGCCTTGCCGGCGGGGCTGGACAGCCAGGGCCTGCCGCTGGGTCTGCAACTGATCGGCCGGCCGCTGGAGGAGGGCACGCTGTTCTCGGTGGCCGGAGCGCTGGAGAAGGCGGCGGACTTCAAGGCGAAGCCGCGGGTTTGGTGGCGGGGGTAGGAGCAGCTGGCGCGGGGGCGCCTATTGTGCGATGCTGATCCCATGACTCCTAAGGCCCTCACCGCCTCGCCGACGGCGCTTCCCATCGAAGCGGACGAAGATCATCGCGACCAGGTGGACGGTTTCATCGCCCGCAATCGCGATGGGCTGAACGCCAGTATCCGTCTGTCGCGCAGCGAGCTCGACCGTGGCGCTGCCGCCGGGCGCAGCATCGGTCAGATTATCGCCGATGGTCGCCGCCGACGCGGCCCGGCTACCTAACCAACGCTCGGCCTGCGCAAGCCGTGTCGCGGATTTTGTTGACCCTGGCGGCGGAGCGCGATCTCGACGATCTGTTCGACTACATTGCCACCGACAGTGGGCCTGATCGCGCTGAGGCGGTGCTGACCCGCGTCGACGCTACGCTGCGCAATCTGGCGTTGCTGCCCCGTATCGGCCGAATCCGCCCTGATCTCGACGGTGCGCCGAGGGTGTTTTCGGTGTGGCCCTGGATTGTGATCTACGAGCCCCTGAATGCGGGCGAAGGCATTGTGGTTTGGCGCGTGGTCGATGGCCGGCGCGATCTGCCGAGGCTTTAGGGCAAAGCGAGCCCGGCTTGGGGCGCGACACCCGTTTCGACCCTCGCCCTAGCCGCCCAAGCCGTTTAGAAACGCCCCCAACAACGGGCAATTCGCGCCCGTCCGATGGAGACCTTCATGGCTGACGACGCCGCCGCATCCAAGCTGATCCAGGGCCGTACGGGGCCGTGGGAGATCGTGCTCGGGCTTGAGATCCACGCCCAGGTGGCGTCCAAATCCAAGCTGTTCTCCGGCGCGGCGGTGGGCTTTGGCGCGGGGCCCAATGAGCAGGTGTCGCTGGTGGACGCGGCCATGCCGGGCATGCTGCCGGTGATCAACCGCTATTGCGTGGAGCAGGCGGTGCGCGCTGGCCTGGGCCTGAAGGCGCAGATCAATCTGGTGTCCAAGTTCGACCGCAAGAACTACTTCTATCCCGACCTGCCGCAGGGCTACCAGATCAGCCAGTTCAAGGAGCCGATCGTGGGCGAGGGCCAGGTGCTGGTCGAGCGCGACGATGGGTCGAGCTTCACCGTGGGCATCGAGCGGCTGCACCTGGAACAGGACGCGGGCAAGTCGATCCACGACATCGACCCCAACGCCACCTATGTGGACCTGAACCGCGCGGGCACGGCCCTGATGGAGATCGTCTCGCGGCCGGACATGCGCTGCAGCGAAGAGGCGGCTGCGTATGTGAAGAAGGTCCGCAGCATCCTGCGCTACATCGGCGCCTGCGATGGCGACATGGAGAAGGGCAATCTGCGGGCCGACGTGAACGTGTCGGTGCGCCGGCCGGGCGCCGAGCTGGGCACGCGTTGCGAGATCAAGAACGTCAACTCCTACCGCTACATCCAGCAGGCCATCGAATACGAGGCGCGCCGGCAGATTGAGATTCTCGAAGACGGCGGCAAGATCGATCAGGAGACGCGCCTGTTCGATCCCGGCAAGCTCGAGACCCGCTCCATGCGCTCCAAGGAGGATGCGCACGACTATCGCTATTTCCCCGATCCGGACCTTTTGCCGCTGGAGCTGGAGGCGGCGTGGGTGGAGCAAATCCGCCTGAGCTTGCCTGAGCTGCCCGACGACAAGAAGGCGCGGCTGCAGAGCCAGTACGGCCTGTCGGTCTATGACGCCGGGGTGCTGGTGATCGAGGGCGCACGGGCGGACTTTTTCGAGAAGGCGGCTAAGGGCCGTGACGCCAAGCTGGTGTCCAACTGGACCACCAATGCGCTTCTGGGGCGGCTGGCGGAGGGCGGACTGGACATCGAGAACAGCCCGATCCCGCCTGAGGATATCGCGGGCCTGGTGGAGCTGATCGAAACGGACGTGATCTCGTCCAAGATCGCCAAACAGGTGTTCGACCTGATGTGGGCCGGCGAGGGGACGCCCAAGGCCGTGGTGGAGAAGCACGGCCTGGTGCAGGTGACCGACACCGGCGCTCTGGAATCCGTAATCGACGCCCTGCTCGCGGCCAATCCGGACAAGGCCGCCGCCGTGAAGGAAAAGCCCCAGGCGCTGGGCTGGTTCGTCGGTCAGGTGATGAAAGAGACGCAGGGCAAGGCCAACCCGGCCGCCGTGAACGATATCCTGCGGGCGAGGCTGTCGTAGTCCTGATCGTCATCGCCCGATCAAGTCGGGCGATGACGATCTTATAATATCGCCTCGATCTTCTCCGCGGGACGCGCCAGCACCGCGCCCTTGGGGGTCAGGACGATGGGGCGCTCCACCAGGATGGGGTGGCCGATCATGGCGTCGATGATCTGATCGTCGGTGGTCCTGGGATCGGTCAGCTTCAGCTCCTCGGCGGGGGTGCCGCGGATGCGCATGACGTCGCGGGGCCTCAGGCCCAGCTTGGCCAGCAGATCCTTGAGCTGGGGTTTGGTCCAGCCCTCCTTCAAATATTCCACCACATTCGGTTCTATGCCCGCCGCGCGGATGGCGGCCAGGACGTTGCGGGAGGTGGTGCAGGCGGGGTTATGGAAAATCGTGACGGATGCTTCGTTCATGCGTCTTTGTCGGTTAGCCGGCCGAGCTTCGTCAAGACGCTTGCTCCGTCCGGCGGCCTGCACCATCTAGCAGGGGCGCTTTGAGGAGAGACGGCCCATGCCCCCGCCCATTGAATTGCACTACTGGCCCACGCCCAACGGCATCAAGATTTCGCTGGCGTTGGAGGAGATGGGCCTGCCCTACACCCTGTTCCCGGTGAATATCGCCAAGGGCGAGCAGTTCAATCCGGCGTTCCTGAAGCTGTCGCCCAACAACCGCATCCCGGCGATTCTCGACCCCGAAGGGCCGGACGGCGAGCCGATTTCGGTGTTCGAATCCGGGGCCATCCTGCAATACTTGGCCCGCAAGTCCGGCCTGTTCTATGGCAAGACCGAGCGTGAGCGGGTCGAGGCGGATCAGTGGCTGTTCTGGCAAATGGGCGGGCTGGGTCCCATGGCCGGCCAAGCCAACCATTTCCGCTCCTACGGCGGCGCCTTCGTCAAGGACCAAAGGCTGCTGGCCTACGGTGTCAACCGCTACATCAACGAGACCCATCGCCTTTGGGGCGTAATGGAAAAGCGCCTGGCCGACCGTGAATTTCTGGCCGGAGATTATTCGATCGCCGACATGGCCTGCTGGCCCTGGATGCGCACGCCGGAGGGTCAGGGCGTCGATCCGGCGGAGTTTCCCAAGGTCCAGGCTTGGCGCGCGCGCATTGCCGCGCGGCCAGCGGCGATCAAGGCTACGACCGAGGGCCAGGCCATTCGCAATAACGCCACCCTGGCCGATGTGGGTCCGGAGGCGGACAAGGCGCGCGAGCTGCTGTTCACCCAGCGGGCGCATAAATAAAGTCTTACGTCGGCGTCACACGTTAAGCCCGCGAAACCCATGTAAATAACAAGTAAATCACCTCTTCAGAACTTGGTAATGGGCGTGACTTGTTGTTTACAGTTATTGAAAAATAGTGGTTTTTACAGCTTAACTCTATTTTCATCGGGCTAAGTGTTTCCTGCTCTCCAGAGACGGTGCCGAACGCGCTGGAGGTTCCGAAAGGGAAGACGATGCAGACTTACATGGAAACGGAAGCGACGCCCGGCATGCCCCTGCCGACCGCGGACTCCACGGGTGATGAGCTGTTCCGCATGGGGCTGCTCTATTCGACCGGCCAAGGCGGCGCGCCGCTGGACTATGTGTCGGCGCACATGCTGTTCAACCTGGCGGCCATGCGCGGCTCGGAAGAAGGCAAGATCTATCGTCGCGAACTGAGCCGCGAAATGGATACCGTCGAAGTCGCTGAAGCCCAGCGCGCGGCTCGCGAATGGCTGGCCCACGGGTAAACACGCCCGTGCGGCGGCCGGGCCGGGACGTTCCTAGTACGGCTTGTATAAGGTGTAGCTGAACTGGATGGGGCTCGCGTCGCGCAGGTACTGCTGCACCCAGATACCCACCTCTGAAATCGAGGTGCGCGGCACATAGATCACGTCGAAGCGCCGCAGGGGCGCGACGTCGACGCTGGCGGGGTCGCTCGCCCCCCGACGCAGATCCACCACCCGCATCATGGCCTGACCGTTCGCTCCACGTCGGATGAGGACCACGCTGCCGCGCTGAGCGCCGGTCTTGAACCCTCCGGCCTCGATGACCGCCTGCAGGGCGTCGATTGGACCCGGCATGTCATAAACCCCCGGCTTATCCACTTCTCCGCCCACGAATACCTTGAGCGGGGTGGCCGCGACGAGCGTGACCTCGACCTGAGGACGAAGCAGTTGGCTCGAATAGGCCTCGGTGAGCGCGGCCTCGACCTGCTGGGTTGAGCGGTCGGCCACCATGACGGGTCCGATCAGGGGGGGGCTGACCCGGCCGTCAGGCTGAACCGCCAAGGTCTTATTGAGCTCGGGCGCGGAAGGCACGCGCAGTTCGATTTGATCGCCGGGATAGAAGCGATAGTCGGGCTCGTCGTCGTTCCAGGTGGCGTAGCCGATGTTGGGGAAACTCGCCGTGGGCTTGGGCGAGGGCGTGAAGGGCTCCGTGGAGGCGCCGATGCAGCCGCCGACCGTCAGGGCCCCGCCAAGGGCTAGGGCCAGGGCGAAGATCCGCAGCGGATGGAGCGACGGCATGGGGCGACCTTGAGGCGAACTGAAGCGCGCTCAAGTGTTAAGGGGAATGGGTAACGATAGATTAACGCCCGGCCGTCAACGCGTGGTCTTAGGCTCGGCCGGCGCCCCTTGCGGCTTAGGTTTTCCCAGGCTTGTCAGCCAATGGCGCACCGGCCGGTCGACATAACGTTCCGCCAGCCATGCGATCAGCGCCGCGAAAATGATGAAGCTGATGCCTAGGAAAGCCGAGCCGCGCGGCCGACCGAAGACACTGAAGAACTGATTGAGCACGCCGCCCAGCGGGGAATGCAGCAGGTACAGGGCATAAGACACCCCGCCGCCCAAGACGAACAGCCGCTGACCGGCGGGGCCCGGCTCTACGGCGGTGGAAAGGTAGGCGAACACCGGAAAGACGATCAGGGCGCAAGCCATGTCGTAAGCTGTGCGGTGCAGGCCCTGATGAGGCCAGGCGATCAGCAGCCCAAAGCACCCGAGCAATAGGAGCCAGGGGCTGATCTTGATCGGGCAGGGCCGCGCCAGTTGCAGACGATAGACGCCCACGCCCGCGAAAAAGGAGAAGAACACTCGTCCAAACCCGCCGACGAAGTGATGGGTGTCGAAGCCCACGTCCAGGCTGTGGAAATGCAGGTCGGTCCAGGCCAGGCCCACGGCCGAGAGAGCGATGACCGCCACCAGCACCCCATTGTTCAGCCAGCGCCAGATCAGGGCGTAGGCGAAGTTGGCGGTCAGTTCGAAGAATAGGGTCCAGGACGGATTGTTGAACGGATAGACCAGGGGCCCATAGACCCCCGCGAAGGTCGGCAGCATCAAGAGGCTCGTGAGGATCACGCCGGGATCCAAGGGCCAGGTGTGCTTGATCCCAGCCAGCCGCGCGCCGGGAATGGTGAGCACCGCTATGGCGAGGGCCAGAAGATACAGCGGGTAGAGGCGGATGATCCGCACCTTGGCGAAGGCCCAGAAGCCGAGTCCTTCGGCGAAGCGCTTGTCATAGGCGTGGGCGATGACGAACCCGCTGAACAGGAAAAACAACTCCACCGCCAGGTAGCTGGATGCTGTATCCAACTGGCCGCCGTGCAAGGGGATGATGTGTCGGGTGACGACGAGTAGGGCCGCGAGCCCGCGCAGGCCGTCGATCGTGTAGAACATCTTCCGTTCAGGCGCCTTAGCCACGCTGCGCTTCCCCCCGCATCGACGGTCCTTGTCTGGACTCGGATCGCGCAGGACGCAAGCCACAGCCTATTGAGGGACGATTAGCCGCTCCCGGACGCTTATGGTTACTGGACGTTAACGACCCTGGCCCAGGCTTGCGGCGTAATGAGTTTCCTCGATTCATGATCGCGCCCAGCGCATGGACTGCAAGGCCCGCCGCGCCGGCGTTCGCGTCCGACGCCGCTTATGCACGCCATCCGCTCAGCGCCGACGACGTCCTAAGGGGTATGTGGCTCCAGCGGGGCCTGATGCTGGTCGTTTTTTTGGCCGTCCTAATTCTGGGCCTTGGCTTCGCTTTCACCCTGAAGGCAACCTATCCGGCCCACTCGAGCCTCTTGGTCCGGTTGGGACAGGAATACGTATACGAGCCCCGGATCGGCGACGCAGGGCGCGGCGCATTGCCTTCCACGGACCAGGTGATTCAGTCCGAAGTCGAGATTCTCGGCAGCCCGGAATTGCATCAGCAAGTGGTGGAGGCCGTGGGCGTAGGCCAGATCGAGCCTTCGCTGGCGCGCAAGTTCGCCGCCGCAGGGCCCGACGAGCGGGCGACGATGATCGCCCAGACCACGGCCGACCTGGGCCTGGCTCTGAAAGTGGAGAGCGCGCCTGACAATTCGATCATTCGCCTGACCTATTCAGCGCCTGATCCGCGGACGGCCACCATGGTTCTGAGCAAGCTGGTGGAGACCTATATAACCTATCGCAAGGGGGTGCTGATTGATGGAGCCCAGCCGGCCACGGCCGAGCAGAGGGCCGTCTTGGAGCAGCGTCTCGCCGCCGCCGACAATGCTCTGCAGACGTTCATGGCCGACAACCAGCTGGGCGATCTCGATGCCGAGAAGACCTCGCTGTCGACATTACGCGCCTCGATGGTCGACGAAAGTTTTCGGGTGCAGGCGCGTCTGAGCGAGATCGGCGGGCGGCTAGGCGAGATCGACCATCAGGCTTCGACGGTCTCGCCGGAAATCAGTCTGTACCGGGACAGCAATCCCGCGCCGAATGACAAACTGCTGCAACTGAAGCTGGATCGGCAGGATCTGCTGTCGCGTTACAAGCCCGATTCCGAGCCGGTGAAAGCGGACGACCGAAAGATTGCCGAACTTCAGGCCATGATCGCCGCCGGTCAGGCCGACAGCCCCGGCGCCCATCGACAGGGCCCCAACCCCGTCTATCAGGCGGTGGAGACGGAAAAGCTGCAATTGAAAGCCGAGCAGGCCTCGCTTCACCAGCGGGGCGCGGCTCTCGACCGGCAGATCCAGGACGTGAACCAGCAACAGTTGCGCCTCTCGGCCCTGGAGCCCCGTTACCGGGAGTTGTTGCGCGACCGCGACGTGCTGTCGGACAACGTCAAGAGCTTGGCGTCCAAGGCCGAAGAAGACCAGGCCGCCCAGGCCATCGCCCAGAATAGCAACGACAATATCCGCGTGGTCGAGCCGGCGACAGCCGATCTGCACCCCAAAAGTCTGCGTCGCCCGGTCATGATCCTGTCGGTGGTTTTCGCCGCCTTCGCCGCTATATGCGCGGGTTTGCTGGGCGCATTCATGCAGCAGGAGACGGTCAGCCCCCAAACCGCGGCGCGCGACCTGGATCTGCCGATCCTTGCCACCGCCGAGTTCAAGCCGCGGGCGCGCTAGAGCCATTTCACATAGTTAGAGCATTTTTTGATCCGATAACCGCGTCACACTTATCGGAAAATGCTCTAGGGCGCCGGCGGTCCCGCTGCCTGGGGGCTTGAATCCGGCGTCTGTTTGCCAGGCGCGTCGGGCTCGGGCTTCCTTTTGCTTTCCGCGATCTGCGCGGGGGTTCGGGGCAGAGCGTCCAAGGTCAGATAGCCCAGGTGTTTGGCGTCCAGAAGGTCGAAGCGCCGCTCGGCCGCCGCCCGAAATTCGTCCAGGGTTATTTTGCCGTCGAGGTTGGCGTCCGCCGCGGCGACCGGTTCGGTGATCGACAGCAGGCTGTAGGCCGCTGCGCCCTGCATCTGCAGGCGCATGGCGGCGTTAGCGTTTGCGCCGTCCTTTGCGCCGTCTCGTCTTCCGTGGCGTTCGTTGCCCTGACCGGCCCCCGCTTCGGGGTCTGGCTGCTCCAGCACCGAAAGGATTTCAGGGGCGATCTTGTGCTCGTAGTCATCGATCTCGAAGCTATCGATTACGCCGTCGTGGTTTTCGTCCAGCCGCTTGAAGAACTGTTCGAAGTCGGCCCGGAACTCCGCGCGGCTGATCCGGCCGTCATGATCCAGGTCAACCCGGCTGAACCAGGCAGTCAGGGGATAGACCTGGCCGGGCAGCGTGCGGAAGGGTTCGCCGGCCGGACTGAGGAATATTTCCTGCACCGGCCTTTCACGGCGCGGGGTCGGCGCGCCGTCCAGATCGTCGGCGGCGTGAGCCGCGTAGGCTAGGCTGGCCATAGCCATGACCGCAGCGGTGGTCTTCACTAACGTCATGGCGCTCCTTTTTCGAGCTTGAGCGTTCGCGCAGGCATCGCCCTTCATAAGGGCTAAAGCGTGGCGAAGGCCAGGCGAAGCGTCGCGCAGCCCGCCTCAGCCGTGGTCGTCAATCCGCCTTGGATTTCCAGGACTCACAAAGCGCATTAGGTTCAACCGTTGGAAAAGCGGCGATTCGGCGAATGGTGGATCTAGCGTCCGAGATGGCGCAGTTGTGGGCGTCGCTGGGTCCGTCCATTTCGGGCCGCGGACGGGTGATCGCGTTCGCCGCCGCCACCCCAGGGGAGGGCGTATCCACCATCGCCCGGGAGTTCGCCTCCTTCGCGACTGAGAGGGTCAGGCGCAATGTTTGGCTGGTCGAGCTGGGCGTGCCCAATTCCCAGCAGGTGAAGGCCATCGTCGAGGAGCGCGAACGGTACGGGCCTTTAGGCCGGGAAGCCGCCGCCTCGCCGGACGGCTCCGCCTTCTTCACGGTGCAGCCGGCGATGCGAGGCGCTGATGGCCGCCCCTGGCCGCCTGGCCGTTATCTGGCGGCCCATCGGATCGCGCAGCGGCGCCTGTGGGTGACGCGCTTTCGCCGCGAACTGTTGCGCCAGGGTCAGACGGTGCGGATCAGCGCCACGGGGGAATACTGGAACGCTCTGCGCCGGCACGCCGATCTGGTGGTTATCGACGCGCCCGCCATCTCCGATTCCCAGGCGGCGATCATGACCGCTCCCTTCGCCGACGCGACCGTGCTGGTGGTGGCGGCCGACAAGTCCGACCTGCGGCAGGCGGCCCTGCTGCGCGACATGATCGTCGCGGCGGGCGGGACTTGCGCCGGAGTGGTGTTCAACCGCGCGCCTGCCCAAAATGGCTCGTCGAAGTTCCTTGGAGCGATCAGCCCATGACCAGCGCCGGGACGCCCTGGGCCGCACCGCCCTACGGCGCGCCGGTCGCATCCAAGCCCCGGCCTGGCCTGGCAAGCCTTCTCGCGTTCGGCCTGGGCGTGCTGATCATATTGATCCACAGCCAAGCCTGGATGGAGCCGCTGTTCGGCGACAGCACCGACGATAGCGCCTCTGCGCTCATGCGCGACATCTACTTTCCCGCCTATGGCGCGGCCTTCGTGATCCTGGGGCTGAGCCTGAACGACAGCCTGCGTGCGATTATTCGCCAGCCGCTGCTGATCGTGATCCTGGCGATCTGCAGCCTGTCGATCCTGTGGTCGGTGGCGCCGGACCAGACCGAGCGGCGCATCGTAGCCATCGCGTTCACCACCCTGGGCGGATTGGCGCTGGGCGCGCGCTTTCGCTGGGGGGAAATGGCCGAGGTGATGGCGACCGCCTTCGCCATATTGGCGCTGCTGTCGTTCCTGGCGGGCGCGTTCATTCCCTCCTTAGGCCGCATGCCCAATATTTTTCCGGGCGCCTGGCGGGGGCTGTGGGCGGAAAAAAACGCCCTGGGCGGCAATATGACCATAGCCTTCGTGGTGTTCGTCGCCGCAGCCTTCCTGGCGCCGCGACGCAAGATCCTGTGGGGGGGGTTCGCGTTGCTGGCGCTGCTGTTGGTGCTGCTGTCGACCTCCAAGACCTCGCTGGTGTCCTTGCTTCTGGGCGTTTGCGCGATCGGTTTCGTGGCCCTGGCGCGGCGCGGCCCGATCATGGGCGTGATTTCCAGTTTCGGCGCCGTGGTGGCGATCTTCGCCGTTCTGGCCTTCATGTTCTTCGCCGCCGATGTGGCCTTCGCGGTGCTAGGCAAGGACGCCACTCTCACCGGCCGCACCAACATCTGGCAGGGGGTGCTCTACGAAATTCATAAACGGCCGCTGCTGGGCTATGGCTACGGCGCGGTGTGGGACGACAGGAGCGGCTGGGGTCCAGTCTACTGGATCACCAAGATCGCGGGCTTTCGCGCGGCCCATGCCCACAATAGCTGGCTGGAGCAATGGCTGGGCCTGGGGATCGTGGGCCTGATCGCCTGGTCGCTGTATTTCGTCCAGACCCTGATCCTGGCGGTCATAGCCGTCTACCGAGACAAGGGCGCCTATCTGGCTCTGCCGTTTATTCTGGTCTACGGCCTGGTCGCCCTGACCGAAAGCATTGCCGTGGTCTACAACGACTTCCGCTGGGTCATGTTCGTGGCGGTGGCGGTGAAGCTGGCCTATTCGGACAGGGCCATGGAGGCGGTCAGGCCGCCTGACGCGCGCCTTCAGCCACGGTGATCAGTTCGAAGCCAAGGGCCTGGGCGCAGTCCAGCACGCGTTGCAAGGTCTCCGGGGTGCACCCCCAAGGTGAAGGCGTCGCCTGCACGTCGTGGGCGTTGAGAATCAGCCAGGCCTTGCGTTCGGCGGCCCGGCGCATCCAGGTCACCACGTCGCGTTCGGCGGAGTGGCCCTCCAAACCCACCGAGGGAGCCTGGTTCAGGTCGGCGCCCGGCTCGATCAGGCCATGGTGGAGGGCGCGCAGGAGGGAGAAGCGCGAGGACAAGGCGGCCTTGGGCGCGGCGGACACCTCCCCGTAGGGATAGGCGAAGGTGTGTGGCGCGGGTACGCCGTGGGCGGCCAGCGCATGATGGTTGAGCATCACCTCCTGTTCGGCCCGCGGACCGTCGCAGTGGCCCAAGTCGGCGTGGCCCCACGTGTGGCAGCCGATCTCATGACCTTGCGCGCGCAATCGCTCTACGTCCCGCCAGGCGGCGTAGGGGCCCATGAGGCCATCCGTCCCCAGCAGGCTCGCGGCGATGAAATAGGTGGCCTTGCCGCCGTGCGCGGCGACGATCTGCGCGCCGGTTGTCGTTGCAGTGATGGGCGCGTCGTCGAAGGTCACCGATAGACGCGGATGGCCCGGTCCGCCGCCGCGAGCGGGTCTGCGGGCATAAAGGCGCATCCAGCGGCGGCGCAGCTTGCCACGTATGGAACGGTCGGCCTCGTAGGTCGAGATGGAGGTCGTCATCGGACGACCTCGGCGTAAAGGGCGGCGCGGAACAGACGCAGGCTTAGGGCGCGAAGACCCATCGGCGCGCGTGCGTTGAGCACGATAGCCTTGAGGGCGGCTGTCAAATGGCCACGCAAGGGCATGTGGGCCAGAAGGCGGGCGGCTTTGAAGCTGGGGTAGGCCTTGACCATGTCCGGATGGATGTTGGCGAGCCGTTCGAAATTGGCGACGGACTGCCGATATTTGGCGATCAGGGCCGGGGCGGTGTCGAGGCCCAGGTGCGTGGCGGTGTTGTCGAGGTGGACGATGGCGTACCGCCGGCTGACCCGCGCGGCCCACTCGACATCTTCCCAACCCCAGCCCTCAAAATTCTCGTCGAAGGCCTCCGCTTCGAACACGTCGCGGCGGATCAGAAGGTTGGAGGTGAACACGGTCTTCTCGGGATGCCGGCGCCGCTGGGTGGCGGGCAGACAGTCGGACTTGGCGGCCATGGCCCGGTGCAGCGCCACGTCCGGCGCGGTGGAAGCCTGTTTGACCGAGAAACCGCCGAAGGCCGCCGCGGGCGAGATCGTCTGCACCAGCTTGAGGTAGGTCGACAGGAAGTCCGGCCCGTCCGGCAACATATCGCTGTCCAGGAACAACAAATGGCCCGCGCGGGCGTGGCGGGCCAAACGGTTGCGACCGCGCGAACGACCTTCATTGGCCGTGAGTCGGACGAAGCGGGCAGGGCAGGGCAGGGCCTCGACCGCGGCGGCGACCCGGGCGGCCAGGGCGTCATCGCCAGAGCCGTCGTCGAGCGCTACGATCTCCACGCGTCCGTCCAGGCTCCCCGCCTGATCGCCCAGCGCGGCCAGCAGGCGACTGGGGTCGTCGCGAAGGAAGGGTGTCAGAACGGATAGCCGGGGTTGGCTCCCGGCCCAGGCCTGGTTGTCTATCACCCATTCGCGGTGAGGCGCGGTCATCGCACGGCCTTCCGGTCGCCGAATACCAGGCAGGGGATGGTCATGAGCACTATGTACAGATCCAGCCCAAGGGATTGGCGCTCAATGTATTCGACATCCAGCTCCACCCGCCGGCGGACCTCCTCAGCGGTGTGCACCGGTCCGCGTGAGCCCTTGACGGCCGCCCAGCCTGTGAGACCGGGCTTCATGCGGTGACGCCAGGCATATTCGGCCACCAGCTTGGCCGACTCCACCGCGCCGGTCTTCATGCCGATGGCATGGGGTCGCGGTCCGACGAGGGACATCTCACCCTTCAGAACATTGTAAAGCTGCGGCAGTTCGTCGAGGCTGAACTTGCGAATGAAACGCCCGACCAGGGTGACCCGTTCATCGTCAGCGATGACCTGGTGCGAGGCGGTGGCGTCGGCGCTTTCATGCCGCATGGAGCGGAACTTCCACACCACGATCTCTTCATTGTTGAAACCGTGCCGACGCTGTCGAAACAGGACAGGGCCGGGGCTGTCGAGCTTCACCGCCAGGGCCACCAAGGCCATGATGGGAACGGCCGCCGTCAGGGCCAGGGCGCCCAACACCAGGTCCTCCAGTCGCTTGAGCAGGACCCGACGGTCGTCGTGGGCTGAACCTGTCATGCGGGCGAGGGGCGCACCGGAC
Source organism: Caulobacteraceae bacterium (assembly GCA_003164925.1). GTDB lineage: Bacteria > Pseudomonadota > Alphaproteobacteria > Caulobacterales > Caulobacteraceae > BOG-938. The sequence goes on from PLRV01000008.1 coordinate 21,356, forward strand.
AGGCGCGAGAGGGCGGCCGACTGCGCCGCTTCGTCCCCGAAGTCCAGGAACAGGCTGACTTCGTTGGGCAGGACCTTCAGCTTTTCGATGAGTTCGCGGACGCGGCCCTGCGCTTGTGGCGGAACCGTGATCACCACGCGGTCCACATAGGGCATGATCCGGTGTGCGATGAGGGACTTAGTGTCGCCCAGAACCGGGACGCCGTCGACGTCAGCGGGCGAGCGGCCAAGCCGATCATCGAATATGCCGAGGACCGCCAGCTTGCCGCTTTCGCGGGCTTTCTGGATCAGTTTGCGGGCGTTGTCCGTGGCGCCGACCACCACGATGTTAGGCGTTAGGCGCCCGCTCGACCGCCAGCGGTTGACCTGCCGCCACCAGGCGGCTTGGAACAGGACCATGGCCGCGGCGCTGAGGATGAACCAAATCTCCTCGGCGAAGATGTCCGCCCTCGCCGGCCGACACGCGGCGGCCAGGCCCGCCATGGTCAGGGCGCTGGCGAGTAAGCAGGCGGCGATCCGAGCCGTGGACGAGATCAGGCCCTCGCGCTGCTCCGTCCCATATATGCGCGCCGCGCCTAGGCTCCAGATGAGTACCCCCGCGCCGGCCGCCAGGGGCAGGACGCCGCCGATAGGCGCCGCCAGAAGGCTGCGAGGATGGGCGAGATTGGCCAGGATGAGGGCGAAGATAGCCATCACGCCGCTGTCGAACATCTTGAACAGGCGTTCGGCTGTGGCCGCATCCACCCGCGCGCGGGTGGAGATCAAATGGGCCGGTCGCATGGCGCCGCGCTTGTGGGGCGCCTGGGCGGCGACGTAGCTTTCCACAAGAGCTTGACGCGCGCGCGCGGGCGAGCCGGCGGGGCTTTCTGGCGGCGTAAATTCGGAATTCCGTTCACGGTCAAGCGGACGGGCGATAGGCGCGGTCATGGTCGCAGTCTAAGCAGACCAGGTGTGCGCCGAATTAACGGGGGGCCGGAAATCGGGTCGAATCGCCTGTTGGTAGAACCCACGTTGATTTCAGGCGTTGGACGGTAGAGCTTGAACACGGGCAGCAGGAGGCGAGCATGAAGCATTCGACGTCAGCGGTCCTGTTGGCGCTGGCGTTCGTGCTGTGCTCGGGCCCCCATCTGGCTCAGAACCGGTGGAACGGCGGCCAGGCGGCCGACGCCCAGCCCCAGCCCGCGTTCACGCCTTTGCGGTCTGAGGATATCCAGACCATGCGCGACGTCCTGGCGGCCGCGCCCGCCCAAGGCCTCGACCGGGATGCTTTAGCGCCTGCCGAGTTGGGCGGCCTGCTGCAATCGCGCGATCCGGTCCGCCGCTCGCAGGGGCAAGCTCTGCTGCTGTCGGAGACGGCGCGCTATGCAGCCGACGTCCATCGCGGCCGCCTGGACGACGCCGCCTTCGACAAAGAATGGGGCATGCGCCCGGCTGCTTTCGACGCCGTCAGGGAGCTGAACCAAGCCTTGGCGCAAAACCGGCTCAAGGCTTGGCTGGACGATCTGCCCCCGCCCTATCTCGGCTATCAGCAGTTGATCGAGGGCCTCAAGACCTACCGCGATATCGTTGCGCGCGGCGGCTGGACGTCGCTGCCCACCGGCCCCAGCATGAAGCTGGGCTTGGAGGATCCACGCGTTCCCGGCCTCAAGGCCAGACTGGCGGCCGAAGATCCGCAGGCCGCCAAGACCTTTGCCGCACCGCCGCCGGTCCAGCCGGCCGACGTGCAGCAGGAAGCGGTCGCGGACAATCCGCTGATGTTTGACGAGGCCCTGGATCAGGCGGTCAAAACCTTCCAAACGCGCCATGGTCTGGACGCAACGGGCGAGGTCGACAAGGCCACGCTGTCGGCCCTGAACGTCTCGGCCAAGGAGCGGGTCGATCAAATACTGGCCAACATGGAGCGCTGGCGCTGGGCGCCGCCCGTGATGCCCACCGACCGCGTACAGGTGAACATCGCCGCTGCGGTGATGACCCTGTTCCGGGGCGAACAGCCTGCGCTGTCCATGCGGGCCATCGCTGGGCGGTTGACGGACCACACGCCGATGCTGCAGTCGACCATCCGCAGCGTCGTGTTCAATCCGCCGTGGAACGTGCCCGCCACGATCGCGACCAAGGAGCTGTGGCCCAAGGAGCGTGCGCACCCAGGCTATCTGGCGCGCGAGGACTTCGTTGTCATCCACACGGATACGGGCGAGCGCTTGCAGCAGAGAGCGGGCCCCAAGAGCGCACTCGGCCAGATCAAATTCGACTTCGACAACCCCTACGGCGTCTATCTACACGACACGCCGAGCCATTCGAATTTCGCGCGCGAAAGTCGGTTGGTCAGCCACGGTTGCGTGCGGCTGGACCAGCCCAAGGCTCTGGCGCTCCTGCTGCTGAATGACGATCCCGCCTGGACCGCCGAGGCCATCGACGATGTGATCGCCGACGGCCAGACGCGGCGGGTCGCGCTGAGCCGGCCCACCGCGGTGCTTATCTTCTATTGGACCGCCTTTGCCGGCCCGGACGGCGCGATGAACTTCCGTCCCGATTTCTACGGCTGGGACGGTGAGCTGCTGCAGCGGATTGCCGCAGGCGGCGCCAGCAAAGCTTGACCTGGCGACCGAAAAACGACGACCCTCGAATTTACGGGGTTCCTGAAATTGTCGTTGGCGTCGATTCACTAAAAAGGTGTCATTTTGATCGAGAGACGCGCTGTCTTGAGACTCGCCTTTTGCGCCATAGCCGGCGCCGGCGCCGGCTATGGCGCATTGACGGGGCTATCGCCGATGGCCTTCGCCGAGGACGCGCCGACGAGCGCTGCGGGCGAGGGCATGGACGCTATCGTCGACTCGGCCTTGGCTGATTCATCGGCGAAAGCGGCGGCGTCGGCTGCTCAAGCGCCAGCCTCGGTTCTGGCCGGCTCGCGTGTCCTGTCGGTGTACAACCTGCATACCGACGAGAAGCTGGAGGCGGTGTACTTCGACAAGGGCGCCTATGTGCCCGATGCTTTGGCCGCCCTTAACAAGCTGATGCGCGACCACCGCACCGGCGAGACTTACCCGATCGATCCGAAGCTGCTGGACCTGATGGTTCAGTTGCGCGGCGCGGTGGAGACCCAAGCCCGCTACGACCTCATCTGTGGCTATCGCACACCGGCCACCAACGCCGCCCTGCACAGCCGAAGCAAGGAGGTTGCGGTCAACAGTCTGCATATGAAGGGCATGGCCGCGGACATCCGAATCGGCGGCGTGGCCCTGGATCATCTGCAAAAGGCGGCGCTTGCCTTGCGCGGAGGCGGTGTGGGCCTATATCCAGTATCTGATTTCGTGCACGTCGACGTCGGCTCAGTCCGTAAGTGGAAGGGGACCTGACGCATCGGAGGCGACATGTCCACGGCCGACGAGGAGCACAAACCCTCTCACACACTCGGCCATGTGCTGATGGGCCTGATCTCCGGGGCCTTGGCGGTGGTCGCCGTGTTTTTGTGGTTTACCGACGGGGATCATCGCCTGTCCTGGCCGTTGTCGTTCGCGGCGACGTCTTCGGCGCCGTCCGCGCTGGCGGTTCAGCGGCCTGACGCCCGCTCCAGCCCCAGACCCGATTCGCCGACGCGGGTTATCGCGCGACGTTCGCAGTCAGCGCCGAGCGTGGCAGGCTTTGCGCCTGCCGATCCGCAGTCCATCGAGACGCAGGCGCCCGCACCGTCACCGTCGCCGCTCTTCAACGGCGTGGTCGATCCGCAGGTCGCTTCCGATGCGGCTGCGACCGGCATGACCGCACGGGCGCGTCCTGCGGCGCCCGCCAACCCTTAGTTTGGCGGCTTCCAAGTCGCTCGAACATCGAACGGGCTTGCCGCCGCGCGCGCGGCGGGGGATAGGGGCGCATGCGCTATAGGCTAGCCATCTTCGACTTCGACGGAACCTTGGCGGACTCCTTTCCGTGGGTCATGGGTATGATGGACGACGTGGCCGACAGGTTCTCGTTCCGGCGTGTTGAAGAGGGCGAGCTGGAAGAGCTACGTCTGTGCGACGCGCGGGAGATCATGCGTCGCCTGGGGGTCAAGCGCTGGAAGCTGCCGATGATCGCCCGTTACGTCCGCGCGCGCATGGCGGCCGATGTGAATCAAATCGGACTGTTTCCAGGCGCGAGCGAAATGCTGGCGGGCCTGTCCCAGGCCGGCGTCAAGCTGGCGGTGGTCAGCGCCAACGGCGAAGACACCATCCGCACGGTGCTAGGCCCCGACAATGCTGCTCTTATTGACGGTTTCGCCGCCGGGGTCTCGCTATTCGGCAAGCGCAGAAAGCTGATCAAGATGGCCAAGCTCGTGGCCACCGCCGCCGAGGACACCCTGGTGATCGGCGACGAATTGCGCGACCTGGATGCAGCGCGGGCGGCGGGTATGGCCTTCGGCGCGGTCACCTGGGGCGCTACGCGCGCATCGGCGCACGAGGCCCGGGGCGCGGATTTCATCTTTAGCGAGATGCAGCAGATTACGGCGTCCATCGGCCTGACGCCTTAAGCTCCTGCTGTCAGGCCGGCGGCGGGCAATCCTGCACCGGGCCGAATATTCTCTCAAAGGCAGACTTCAGCGCTGCGTCGGCCCGGTCCATGGCGGCGGGCGCGCCAAGGTCGGCGAGGCTGGTCACGCCGTGCTCGGTCTGGCCGCATGGGACGATGCCGGCAAAGTGATCCAGCATCGGATGGACGTTCAGGCTGATCCCATGGAACGTCACCCAGCGGCGCAGCTTCACGCCCAGAGCCGCGATCTTCTGTTCCCGCAGCGGATTGTCGCGCTCGACCCAGACCCCTACGCGGCCGGTCCTGATTTCGCCGCGAACCCCCAGATCGGCCAGGGCGTCGATTATCCAGCCTTCTAAAGCCTGGACCAGACGACGCACATCTCGTCCCCGATCGCGCAGATCCAGCATGACGTAGGCCACTCGCTGGCCGGGGCCGTGATAGGTGAACTGGCCGCCCCGCTCGCTCTCGAAAACAGGAAAACGACCGGGATCGAGCAGGTCGCGGGTCTTGGCCGAAACGCCGGCGGTATAGAGCGGCGGGTGCTCCAGCAACCAGATCAGTTCGCCGGCGCGACCCTCCAGGATGGACTGCACCCGCTCGTGCATGGCCGCCACGGCGACCGGGTAGTCCACGGGCGCGGTGGACACGGCCCAGCCGGCCGGGGCGCCGTCGGACCGCGGCATAAGAGCGGGAGAGAAGGACTTTAACTCGCGGTCAAGCATGTTTGCCCAATGTGGGGCCCGCGGAGGCCGGTGCAAGCGTCTCAGCGATTCCCGAAGGGGTGGCGTTTGTCTGGTCAAATCGATGCGGTTAATGTCGAAATATCGGTGCTGTTGGGCCGCAGCATCCTGCCCATGCAGCAATTGCTGCGCATGGGGCGCGGTGCGGTGATCCCGCTGGACGCCAAGGCCAACGACGAGGTGTGGATTCTGGCCAATAACCACCCGGTAGCGCGCGGTGAGATCCAGATCAACGAAGATAAAATCTGCATCACCGTGACGCGCGAGGCCGACGTCTACGACTTCATGGCGGGAAGTTAGATGCGCGCATTTTCACCGCGCCCTTCACAAGCCTGTCCCGGTTTGCTACTCCCCGCCGCTCACTGGTTCGCGGTCGTGGCGGAATTGGTAGACGCGCAGCGTTGAGGTCGCTGTGGGGCAACCCGTGGAAGTTCGAGTCTTCTCGACCGCACCAGTGATATTCGCAAGATACTGAAATCAAAACAATTCCCCTAGCGGGGTCGATATGGCGACCCTTTTGGGCCACCTATCCAACACCTTCGTGACCTGTGCTACCGTCTTCACGCCCGGGACCTACCCGAGCCTCGCGGCGCCGATGGCGTCGTCGTCGGCTAGGCGGCATCTCTGGGATCAGAGCCGCCGGGCGAGCCGTCTTGCGCCCCAATTATTGATGACCGATAGGGGATTTCGACTATGATCAACCGTTGTGGGAAGGCCGTATCGATCGCGGCATTGCTCGCCGCGTCGCTGTTCTCTTCGGCTCACGGGCAAGCCGTGAACAGCGCTCCAGAGCCGGCGCAGGCCAGCGCTCCAGGCGCTCTGGGCTCCACCTGGGCCGACGCGGCCAAAATGCCCGATCTATTTACCGGCATGTGGATTACCTTTGAAGGCTTTGTCGAGGGCGATGCAAAGCTGAACGTTCCCTACACTGAGAAGGCGCAGAAGTACGTCGACGCTTACAAGGCGAAGAGGGATGTTCCTTATGCTCAGGATGGCTGTAAGTCGCCTGGCCTTCCGTTAGCCATGCGCCTGGGCGGCGGCCTTAAGTTCACCTATGCCCCGGGACTGATCAGTATTTACATGCAGTCGGTGGGCGCCCCCCGGTTCATCAAGATGAACCAGCCGGAAGGCAAGACATCGCCCAAATACTACGGCACTTCAGTCGGTCACTGGGAAGGAGATACCCTGGTGGTGGAGACCGATGACTTCTCGTCCGACATCACCTTCCAATATGGCGTTGGTAAGCCTCTGCCTCCGGAGAACAGTGTCGGCACGGCCGGTCTCGGCCCTCCTCCCACAAAACTCCTGGAGGCCCTGTCGGCAGCAATCTGGGGACCGCATGGCGACGGCATGCGCATGGTGGAACGGATGCGCGTAACGGATCCAGTGACTTTGGAAATTAAAACCACGATTTACGACGATACCGTTTGGACGAAGCCCTATGTGACGACGCGCCAATACAAGCGCACGCAGCCGGGAAAGAAAATAGAAGCGCCGGGCGGCGTCGAGATAGAGGTGAGTGGCGAGCCGGAAGAGTGGGTCTGCGGTCTATCCATCACCAGTTTCGACCCGGCGACCAACACTTACAATGACAAAGATCCCGAAGAGATGGTGAAGTACTTGGACAAGCAGGGTCAGTGATTTTTAATCCACCTGCCAAGATCTTTCGTGACGCATATATTTAGACCGCACGGCCGCAAGTAAGCCGCTTGTAGGGAGATGAAAGAAGTGAAGATTTTGAAGGTGGGAATCCTCGCTCTGAGTCTTTCGGCTCTGATGGGATTGTCGGCGCCAGCTCTGGCGCAAACCGCCCTGACCATTCCCGAAGACGTGGGCCTTTCAAGCTCCAGGCTCGCCCTGATCCATGATGCGGTGAAGATACAGATCGATGCGGGGCAGATTCCTGGCGCCATTGTGCTCATCGCCCGCGACGGCAAGGTGGTGTATTTTGAAGCTCAGGGCGTGACCAACGTCATGAGTAAGGAGCCATTGCAGCCCGATCAGATATTCGGCGCCGCGGATCTTACTAAGGCGGTCATATCCGTTGCGGCCATGATGCTGGTCGAAGACGGCAAGCTTAACCTGGATGATCCGGTATCCAAGTACATCCCGGAGTTCGGCAGACCGCGGCAGGTACGCGTGCTCAAGCCAGGCTCGCCTCCCGCGCCGTTCACCGCACTGCCGGGACCCGGCGGTCCTTCGAAGGAGTGGGGCGAACCCCAGTATGAGATGGAGCCGGCCGCAAGGCCCATTACCGTAAGGATGCTGCTGACTCATACGTCAGGTATCCAGATTTACGGCGTCGACAACGGATTCCCTCGTCGTGAGCCCACGGACACCTTGGCCACGTTCGTCCCGAAACTGGCAAATCTTCCGCTCGAGTATCAGCCGGGATCGCGTTGGGCCTATAGCAACAGTCTCGGCATTGAGGTTGTCGCTCGAGTGATCGAAGTCGTCTCGGGTATGAATATCAGGCAGTTCTTGCAGCAGAGACTGTTGGGGCCGCTGGGGATGAACGCCACGGACTTCGGCGTCAAGCGTGATTTGGTGGCGCGAGCGTTGCCATTTGCGCCAGGCCTTCCATTACCGATCGCTGGGGAAGTGACGGGATTCAGCGCTTCAGCTGGACTCTGGACTACGGTGGGCGACTACTCACTGTTTGCACGCATGCTGGCAAACGATGGCAGCTTCAATGGCCGGCAATACCTCAAGCCGGAAACCGTCAACGAGATGGCGTCCAACCAGATCGGCCCGCTGGTCTTGGGAGGGTATCCGCCAATGGCAATGCCGGCCGAAGGCGTCAAGTTCGGCCTCGGCTTTCTGCGTGTGACCATCCCCGATGTCGCAGGCACTCGATTGCTGGCCGGCAGCTTCGGCTGGGATGGCGGCGGTGCGCGGCGCTTCTGGGCGGTTCCCGAAGAGCGCATCGCCATCGTGTCGATGGCGCCGTTGGTTGGCCCGCAGGCGGCCCCCCTGCAGCGCACCATCGAAGCTATAGTGATGAGCTCAATCATTCAGCCGTAATACGGGCTCCTTCTTCGTTTAGACTGCAGATTACAGGCTCTCGGATAAGTGACATATGAGCCATTTCAGAAAAGCAGCCGTTCTGGCTGACGATCGGAAGGGCAGCCAGCGCCGCTCAAATTCGATCGTCCACTTGCGCTCGACGGCCGCGCGGTGCTGGTCTCTCCTCCGAAGATCGCGCGGGAAGGGGTTCACGCCAATTGTGGCCCCTTTCTCCAGGCCTTTTGGGGGATAAGTTGTCCCTGTCCACTGGCGGCATACGAAGACATCATGACAGGCGAAAACGCGATGAATGTGCATTGTCCAACCCGTATTTCGGGCCTAGCGGCGGCGCTATTGCTGGCTGCGGCGGCATTTCCGGCCTCGGCGCATCATTCCGCGGCCCCCTTCGACCTGTCGAAGAAGATTTCTGTCCAGGGTACGGTGGAAAAGTGGCTGTGGGCCAATCCTCACTCTTGGCTTTACATCCGGGCCGCGAGACCCGATGGCGTCCAGGAGATCTGGGGTTTTGAGGCCGGCAGTACGGGCATGCTGGCCCGCAGCGGATGGAACGCCGCGGATATGAAGCCGGGCGACAAGGTCACTGTTGGCGCGTCGCCCAGCCGAGATGGCAGTCACGTCGCATTGCTGAGCCAGGTCCAGTTGGCGGATGGTCGATTGCTGAACGCCGCCGCTGGCGCGCCTCCTCCGGGCGTTGGCGCGCCTCCGCCCGGCGCCGCGCCGTCCCCCCGCTAGTCGCCGAGGCCGCTTAATGATCAAACACAAAGCCCTGCTCGCCATCGCGCTGTGTTCGGCGATGTTCGCCTTGCCGGCCGTCGCCGCCGAGCCGCTGGGATCGAACTGGTCCGACGTCGCCAAGTTGCCCGATTTCTTCACCGGCAACTGGCAAAGCGTGACGTCGTTTCTGGATAATCCGACAAATGTTCCGTTCACGGCGCAAGCCGAGGCTTACATCGCCCATTACAAGCCCATCGCGGACATACCTTTCGCGGGCGCGAACTGCAAAACCCCCGGGATGCCGATCATTCAGCGCCTGGGCTCCCCGCTGAAGTTCTTCTACGAGCCGGGCATGATCGCGATCTATATAGAAAACAGCAGCATGACCCGCTTTATCACGCTTAATGGGGAGCATGCCGCGCGCCCCAACCCCACCTACTTGGGCGACTCGGTCGGGCATTTCGAGGGCGACACCCTGGTGGTCGAAAGCGTAGGCTTTGCTGACGACCTGCTCTTTCAGTACGGCGATTTGCCAGGGCAGGGAAAAGGCCCATTTGTCCTGCCTCCCGAAGCAATATTTGGTCCGCATGGACCAAATCTGCGCATGGTTGAACGCATTCGGTTGGTCGATCCGGACACGCTGGAAGACCGATTGACGATCTATGACGACACGGTCTGGAAGCAGCCCTATGTCTCGACCCCGGTGCAGCTTTTCAAGCGCAACCGCGGGGAAGACGGCCGGCCCCACGAATGGGTGTGCAACTCCGCCAATATATTCGCTTTCGATCCTAGCACGAACAAGACCATCGAGGAGGACCCCGCCGTGGTTCTCAAGCGTCTCCAGCAGAACGACAATCACTAACCGTCAAATTTTGCCTTGGGAGGAAGGGTGCGCTGCAAGATGAAATATTTAGCGGGAATGGCCGGAGCCTGCTTATTGATGGCCGCTGGCGGGGCCTATGCCCAGGGCGCAACGGCAAGCGCGGCGGCGCCCGCTTACAAACCCACCGTCGACGACTGGGTTGGCGTGAACGCGGCGGTCGACAACTATACCCTGGGATTGGAGCTTCACGATCCAGCACGAAGCGACAAGGCGTTTTGGCCTGAGGCCATCATCATTATGCAGCCCGAACCAGGGAAAAGCATAACGATCCCGTATCGGCAGAATGAAACCGCACCGCCCAAGTCCGCCGGCGGCGCTCCGATGGCGAACGTGATTGGCACCGATATTCCGCCTTGGCATCTGGCGCTGAGTCATCACTTTGAGTTCCAAAGCCCTACCCGGGCTACTCATTATGGATACTTTCTCAGTGTTTATCCGGACCTAAAAGCCAAGACGACCACCGTGGGCCTTCCGGGCCATTACGAAGATATTCTCGAAAAGCGCGATGGTGAGTGGCGGATTCTCCAGCGCACGACAGTGATTGGGGCCAAATAGACCGGCGTGTCATAAGCAGGCCATTCCGTCGGGGCCAAATTGCAGGCCTTTTTAGGCCAGCGCCTTCGTGCTTAATCGCCGGCGAGTAGAGCCGGCCACAAAGCTCGCTACGAACTCATCCGACTCTACGGGCAGCCTGCCGCCTGGAGAATCCGGGCATCGTAAAACTCGTGGACGCGACGATGGGCGCCTCAGGCGACGTCGGCGCAGGTCTCGCCGATTCCTGTATGAGCCGCCATTTGGCCCAGGCGACATCAGCGGCTGCGCCAGGATCGCCGGCCTTGATCGCCTGCATGATCCGGCGATTGAAGCCCATGATGTCCGTCGCTGTCGGCCAAGCGGGGGGGACGCCGTCGACGAACACGTTCGCCAGGCCCAGCGAGCGGACCATGATGACCAGCAGCGGATTGCCGCTCAGGTCGAGAAGCATGTTCTCGCCCTGCATGACGTCGACGATGTGCGTGGGCGCAAGCGGCGTAAACAGCTTGATCGAATCGCGTCCGTGTTGGGCGACCCGGCGCGCGGCGAGGACCGGCGCACTGCTGGCAAGAAAGCCGGCGACCTCGCTGTTGTCGTGCGCCGGCAGGCCGCCAGCCGCCAGGCACGGGGCCAGCAGCCGGATCACCCCCTCCGCATTGGCCGGGGGGGCCCACTCTGCGCCCTTCCGTCCCCGCCGGCAGCGCACGATGTCAAAGTC